>JAPKYO010000042.1 GCA_026394265.1 Candidatus Bathyarchaeota archaeon
ACGGGCGTAGAAGTGGCCGCCCGTTGGCTTCAGTGCCCATGTTTCGAGCTCGAGATTACCCGTCTTAAGCTCTGTCTGAATTAGATCCCAGTAGTGTTTCGCCTTATTCGGTTGTAGATGAATCAAACAGTCTCTGCTGTAATTGATGGGGACGCTGAATAAAAACAAGTAGTCTAAACTGTTGATTAGGCCGTGACTGGCAAAAGTGATCATCCTTGTGTCTGTGTTGAAAAGCCTCTTTTATGCGTGAATCTTTTTAAAAAATGGTTTAATTGGTCGGTTTTTGTTGGCGCAGAGATTTAGCCGACTCTCGTGGCTCATTTTTACTATCTGTTATTTTTTAGGCCTTCACATTTTCATAAAAATAGGTCAATTAGCAACCATGTAATAAGCTAATTTTGACGTTCCTTATGCGAGGATCTAAAAATTATCGGAAATCCTCGCCTTTTTGTATCTTAACAAGAATCCCGTGGTCATTTTTTAGAATTATTATCCTATTCATAACTTCTTGTCTTAGATTTTCTGGGAGACGCTGTGCCTGCCAGTCGCGTTCCTTGGCAACATTAGCCTCGGCATTAACGGGATCAGCCGCCGCGATGGCCTTGAGCGCGTAGTAGGCGGCGCCGAGCGCGTGCTGGGGGACGTGTGCGGTCGCTGCCGCTTGGCCCGAGGCGCGCGCGGCGAAACAGGCCGCGTCGTTATCTTTCGCATCGCGGGCGGCGGCGTGGGCGGCGAGCGAGGCCCCGCGTATCACAGCCATCTTGAACACACCCGTGCGCGACCACGCCAGACACTCCTCTATGGCCTTCTGTGGCCTATCATCGTCGGGGAACGCCCTCTCGAAGAACGGGAGCACCCTCTTGGCGCAGTCAACCGCCCAAGCCGCGAGCACCCTCTGATCCTCCCTACTGTATTTTTTCAAGAATCGCCCCCCTCATGCGAGTATCTCGGGGTGGGTATTAAACAGACTTATGAAACGCGGTGGTTTTAGCGCGAGAAACCTTGCAACTGTCGCGGGGGTAAAAACTGGTCCTTAAAACAATTGTAAGTAGAGGAATAAAGAAAGGGATGTCAGATCGGAATATGCTCAGGAGCTTTTAAAAGAATATTCCGGGGATATGTAGAAAGGGGCGTTTAAATGCGTTTAACCGATCAGGAAAAGGAGATTTTAGAGGGCGCTGAAGGCGAGGCGCCGAAGCTGGCTATGGAGATTATGAAAAAAGTCGGCGAAATCAACGAAGCCGAAAGACTGATCCCCGTTCAGAGTGTCCACCTCGTCCTGCATGCGTATAAGAGCGCATTTGACGCGGGGGTGGATGCAGCCGTAAAAATAGCTGAAATGGGTGGAAAGTTCGTCGTACCCACGACCATTGACCCCTATGGGATGGATGCAGAGGACTGGAGGGGGGCGAGAACCCCTGAGAGTTATGCGAAACAGCAGATAAGGCTGGATGAAGCCGTGATGAAGATGGGGGTGATACCCGTCTGGACGTGCACCCCCTACTATGGATTCAATGCGCCCCGGTTCGGAGACCATCTTGCATGGTCGGAGTCATCCGCAGTCGCGTACGCAAACACCGTAATAGGCGCAAGGACAAACAGGCAGACGGCGATCGTCGATATTTGCTGCGGCATCCTGGGAAAAGTGCCCGAGACGGGCCTTCATCTCCAGGAAAACAGGTACGGCGAGGTCCTCGTACACCTCAATGTAGATAGGGAACTGAAGTCGTGGGAGTATCCGGCTCTCGGCTATCTCCTCGGCAAGAAGCTCGGCAGCCACATCGGCGTCGTCGACGGGATGAGGGGCGCCCCGAGGCATGAGAGCCTAAAGTCCCTCTGCGCGGCGGCGGCAGCCTCGGGCTCCGTGACCCTGCTCCACATCGTCGGGGTGACGCCCGAAGCAAGGACCCTGGAGGAGGCCTTCGGGCCCAAGAAGCCAGTCGACGAATTCGTCGTCACGGCCGAAGACCTGTTGAAGACGCGCAACGCCATGTGCACGTATAAGGGGGACGAGATCGATTTCGTCGCCCTGGGGTGTCCTCAGTATACGATAAACGAGATCGTCAACGTCCACAAGCTACTCAACGGGCGCAGGGTGAATCCGGGCACCAACTTCTGGATCTACGCCAACAGCTACGCAATCGACCTGGCGGAGAAGATGGGTCTGCGCAGGTCGCTGGAGGAGGCCGGCGTCGTGATCCGCGCGGAGACATGCATGGTCATCTCGCCGATAGCAAACTGGAACTTCAAGACGATGATGACGGACTCGGGAAAATGCTCATACTATGGCCCGGCTGAGTGCCGCACCGAGATCATCTTTGCGGGCGTGGATGAGTGTGTGGAGGCCGCCGTTTCCGGCAGGCTATCGAAATAGGGGGATGGGTGTAATGAGAAAAATTATGGGGAGAGGCGTGATCGAAGGCACCGCGAAGGGGGAAGCCCTCGTGTCGACTCAACCCTTCGGCTTCTTCGGGGGCGTGGACCCGTCCACCGGTCTTGTGATCGATAAGTGGCACGAGCTCTACGGGCAGAACATCAAGGGGAAGGTGCTGGTCTACCCCGAGGGGCGAGGCTCCACCGTTGGCGCGGCGGTGGTCCTCGAGCTTGTGCGCACCGGCTGCGCCCCGGCGGCAATCATAAACGCGAAGATAGAGACGATAACTGCGGCCGGGGGCCTGATGGCGAAGAAATTCTACAACAAGGACATGCCCATGGTCGACCGTCTGTCTGAAGACCCGATCAAGGCGATAAAGACCGGAGATATAGTCGAGGTAAACGGCACCACGGGAGAAGTAACGATTTATTAGATTATTATTCAAAGGCGGGAACCGATCAGCTGGGGCCGTCTATCCTCCACTGTATCCCCGACCTGAGGAAATGATAGTCGTCGGTTCGAGGCTTAAGAATCGCGGGGAGCGTGGTTCCTTCACCTCTGATGCCCTCCCACTTCCCTGTGCCTCCGACGAACTTGTATAATCCGCGGCCCCTCGCGTACCACCAGACGTGGCAGAGCCACGACATGTCGCCCTCCGCGTCCGTGTCTTCGAGCAGCATCACATCGGCGAGCCTCTCTCCATGGCTCCACACGGTCACCCCCTTGTCGTAGCTGGCTGCGTAGCCGCGTGGACTCGGGACCGCTGGATCCTCCGGCATTAGAACCCCTATCTGCGTGTTGACGATGAGCTTCAACCCGTTGGATAGTTCCCTTATCGACTCGGTGACGTGGGGCCCGTGGAAGCTCAGGCTCGACGCCTTGTTTGTGTATGGGCCCTTGGGGTCGAACGCCGGTATGGTCAGGTCGTTCTTCTCGTCTATCTCCCAGCTCATCTTGTAGTTCGGCATCATGCCTTCGTCGGCGCGGCTCTGCGTGCCCGTGATGGTCGCCTCGCCCGCGATACCTTTCCACTTCCCCGTGCCGACTACGAAGTGGTAGACCGCCTTCCCATTGCTTGGCTCCCAGAGGATGCTCCAGGTCACGTCGCCGTCGGCGTCTATCGTCTCGACGAACGCCGCCTGCCGGATGAGCTTGCCCTGTTCATCTTGCAGGATGCTTCCGTGCGCGTAGTACGTCGCCTTGTACCAGGGGCTCTCCTTGTTGTCGGCGACGATGACCCCCGACTTGTGGTTGTCGATGAGTGTCTGACCCGGCTTCACTGTCTTCCTCTTCCGCTCTACCATGGGATTCGCGAAGATGTACCCGGAGTCTTTGCCAACCTTTTTCCCAGCCATGTTGTGTCGTCGTCCAACTCAGCGAGTCTACTAAAAATAGTTTCCCCACAAAACAGTGCTAACAAGCCCGATACTGTTCTAAATGTCGTAAACTATCTTTGACAGCTATGAGATGTATGCCTCCCAGCGTCGCCGTCGATCAGGCTCGTTAGGAGGAGAGGTTGAGCGCCACCGCTTCGCGGATGAGCGCCTTCAATGCCTCCCCGTCGATCTTGTCGCCCTCGTGGATGTCGATGGCGCGCCACGCGTTGCCTTCGAGGCTGGCGTTGAAGAGGCCCGAGGGGTCCTTCAGCTTGGCGCCCTTGGAGAAGGTCATCTTCACGGCGTTCTTGTACGTCTCGCCGGTGCAGATCATCCCGCCGTGGGACCACATCGGGACGCCCCTCCACTTCCACTCCTCCACGACCTCCGGGTCGGCCTCCTTGATCAGTGCCCTGATCCGGGACAGCGTCTCGCCCCGCCAGTCGCCAAGCTCCTTGATCTTCGCGTCAATCAGCTGGGACGGGGACTCGCCCTTGGGCTGGTCTGTCTTCTTCATGTGTTCGAGTGGTTAATCGGTGGATTTAATGCCTTGCGAAGATTACACCACAAAAGTTTCTTGCCTTAGATATTCGATAAACTCATCATACCCAAAGGGATTGTGGCGCAGAGGAAGGGATTCGAACCCTTGAGGCTCAAGGCCACTAGTTTTCGAGACTAGCCCAATAACCGCTCTGGCACCTCTGCCCAGAGATGAACCATGGGAGGCACAATATTAGCTTTCCCAGCCCACGCACGGGGCTCTACACCCTCACCGGGTCGCGGATTCCCCTGTAGACCTCGAAGAACGCCCCGCTCCCCTTCCCGACGAGTTCACGCAAAACCTCTGCACCCCGCTCCGCCTCGATCACCTGAGCCATGTGGCACCCCGCGACGTACCAGAGCCGCCGGGGCCTCCCGCTGAACTGATCATATACCTCGAGATCGCCCTCCTCGACTTCTCTGTCGGGCTCCTTCTCTAGACTCGCCAGCTTCTCGAAGTAGGCGCGCACCCTCCGCCGCCTCTCCACGGGGTCACCGAGGGCGACGTAGTCCGGGTCCCCGAGCCCGTCTTCAGCCATCCTAAGCTTCAACGGCGTCAAGACACCCATCCCCTCCAAGTGAGTGAGGAACATGACGTTGCCCGCGAGCTCCCCCCAAGTCCGTGGCGCTGTAAGGTCCGGTGTCCCGTTGTACCCGAGGTACCCCGCGTGTGCCAACTCGTGCATCAAGTAGTAGACGGCCTCCCTGTGGTCGATGTGGAACGGCGCGTGGTTGAGGTTGAGCGCCACGTCCCCGCCGTAGGCGACGTTATCGTAGCCGAGGTTCAGATAGACCGTCGCGTCGAACGTGTGCCCCCGCGGGAGGTATTCGAGGACGCCGGGGAGCCACCGCGACTGGCTCTGCGAGAGTATGTGGTCCCTCACGGCGAAGGCGCTGCTTATCGCCGCCCCACCATCGGGTATCCTCGCGAGCACACCCGCCCAGAACTCCTCCGGCGTGGTCCGGGTGTCCATGTTCGACCACTGGTAGTGCCTGAAGGCGAAGTCGTTGCCCCTGCTGGCGACGAGGGCGCGAAAATTGTCTGTTGTCCTGTTCTTCAGGTAGTCGATGGTGGCGTCGAGCCCCGAGGAGTCGAAGAGTATCCTCTGCTCGGCGCCCAACCCTCAGCCCCCTACATCGACCTGTGTATGGCGAGCAGGTCGGATAGTATTCCGTGGCCGGTCTCGATGCCACCCGCGCCCTTGCCGATTATGGTTACGGGGCCGAGGCCGTCCGTCTCGAATGTCAGGGCGTTGGTTGTGCCGCTGACGCTGGCGAGGGGGTCTGTGAGGTCTACTAGCTCGGGTGAGACCTTCGCCTTCACCTTGGCGCCCTCCCTCCATGCGTGGGCGATGAGCTTGATCCTCTTCCTCTGCCTCTTCGCCGCCTCGATGACCTACTCCCCTATCTTCGTTATGCCCTCCCTCTCCACGTCGGCCACCTTCAGCTTCGCCCCCATGACGCTGTTGGCGAGTATCACAGTATTGCCCACGGCGTCCCAGCCCTCCACGTCCCCCGAGGGCTCGACCTCCGCGTAGCCCAGCTTCTGAGCCTCCTTGAGGATGTCCGCGTAGGCTCCGCCCTTCTCCATGTTCGTGAGTATGTAGTTCGTCGTCCCGTTGAGGATGCCGCGGAAGCCGTTGACGACGTGCCCCGCGAGGCCATCCATCCCAAGCATGATCGTCGGCGTCCCACTCATCACCGTACACTCGAAGCGTATCTGGACCCCGTTCTCATCCGCCAGCCTCTTCAGCTCCGGGTACGCGAGCGCGATGGGCCCCTTGTTACTCGTGATGACGTGCTTCTTCGCACTGAGCGCCTCCCTGATGTGGGTCAGCCCCGGCTCCCCCGTCTCAAGATTCGTCCAAGCCACCTCGACGACCACGTCCGCGTTCGTCTCCCTGATCGTCTGGAGGCTGTCCCTCCCCTTCCTGCCGCCCTTGTAGCCGTCGATCTTGTTAGTCTCCTTGACGAGGCGGAGCAGCTCGACGATGTCGAGCCCCTCAGGGTCGTAGACGGAGCCCCTGTTTATGTCGCTCACCGCCACTATCTCGCACTCGAGGCCGTAGCGGTCCTTGAGCATCCTCCTCTTATCGTTGAGGACCTTGGCGAAATTGCTGCCGACGGTCCCGAAGCCGATCATGGCGACCTTGATCATGGGTAGTAACACTCTGTGTGGTCTCTAACATCTATCCATATTTTAGCGTTGGCAGGGGGAGGCGCACCGGTATATTCCATACCCGAAAATGGGTTAGCTCTTGCCGTTGCTTAGCTTCCTGACGCCGTCCCAGCCCTCCCTGCTCTTCGCCTGAACGAGGTTTAGCGCCTCACGGCTCGAGCCGAGCTTTGGCTGGCTCTCCCCCATCTGCCTGAGCAGGTACTCGGCGGCGCGCAGCGTCTTCCTGCTGAGCTCCGAGTCGGCGAGGTCCGCTATGCTGACTATGAGCGCCTCCATCGTCTTGGGCTTGACGGGGCTCACGTCCCCGTGGTGGGAGGCCGCGACGTGTATCACGTCGACGGGGAACCCGCGCTTGTACAGCTCCGCGACGAGCAGGGTGAGGTGGTCTATCTTCTCCCCGAGGGCTGAGCTCATGTAGCTGCCGTCGCCCCGGGGCGAGTACGTGTAACACTTCATGATGTCGTGTATGAGGGCGCCGGCGAGGACCGTGTCCCTCTCCACCTTCCCCCCGTAGACGCCCTCGACGAGGTCGCAGAGCGTCAAGCTAAGCTTCGTCACCCCAATCGTGTGCTGGAGTAGGCCGCCGCTGTAGCTGTGGTGCTGATAGGACCCCGCGGGGCACTCCTCGACGGGGAGGCGCGGCGAGTCTAGGTCGAGTGAGGGATTCCTGAGCAGGTCGATTACCTTCTCCCTGAGCGAGCTGTCCTTGATCTCTGCCGCGAGCCTCTCGACCTCATCAATCATAGCCAGAACCAGCGGTGAATCCTAAAGATTGGACACGAACCGTTCTTAAATCTATCCACTGGCGGGTCTACTGCATCGAAGTCTCGAAGAGGGCTTCCCGGGGCATCTCCTTGAGCCAGTCGATGAGTTCAGTGGACTCCTCCCCGTGGTCTTCCCCTTCTAGTTCGTGTCCTATCTTGGCGAGGACGTGTTCTTTGACCCTGATCAGGAGCGCCTTCTCGCCGGCCTTGAACTCGGCGGCGACGCCTTCGCGCTCCACGACTTCGAGGTTGTGTTTGCCCGTGGTGCACCCCGTTGAGATCTGGATGCCATCCAATACGCACGAGTGTGGGGGTCGCCAGCGGAGCATGGCACTGCATCTTATGCCGAACCAGCCCTTCGCGTCGAGCAGGTCGAGGGCCGCCATCCCCATCCTGAGGCCGATGACCATGAAGGGGCCGCCGTGGCCGTGGAACTCCTCGGCGCGCTGGTAGAGCCCATCGCTCCAAGTCCTATCCTTGGGCGTCGAGACGGCCTTCAATTCTTGCCCGTCTCCATGCCCCTGCTTCTCAGACCATGGATCAACGCGATGCCGATGGCTCCACCGATGCCTCCGCCGGCGGCGTGGAGCAACGCAAACATGATCACCCCGCCGTATCCGGCCAAGGTGGCGGACACCATGAAGAGGCTCCCTATAATGAGCCCGGCGACGAAGGCGGAGGCCAGGCTTAGGCTCATGATCCAGACGACGCCCATCTTGCCCTTGGCGCAGCATCTATCGTAGCCGATCACCGTGGCCGCAGCGTCGAAGGCAATGGCGGCGGCGGTGAATCCAAGAAACTGTGTGGCGCCGGGCATCATCAGGAAGTTGAGGAGCGTCGCCACCCCGCCCATCAAGGCGACCGCGCCGGGTCTCCTCGTCCACCACGCCGTGACTGCGAAGAGCGAGACCCCGATTAGGTCGCAGAGTATTGGCAGCTTCGTCGCCTGCCAGAAGACCGGTACTATCGTCACGTTGAGCACGGCCCAGAGTGCCGCCGCCATCGAGACGAATGCCAGATCACGTGTAGTGAGTCTCTCCAAGCGTTTTCACCTTACTGCGTTCATCTACCGCCGTAACACCGGTGATTTAAATATTACGAATATGTGTAAATGTAATACTTACTTGGTTCAGGCTCAGTTTTCCCCCGTGAAGCGCCATTCGATTAATATTATTCCCAAAGCCGGTAATACGCTTCCGGGTGGGGGTAATATTCATAAATCCCCCGGCTTCCCCATGAGCCATGCACGAGTGGGCCCTAGCGGAAGGGATCGTCAAGACCGCCGACAAATTTGCCGAGGACCAGGGAATAGACGAGATAACCGAGGTAAAGATAATGATCGGCGAACTCCAACAAGTGGAGCACGACATAATCGAGTTCGCCCTCGAACAGCTCAGGACCCACCGCATGAAGGGCGCCAAATTCGTCATCGAGGCTGTGCCCGCGCGATTAAAGTGCCGCAAGTGCCAGCACGAGTGGCTGCTGAACACGAAGAACATGGACAAGGAGACGGGGGAGGCCATCCACTTCGTCCCCGAGATGGCGCACGTCTACCTAAAGTGCCCGGGCTGCGGCAGCCCAGACTTCGAGGTCACGGAGGGGCGCGGCGTCTGGCTCGCAAGCATAAAGGGGAGGAAGAAGGAGTGAGCGACCCCCGCCTAGCCATAATCCCCGGCAGATTCGACGACGTAAAGCGAATAATCGCCGTCAGCAGCGGCAAGGGGGGCGTCGGCAAGAGCATGCTGGCAGTCGCCCTCGCCCTCGGACTCAGCGACGCCAGCCACAGGGTCGGCCTCCTCGACCTCGACTTCACCAGCCCCAGCACACACGTCATCCTCGGCGTCGAGGGCCTCTACCCCGAGGAGGAGAAGGGCATCACGCCCCCCGTCACCCACGGCCTCTCCTACATGAGCATCGTCCACTACAGCACTGACGAACCCGTCCCGCTCCGCGGCGCTGACGCGAGCAACGCCATCATCGAGCTTCTCGCCATAACCCGATGGGGGGAACTCGACTACCTCATCATAGACATGCCCCCCGGCATAGGGGACGCCACCCTCGACATGATACGCCTCATCCCACGCATCGAGTTCCTAGTCGTGACAACCCCCAGCCGCCTCGCCTACGAGTCCGTGCGGAAGCTCCTAGTCCTCCTAAACGATCAGAATATCCCGACGATCGGCGTCGTCGAGAACATGGCGATGGAGCACACCGGCTACATCGAGGCGGAGACGAAGAAGGTAGGCTCCCGATACCTGGGCGTCGTAGACTACGATGCCTCCGTCGAGGCCGCCATAGGCGACCCCGAGGCCCTGAAAAATACGAGATTCTACGGACAGGTAACCAAACTGGGGAAGAAGCTCTAGTTACTTCTTCTGCTTCTTCCTCTCCTTCACGGGCAGGAGTATCAGCACCGCAGCCGCGCTGCACGCTGCAAAGAAGTAGAAGACGGAGTCGAGGCCGTAGTTGCTCGAGAGCCACGCCGCAACTATGGGGAGGACCACGCCTATCCCGTACTTCACAGTGAAGTTGATGCCGTACGTGACCCCGACGGTGTTCTTCGGGGTGATGTCCGCGAGCAGGGCGGATATCGGCGCCTGCGTGACGTAGAATGTGAAGCCGAGGGCGCCCACGAGGACGAGCAGGACTATGATGTTGCCCGGGGCGAGCACCATGGCCACGAGGGAGACCGCGAAGGCGGCGAAGCCGGCCACGAGTATCCCCTTCCTGCCGATCCTGTCGCTGAGTTCACCACCGGTTATCTGGGCGAAGGCGCCCACGGTGTACTGGATCGTGCTCAGGCCGCCGGCTATGAGGAGGCTGACCCCCTTGGTCTTGTTTATGTACGTGAGTATCCACTGGCTCACACCGCTCCACAGGCCGCCGCTAAGCATCACGACGGCGAGCACGAGTATGATGTTCGTGCGCTGGTCGGTTGTGAACATCTGCTTGACCGTGCTGAGGTAGCCGCCTCTCGGCACGGACTTGTCGGCGGGGTCGGCTGGTACATCCTCGACGACTAGGAGGTCCGCGACCGCCATCAGTAAGCCGACGCCGCCCCAGAGGATGAAGGTGTTCCTCCACCCCAGGGTGACGCCGAGGGCCGCCGAGGTGATGTAGGCGATCGCCATGCCCATGTCTCCTCCGATACCCTGGATGCCCATGAAGCGCCCCCTCATCTCGCTGCTAAGAAGCGCCATGTGGGCGTAGCCCGGCGGGTGGTAGAGGCTAGCGCCTAGCCCCACGAGTATCATCCCCGCGGCGGTAAGCCAGATGTTACCCGAGAGACCCACGATCGCCGTCGCGATGCCGCAGATGATCATCGAGAGCATTATGAGCTTCTTCCTCGAGATGACGTCGGCTAGGAAGCCGACGGGGAAGGAGCCCCAGCCGTAGAAGAGCGTGACGAGGGACGCGAGGTACCCGAGGAAGGCGAGGTTTCCGAGCTCACCCGCCATGAGGGGCATCAACGCAGGGAGGACAACCAGGTATGCATGCATTACGCCGTGACTCGCCGTGACGGCGACCGTGCTTATGTCACTTCGCTTCAACACTTGACCACCGATGATACCTTATCCAGAAATCGAGTCCATATTTAACCCATGTCCCACCGGCGTCAGATTCTTTAGTCTAATCCCCCATATAGGGTGCAGAGTCCGATGTCGACAGCCAAACTCAAGAAGGAAGCCGTCAAGCACCTGCAGTTGAAGCCCCTAAGCCTCGCCGAGATAGCGGCGGCGATGGAGCTAAAGGAGAAGCGGGTCTTCCGCCTCCTGCGCAGCCTGTTCGAGGGAGGGGAGATAGTCTCCCTTCGCGGCCCCGACGGCATCAGGAAGTACCGAGTAACAACCGATGAGGAGAAGGCCGCGAAGAAGGCCAATGAGGCGAAGAAAGCCGCTAAGACGGCGGATGAGGGCGAAGAGGTCGACGTCGACGAGGAAGACGAAGAGGACGAATAGACTACTTCTTCCTCCGCTTAATCTCCTTCAGAGTCTTGTCGATTTGCGTTCTCGAAATGTTGATGGAGAACGTGTCCTTCATTCTCGTCTGAATCGTCACGGGGGCGGGGTCGTCATCCGAGACCTTGGCGACTAGGTTGCACATGTCCTCGACCCAGTTCCACGGGAAGACGACCCACCTCCACTTCATCTCCAAGCCGTAGAAATCCGGCATGAAGCTGCTGCCCGTCAGGTAGAAGAGCGTCGTCGTCTTGATGTCGGCGGGGTTCATCTTCCTGATGTACTCGGTGGCGACCTTGAGGCTCTTCCCCGTGTCCGATATATCGTCGACTATGAGCACCTTCCTGCCCGTGAGGTCGATGTCGATGGGGTACTTTATCTTCGCCTCACCATCCGGGGTAGCCGTCATACCCCAGTGCTCGACCTTCAGGCTCACAAGGTCGGAGACGTTCAGGTAGTCGCATAGGACGCGGCCGAAGACCCAGCCCCCGCGGGCGAGGCTGACTATGAAGTCGGGGCGGTACTTCGCCAAATTCATCTTTTCGGCGGTCTTCTCAGATATCACGAGGAACCTGTCCCAGCTCAGGTACTCGCAGAACACTTTTTCGACGGGCACGTTTATGTGAATTGGGCATCAGGGGATAAAACGGTTAGGGTCCGACTATCGAACCCTTTAAGGGCGGGTTTTCGATCCTCCTCTTCGCTGGTGTGTAAAGGATGCCTTTCTGTTCGAAGTGTGGCGCTGAACTGTCCGAGGACGCCGTTTTCTGCCCGAAGTGTGGGACTCCCGTCCACGCGGCGGGTGTCGTGTACCGGAGGGATACGGGCTGGCACGTAGGGCGGGTATTCGCGGTCATATTCGGGGGATTGATGCTACTCGTCGCCTTCGGCCTGTTGATGGGCGGCGGCGCGATACTCTGGACGCAGACCGCCATCACGGATCAGGGCGGCTACATGATGACGGGGCCGGCCCATCTCAACGTCGCCAGCTACGCCATCGTGCAGAGCGGCGTCGACGTAAACATGGGGGGTAGCTGGATGATGAACCCGTCGAGCCGGGACATCGTATCCGTCAAGATCTCCGCCACGTCGAACAACGGCAAGCCCGTCTTCGTCGGGATAGCCACGCAGCAGTACGCGCAGGGCTACCTAAACAACGTCAACGTCGACAAGTTGATCTCCTATGAGTGGGTGCCGAACGGCATGATGGGTAGCGGTGCCCCCATATACCAGACCATCCCCGGCGGTGCGCCCTCCTCGGCGCCCACCGCACAGGTCTTCTGGGTCGCCCAAGCCTCAGGAACAGGGACCCAGACCGTTACCTGGACGCCGACAACCGGAGAGTACTGGGTCGTGATCATGAATGCTGATGGCTCGCAGGCAGTGAATGTCGACGCTCAGGTGGGCGCACGCGTCACCGTGCTGAGCTGGGTCGGCTGGGGCCTCCTCTTCGGCGGCCTCATCCTCGCATTCGGGGGAATAGCCGCCGTCTACTTCGGCGCATTCCGCCGCCCATAGCCCCGGGAACCCTTTTAAGACCCGGTGCACCTCCTTCTTGAACGCGCCCAAGGGAATATAACCCGGTGCGCCGATGAGGATGTGAGCAGGTTTGGAGAAAGACTACAAGGCGATGCTCGAGCGGGCATACAAGGATCTACCCGAGCAGACGAATTTCGTTGACAGGTTCGCCGTCCCTCGGGCAAACATCGCCCTACAGGGCAGGAAGACAGTCATAATCAACTTCCGCGAGATCGCCGAGCAGCTCCGCCGCGAGCCCGACCACCTGCTAAAGTTCCTCACGGGCGAGATGGCGACGCTGGCGAACTTCGACGGTAACCGCGCCCTCTTCCAGGGCAAGCACAACGCCGAGTCCATACGCGGACTCATCGACACGTACGCGAAGAAGTACGTCGTCTGCCCCGTCTGCGGCCGCCCAGACACCCAGCTCGTTAAAGAGAAGCGCCTCTGGTTCCTCCAATGCGAGGCCTGCGGCGCACGCAGCAGCATCGGCACGAGTTGAGCCGCATGAGTGAGGTCTACCTCCGGACAAGCAGGCACGGGAGGGACACCCTCGTCGCCGTCTGCGACGCCGAGCTTCTGGGCCAGACCATCCTTGGTGGCAGGGTGCCGTTCACGGTGAGTGAGGAGTTCTACAAGGGCGTCCCCGGCAGCGTTGAGGAGGCCGTCGCGGCGATGCGCCGAGCAACCATCTGCAACCTCGTCGGCAAGCGCATCGTGGAAGCCGCCGTAGAGAAGAGACTCGTCCACCAGAAGGCAGTCATCTACTTCGGCGACGTACCACACGCCCAGATAGTCAAGATGTAGACGCGGCTACCCAGGGAACTTGTTTCCTGTCGCTTCCTCAAACTTGCCGCGGAACACGTCCCCAAAGTTACGCAGATCGGCGTGCTCGATCGAGATGACTCTGAGGTTCATCTCCCTATACTGCGCCATCTTCCACCGCATCTTCTCGACGTACTCGCCCCTCTTCGACTCGTCCGGGTGGCCCACCATCCCCCAGTACTCCACGTACACGTCGCATTCCGGCAGGTAGAAGTCCGGGCACATCACCCTCTCGTGGTTGGCCCCGCCCATCAACACCGGCTCGTACTCGTAGACGATGCCATTTTCCGTGAAGTAGTCCGCGATCGTCTTCTCGGCCCTGCTCCTCACGGCGACACCACGCAGCGTCAAGAATGTCAGCTTCTTGGCACGCGCTCGCCTCTCCGCCCGTCGAGACCTTCTCCTGCCCTTTCCCGTCGGTTGCTTCTCTTCCCTCTTCCGAGAAAAATACAGCGCGGCGGCCAGGAAGATCAGGAGAGTCGGGATAGAGAGCAATGCCCAGTCCAACAAGGCGCATCATCATCCGGCTACGAGCGGCGTGGGCTCAGCTCATCTTCACCCCATTCTCAGACTTCACTAGGATGCCCCTTGTGACGAGGAAGTCTATCGTCTCCTCCGTCTCGGCGCTGCTGTAGCCCTGCTTCGCCATCTCCCTCTCCAGCCACGGTGTGCCGTACTCGAAGCCGGGTATCCTGATGGTTCGGAGGAGCTGGTTCGTGGACGCCTTTATTCGAGTCTCACCGCGCTGGATTGTGCCGTTCAGCGTCTCCTCCTTCGCGGAGAGTGGGCGAGTGTCGATGCCCAGCTTCTTGGTCACGTACTCGGGGAAGTCCTTCGTCATCGTGCCGCCGTGGAATGTGAGCACCCTCTTCGGCCTGCATCTTCTGATGAAGCCGAGGAGGCCCTTGAAGTCGGCGTGGTCGCTAAGGGCGAAGGCGCGCTGCCTGCCCCCGAATAGGACGGCCCACCCCGAGGCGAGGGCAGAGTCGAGGTTATCGTATGGCAGCTTCGAGCCCTTGGGAGAGATGACGGCGCACTTCCCCCCCGCGAGCAGCTCCTCCCCCTCCGGCGACTTGTAATCATAATACTCCAAGTTGTGCCCGAAGTCCTTGTAGACGTCACTCACCTTCGTCGCGCTCTTCGCCGTCACCACGGGGAGCTTCGTCAGGCTGTTGAAGATGCGTATGACCTCCTGGGCGTTCCCGATGGAGTCCGTCTTGAAGGTGGGTATCCGCCCCGCGGGAATCGCCTCCATGGTGGCCCAGCGGACTATGTCGAGGGCCACGTCGCGGCGCTTCGGGAAGCTGAACATGGGTGCGCCGAAGGTGGTCTCTATTACGAGTATGTCGCACTCACGGGGCTCGGCGGCGTGCATCGTGTAAGACTCCTCGAGGCCGATGTCCCCCGTGTAGAGGACCGTGCCCTCGGGGGTGTTGACCTCGAACTGGACGCTGCCGAGGACGTGCCCCGCGTTGTGGACGTGGACCTCGATGTCGTCGACCTTGATCTTGTCCCCCAGCTTGATCCTCTGACAGTTGTCGAGGTGCTTCCAGCCGAGGCAGTTGAGTAGCTGGTAGGTCTCCTCGGTGGCGTACTTGGGCCTCTCGGGGTACTTGAAGGCGGCCGCGTGGTCTGAGTGTGCGTGGCTGACGAAGACCGGGTAGCCGTGCCCGTTGCCCGTGGGGTCCAAGATGACCCCCGAGCCCTTGTACTCGACGACGACGCCGCGCTGCTGCCTTACCCGGAGTGCCACTGTAAAACCTCTAACTAGTTCTGGAGCATCAGGATGGCCCTTGCGAGGTCCCCGTCGCACTTGGCGAGGGTCTCACGCGCCTTCTCCATCGACACCTTGGCCTGCTGGGCGACGAGGAGGACGTCCTCCTCTGGGACCTGCACCTGCGGCTTCTCAGCGACTAACGCGCCCTGTGCGGCGACGGCGGCCTGCGGCGCCCTCTCCGTCACCTTGCCACCCGTTATCTGGTATATCTTCTGCCCCTGGACGTTGATGCTTGTCACCGTAGGTTGGTCTATGACGATCTCCTTCCCGGGACTCTGTAGGATGACCCGGGTGACGCCTCCGTACTCCTGCATCTGCATGCCCATGCGCTGCATCATGCGTCGGGCGTTGCGTGAATCGAACTTGGCCAAAGGGCTACACCTTGTATCATGGGGGTGACGTTCCTCTTTAAAATCCTTGATGGCGAAACTAGGGTCTGTCCTGTAAAAGTGAGAAAACTGGTCCTAGTTAGTTTATCATTGACAATTATCCGCATGCTCCTGAATTGATTACTAAAGTAATCTCTATGGATTCGACCGGGAGGATTACCATTCCTAAGGAGATCAGAGTGACTCTATCGTCGAAGAAATTCAAAATACATTCCGACGGAAAGGCGCTCCATCTAATTCCCCTTCTTGATTAAGGCTAAGTAGAGTAATAAAATTGGAAGAAGTCGTCTATGAAACCTTGTTGAACCAACTATGTCGATGCTGCTTTCACAGTGTTTCGTAGCAACATCGTGATGAGCATCGGGCCGACTCCACCGGGGACTGGGGTGATTGCGGAGGCGAGCGGGCTGACGCCCTCGTAGTCGACGTCTCCGAAGACCTTCTTCCCCTCGTAGCTGTTGCCGTTGTCGATGACGACGACGCCTTTCTTCACCATCTCGGCTGTTACGATGCCCTTCTTGTGGACCTCGATGCAGAGGACGTCCGCCTGCTTCACAAGCTCGGGCAGCCGTGCGTCCCCCGCGGCGAATGCAGTGACCTCGACCTTCTTATTGAGGAGCAGGGCTGCCATGGGCTTGCCGAGCCAGCTCGTGAGGCCGGCAACGACCCAGTGCTTTCCTTCGGGGTCGACGTTGTAGCGTTTTAGCAGCTCCATGATTGCCTCGACGCCGGCTGGGAGGAACGACTTCTCACCGAGGACGATCTTCCCGAATGTCACCGGGCTGAGGCCGTCGACGTCCTTCTCGGGGGCTATGGCCTCGACTATCTCGCCCTCGTTTACATCCTTGGGGGCGGGCAGCTGGACCATGACTCCGTGGACCTTGGGGTCGGCGTTGAGCCTCTTGATAAGCAATACCACCTGCTCGGTGGTTGCGGTTTCAAGGTGGTGCAACTGTGCCGCGATGCCGACCTCCTCGGCGCGCTTGACCTTGAGGTTTACGTAGCGCATCGAACCGGGGTCGGCGCCGACAAGTATCAGGGCGAGAGTCGGGTTTACGCCCCTAGCCTTGAGCTTGTCGACCTCGGCCCTGACCTCCTCAACGATCTTCGCCGATGTCTCCTTCCCATCGAGGATGATGGTCATTCTACGCCAGCCCCTTGATTATACCGTTCTCGTCGATGTCCATCTCCTCGCTGGCGGGGTGCGTCGGCTCCCCCGGCATCGTGCTTATGTCGCCGCAGTAGGCGACTATGAAGCCTACGCCCGTGCTGGGCTTGAGGTTGACGATGGGCAGGATGTAGCCAGCCGGGGGCAACCCCTGTAGATCCTCGTTGTCCGTGAGGCTCAGAGGCGTCTTCGCCATGCAGATGGGGAGCTTGTCGAAGCCGAGCTTCTCTATCTGCTTCAGCGCCTTCCTGGCGTCGTCGGTGAGGCGGATATCGGCTACCCCGTAGATCTCCTTGGCGATGGTCCTGATCTTCTCCTCCACCGGCATCTCCAGTGGGTAGAGGTAGTGGAAGTTGTTTGGCTTCTCCAGCTCCTTGAGGACGAGGTTGGCGAGTTCGATGCCTCCTGCTCCGCCCTTGAGGACGGTGTCGGTTAAGGCGGCGGGGACGCCGTTCTCCTTCGCCCAGTTCATCACGATGTCGATCTCCTCCTGTGCGTCGTTGAGGAAGTGGTTCATGCAGACGACTGGGTGGAGGCCGAACTTCTTGGCGTTCTCGACCTCCTTGGCGAGTATGGGGAGCCCCTTCTTGACGTTCTCGGAGCTTGGCTTGTCGATGTCCCTGTACTTCGTTCCGCCGTGGCGCTTGAGCGCCTTGATGGTGGCGACGATGACGGCGACGCTCGGCTTGAGCCCGCCTGCGCGGCTGGCGATGTTGCAGAACTTCTCCATCCCGAGGTCGGCGCCGAAGCCGGGCTCCAGCACAACGTAGTCGGTGAGCTTCTGAGCCGTCTTTATCGCGATGAGGCTCGGGCAGCCGTGTGCGATGTTTGCGAATGGGCCGCCGTGGATGATGGCGGGTGTCCCCTCGATGGTCTGGACGAGGTTAGGCTTGACCGCGTCCTTCATCAGGATCGCCATGGCGCCGACGACCTGCAGCTGGCCCGCTGTTACTGGCTTGCCTTCCTTGTCGTATGCGACGGTGATCGCTGCCATGCGTCTCTTGAGGTCCATGAAGTCGCTGCTTATGGCGTGGATGGCGGCGATCTCGGAGGCGGTTGTGATCTCGAAGCCGCTCTCGTAGGGGATGCCGTTGTTCTTCCCCCCGATGCCGACGACGATCTTGCGCAGCGTCCTGCTCTCGATGTCGATGACGCGCTTCCACATAATATCGTGGAGGCTGATGCCTAGCTCGTTGCCCCTGTTTATGTGGTTCTCCATTATGCTCGTGAGGAGATCGTGGGCGCAGGTGACGGCGTGCAGGTCGCCTGTGAAGTGGACGTTTATGTCCTCCATCGGTAGGACCTGTGCGTAGCCCGCCCCGCAGGCGCCGCCCTTGACGCCGAAGACCGGCCCGAGGCTGGGCTGGCGGAGGACGACTATGTTCCTCTTACCCAGCTTGCCCAGCGCCTCGGCGAGGCCGATGCTCATCGTCGTCTTCCCCTCCCCAAACTTGGTGGGGGTGATGGCGGTGACTATGATGAGTTTGCCGTCGGGTTTGTCTAGGTTCCTCTTGTAGACCTCGGGGCGTATCTTCGCCTTGTACTTGCCGTACATCTCGATGTCGTCGGGGCTGAGTCCGAGACCCGCTGCGATCTCCGTGATTGGCTTGAGCTTGGCGCTCTGAGCGATCTCAATCTTCGTCGGTAGAGCCATAGGCTTTCGTAGAATAGTGCCCGCATCTGTTTTAATAACTTGTCAACCCAAAACACGCCAAGTTTCACCCCTAATCTTCAGAACCCGTGGAGATGAACAGTTAACCTTCATAAGGCGCGTTACGATCAAAGTGGAAAGTAAACGCCCTGGCGGTTTGAATGAGTGTTGCCAAACCAGTACTAGATTGGATAGACGCGATGAAGCCCCGCACCGACATACGGGGGTCAGGGAAGGAGCTGAGGATGATTCTTGGGTACCATCGGCCATACATCCCCCTCTGCGTCCTGACCGTCATCTTCAGCGCCGTGAGGGCGGTTCTCTTCGCCCTTGAGCCCCTCTACCTCGCACAGATAATCAACAAGGTGATAATAGGCGGGCAGACCGCCCTGCTACCCGGGCTCGTGTTGAGCACCGTTCTCGCCGTCCTCGGCGTCGGAGTGTTCACCTTCTTCGAGACCTTCGCGAACGGCTACGTCGCCGAACTCGTGATCAGGGACATAAGGTCTGACTATTATCGCTCCCTTGAGGAGAAGTCCTTCGGCTTCTTCGACTCAAACTCCGTCGGCGACCTCATCTCCAGGGCGACGATGGATCTCCAGGCGGTGAATAACTTCTCCGCGAACTGGCTGATGCACATCTTCGACTCGCTCTTCGTGGTCGTCGCCTGCTTGTGGATCATGTACCCGATCAACCCGATGCTGACTCTGATCACGTTCGCGCCTATGCCCCTTGTCGCTTACCTGCAGATCAGGCAGTTCACGCAGGTGCGCCCCCTCTTCCGGAAGATGATGCTCATACTCGGCAAACTCGGCGCATACGTCCAGCAGAACATCATCGGCATGAAGAATGTGCGCATCTTCGAGATGGAGGACGGCATGAAGGACGGCTTCGAGGAGGTTGAGTCGAGGTACGTCGCCACCGCCATCTCCGCGGGCAAGATACAGGCGCTCTACGTCCCTTCGCCCCAGACCGTGCTGCAGATAGGGATGGCGTTCGTCTACATATACGGGACGAGCCTACTCCTCGGGCCAAACCCCATCCTAATAGTGGGTAACCTGCTCCTCTTCGCGACATACATGCAGAGGATCGTCCCGCAGCTCAACCAGCTCGCAAACATCGTCGGCGCCTGGATCAACTCCTCCGCGAGCCTCGAGCGCATAAACGAGATAAGGGACACCCCGGTCGACGTCAAAGAAGCCCCTGATGCCAAGGGCCTCCAGATACAGAGGGGGGAGGTCGAGTTCCGAGGCGTCAGCTTCGGCTACTCTAAGGAGATAGACATACTCTCCGACATCAGCTTCAGGGCCGAGGCGGGGGAGAAGATCGCCATACTGGGCGCGACCGGCTCGGGGAAGACGTCGCTCATCTACCTCATACCCCGGTTCTACGACCCACACGAGGGGAGCATAAAGATCGACGGCGTAGACATCAGGGACTACAAGATCGACTCCCTGCAGCGGCAGGTGGGCATAGTCCTGCAGGACGTCTTCCTCTTCTCGGGCACCCTAAAGAGCAACATTTCCTTCGGTAAGCCCGAAGCATCGGATGAGGAGATCGTCAACGCCGCGAAGCTGGCGCGTATACACGACTTCATCGAATCACTCCCCGATAAGTACAACAGCTACGTCGGGGAGCGGGGCGTCACCCTCTCGGGGGGGCAGAAGCAGAGGATAACCATCGCGAGGGCCATCCTCACGAACCCGAAGATACTCATCCTCGACGACTCCCTCAGCTTCGTCGACGCGAAGACGGAGCAGGAGATACAGCAGGCGCTCGAGGAGGCGATGAGGGGCAGGACCACATTCATCATCGCGCAGCGCCTCTCCACCATCAAGAACGCGGACAAGATACTCGTCCTCGAGAAGGGGCGGGTCGCCGAGTTCGGGAGGCACGCCGAGCTCATGGCGGAGAACGGCATATACCGTCGCGTCTACGAGACCCAGTTCCTGGATAAGTCCGCCGAGGAGATACTCGGTGGTGGGGTGGCCTAGATGGCGATAAGCGCACCCGGTGGGGGCGGAGGCGGCGGCGGGGGAGGCGGAGGTGGAGGCGCCGGAGGCTACGGAGTCTTCTCCACCCTCGGAGAGGCGCAGAAGAAGAGAACCTACACGGACCGGGAGCTAATACGGAGGCTCCTCAGGTACGCCGTCGCCTACAAGAAGAACTTCATCTACGCCGCCATCGCCCTCATCGTCAACTCGATAACGACCGTCCTCGTGCCCTACATGGGCAAGCTCGTCATCGACAACATCATCACCCCGAGGGACATGGGTGGCTTCGTCTGGTGGGTGCCCGTCTTCCTCGCGATCACCGCCGCCAACTACGTCGCGCTGTACGTCCAGACCTGGCAGATGAGGGTGCTCGGGGAGAACTCGGTGGCGAGGATCAGGGAGGACATTGTGGCGAAGCTTCAGGTCATATCTCTCCGGTACTTCTCCGAGGGGGAGACGGGGAGGATAATTGCCCGCCCCATAAACGACGCCAACGCCGTCCGGATGTTCTTCCGAACCGGGTTGACCAGCATAATCCTCAACACGGCATCACTCATTGGAGGCTTCGTCATCATATTCTTCCTCAACGTCCAGCTCGCCCTCCTCTCCATAGCCGTGATGCCCATCGCCGCGCTGGCAACCTACTACCTCGGCCTACTATCGAGGAAGTACAACAGGGCCGCCTTCCTGCACACGTCGGGGATGATATCCACTATGCAGGAGAGCCTCTCGGGGATGAAGGTGATAAAGGCCTTCGTCCAACTCGACAGGTCCCAGAAGACCTTCAACGACGAGCAGGACAAGGTGGTCAAGCAGAGGATAATGGCGGTGCTCGTCTCCGCGACTTACCAGCCCGTAGCGTACACCATCAGGGTCGCGGGCACGGCGATGGTTATCTGGTACGGCGCCAACATGGCACTCAGCGGGGCGATAACCCTCGGCACATTCATAGCCTTCACCAGCTACCAGCTCCTCTTCTTCAACCCCATACTCGCACTCGTACAGGCATACGACCAGTACCAGCAGGCCATGGCGGCCACGGAGAGGATGTTCGACCTGATAGACACCGAACCCGAGGTCGAGGACCCACCCGAGGACGAGGCCGTGAAGACGGGGAAGGCCGAGGAGCTCACCGGGGAGGACGTGACCTTCGGCTACGACCCGGATATCCCGGTGCTCCACGACGTGAACTTCGAGATAAACTCGAAGACCATGAAGCTCGCCATAGTCGGACCCACGGGGGCGGGGAAGAGCACCATAATCAACCTGATCTCCCGGTTCTACGACCCCCTGAAGGGGAAGATAGAGCTAAACGGGGAGGACATAAAGAACATCCGGATAGCGGACCTCCGCCGTCACCAGAGCATCGTCCTGCAGGACTCGTACCTCTTCCCCATGTGCATCAGGGACAACATCAGGTTCGGGAAACCGGGGGCGACGGATGGGGAGGTTGTCGAGGCGGCGAAGATGGTGGGAGCACACGAGTTCATAATGAACCTCCCTGGCGGATACGACTACATAATACAGGAGGGCTCCTCAAACATCTCCATCGGGCAGAGGCAGCTCATCAGCTTCGCCCGGGCCATCCTCACCGACCCCGAGGTGCTCATCCTCGACGAGGCCACCTCAAGCATCGACCCCTACACGGAGCTGGTCATCCAGAACGCCCTGAAGAGGCTGCTGGAGAACAGGCTCGTGATCATCATCGCCCACAGGCTCTCCACGATCAGGCTCTGCGACGAGATCATTGTGCTCGACCACGGGCGGATAGTCGAGAGGGGGACGCACTCCGAGCTTATGCTGCGTGGCGGCATCTACTCCTCCTTCTACAGGATGCAGTTCAAGGAGGAGAAGGGGATAGGCGTCGAGGGCATAGACTAGCCCCCGTCTATCTTCTTTTATATCTCGTGGAGGAAAGCGTAACCAGAGCCGTGATTCGTGTTGGTAAAGGTCACCTTCGTTAAGATCGGTTACATCGCTACGACCACCCTTATAGACGCCCTCCTCGACGAGAGGTCGGGGCGCAAGGACCTGCAGATGAGGGTCGTCTCCTCAAGCGTCTGCATGGAGGAGGAGGCCGCCGTCGAGGTCGCCAAGATGGCCGCCGGGATACCCTCTGATCTCTACGTGATAGTCTCACCAAACGCCGCGATGCCGGGGCCGACGAAGGCGCGTGAGGCGCTCCGCGCGGCGGGGAAGCCCATCATCGTCGTCTCGGATGAGCCAAGCAGGAAGACGCTGAAGGAGAACCCCGTCGAGGGCGTCGGCTACATCGTCGTCACGAACGACCCCATGATCGGTGCGAAGCAGAGCTTCCTCGACCCCATCGAGATGGCGCTCTTCAACGCGGACGCCATAAGAGTCCTCGCCGTCACGGGCTCCTTCAGGATAGTGCAGCAGGAGCTTGACAAGGTCATCGAGCAGATCGGCAGGGGGGAGAAGCCGACGCTGCCACAGGTGGTCATCGAGAAGGAGGCTGCACTCGCCGCCGCCCACATCTCGAACCCCTACGCGCAGGGCAAGGCAATGGCCGCCTTCGAGGCCGCCCGCCGCGTCGCCAACCTGAGCACCGAGGGCACCTACAAGGTCGAGGAGCCCGAGAGGTACCTGCCCATCCTCGCCGCGGCGCACGAGCTGCTACGGCAGGCGGCGAAGACCGCAGACGAGGCGCGCGAGATGGAGAAGGGCAACGACACCGCTGCCCGCCTAGCCCACTTCAGCAAGGGTGAGGTCAGGAAGAAGACGAAGCTCGGCGACAAGTTCGAGAAGTAGCCTTGGAGTATTAGCCGAACATTATGGTTTTCTGAACAGGTAGATGCTCCAACCGGTCGTGTTGCGTCCCCAGCGGAGGTACGTCTCCTTGTTCTTCTCGTTCGAGGCGCGTATCTCCGGGACGTCTGGGTCGTCGGGGTTATCCCTGATGTAGTCCTCGGCCGCCCACCAGTGCAGTGTCTCGTAGTGGTCCCAGCCGTCGTGGTCCCCGTCCACGGTGTAGAGGCATCTGAGCCCCAGCTTCTCGCCTATCTCCACGTTCTCGCGGTGGCTCCTGTACGAGTCGCGGGTCATCCCCTCGGCCGCGAGGTACTCCGGGCTTGGCTCCCTGAGCCAGTGGGGCTCGCCGACGAGGATGTAGCCGCCGGGCCTGGTCATCCTCGACAGCGCCTCCAACGTGCCTTTGTGGTCCCCGTAGACCCAGCTTCCGCCGAGGCAGCAGCTCATGTCGAATTTTGTGGCGGGTTTGTAGTCCGCGCCATCCATGAGGTGGAACGCGAGGTCGGCGTCGTGGACTCTGGCTGACTTCTCGTTGCAGTGGTCTATGCAGTAGGGGGACTTGTCTACGCCCACGCCTCTGACGCCGTATTTCTCGACGAGTTTCACCAGAAGCGTCCCTTTCCCGCACGCGACGTCGAGGACGCTGCTTCCACGCTGGAGGTTCAGTAGGCCGACGAGTTTGTCGAGTTTTTCCTCCGTGACTGGGTTCATTATCTCTTGGTACTTGTGTAGAATCTCCATCAGCTTCCAAAAATCCATGAGAGGTCCAAGAATATGTCTCGGAGGGTCGGATAAGCTTGACCGTAGGGGGGAGGGTTGTTTTAGGCGTCGGTCTCTGAGCCGCGCCGCGTCTTGATGGCGACTCCTATCTTGAACACCTTCATCTCCTCGCTCAGGAGCAGCGCCTTGCCGACTCCTATGACACCTTGTTTCTCGGAGGTTATGATGACCTCGTCGCCGGGGCGTATCTTCTCCCCCGCGCGTGTGACGTGTTTGGCGAAGACGTTCTTGCCCTGTGAGACGAACTCGGCGGCGTCCTCGCTAACGGTGACGGTGTAGCCGAGGTCGGGGATCTGCTCGATGAGGCGCTTGGCGGCGGCTATGGTGAGGGTGAAGACGCCGTCGTTTGGGCGGAAGGTGGCCTGAAACGTGTCACCCAGGTGGATGTGCCTGATCCTCCCCGTGTTACGAGAGTGGACGATCCTCACCTCATCTGGGAACAGGGCTGCACCCGCCCCGGGGCCGAACTGGTACTCGGCGACCGCCCTAATTCGCCTCAGATCCGCGTCCATGTCACCCCAGACTGGTCCCCCATCCCTTATTATACATTAGGAATAAACCCCATACAGGGATTTGATGCCGAAACCTACTTGTGGCGCTGATCAGAACATGCGCGCCTGTCCTACACGCTCCCAAACCGCATCCACGGTCTTCATTGCTTCGGACAGGACTTACCCGCGGTATGGCAGATCGGAGGACGAGGTATTTATTAATTATGAATATAAATCCCGCCCCTAGATCGAACAAATAAGGACGCAAAGGCACCTCCTTCACTATTTTATTAGATGTGAAGCAGTGCATTCACGCGATTAAGTTTTGAAAAAAATGTGGAGAAGACGTTTTCTCGACACCTTTCCTTTATAAGTCGATTTCCCGCCTCTTTAGTGAGGCTCCGTTATGCGCTGCGAGGTTTGCGGTAAAGAGATATTGGGTCCACCCCAGCGGAGAGTCATAGAGGGCGCCAAGCTGACAGTCTGCTCAAGGTGCGCCCCGTTCGGTTCATCTGAGTGGGGGACGGCTAGGCCGGCGCCTGTTAAGACGACGTCCAGCGGCAGGGTTTCTATGATGCCCACGCTCGCCCCGCGCCCACGCGTCAGAAACGACGTGGAATCCGTGGAATCACTCGAACTCGTCGAGGACTACGGCGCCCAGATAAGAAAGGCGCGCCAGAAACTCGGATTATCCGAGAAGGACCTGGCGAAGAAGATGCAGGAGAAGGAGTCAGTCGTCAAGAACCTTGAGAAGCAGGATCTGACTCCGGATCAGCGGCTCATCTCCAAGATCAGGAAGTACCTCAGCCTCGACATCGTCGAGCACATAGACGCCCAGAAGGGCCAGATTCTTGCGAAGGCGACGGGGGCGAAGACCATAGGCGACATGCTCAAGATGAAGGCTGAGGGCGACGCGAAGCCCTGACGGCGTCTGACATGGTCGAGCGCCAACTCATCGTCGTCACCGGGGTCCCCGGCACGGGCAAAACCACAGTATCCACCCTTCTCGCCGCCGAGTTGCACGCGGAGCACATCGAGTTGACCCGCCTCGTCAAGGAGGGGGGCCTCAGCCAGGGCTGGGACCCGGCACGCAACACGACCATCGCCGACATGAAGGCGCTCCGCCACGCCATCGCCAACATCGTCGAAAACTCCACAAGCACCGTCATAATCGACGGCCACTACTCACCCGACGTCTCCCCCAGGGAGGAGGCCACACTCGTCGTCGTCCTACGCCGCGCCCCCTGGGTTCTCAAGGATGAGCTGCAGGCACGCGGGTACAGCGCCGGCAAGGTCAGGGAGAACGTCGAGGCGGAGATGATCGGCACCTGCCTCGTCGACGCCCTCGCCGCCCAGGATCAGGAGAAGGTCTGCGAGATAGACACAACCGGGGAGACCCCCGGGGAGACCGTAAGGTTCATCCTCGCCGTCATCGATGGTGAGGTTAACTGCAGCCACGGGGAGGTCGACTGGATGAGCCGCCCCGAGGCCGAGAAGCTCCTGAGGGAACCCTAACATGTATGTGGTCGTACGCTGCCCCCGGTGTGGCGAGCTCATGCTCGCGAACACCGCCAACCAGACCCGTACCTGCCCCGGCTGCAACGGCCGCGCCGACCTCAAGACCCTCCGCGTCTACGGGAGGGCGGAGACCCCCGCCGAGGCGACCGCCCTGATGAAGGCGATGAAGGCCAAGGAGGGCGGCGGCGAGGACTACACCCCCAGCTTCAAGCGCCTCAACCCCTAAAAGGCGTATTCTGTGCGTAAATTTTCCCTCTTGGTGTGACATCCCAAAAACAGGGGTCATTTAATGATACTACTTTATATCACTCTTTGTAGAAGTAATTAAGAGATACAGAGGCGGGGCAGAGGATGGGAAAATACAGCCCAAACTTCGACACTATACTCATGGTAGAGAAGGCGCTTCTGGAATCAGACGACTACCCCTCAAAGACGCAGCTATGGAAGCGGCTGCCGAGGAAGATGCACTACTCCACCTTCAAGAACGTGATAGAGTACCTAGCGGCGTCGAACAAGATCGAGTTCAACAACCACTCGATAATCTACATCGGGGCAAGCGACAAACTGAAGGCGTATCTTGATACATTCACCGAGCTAAAGTAGTCAACCCTTACGATAACCGAACCGCTCATCATATTCTCCGTGCGTCAACACGTCTAGGATATGCGGGACCGCGCCCACGCCATCCACGTACTTGATGGTGTAACATGCCCTCCGAGCCCCCGGGAGCTCGTATCGATAGAGGTTGTTGATCTCTTTCCCAAGGTACGTCTTCGGCCAGAGGCTCCTGGGAACCTGTTCCCCCGCGTGCCTGTTCTCAAGAAGCCTCTCCCTCATCTCCATGACCATCACCTTCTCGGGGTGGTCGGCCTCGAGGCCGTTGTAGTATTCGGCTAGCTCCCGTCGAAATCGCACCTCTCTGCACGGTTCAGGTCGACGAGGCACATCATTTAATTTTAAACAAATCTATAAAAAACTCACCCCTCGATATTCCATTTTTACGACGAATTAACTCCCCCTTTCTTGGGCTACAAGTCCATTAATCCCCGGCGATAAACTGTCACTTCGCCGTGCCCCCTTTCTCATTTTTATATGGGGAGAGGGTATCTGTGCTCTAGAGGTTAAGCAAGATGGCGGCTGTAACCAGCAGAAGATTCTTCGAGGAACTCGGACTCCTCGTCGGCAAGCCCGTCGCGGTCTTCGACACAACGGGCAAGTCCTACGACGGCGAGCTACTCGGATACGACTCAAACACGCTGAGCATCTGCCTTGGCAACGTAAACACCGAGCGCGGCAAGTCCCACAGGGTCTTCATCGCCGGCTCAAGCGTCGCCCGAATCCTGGCATCCGAGAGGCCGTTCAACCTCGAGGGGCTGAAGGAGAGGCTCGAGAAGGTGTTCCCCAACATGGTGCAGCTCATCCCCGAGGCTCGCGTCATCATCGTCATGGGCAAGATAAGGCTCAACGAGACCGGCGTCATCGAGGGGACGGGCCCCGCCGCGGACAGGGTCAGGGACATCTTCACGAGGTTCAAGACAGAGACACAGGGATAGAACCCACATCATTTTTTTCATTACCTCACAATAAACCGCGTTTTACCCCAAACTCCGTAGACCAACCGACGAAAACCCCCGGTCACCCCCACACGGTCGCCGACGTAGCCCAATAACACCAAACACGCCAGAGGGGGGGAGGGGGGGCACCTGAATAAACTAGAAAACGGCTCCTTAGCGAGAAATAACCCTTAAAAATGCCCCGTTGACGATCATAAATGTACAAAAATGCACCTAAACTGACCCAAAAATGTCCAAAAAAGAACCTAAAAACGATGGTTTTCTGACATGAAAATTGTTCAAAGACCCACATCAGGCGGCGAATATACTCCTCCCCCCACACGCGCCACGACACATCCGCCAAGGTGAAATACCCGGCGTCACACACCCCAGCATAATATGGCCTTCGAACTCAAGGACAGGGACCTCATGGGGAGGATCGGCCGCCTCAAGACGAAGGGCGGCATCGTCGAGACCCCCGCCTTCATGCCGGTCATCAACCCCCTCACACAGATCATCCCACCCAAGAGAATGAAGAAGGAATTCCACGTCAACATCGTCATCACAAACAGCTACATAACCAAGAAAAACTTCGGCGACATCCCCGACCTCGACATACACAAGCTACTAGACTACGACGGCGTCGTCATGACCGACTCGGGCGCCTACCAGATACTCGTCTACGGCGGCGTCGAGGTCACCCAGCCCGAGATCATAGAGTACCAGCGCAAGATCAGGAGCGACATCGCCGTCATCCTCGACATCCCCACCGGCTGGGACGTCCCCCGCGAGAAGGTTGAGTACACAGTCGACGAGACCCTCCGCCGAGCCGAGGCCGCGCTCCCCCTCATCGAGGACAGCGACGCCCTCTGGGTCGGCCCAGTACAGGGAGGCAAGCACCTCGACCTCGTCGCCAAGTCCGCCAAGAGCATCGGCGCGATGCCATTCCAGATACACGCCCTCGGCAGCCCAACCGAGGTCATGGAGCGCTACATGTTCCCCGTCCTCGTCGACATGATCGTGGCGGCGAAGCGCAACCTGCCCCCCGACAGGCCGCTGCACCTCTTCGGCGCGGGCCACCCGATGATGTTCAGCCTCGCCGCCGCGCTGGGCTGCGACCTCTTCGACTCCGCAAGCTACGCCCTATACGCGAAGGATGGGCGATACCTCACCCCCAACGGCACACTCCGGCTCGAGGACATCAGCTACCTGCCCTGCTCCTGCCCGATCTGCCGGAAGCACACCGCCGAGGAAATCAAGACCGCCACGAAGGCGGAGCGGGAGAAGCTCCTCGCGGAGCACAACCTACACGTCTGCATGGCGGAGATCGACGCCATCAAGCAGGCCATCTACGAGGGGAGCCTCTACGACCTAGTCGAGAGGAGGAGCAAGGGGCACCCCGCCATGTCCTCCGCCCTGAAGCGGCTCTGGGAGTACCGCGAAGACCTCGAGCGGGGCAGCCCCGCCTTCAAGGGGCACGGCGTATTCTACTACGACCAGCACAGCCTAGCACGCCCCGAGGTCACCCGCTACGCCCACCTCCTCAACGAGAACTACCGGAGACCCACCAAGGCCGAGACACTCATCCTAGTAACAACACCCACCCACAAACCCTTCGACAGCAGCGACGAGTACAGGCGCCTAAGCCAGCACCTCAGCAACGAGCTCGGGGAGGACGCCGACGGGCTACACATCTGCTTCTACGCCGCCCCCTACGGCCCCGTCCCCGCCGACCTCTCCGAGACCTACCCCCTCAGCCAGTTCGAGATATCCGCCCCCCTCGACATCGAGACGATCCGATACACCGCGGGGGCGGTAGCCGACTACGTCCGCGCGAGCGGCCACAAGGCAGTCTACATACACAGGGGCAAGGGGGAACTGGACGACGAGGTCGAGTCGGTCCTCATGGACGCGTGTAATGAGGCCAAGATTAACCTCACCACGGTGTGGAGCAACGACCCATGGTGCGCCGACGCCTTCTCCGCCCTCACCAACACGCTCAAGACGCGGAAATGAGCCCGCCGCCGTGTACCCCCCGTCCATCACGCTTTTAAGGGATGGTCTAGCAGGAAGGTATAAGTGCACGAAAAAGGTATGATGCACCGTCCCCCCAGGGAGCCAGATAGGCGACCGGGGAAAGGACTCGACGATCCGTAGGCAGATGCCTGTAAACAGCGGGTCGCTTCGTTGCCTAGGATAGGTAATAGATAGCAATGGTAAAGTTAGGATTCATGGGTGGAACCCATGAGGTAGGCCGTAATGCGATCCTCCTTCAGTCGAATGAGGCGAAATTACTACTCGAATACGGTGTCAAGGTGGGTGAGCCCACCGAGTTCCCCGCCCACGTAAGGGCGAAGGACCTCGACGGCATAGTCTTGGCGCACGCGCACCTCGACCACAGCGGCGGGGTGCCCATGTTCTACCTCAGCGAGAAGAAGCCACTCTTCTGCACGGCCACGACGGCTGAAATATCGAAGATACTCATCGAAGACATGATCAAGCTCAACAACTACTACCTCCCGTTCGAGTACATCGAACTCGACAACATGATGAAGCAGAGGAACGACCTCGCCTACGGGCAGGAGGTCAAGCTCAAGGATATAAACTTCAACCTCCAGAACGCGGGCCATATCCCCGGCTCCGCCATGGTCGACATCGAGACAAACGGCAAGAGCATCCTCTACACAAGCGACTTCAACACAGTAGAGACGCGACTCTGCACCGCGGCGAAGGTGCCTAAGAAGAAGTACGACGCCGTCATCATCGAATCAACATACGCGACCCACGATCACCCCGAGAGGAAGCAGCTCGAAGAAGACTTCGTCAAGGCGGTCAAGGACGTCGTGAACGGTGGCGGCAAGGTACTCGTCCCCGCCTTCGCGGTGGGCAGGAGCCAGGAGATGTTCAGCATCCTCCACGCACACGGCTTCGAGGGCACCATCGTCATCGACGGCATGGCACGCGCGGTAGACCGCATACTGCTCGACAAACAGGAGTCGGTGAAGACCCACGCACAGTTCGAGCAGGCATGCATGAGGGCGCAGGAGGTACGCGGCTGGAGGGACCGCAGAAAGGCGATAAGCCAAGCAGACGTCATCGTCGCCCCGAGCGGCATGCTCCAGGGAGGCACAGCGGTCTTCTACATGGAGAAGCTGGGCTTCCGCCCGGAGAACGCCGTCTTCCTCGTCAGCTTCCAGGTCCCCGGCACCGGCGGCAACAAGCTCATGGAGCAGGGCACATTCAACATCGCCGAGAAGGACGAGAAGGTCACCGCAAAGGTCCGCCACTTCGACTTCAGCAGCCACACAGGCGCAACCCCCCTCCAGAACTTCATAAAGGGACTCAAGGGGAAGCCACACATCTACGTCGTCCACGGCGAACCCGACAGCTGCGACTTCCTCGCACAGTGGGCGCAGGACGAGTGCGACCTCAAGGCAACCGCCCCCAACATGAACGACGAGTTCGAGGTCTAACCCCCCGACCGAAAGGCTAAATATTAGCCTCCATTTCTCTTGTCAAGACACGGTGTAAGCTATGCCGAAAGAGATCACAAACGTAGACGAGTTCCTCAAGATATCTGAGAAGGCGAGCGAGTGCAAGATTAAGAAGCTCGGCGAGGTCACGAAGCTCAAGCTGAGGACTCCCGGCAACCTCTTCACCATAAAGCTCGAGGCGAAGGCGGCGGACGAGGTCCTCGCCAAGATCACCTGCGCCAAGACCGAGTTGTAACTCGGCCCCGTCTTTTAGACACGGTGCCAACCGGCACCACAAACTAAATCATTAAATGAAGAAATAATGTTCAACTCAAAGATGGATGTGGGGGGAGAAGCCAGACAAGATTAAGCGAGGGTTAGGGAGGGAGGGTGGGTGGGGGAGAGGTCGGGTTACGACGAATACGCCTTATCTAGGGTTGATGAGGTCTACAGGCGCCTCCAGTCGGGCCCGGATGGGCTGACCGGGGATAAGGCAGCGGATCGGCTGCAGAAGTACGGCCCCAACACGCTCCCCTCCGCCAAGAAGAGGAGCCTCACGAGCAGAACGATCCTCCAGATCAGAAACGCCTTCAACCTTCTTCTCCTCTTCGCCTCGTCCCTCAGCTTCTTCAGTGGATACGCCTACAGTGACCCCGGCTCGGTGCAGATGGGCGCCGCTATACTGGCGGTTGTGATCATCAACGTCGCATTCAGCATCTTTCAGGAGTACCGCGCCGAGCAGGCCGTCCAGACAATCACCAAGATGATACCGACGAAGGCAAAGGTCCTCCGCAACGCTATCGAGGTTGAGGTCGAGGTATCTGAGGTCGTGCCGGGGGACATCGTGGTCCTCGATGAGGGTGACAGGGTACCCGCCGACCTCCGGCTCGTCAGCGCCTTCGAGGTCTCCGTTGATAATTCTATTCTCACAGGAGAGTCTGAGGCGTTGAGGCGCTTCGTCGATATGACCCCGGGTATGACCGCGAATAACGTCGCGGAGTATCAGAACCTGCTCTTCGCGGGCACGACGATGGTCTCCGGCGTCGCGAGGGGCGTCGTCCTGACGACGGGGAAGGACACCCAGTTCGGGCGAATAGTCGCCCTCTCCAGCCAGATCGAGGATCCCCTCAGCCCTCTGCAGAGGGACATCGACAGGACGGCGAAGCTCAACCTCGTCCTCTCCGTCGCCGTGGGCGCCCTCTTCTTCCTCGTCGCCAAGACCTTCGTAAACCTCACCATAATCGAGAGCATACTCTTCGCCATCGGCGTGATGATCAGCCTCGTCCCAGAGGGCTTCCAGCTCACGGTCTCGCTGAGCCTCGCCATCACCGCCCTCGGCATGGCGAAGAGACACGTCGTCGTCAAGCGCCTATCCGCAATAGAGACCATCGGCTCCATGACCGTCCTCTGCGTCGACAAGACAGGGACGATTACGAGCGGGGAGATGATGGTCGAAAAGCTGTGGGCGACGGGCAAGGTCTTCGAGGTCACGGGGGACGGGTACAGCCCCGAGGGCTTCGTCACCGTCGAGGGCAGACGCATAAACCCCGAGGAGAGGCCACACCTCGTCGGCCTCTTCGAGGTCTCCGCCTTCTGCACGAACGCGAAGCTCGTCGCCCCGACGGACAGGATCGGGCGCTGGGCGGTTCTCGGCGACCCCACGGACGGCGCCTTCCTAGTCTTCGCCGGCAAGGGTGACTTCAACGCAGCGATCGCCCTGGCGGAGAGCCCGCGCACCGGATTCATGCCATTCGACTCCGCGAGGCGGATGATGACCGTCATCCACGCGACCCCCGACGGGTCCAGTAAGGCATACACCAAGGGCTCATGTTACGACGTATTGGCACGATGCACATCCATTTTCAATGGTGGTAAGGTTGAGCCACTCACCGACGCGATGATGGCCGAGATAACGCGCCAGATCACCGCCTTCGCCTCGGACGGCTACAGGGTGCTGGCCATGGCGTCGAGGGAGCTACCTCCCGGCGCGGAGGCGAACCTAGAGGTCGAGAAGGAGATGACCTTCCTCGGCCTCGCCGCCCTACGCGACCCGCCTAGGCCGAAGACGGAGGCCGCCGTCCGCCAAGCCAAGAGTGCAGGAGTCAGGGTCATCATGATTACGGGTGATCATGAGCTCACCGCCGAGGCTGTTGCGAGGAGGGTCGGCATCCTATCCGATGCGGGGCACGTGGCGGTGACAGGCTCCGAGTTAAACCGTATGAGCGACGAGGAGTTGTCGCGGGTTCTCGATACTCGGGATATTGTGTTTGCGAGGACGACGCCCGAGCACAAGCTGAGGGTCGTGAGCGCACTCATGGCGAAGGGGGAGACGGTCGCAGTCACTGGGGATGGTGTCAACGACTCCCCTGCGCTCATCGAGGCGAACGTGGGCATCGCCATGGGGGCAGGTGGCACAGATGTGGCGCGCGAGTCCGCTGACATGGTGCTCCTCGACAACGACTTCACCTCGATAGTTGAGGGGCTCAGGCTCGGCAGGGCGACATACGATAACCTCCGCAAGTTCGTCTACTACGTCTACACCCACAACTTCGCCGAGCTGGTCACCTTCGTCGCCTTCATCATCCTCGGCATCCCCCTCCCGCTGCTCGTGATCCAGGTCCTCGCCATCGACCTGATACTTGAGATACCCGTCTCCCTCGCCCTCATCACAGAGCCCCCCGAGTCGGATGTTCTGGAGAGGCCGCCGAGGGCGAGGAGCGTCAGGCTGATGGACGGCGATACGCTCGGCAGGGCCGCGATAATCGGCGTCATAGTGGGCGTCGTCGCGGTGCTTTACGCCTTCTACGTCTGGGGGCGTGGAGGATGGCACTACGGCTCCCCAATGGTGGCCGACCCGCGGGTGTACGCGATGGGCACGACGGCGGTGCTTGTCGGAATCATGGCCGGGCAGATAGGGAACCTCATCTCGACGCGCGTCGGCCTCCACTCCGCCCTCAAGTCAAACCCATTCACAAACAAGTGGATACCAATCGGAATACTCATCGAGCTTGCGCTGCTCGCGGCGGTGGTCTATGCGCCGTTCCTCCAGCCCATCTTCGGTACAGCGGCGCTGGCGCCCGAGGACTGGCTCACCCTATCCCTACTCGCCCCTGCAGTCCTCCTCATAGACGAGGTGAGGAAATATCTTGCGCGAAGGGGAATCAAGAAGGGTGGGTGACCCCCCTGTGTGGGCTAGTAGAATGTCAAAAAGTGAGTTCGGCGGGGTCTACGCCTTGGCGAAGACCTTCATCGCCGCACCGACGCCCGCCCCAGGCTCCTTGACGTAGCCGAGCTGGTGGAGCGCCATCTCCATGGCGGAGAGGGTGGCGGTGATGTCGTTCACCATGTCGCTGCCCATGTGGCCGACGCGGATCGTCTTATCGGCGACGACGCCGAGGCCGCCCGCGGTTATGACGTTGAACTTCCCGATCGCGGCGCGGAAGTCGCTGCCCTTCACCGACTCTGGCAGCTTGGGCACGCTCAGGGTGTGGGCGAGGCTCTTCTCGTCCGGGAAGCTCGTAAGGCCCATGCCCTTGATGCCGGCCTGGAAGGCCTTGCTGAAGAGTGCGTGCCTCTTCCACCGAGCCTCCAGCCCCTCCTCGTGGATGATCTTGAACGCCTCCAGCATGCCGAGGACCATCCCCGTGGCTGGGGTGGCGAAGTACTTCTTCGGGTCCTCCATGATTGGGCGCCACCGTTTGAGGTTGGTGTAGTAGTCGGCGATGGGCGTCTTCCGTGCCTCTATTGCCTTCCACGCCTTTTCGTTGAGGCAGAAGAGGCTGAGGCCCGGTGGGGCGCCGATGGCCTTCTGGCTGCCGCTTAGGCAGAAGTCGATGCCCCACTCATCCATCTTGAGGGGCATGCCGCCGATGCCGCAGACGCTGTCGACGACGTATAGGGAGTCCGTGCCCTTGACGAGCTTACCGATCTCCTCGATGGGGTTCCCGATCCCCGTGCTCGTGTCGACGTGCTCGACGCAGACCGCCTTGTAGCCGCCCTTGCCGAGCCTCTCCTTGACAAGCTTGAGGTCAACCGCCTTCCCCCACTCGAACGTGAGGCGATCAGCTACGCCGCCGTGGCCGGGGACTATCTCCTGCCACTTCTCGCCGAAGAAGCCGTTCTCGATGCAGAGGACCTTGTCCCCCTTCTCGACGAGGTTGGCGGCTGCGGCCTCCATGCCGAGTGTCCCGCTCCCCGATAGGAGGAAGGGCGTCCCGCTCGTCATGAAGAGGCTCTTCTGGAGCCTCAGCGTCTCCGCGTATGCCTCTGTGAACTCCGCCGCGCCGTGGCTGAGTATCGGCTTGGCTAGGGCCCTGAGGACCCTGGGTGAGACCATTGTCGGTCCCGGAATCATGAGTAGCTCGCGCTCGTGGTCCAAAATGCGCACCTAGGACCATAGCTGATGCTAGGCGATTAATGTCTTTCTGGGGACGCCTAGGATTTTAGCTTGGCGTAGTTCTCCCAGAACCGCTTCTGGCACCCCTCGATGAGCTTCTTCGCGTCGTCGACGTCGTTCCAAACCTCGACACGCGTCTCTTTGTCCTCCGGCCTCTTGTAGTTGTTGTAGAAGTAGTTCAGCTCGTCTATCATGCTCTTCGGGATATCTTCGAGCGTCTTGATGTGCCTGTAGAATGGGTCCGTTGTGCTTACGGCTACGATCTTGTCGTCGAGGACGCCGTCGTCCCACATCTTTATGTTGGCGACTGGGCGCGCCACCGTCACGCAGCCCGTGAAGGTGTGCTCGTTTATGAGGAGGACCACGTCGAGGGGGTCGCCGTCGTCGTCTAGGGTCTGAGGGATGAAGCCGTAGTCGCACGGGTAGTACGTGTAGAGGACGCGGTCGAGGATGAAGACGCCCTGCTTCGCCTTGTACTCGTACTTGTTACGCCCGCCCCGAGTGATCTCGGTGACGACGTAGATCTCGCTGGGTGCGTTCGGCCCCGCGGGGAAGTCGCGCCAGTAGTCCACCATCGACAATCAGGGGATAATTGGGGGTGAGCCGGGTTTAATGCTTACCTACCCATCGACGCTAACGATAATTACCCCAGCGGGCACATTCAAGGGCGAATTGATCAAGGGCGAGCGGGTCCAACTGAGGCCGTTCGGCGTCGAGGACATAGACTTCATACTGCTATGGAACAACGACCCCGAGTACACCGGGGAGTTCGAGCCCCTTGAGCCCGTGTCGCGGGGGGAGCTTGAGGAGTGGCTCCCAAAGGAGAAGACGGGGCAGCTTTGGTACATCATCGAGACCACATCGGGTGAGAAAGTGGGGCAGGTAGTCGGCAGGTATCAGGAGGACGGCTCGGTCCAGATAGGGTACAGGGTCATCCCAACCGCTCGGCGTAGGGGGTACTGCACCGAGGCTGTGAAGACGCTCGTCGCCCACCTCTTCGACTCCGGCGTGAAGAGGATAGAAGCCGAGGCAAACCCCGCGAACAAGCCCAGCCGCAGAGTGCTCGAGAAGCTGGGGTTCAGGGAGACTGAGTACAAGGAGAGGGCGGTTGAGATTAACGGCGTCTGGCTCGACGGGGTCGTCTACGAGCTTAGGAGCTAAAATTCGTCCTCTGTGCTCGGCATGTTGGCGAGGACCTCCCTCCATGCGTCGAGGGTCTCCAGGGCTTCCTTCTCGTCGAGTGTCTGTATGACGAAGCCGGTGTGTACGAGGACCCATGTGCCGGGGTTTACCGTGCCCTTCTCCATTAGGTCTATGATCGCCTCCCTCTTGACGCCGCCGAAGTCGACTATTGCGGTCCTGCCGTCGATTGACTCGATCTTGCCGGGGATGGCGAGGCACATATCAGAGGAGGCTCCTCCGCCGTAGCTTATAATCCCTGCGAAATGTCCCCCGCTAGGGATCATTTTTGGGACAATCACGTTTTTGGTAACGTTTTAATCCCGCACACGGTGCCTCGTATTCTAATCTCAGGCGAATCTGATGGACAGTAAGAAGCGTCTCATCTTCATGGGCATCTGGGGTGCCACATTCATGGTTCAGTTCGGGGAGACGATCCCGCAGAGCTTCCAGCCGCTATTCTTCGCAGAGCTAGGGATATCGACGGCGATAATCGGCCTCGTCTACAACATCAGGAACATAGAGCAGAGCGTCCTCCGCCTCGTCGCGGGGAGCCTGAGCGACGTCTTCGGGAGGAAGAAGCTCATAATGATCGGGCTCATCCTCGTCTCGTCTGTGCCGTTCATCTACGCGATAAGCATGGATACGTGGCTGCCGATGGTGGCGATGATCGTGAGCGGGATAGGGCTTAGTTTATTCTTCCCGCCCTCCGAGGCGTACGCCTCCAGCCTCTACCCGCCGGAGCGGGTCGGCGAGGCGATGGGGCAGTACCACATGAGCTGGGCGATAAGCGCCGTCATAGGCCCGAGCGTCGGCGGATTCCTCGCCCTCTGGTACCCGGGGTACCGCCACATATTCATCGTCGCCGGCCTCGTCTCGATGGCGGCCGTCTTCCTCTTCGCCTTCCTCACGCGAGGTGACCACGAGAACAGGAGCGGCGGCGACGTAGGTGTGGCGACGAAAAAGCTCTTCTCAGAGTTCCCCGCGACGATGAAGCGCTTGTTCAAGAAGAAGCCGGTCGTCGTGGGCTCGGCCGCGGTCTTCGCGCACGCCTTCTGCCACTGGGGGCTACCCACGTTCATACCCATCTTCGCGGCGAGGCTCGGCTATAACGAGGCGGTGATCGGCCTCGCCCTCACGGCGAACGCCCTCATGACAGCCCTGAGCCTGCCCATCGTCGGCCGCCTCAGCGACAGGGTGGGGCGCTTCGCCCCGATCGCGGTCGGGCTCCTCTTGAGCGTGGCCGCATTTGCCCTGCTGCCCTACGTCCACGCGGAGTGGATGCTCATCGGCCTCATGGCGCTTCTCGGGCTCTGCGCCGTCCTCGAGTTCCCCGTCAGCCAGGCGGTTATGATGGAGTCGCTGCCGATCGAGGACAGGGGCTCCGCGACGGGTGTTTGGGGTATGATGATGAGCCTCGGCGGCACGATCGGCGTCTTCGCCATGAGCGCCATAGTGGTCTTCGCGCCCATCGAGTGGATATTCTACTTCGCCGCCGCCTTCAGCCTCGCGGCGGGGCTGATCCTCGTCGGGATGAGGGGCTACTTCAAGGCCTAAGGCGGTGGGTCCCCGCCTCGTCAATTTTTCCGCCGGCTATCTTGACGCCGTAGTCCCTCTCCGCCGACTCGGGTGAGACGAGGCCATTCGCCACGTCGCGGAGGACGAGTGGAGGGCTCCTCTTCTTGGGGTCTCCGTAGCCTCCCCCTCCGGGTGTGTGAACGACGAGTGTGTCCCCCTCCTCGATGCGCACCGTGCACTTCGATGGGAGCGCGACGACCTCCCCACCCCTTTTGATTATCATGTACTCTCCTAGGCCACCCCCCTTTCCACCTTGGAGGCCCCATGGGTGTATCTTCGTCCTCTCAGCGAGGACGCTTAGCGTCGCCTTGGGGGCTGTGAGGACCCAGCTTCGCTCGATGCCGCAGCCACCCCGATGCTCCCCGGGGCCGCCTGTGTCGGGGCGTAAGCCGTAGGAGACGAAGCGCATGGGCAGGTAGGCTTCGAGGCTCTCGACGGGGGTGTTCATGGTGTTGGTCATGTTGACGTGGACGCCGTCGACGCCGTCTCCGGTTGGGCGTCCGCCGGAGCCGCCGCCTATGGTCTCGTAGAATGTCCAGGGTGTGCCGTCGGGGCGGGTGCCTCCGACGCTTATGTTGCTCATGGTGCCGAGGCCCGCGGCTGGGACACGCTCCGGCGTGATCTGGGCGAATGCCTTCATGAGGACGTCAACGTTGCGTTGGCTGGTCTCGACGTTGCCGCCGGCTACAGGGGCGGGTCGGCGCGGGTTTGTCATGGTGCCCTCGGGGATGCGGAGTGTGATTGGGCGGAAGCAGCCGTCGTTCACCGGGATGGTTGGGTCGGTGACGGTGATGAGGGTGTAGTAGATGCCCGCGATGGTGACTCCGAGTGGGGCGTTGATAGGTGACTCTACCTGTTGGCACGTGCCCGCGTAGTCAAATGTTACGCCGTCACCCTCGACGGTGACCCTGACCCTGATCTCGGCGAGGCCGACTCCGGGGACGTCCTCCATGTAGTCGGATGCCTCGTAGATGCCTCGTGGCATCTCTGATATGGCTGCCCTCATGCGGCGCTCGGAGTAGTCCATGATCTCCACCATGGCGACGTGGAGCGTCTCGGCCCCGTACTGCTCAACAAGCTCAAGGACGCGCCTGATGCCGGTGTTGTTCGCCGCGATCTGTGCGCGCAGGTCCCCCATCTGCACGTCGGGGGTCCGGACGTTGCTCCTGAGGAGCCAGCTTAGCTCGGGGTCGATTGTGCCCGCCTTGACGAACTTGACGGGGGGTATGATGAGTCCCTCCTGGTATAGCTCGGTGGAGTCTCCGGCGATGCTTCCGGGTGCCTTGCCTCCGATGTCTGTGTGGTGTGCCTTGTTGGCGGCGTAGCCGATGAGGCGCCCCGCGTGGTAGATGGGTGCGATGAGGGTTAGGTCGGGCAGGTGGGTGCCGCTGAGGTAGGGGTCGTTTAGGAGTATCATGTCGCCGGGTTCGAGTTTGCCCTTGTATGCGGCGAGTCCCTCGCGGACTGCTAGCGCCATTGAGCCGAGGTGGACGGGGATGTGCTCCGCCTGCGCTATGAGGCGGCGCTGTGGGTCGAAGAGGGCGCAGCTGTGGTCCATCCTCTCCTTGATGTTTGGGCTGTACGCCGACTTCTTGAGTGCGATGCCCATCTCCTCGGCGGCGTAGACGAGCGCGCCCCGGATGACTTCAACAGTAGTTTTGTCGACCATTACTTCGCCCTCCCGAGGACGAGGTTTCCCACTCCATCCGTCTCGACGCGCCAGCCGGGGTAGACGACTGTCGTGGCGTCGTACTGCTCGACGATGGCGGGGCCGGTGATAGCCTGCGCCCAGCCTTCGCCCCTCTGGATTACTGGGGTCTCCGCCCAGCCGCCGTCGGTCTCATAGTAGACGCGGCGCGTCCCGCTCACCCTCGCCTCGCTCTTGTCCCCACCTTTGAGGTCGGGCTTAGGGATCGCCCCTATCGCCCTGAGGCGTAGGCTCACGAGTTCGACTGGTTCGCCCTCGGCAGAGTAGCCGTAGGCCTCGGCGTGGCGCTTATGGAACCCGATTACTGTCGCCACCAAGGATTCGCCGTTGACCCTCTTGGGGGCGCGGATGGTGAGTTCGTATGCTTGGCCTAGGTAGCGTAGGTCGGCTTGACGTAGGAAGCTCATCTTCGCCTCGGGCACGCCCTCGGCTCTGAGCGTTTCCCTGCCCTCGGCCTCCATCTCGCGGTACGCAGCCTCAACCTCCCTCGGGTCGACGCGGCTCACCCGCTTCACGATGGGGCGGGTGTAGTCGTGGAACATGTCGGCGGTGAGCAGGCCGAGGGCGCTGAACATCCCCGGGTTGGGCGGGACGATGATCTTGCCCACCTCAAGCTCCTCCGCGAGGGCGCAGACGTGCATCGGGCCGGCGCCACCGAAGGCGACGAGCGTGAATCCTCTGGGGTCGTAGCCCCTCTCGACGGAGACTATCCGGAGTATCTTGCCCATCATCGAGTTGGCTATCCTGACGATGCTGACCGCGGCCTCCTCAGCGTTGAGTCCAACCTTTTCTCCCAGTTCATTCAGCGCCGCCCTCCCCTTCTCGGGGTAGATGGACATGCCGCCGCTGAGGAGGTTGCCCGGGTTGAGGCGACCGAGGAGTAGGTTAGCGTCGGTGATGGTGGGTTGTGTGCCTCCGCGTCCGTAGCAGGCGGGTCCGGGGTAGGCGCCAGCGCTAGTAGGTCCTACCCTGAGTGCTCCGCCTTCATCCGCCCACGCTATTGTGCCGCCTCCGCTGCTGCACTCGGCGAGGTCTATGAAGGGGAACCTGACGGGGTAGCCGCTCCCCTTGACGAGGCGGCCCATGTGTATGTGGCCGGCGACCTCGTACTCTGGGACGACCTCGGGGATGCGCCCTCGGACTGTGCCCGCCTTCGCTGTTGTTCCCCCCATGTCGAAGCTGATGATGTCCCCCGCCCCCGCGAGTTCACCGAGCCAAGCCGCGGCGATGACGCCCGCGGCGGGGCCGGACTCGACGATGGTGGCGGGCTTCTCGGAGACGTTCGCCACGGTGGATAGGCCGCCGTTGCTCTGCATCACGTAGAGTGGCGCCCCGACGCCGAGGCTGTGTAGGTCGGATTCGAGCTGGGTGAGGTACTTGTGGATGATTGGCATGAGCGCGGCGTTGACGACGGCGGTGCTGGTTCGCTCGTATTCGCGGTACTCGTTCGAGATGTGGCTGGATGCGGTGAGGTAGGGTGACGTGTTCCTCTCCTTGGCGAGGGTGAGTGCCCTCTCCTCGTGGGCGGAGTTGGCGTAGCTGTTCAAGAATGAGATTGCGATGGAGGAGACACCAAGCCCCTTGATCTCGTCGAGGACGCCCTCAAGCTGCCCCTCATCCAATTCTTTGGTTACTGCGCCGTCGTGCTCGACGCGCTCATCAACCTCGAACCGTAGCCGGCGCTCCACGAGCTGTGGCGGGCGCTGGAAGAATAGGTTGTAGACTTCGGAGCGGCGCTGGCGCCCGATCTCAACGACGTCCCTGAAGCCCTTCGTTGTGATCAGGGCGACCTTTGGGACGTCGAGGTCTACCTGTCCCAGCAGCGCGTTCGTTGCGATTGTAGTGGCGTGCCCCACCATCCTGACCTGATCCGCGTCGCGCCCCTCTAGGAACTTCTTGAACGCGTCGGTGACGCCCCTCTCCGGGTTCCGTGGGACCGAGGGGACCTTTATGTTCATCACCCTCCCCGTCTCCTCGTCGAGGGCGACGAGGTCTGTGAAGGTGCCTCCGATGTCGACGCTGACCCTGAACAACGCTGCGCCTCACAGAGCAGTGAGGCGAGGGGTTAAAAACGGCTTCGAGGCTACTTGAGGCGGAACCCCGAGAGCTTCAGCGACTCCAGCACGACGTGGCTCTCCGCCTTCTCGATGCCCTCACCCTCATAACCACGTGGACCTCGGGGAACTCCGAGACCTTCTTGCCTATTTCTGTCAACTCGTAACCGGACTTCGCCGAGATGCGGAGGCAGAGCGGGTAGAGCCCCTCCGCGTCCGGGTCGACGACCGCGGCGTATCCCCTGATCACCCCGCCGTCCTCCAACTTCTTTATCCGGGCGGAGATGCTGGCGTGGCTCACCCCGAGCCTCTTGGCTATGTCCCTGTAACTCAGCCTCGCGTCCGCGGCTAGAACGTCCAGAATCTGCCTATCGACTGAATCAATCTCCAAACATATTCCCCCTACAGGTTGACCACCGTGTGCCCCTGCTCTAGCATGAGGCCGACTATCTCGGCGTAGCTGACAGACTGGGCTCCGTTGAGCTTTACGCCCCTCTTCTCCGCGTCGACGGCCGAGGCGTAGACCTTCGCCCTAATCTTGTCGGCGGCTAGGTAGACGCCGTCCTGAAGCAGAAGGATCGATGCGCCCTCGATTGACTCGGCGAGCCTGAGCTGCTTCGTGTCTCTCTTCTTGATGACGAGTAGCTTTCCCATCACATCGCCTCAGAATGAGAGGGAGGCCTCCGCCCCCGCGACTAGTTCTTTCATCTTCGCGTCGTCTGCGACCTTGACCATCGGCAGCATATCCGCCTCCCTGAGCCCTCTCGCCCTCATTGCCTCCGCGTCGGCGTAGAACTCGACGCCGAGGTCGGGTAGGTCTGAGAGGAACTGGCCCGTCAGTGTGTGGTCGGTGTTCTTCGTGGCGGCGTAGACGCCGTCGCCCGTGTAGAGCATCCTGAGTCTGTGCTCGATGAGGCCCGCGGCGACGCGTGTGCCCTCGTATGGGTCGAGGGTCGTGTGTGGCGGGGACCTGATGATTATTAGCAGCGACTTCTCGGGCATCTCATCCACTCCCCGCGAAGCTGAGGACGGCGTCGGATTCGGAGATGGATTCGCTGAGGTCGAAGAGTCCACCCATCTCAATGTCTTTCGGGATGTTCTCCTCGTTGATTCCCCTGAGTTCGGCGCAGACCCTGCAGAGGACGACCCTCGCCCCCTTCGCCATGAGGTCGATGAGCCTGCTGTAGACGGCCTCGACGTTGAACGGCTCGCCGCTCTGCTTTGTGTAGGCGCAGTAGACGCCGTCCATCATCAGGTAGAGGTCTAGGCTGTGCCCCTTCGCCAGCGCCTCGCGCCCTATCTCTATGGCCTCATCCACCGACTCGTGGTGGAACGGGCTGTGGCAGAGCAGGATGGTTAGACGCGCCATCCGTGTGCACCTAGATGAAGAGCTGCACGTCGCTGTCGAGGGCGATGGCGAGGAAGGTCGCGGCGCCGACGATGTCGTCGACCTCCGGTATGAGGTCCTCCTTCTTCACCCCCATTATCTCCATAGTGGTGCTGCAGGCGTAGATCTTTACGTTGCCCATCTGGCGGCACATCTTGAGGAGCTCGGTGAGGGTGGGGACCTTGGCGTCCTTGATCTTGCCCTTCATCATCCCCGTGCCTACGGTCATGAGGCCGGGGAGACCCGCCGACTCCAGCCCGCCCTTCTTCAGGGCCATGAGGCCCCAGAACGTGAAGAACAGGTGTGTCTCCACGTCCATGGCGGCGCCGGTGCTGCTGAGCATGAATACTGGGTAGAGCTTGTCGAGGCTGCCCGAGTGGACTATGATCGCCATTTTCTTCGGCTTTACTTCACTCATCTTTCATCCCTTCCTTATCGTGTACGTGTAGACGCCGTCCCCCTCCTCTACCGCGAGGAGGGTGTGTCCGCCGTTTCTGGCCCAGCCCTCGAAGTCCCTCTTCGAGCCCGGGTCGGTTGCCTGGACCCTGAGTGTCTGCCCCGGCTTCATCTCCTTGATGGCCTTTGTGGCCTTCATTATGGGCATGGGGCACCTGAGCCCCTTGGCGTCCAGCTCACAGTCGACGGACATTTAGCATCTGGTTAACCAAATGGATGCGAGAATATATAAACTGTGTCCAGTTGGTTAGATGAGGCCCTCTTCGCGGGTAGTCTTCTCGACGAAGCGGCGCGTAGACTCCATAATATCGACGCTGCCCAAGTCATCGAGGCGAACCCAGCGCGCCTCCGCCGCGTCATCGCTGGCGTGTGGTTCACCCGAGTCGTATCGGCACAGGTACTCGAAGAGGACATAGTGCCAGTGGACGCGCCCGTCGTCATCGCAGCGGATCGAGTCGAATGTGGCGAGGTGCTTCAGAGGCGTGCACTCGCATCCCGTCTCCTCGCGGACCTCCCTGACGAGTGCCTCCTCGACGGTCTCCCCGACCTCGACGACGCCCCCCGGGATGCCCCACTTACCCTTGCTCGGCTCCCTGCCCCGCTGGACGAGGAGGAGCTTCTTTCCCCTCACCACGATGCCGGCGACACCAGGAATAGGATTTTTTGGATATTCGCGGCTCAATCTAAAAAATCACTTTATTTCCGTTTGGCAAGAAAACGGATTCTTTCCTTTTCGGGTACCATCCGTGTCGCAGTAAAATTCACACGCTCACCAGAAGATGTTGTAAAGGAAATTCTCTTTTTCTTCGGTACCCTCTTTGTAGCAATAAATTCTATTCTTTTTCTACTCGCTCTCGCCATCATATATAACCTTTTTTGCTTATAATTAAAGGTTGCAGACAGTTAAAAAATTTTTTATAAAAAAATTTATGTATATAATAAATTGTTTATAGGTTATGGAGAATTTAGATTTCTTAATAAATTTATCATTGGCCTTAATTGCCGTTGATATTTCTATTTATGCTATTGCTATTCCTTTACTACAAAGTGAGTTAAAACTGAATTTTATTTTTCTGGAAAGAAAACTTGAAGAAGTAAAAGCTGAATTAAAAAAGATTAACGAAAATCCTAATCCAAGAGAAGGAATAAAAAGTATTAAACAAAAAATTAAGGAATATGAATTAGAAGAAAAAAAATACGCCTCGATGCTCTTAAGTTTAAGATTTAAAGGAGCCGTTATTTACCCTTGTATTTGCTTTTTTATTTCTATTTTATTTCTACTACTGTTCCAGAATATATTGCCCTCTTATATAACTAATTTTAATTTTTTAACGAATATTATAATAACGAATGTTAATCTATATATAATCCTGTCCTTAATAATTCCTTTAATCCCGTTATGTTATGGTATGTATAAAATGTTTTGTACTTTGAATACTATAGACTTCGCTTCAACAAATATACCTTTACCAGATTTTGACATCTCTTTTTTTGGAGATTTAAAAAAAGTAACCTTAGAGGGGGGAACGATTCAAGAACTTACAATCGAAATATCAAATATCGGCTATGATGTAGGTGAACTCGTACAATTATTCATCAATATTCCCCCCGAGCTAAGAGTTATTGAATCCGAAGATGCAGATTATTCGGTTTTTAAGGGATCTCCATTAGATAAAGAATATCCTAACTGGTGGATGGTATCTTATAGTACCGACTATATTCATGTTGATTCTACGGAAAATATTACTATTCTTATTGAAACTCCTCCAAGTAATAATGTTTTTAAAATTCCTATTTGGGTTGCAGAGCGTAAAATAAATCAAAAAGAATTTCATCTAGATCTTGAGATAAAAATTAAAGACTCTGCGCCCCCGCCTCAATAGCTTTAAGGTTGAGGTCGTGGAACTGCGGCCTCATCAAAGCCTTGACGGAGTCGCGTAGCTGGTCGAGTGTGATTATCCCCGTCTTCTTCGTGTAGGCGGCGAGGATTATCATGTTGGCGACGATTGGGTTGCCTAGCTTCTCGGCTAGGTCGGCGGCGGGGACGGCGACGGTTTCGACGTCCTTCCTGACCTCCTCTGGCTTGAGGCGGGTGAGTACGCGGCTGTCGACCATGACGAGGCTGCCCTTGCGGGCCACCGCGACGTACTTCCTGTAGGCGGGGAGGCTGAGGACGAGCATGGCGTCGCTCGCCTCGAACTGTATGTCGTAGATCTCCGCGTCGCTGGCGATGACTACGCTCTGTGCGCTGCCGCCGCGTGCCTCGGCGCCGTAGCTGCGTGTGCCCACTACGTGGAAGCCGTTCCTGAATAGTGCCTCGCTCAGGAAGTCGGCGGCGGCTAGGATGCCTTGTCCGCCTGTGCCGCTGATCATTATGTTCGTCTGCATCACTGCTCACCCCGTGCGCGTCTGCCGACCTCGCGAAGCGCCTCCGTGTACTCGGTGCGTGTCTTTCTGACGAAGACGCCTATCTCCTGTTTGCCCTCGCGTTTGTCGGCTATGCGCTTTACCTCGGGTATACCGAGCTTTGCCTTCGCGGCCTCGATGTCCTCGGCGTCGACACGCGCGACCCTGCCGAGTGTGAGGTGGTCGACGAGCTGCGCCTTCCCGGTGTCGCCGAGGGCCTTCTCGACCGCCTTGAGGGCGGCCTCGGGCTCCCCGGCTAGGACGGTGTAGATGTAGCTCCTCTTCTCCTCCTTGTCGGCTATGTAGGTGCTCTCGGCGAGCATGTCGAGGAGTCTGCTGGGCAGCTCCTGGGCGGGGGCGCGTAGGCCGAGGATGTTTCTCTGCTGCGTCGGGCACTGGCTGAGTACCTCGATGAAGCTGAAGCCGGGGTTCTGCATGGCCTCCTTCATGCTCTTTGTGAGTTCGAGGACGTGGTTTGTGGTCCACTTGGCGACGTATGTGGCGCCAGCTGCTGCTACGAGCTTGGCGATGTCGAATGGCTGCTCGGGGTTGCCGTAGGGGCTGGTGGACGTCTTTGCGTCGTGCAGTGTGGAGGGGGCGATCTGGCCGCCCGTCATGGCGTAGTTGAAGTTGTTGACGAGTATGCAGGTGAGGCCGATGTTGCGGCGCGCCGCGTGGATGAGGTGGTTACCACCTATCCCCGCGCCGTCGCCGTCGCCCGTGAAGACGACCGTCTTCAGCGAGGGGTTGAAGACCTTCGCGCCCGTGGCGAAGGCGAGCGCCCTGCCGTGTGTCGTGTGGAGGGTGTCGCCCTTGAAGTGGGGGCTCGGTATCCAGCTGCTGCACCCGATGCCCGAGACGCAGAGCATATCGTCGACGTTCCAGCCGAGGTCGTCGACGGCGCGGACGAAGCAGTTGAGGATCGTGCCGTTGCCGCAGCCGGGGCAGAACGCTGTAAGGTTCTGGACTATGTAGTCGGCCTTTAGCTGTCCAAGGTTCTTCATTGTGCGAGCCTCCTGAGTTCCTGTGCTATGTCACCCTGTGTGGGGGTGACTCCGCCGAGGCGTGTGAGGGATGCTATCTTTGTCTGTCCGCAGGCGGCGCGCTGGACCTCGCGGACGAGCTTGCCGGCGTTCATCTCGACAACGAGTATGGCGTCGACCTTGTTCGCGAGATTCGTGAACTCCTCGTCGGGGAGGGGCCATAGGGTCTTGAGCCTGAGTAGCCCCGCCTTGATGCCTTCTTCTCGGAGCTTCTTGACGGCGCCGTAGCTGGGGCGCGCGGAGGCGCCGAAGCTGACCACCGCAACCTTGGCGTCGTCGAGGTCTACCTTGGCGACATCCCTGAGCTTTGGCTCTGCCTGGGCTATCTTCTTCATTATGCGCCTTACCTTCTCGGCGTGTACCTTTGGCGAGTAGTCGCGGACGCCGTTTGGGCGGTGGCTGCTGCCCGTGACCTGCAGGCGGTAGCCCTGCCCGAACTTGGGCATCTCCGGGACCAGCGATAGATCATCCGTACCGAACGGAGTCACGGTCGGCCCCGAGGGCATCTTCCTGTTGAAAACCTCTACCTTCTCCGGGATGACGAGTTCCTCCTTGATGTGGCCGATCATGCCGTCGGGGAGGAAGTAGACGGGTGTCCTGTACTGCTCGGCGAGGTTGAAGGCGCGGACTGCGAGGTCGAACATCTCCTGCGCGCTCCACGGCGAGAGGGCTATGATCTCGTAGTCGCCGTGTGCGCCGTAGCGTGCTTGGTAGAAGTCCTGCTGGGACGCGTCCGTCGACTGCCCCGTGGAGGGGCCGCTGCGCTGGACGTCGACGACGACCAACGGCGTCTCGGTCATGTGTGCGTAGCTTAGGTTCTCCTGCATTAGGCTGAAGCCGGGGCCGCTTGTTGCCGTCATGGCCTTGGCGCCTGCCCAGCTGCTCCCGATGACGGCGGCGATGCTGGCTATCTCGTCCTCCATCTGTAGGAAGTAGCCGCCCACCTTTGGGAGTTCCCCGCTCATGTACTCGGTGATCTCGTTTGCGGGGGTGATGGGGTAGCCGGCGAATAGGCGACAACCTACGCGTAGGGCCCCCTCGGCGCATGCTATGTTGCCGAGGGCGAGGTGCTTGCCCGGCTTAAGCATCGGTTTTTTCCTCCTCGACTGTTATGGCGAAGTCTGGGCAATACCTCTCGCACCAGCGGCAGCCAGTGCACTTGTCGGCGCCTTCGGGCAGGCTCCCACCGAGGAGCG
>JAPKYO010000003.1 GCA_026394265.1 Candidatus Bathyarchaeota archaeon
CTGCGACATCTACTTCGACAAACGCGGTCGCGTCTACGTAGCCGAGTTGACCCACAGGGTGAGCATCCTGAACAAACGGGGTGAGGTCCTCGCCAGGATCGGTGGCGTGGAGAGCTTCACACCCGGCCAGTTTGTTGCCCCCCACTGCGTCTGGAAGGACAGCCACGGCGCCCTATACGTCGGCGAGGTACTCGAGGGACAGCGCATCCAGAAGTTCATACCCGTCTAAGGCGCCATCCTAGCTCCCTTGGACCGATCCTTCCCCTTATTCATGTTGTCCGTACCGACCAGATAGGAGGTCACCGCCTCGCCGAAGTTCTCTCGGCGTAAAGCTGATTCGAGGGTTCAGCGATTTACTGTGGCGTGAGCGCCAACAGCGTCCCCCTCTACGCGGATGACAGTCACCTGACCGAGTTCGACGCCACAGTCGTCAGGGCTGGCCCCCGTTTCGTCGTCCTCGACAGGACCGCCTTCTACCCGGACTCGGGCGGGCAACCCAGCGATGTGGGTGTCCTCAGGCACGTAGGGGGTGAGGCGAGGGTGTTGAAGGTGGTGAAGCGGGGGCTGGATATATTCCACTACCTCGACGCCGACCTACCCATCGGCGCAGCCGTCCACGGCGTCATCGACTGGCCGACCCGTCGCTGGAACATGAGGCGCCACTCCGCCGAGCACCTCATCACCGGCCTCATCGAGGCGCTGGGTGAGCCGCCGAAGGTCTTCAGCGACCTTGAGAAGCTGGAGTACCAGCCCTCGGGGCTGACCGAGGAGCAGATCCGGGGTGTGGGGCGGCGCTTCGACGAGATAGTCGACGAGGATGCGCCGGTCCGCGTCTACTACGAGGAGAGGGCGAAGATAGACGCCTCCGGCGACCTCCGGAAGATCGGTTTCCTGCAGAAGATACCCCGGAGCGTGGTCCGCCTGCGCATCGTAGACATCGGCAACTACGCCTCCACGTTCTGCTTCGGCACACACGTGAAGAGCACGGGGGAGATCGGGCGCCTCGCGGAGCTGCGCCTAGAGGACGGGAAGAAGGGGAAGAAAGTCGTCCACTTCCGGCTGGAGTCCTAGCTAAATGAGGTGCTCCCTCATCTGGGTTCCCAGTTACCCTTAATCTTCGTACACGAATTATAAATCGTGACATCCCTCTTGGACCCGAAAGACTGGCTTCTCGAGAGTAGCAACCCGGGTGTGAGGTTCTGGGCCCTCCAGGACCTTGAAGGCAGAAAGCACGACGATCCGGATGTGTTGGAGGCACAGGAACGCGTCATGAACTCCCCGCCGGTCGAGGCGATCCTCGCCGCGCAGCAGCCCGAGGGCTGGTGGATGGGGGAGCGTGACATGTATCTCCCCAAGTATACCGCGACGACGCACTCCCTCCTCATACTCGCCGAGCTGGGCGCGAAGAGAACGCAGGCTATTGAGCGGGGCGTTGAGCACATTTTCCTGTTCCAGCGCGACTCGGGCCACTTCTTGATCAACCTCCCGGCCACGGAGAAGGGGAGGGCGAGTACCGTGAAGGATGGCTGCTGCATCGACGGCAACATCCTCTACTACCTCATCCACTTCGGGTACCTCGACGACCCCCGGACTCGGCGCCTCCTCGACTTCACCGTCGGCTACCACGACGACGAAAACGCGGGGTGGAAGTGCCGCAGCTACCCCATCGACCCCGCCGCCGTCTTCCCGAGGAACTGCTATATGGGGGCAACTAAGATGTTGCGCGCCCTCTCCATGATACCGGCGCAGGAGAGAAGCGGGGAGATAAGAACCCTCATCGGCCGCGAGGTGGAGAACATCCTAGAGAACGGGGTTTACCGTTACCTGAGGAATCCTGATGGCACGCGTAAGGATAAGGCGGGGTGGAAGAGGTTCGGCTTCCCCCTCTTCTACCAGTCCGACGCCCTAGAGATCCTCGACACCCTGACACGCCTCGGCGTCCGCGACGATAGGATGCAGCCCGCTGTGGGCCTCGTGCTCAAGGCGCGGCGACCGGATGGAAGGTGGCTCCTCGACAACACCTTCAACGGTAAGATGTGGGCCGACGTCGAGGAGAAGGGGAGGCCGTCGAAGTGGATCACGCTTCATGCCCTCCGGTCGCTCAAGCGCATCGGGCTCTAAGCCGTTTTGTGCCGGCTATTGAGGAAATTCGGGGGTAGATTAAGTTTAAATCACGGTAGAGCTTCCCCCTCTCTATCAACTCAAGGGCGATGTTTTGGCAGCCGAGGCTCGTTCACGGACCGCTGACATCCTCTCGATCTACGTGCCAGCTTTCTTCATCTTCCTCGGCATGGGCATAGTCTCCCCCATCCTCGCCATCTACGCGGAGACATTCAACGTCACCTACGCCCTCGTCTCCTTCGCCATCTCCATGTACGCCATCGGGCGGTTCCTCGCGGACATCCCCGTGGGCATCCTCGCCGACAGATACGGGCGCAAGCCACTCATGATCGGCGGAACGGTGCTGCTGATCATCAGCTCCTTCCTGAACGCGACGGCAGTCGAGTACTGTCAGTTCCTCGCCTACCGACTTCTAGAGGGGGTAGGAGCCGCGATGTGGATCACGAGCCGCCAAGCACTCCTAGCAGACATCCTCCGCCCCGAGGAGAGGGGGAGAGTACTCAGCTACTTCAGCTCCTTCATGCTCATAGGCTCCGCCGCTGGTCCAACGGTGGGTGGGCTCGTCGCCAGCACCTGGAGCATACGCGCCCCATTCTACATCTACACCGTGGTCAGCATCATCAGCCTCATCCTCACCATCATATTCATCAAGGAGACAAACGTCACCCACGCCGTCCACAACACCGGCGGCTCAGGGTTCTCCATAGCAGCCGCCAAGAAGATACTGTCGAAGAAGAACTTCATCATGGCCAGCGTCGCCACGTTCACGATGTTCTTCCTCACCGCTGGTGTTCGTGACATGATCATACCCCTCTACGCGTCCAACGTAGTCGGCCTCGACGAGGCCTCGATCGGGTACATACTCAGCTTCGCGACTGTCATCAACCTGTTCCTGACCATCCCCATCGGTTACATGATAGACTCTCAGGGGAGAAAATCCGTCATACTGAAGAGCCTCTTCGTCACCTCGGGGGCCTGCCTAGTATTCTCCTTCACGAACAGCTTCTGGACGATGGCCGCGGCGGCGATCGTGCTCGGTATAGGCACGAGCGGCGCTCAGCAGGCTCCGCAGGCGATGGCGACCGACGTGACCATCGACGACCCACACGGCCTATCGATGGGCCTCTACAGGGTCTTCGGCGACGTCGGGTTCATCGTGGGTCCCACGATCCTCGGTTTCCTCGCCGACCGCTTCGGACTCACCGTGCCCTTCTACTTCATGGCGGCGCTCCTCTTCATCAACGGAATCCTCGTGATGAAGATCGCCACGGAGACCTTTGCGTCGAAGAAGATGAAGCAGAAACAAACACCCCCCGGGTAATCGGCTAACTATTTAGAATATATTCAATAACCTTTTAGGGTTAGCTTCTTCAACTTCAATGGGAAGAAAAATGGACATATTCACGATAGGGATAATCGGGGTTATAGCGGTTGTCGCCCTGATACTCATAGGGCTCTACTTCTCGTACTACAACAGGATCAGGCAGTACGAGAACCAGATCGATGAGGCCTGGAGCCAGATCGACGTCCAGCTGAAGAAGCGGTACGATCTGGTCCCGAACCTCGTTGAGACCGTCAAGGGATACGCGACTCATGAGAAGGAGATCTTCGAGAAGGTCGCCATGGCACGTGCCGGCATGATCAGCGGCTCACCACAGGAGAGGATGGAGGCGAGCAATATGCTGACCTCGACGCTTCGCCAGCTCTTCGCCGTGGCGGAGGCCTACCCGCTACTAAAGGCGAACGAGAACTTCAAGCTACTGCAGGAGCAGCTACAGGGCATCGAGGACAAGATCGCCTACGCGCGCCAGTTCTTCAACACCAGCGTGCTGAACTTCAACAACCTGATCACGACTATCCCCGGCGCATGGTTCGCGGGCGGCCGTAGCAAGCGGGAGTTCCTCACCATACCCGAGGGCGAGAGGCAGGTACCGAAGGTACAGTTCTAATGGAGCAGCGGCGAACATTCTACGACGAGCAGAGGCGGAACAGGAGGGACAGCCTCCTCCTAGCGATAGTGGTATCGCTGGTCCTCTTCGGGCTCGTCTACTCCTTCGCCTACATCTTTGCGCCGGAGGCGCTCATATTCGTCCTCCCCTTTAGCCTCATACTCATCTTCGTCTACACCTGGGGCAGTTACCAGTACGGGGACCAGATAGTCCTCTCGTCGACGCACGCTCGACCGGCTGAGGGGAACGAGTTCATCTACCTCAACAACGTGGCGGAGGGCTTGGCAATCGCCGCCGGGATACCCCCTCCGAAGGTCTACGTCATCGACGACCCGGAGATCAACGCCTTCGCCACGGGGAAGGACCCGCAGCACGCCAGCATTGCCGTGACGACCGGGGCGCTCCAGAAGCTCAACAGGGAGGAGCTGGAGGGCGTAGTCGCCCACGAACTCAGCCACGTGAGGAACCGCGACGTCGAGTTCATGACATACATCGCCGTCCTCGTCGGCCTCGTCTCGATACTCAGCCACATAATCTTGAGGTGGGCGTGGTACGCGCCGAGGAGTCGGGGGCGTGGTAGGGACCGCGGGGGCTCTGGCATCGAGGTGGTCGTGCTTGTACTTGGCCTCGTCTTGGCCATCCTCGCCCCCATCGCCGTCGCTCTCATCCAGTTCGCGATAAACCGGAGGAGGGAGTTCATGGCGGACGCCAGCGGCGCCGAGTTGACCCGCTACCCCGAGGGCTTGGCATCTGCGCTCGAGAAGATAAAGAACAACAACCCGGGCAAGATGAAGGTCGACGAGGCGGTCAGCCCCCTCTTCATAAGCGACCCGAACAAGAGCGCACTCGACAACCTCTTCGCGACGCATCCCCCACTCGAGGAGCGAATAAAGCGGCTGCGCCAGATGTAGTCGCACAACTTTTACACCCCAGCGCCCATCTTTGACCCAGTGTTCTGTTTTGGTCAAGGCTGTGAATGGGTTGGTAAAGCTCCTCCGCGAGGAGGGCACTGATTGGGTCTGCACTTTCCCGACGAACATCTTCGTGAACGCATGCGGCGAGGAGGGTATGCCCCTCATCATGGTCAGGACGGAGAGGTTCGCCGTGGCCGTCGCCGACGCGTACGGCAGGGCGACGAGTGGGAAGAAGATCGGGGTCTCCGCCGTGATGGGCGGGTTGAACGCGGCGGGGACCGAGATGGCGTACGGCGCCCTCGCGCAGGCGTACGAGGACTCTTCGCCGCTACTCTGCCTGACGGATGGTGTCCCTAACGAGGCCACCGCGAGGGAGAGGTTCAACATCGAGGACGGTTTCCGCGGCGTCACCAAGTGGAGCGGCTACATCACCCAGGGGAGGCGCGTCCCAGAGTTCGTCCGCCGCGCCTACACGCAGCTACGAAGCGGGCGCCCAAGCCCCGTCATGCTACAGCTACCACGCGGCCTCGCAGACTACGACCCCGCCGAGCACCCATACACGCCCGTGAAGGGCTGGAGGCCCTCGGGCGACCCGGCGGACGTCGAGAAGGCCGTCCGGGCGCTGCTCCACGCTAAGAACCCGATGATCTACGCGGGGCAGGGCGTATTTTTCGGCGACGCCTGCGCCGAGCTGAAGCAGTTCGCGGAGTTGACGGGGACGCCGGTGCTCACGACACTCATGGGGAAGAGCTGCTTCCCCGAGAACCACCCGCTGAGCCTTGGTGTACGCGACGTGCCCGCGGAGAGGTGGCTCAAGGGATCGGACCTCGTCCTCGCCATAGGGGCGAGCCTCGGTACGACGAGCTTCGGCCACGAGGTCCCAACGAAGGGCAAGACGATCATACAGTGCACCATCGACGAGCAGGACCTCAACAGGGCGACTCGGACGGATCACGCCGTCGTCGGCGACGCCAAGCTCGTGCTTAGGCAGATGATCGCCGAGGTGGAGAAGCAGGGGGCGAAGCCCAGGAGGGGCGTCGAGGCGGAGATAGCCTCCGCCCAAGAGGAGAAGATGAAGAAGTACCGCCCCCTCATGGAGTCGGGGGAGACCCCCGTCAACCCCTACAGGGTCTACGCCGAGATCATCGCCGCCCTCGACCCCCTGAACAGCGTCGTCACCCACGAGTCGGGCAATACGCGCGACCAGTTGACCACCGTCTACGACGCCGTGGTGGAGCACGGCTTTATGGCGTGGGGCAACGTCTCGACGCTGGGCTTCGGCCTCGCCGCGGCGATGGGTGCGAAGCTCGCATACCCGAAGAGGCAGGTGGTAAGCGTCACGGGCGACGCGGGGGTAAGCTACCAGATGGGTGACTACGAGGCACTAGTCAGGCACGGGATGGGCATCACGATCGTCCACGTAAACAATGGGGGCTTCAGCGGCTACGGCCCCGGATTCTGGGGAGGCGGCCACACGCCCTTCGCCTGTGAGGTGACGAAGTCGGACGTTTACCAGACGGCGAAGATGGCGGAGGCCCTCGGTATGCACGCGGTCAGGGTCGAGGACCCGGACGAGGTCGGTCCTGCCCTCAAGGCGGCGCTGAAGGAGAACAAGAAGGGGCGCCCCGCCTTCATAGAGGTCATCTGCAGCCGCCACCCCGTCTACGGTGGCTGGGTCAGGCCCCCAGCCCGCTAGGCGGCATCCCCCACTCTTTTAACCCGACGATGGATTCTTTCTACCCATGTTCAAGTCCCGCGTAGACGAGAAGGCGGCCACGGAGCTGCTCAAGGAGCTTGTGAAGATCGACTCGGTCAACCCGGCGCTCGTGCCCGGCGCGAAGGGGGAGGAGGAGATCGCCGAGTACGTCGCCAACTGGCTGAAGGGCCTCGGCCTCAAGGCCAAGGTCGACAAAATCGAGGCGAAGCGGTGCAACGCCGTCGGCACCCTCAAGGGAGCCGGGGGCGGCAAGAGCCTGATGCTAAACGGCCACATCGACACCGTCGGCTACGACTACATGACCATCGACCCACTCAAGCCGGTGATCAAGGACGGGAGGATGTACGGGCGCGGCACCTTCGACATGAAGGGCGGCCTCGTCGCAAGCCTCTCCGCGCTGAAGGCGGTCGTCGACTCCGGCACCAAACTCAAGGGTGATGTTGTTGTTGCCGCCGTCTGCGACGAGGAGTTCGCCAGCATCGGCACCGAGAGGGTTATGGAGAAGACGCGGGTCGACGCGGCGATCGTCGGCGAGCCGAGTGCCCTGCAGATCGAGAGGTGCCACAAGGGCTTCGCGTGGATAGACGTCGAGACGAAGGGCCTCGCCGCGCACGGGAGCATGTGGGAGACCGGCGTGGACGCCATCGCCGAGATGGGCAAGGTCCTCGCCGGCCTCGACACCGTCGGCGCCAAGCTGCAGAAGAGGCGGCATCCCGTCCTCGGACCCGCCAGCGTCCACGCCGGCACGATAAAGGGCGGCCTAGAGCTCAGCACCTACCCCGATAAGTGCCTGCTCCAGATAGAGAGGCGCACAATCCCGGGGGAGGAGCGGAAGGACGTCGAGGCGGAGATGGAGGCGCTCCTCAAGGGCATCGCGGAGAAGGACCCCAAGTTCAAGGCGAGCTACGAGATCACCTTCTACCGTGGCCCGATGGACGTCCCGGAGACCGCGGACATCTGCCAGACAATCGTCGCCTGCAGCAAGGAGGCGATAAAGCTCACTCCCGCCTTCATAGGTGGCTCCGGGTGGATGGACACTCAGATCATGTGGGAGAAGGGCATCCCCGCCGTCGCCTACGGCCCATCCGGCGAGGGCGCACACGCAGCGGTCGAGTGGGTCGACCTCGACACCGTGATGGAGGCTGCGAAGGTGCAGGAGCTCGTCCTACGCCGCTTCTGTGGCGTCGAGGAGTAGCCGCGATTCTTCACTTTCTACTAATTTCTCACACGATGACCCTGTTTGGGGATAACATAAATGAGTAAGCATCATTCAGCATGCATTGATGACGAGGCTCACCGTGGTCGACGCCGACAGGTGCGTCGGTTGCCAGCTCTGCATGTTTGCCTGTAACAGGCGCTTCGGCGAGGGAGGCCTAGCCAAGTCGGCGATCCGGGTGCGTTCCGCGGGGGGCTTCGAGAGGGGGTTCGTGGTTGTTGCGTGCAGGGCGTGCCCGGACCCGCCGTGCATGAAGGTGTGCCCGGTCGACGCGTTGGAGCCACGCAAGGGGGGCGGCGTCATACTCAAGGCGGGCAAGTGCATAGGCTGCCACCGCTGCGTCGACGCGTGCCCGATGCACGCCATATTCTGGGACGACGAGGCTAACAAGCCCGACATCTGCGTCCACTGCGGCTACTGCGTCAACTACTGCCCGCACGAGGTGCTGGCGATGAAGGAGGCCGAGCAGGTTTGAGGCTCCCGACTCGGGTGCTCATCGCGGACCTGACCATGCGCCGCTTCGCCGTCGAGGACCGCGCCGACCTCTTCCAGTACTCAATCGGCGGATCGGGCGTCGCCATCAGCCTGCTCAGCGAGTACTGCCCGAAGGGGGCGGACCCGCTGGGGCCGGATAACCCAATAATCTTCGCAGTCGGCCCGCTCGTCGGCCTGTACCCGCTTGCCTCGAAGACGGTTGCGATGTTCAAGTCTCCCCTGACGGGTAACCTTGGGGAGAGCCACGCCGGGGGGCGGAGCGCAGTCGCCATAAGGTCGGCGGGCTACGGCGCCATCGTGATCAGGGGCGCGAGCGAGTCCCCCGTCTACCTCTCCATCGACGGCAAGGGCGTCCAGTTCAGGGACGCCTCCGGAATCTGGGGGATCGCCAGCAGCGTCACCACGGGGAGGATAATCAGGGAGCTGGAGACCGGCGCCGGCACGAGAACCATCATGAGGATCGGCGGAGCCGGCGAGCACCTCGTCAGGTACGCCTCCGTCATCACGGAGACCTACCGCCACTTCGGCCGCCTCGGCCTAGGCGCCGTCTTCGGGAGCAAGAAGCTCAAGGCCGTCACCGTCTCCGGTGACTACGGCTTCGAGGTCAGCGACAGGAAGCTATACAGGGAGACGTACGACGACGTTTACAGGCGCGCCGTCTCCTCGCCGGTTATGAAGAAGTACCACGACATAGGCACCGCCTCGAACATCATGCCGCTGAACCTGCAGAAGGGGCTCCCCACGATGAACCTCAAGGCCACGACGTCGCCGGAGGCGGAGCGCATCTCGGGGGAGAAGCTCGCGGAGAACTACCTCGGCAGACGCGTCGCCTGCGCCCACTGCCCCGTCGCGTGCATCCACATCGCCGCCCTACGCGAGCCCTACGCCAACGAGCCCTACTTCTACAAGACGACGATGATCCCATACGACTACGAGCTCATCTACGCCCTCGGGTCCATGGTCGGCGTCTTCGACGAGAAGGCGATGCTCCACCTCATAGACGCGGTTGAGATTTGGGGCTTGGACGCTATGAGCACGGGGGTCGTGCTCTCCTGGGCTACAGAGGCGATGGAGAATGGGCTCATAGGGCAGAACGAGACGCTCGGCCTCAGCCTCAAGTGGGGGGACGAGCCCACGTACGCCAAGGCCGTGGAGTACATCGTGAAGCAGCCGAACGAGTTCTACACCGCCCTCGCGAGGGGGGTCGACCACGCCTCGAAGCGCTACGGCGGGGAGGAGTACGCCCTCGCCTTCGGTGGAAACGAAATGCCCGGCTACCACACCGGCCCCATCACCCACGTCGCCTACCTCACGGGCAGCCGCCACAGCCACCTCGACGCCGCCGGCTACAGCATCGACCAGGCCGCCCTCAAGGACAAGCTCTCCGACCCGAAGACCGCCGCGGCGAAGCTTCTCAAGGAGGAGGCTTGGCGCCAGATCCTGAGCAGCCTAGTGGTCTGCTTCTTCGCCCGGGGCATCTACGACAAGGACACCGTCTCCAAGACGCTGGCTACTGCCGGGCACAAGGTCCCCCCCGAGGCACTCGAGGGCATAGGCATGCAGATACTTAGGGAGAAGAACCGCTTCAAGGAGCGCGAGGGCTTCAACCCGAAGGAGCTGCGCATACCGGGGCGCATCTTCGAGACGCCCTCCCCCCTCGGGAAGGTGGACGAGAAGTACCTGCGTGAGTCGGTGGAGGAGTTCTACAGGCTCCTCTACGCCTAGGGCGCATCGATGTGGAAGACTTCCCTGAGTTCCTCTGAGACGGGGCTGTCGTCTGGGTTCGAGGGCATGAGTTCCCTCATGTGCGCCCACCAGCGCCTGCAGATGGGTGTATCCGCTACTGCGTCCCACTGTGCCTCGTCCTCGAACTCGACGTAGGCGAATAGCTGCCGTGTCGTTGGGTGCAGGAAGATGGTGTAGGTGTGTACGCCGTGTTCCCTGAGTGTCTTCTCAAGCTCGGGCCAGATGGGGCTGTGGCGCGCCTCGTACTCCGCCTCTCGCCCGGGGTGGACGCTCATCACGAAGGCTCTCCTGATCATGGGTGGTCGCCTAGAGCTCGATTATCTGCGCCTCAAGTGTCTCCGTGTCGAGGACACCGATACTGCTTCTGCCCGTGACGTAGCCGCAGACTTCACCCGGGTTGATGACGAAGGTTGTGCCCACCTTGGCGATCTTCGCCTTGTGGTCGTGACCATGGACCACCACGTTGTAGCAGCCGTGTGCGGTGAGGGAGCGGAGCAGGGCGGCGTCGTGGCCGTGGAGGAGCGCAATCCTCTTACCATCCGCCTCGACTTCGGCGAAGTCGCCCACGATCTCCTTCCCGACCGCGGCGTAGACCTCCTTGAGCTTCTCCTTCTCGGCGCAGTTGTTGCCGTGGACGCCGATCATCTTCGCCCCGAGCTCCGAGTAGGGCTTGGCGGTGAAGGGGCTCACGTAGTCGCCCGCGTGGAGGACGAGGGAGACGTCGAGCTCGTTGAGGCGCCTGATGGCCTCCTTGATCATGGGGACGTTGTCATGGGTGTCCGAGATGAGGCCGAGGCGCATCAGTCCTTCCTCCCAGCGTGGTAGAGGATGTTGCGGACCCTGAGTATCTCGAGGGTGCTCGTTCCCCCCGGTGCCTCTAGAGAGGAGCCGGAGACGACCATGATGGAGTCGGAATCTCTGACGTAGCCTTCCCTTAGGGCCCTGTTAACCGCGCGGACAATGAGTTCGTCCCTGTTGTCACTCCACTAGATGTCGAGGGGCTCGACACCCCAGTATAGGCGTATCCTGCGCGCTATCTTCTGCTCCTTCGAGACGGCGAGTATCCTCGTAGAGGGCCTGTACTTTGAGACCATGCGGCTCGTGAAGCCGCTTCGTGTGGGGACGATGATGGCGGAGGGCTTGACCGCCCCTGTCGCCATGGCGGCGAGGCTCCCTATGATGTCCGCGATGGGGTGCCCCTCCTGGGGCCTCTGCACGCTCCTGGGGGTCGCCCCCGCCTCGACTGCGCGGCTTATGCTCTCCATCACGCGCACCGCCTCTATGGGGTGGGCGCCCATCGCCGTCTCCTCGCTCAGCATAATTGCGTCGGCGCCGTCGAGGATGGCGTTGGCGACGTCGCTCGCCTCCGCCCTGGTGGGGCGGGGGTTCTCAACCATCGACTCCAGCATCTGCGTCGCGACGATTACCGGCTTCCCCGCCTCGTAGCACTTGGTGATGATCTTCTTCTGGAGTAGGGGGATGTCCCACGGGGGCACCTCGATGCCGAGGTCGCCACGTGCGACCATGATGCCGTCGCTGGCGTCTATGATCTCGTCGATGTTCTTTATGGCCTCGCCGTGCTCGATCTTGCTTATGACGGGCTGGTCGCCGTCCGCGTCCTTTATGGCCTCCTTGACTGTCTCGACGTCCTTCCTGTTCCTGATGAATGAGGCGGCGAACCAGTCGGCGCCGACTTGGATGCCGAACTCTATGCCCTTGAGGTCTTGCTCGGTTGGAGGGTGTAGGCTGAGGCTTGCGCCGGGGGCGTTGACGCCCTTGTGGCTGCTCGCTTCCCCGCCGCTGACTACTTTCGCGTCGAAGCCCTTGAAGTCGCCGTCGATCTTGGTGATGTCGAGTTCGATGAGGCCGTCGTTTATGAAGATGTGGCCTCCGGGGCGGACCTCGGCGGGGAGCTTGGCGTAGTTTACGGGGAGGGTGAGGCCCTCGCCTACGATGTTCTCGGTGGTGAACCTGACGGCGTCCCCCTCCTTGAGCTGGACGGGCTCCTTCAGGTCGCCGAGGCGTATCTTTGGGCCGGGGAGGTCGACTAGGACGGATACGGTGCCGAGGCTCCTTATGGCGCGTATGGTGTTCCTGTGGTCGTCGAAGCTGCCGTGGCTTAGGTTGACGCGCGCGACGTCCATACCCGAGGCAGCCATCTCCTTGAGTATGTCCGGCCTCTTGCTCGCGGGCCCAATGGTGCAGACTATCTTGCTCCTCGCGTAGCCGTCCATTTTTCTTCGAGCATCTAACTGGGCGCTGGGTTCTTATCCTCTGCGCCTAGGATACCCGTGGAACCGATTTGCGCTGCGCCGTCATCCTCCACGCCCCCATCGGTGGGGGGAAGACTCGGACCGCCGAATCCGCGGCGGAGAGGGCAAAGGCAGACGGCATCAAGGTCATGGGGATTCTCAGCAGGCGCGTCATCGGGGATGGGGCTGATACAAGCTACGACCTCGTGGAGCTGGACACGGGGGAGACTATGCCCCTGGTGAAGCCCGCGGGGACAGGCCTCGCGGAGGGCTGGGAGTCCTACGATAACCCCCGATTCGTCTTCTCGCGGAAGGGGCTCTACTCCGCGAACCTTGCTCTCCACCGCGCCGCGACGGAGATGAGGGACGGCGTCGCCGTATTCGTCGACGAGTGGGGTCGTCTCGAGTCGCAGCGCAAGGGCATCCACTCCGGGGCAGTCATGGTCGCCGACGCCCTGAGCAGGGGAGGCGTCGCCGTCTTCCTCTGCAGAGACGACAAGGTCCATGAGGTCACCGAGCTCGTGAAGGGGAAGGCGGCGCGCGTCTTCACACTCGAGGCCGGGGACGCCGACGCCCTCCTCAGGATCATACTCGGCTGCTCAAGGCTGTAGATTCTAAATACACCCTCGTTGCCTACACTATGCGGTTGGCGCCATGGAATACGACAGGATTCTGAGCGACCTGCTCAACAGGGACGAGTACTTCGTCGTTGGGAAGAAGACGGTCCGGTCCGACGCCCTCGACAAGCTGCTCGGCAAGGCACGCTTCACGAGCGACTACATCCCCAAGGACACGATGGTCGTCAAGGTGCTGCGGAGCACGATGCCACACGCCCTCCTGAAGAGGGTCGACACCACGGCGGCCCAGAGGGTCCCGGGCGTCGTCTCCATACTCACGGGGCGGGACGTCCCGGGGGAGAACGAGATAGGCTACGCCATGCCGGAGCAACCCTTCCTCAACGACGTCAAGGTCCACTACGTCGGCGACCCGATTGCCCTCGTCTGCGCGGTCGACGAGGTCGCGGCGCAGGAGGCGCTTGAGGCCATAGTGGTCGACTATGAGCCGCTGCCGGCGGTGCTCGACATAGACGCGGCACTCGCCGAGGGCGCCTCTATCGTTCACAAGGAATCCAACGTCGCCCTCAAGACGAAGATCAGGAAGGGCGACATGGTCAAGGGGTGGAAGGATGCCAAGGTCATCGTCGAGGACACCTACTGGTCGCCGTACCAGGAGCACATGTGCCTCGAGCCCGAGGCCGCGTACGCCGTCGCCGACGGCGTCGGCAAGGTCACAATCATCGCGTGCATGCAGAGCCCCCACCTAGTCAGGGAGAAGGTCGCCCGTGTCCTCGGGTGGAAGCTCAACCAGGTCAGGGTCATACAGGCATTCACGGGGGGCGCCTTCGGTAAGAAGGATGACACGGGTCCCCTCATAGGCGCATACGCTGCGTTGGCAGCGGTGAAGACGGGTAAGCCCGCCGCATACATCATGGACCGGAGCGAGGTCCTCGCCGCCACCCCGAAGCGGTTCCCGGCCCGCTTCAAGTACAAGTCGGGCGCCGACGCTAAGGGGAACATGACCGCAGTCGAGGTCGAGATAACACTCGAGGTGGGCGCATACGCCAACCGTGCCCCCTTCTGGCTATGGAGGCAGACCGCGCACGCCTGCGGACCCTACGAGGTCCCAAACGTGGCTGTTGACGGCCGCGCCGTATACACGAACAAGGTCTACGGCGGCAGCTACCGCGGCTTCGGAAACCTCGCCCTCCACTTCGCCGCCGAGCAGCAGGTCGACAAACTCGCCTACGAGCTGGACATGGACCCCGTTGACTTCAGGATGAAGAACATCCTCAGAGTCGGCGGCCACACGACCTGCGACCAGGAGCTGGACAGCAGCGTCGGCATCGAGAAGTGTCTGGCGGGCGCCGCGGCGGCCTCTGATTGGTGGAAGCACAGGGAGCCGGTCCGGGTCGGGACGAAGGTCAGGGGCTGGGGCGTTGGATGCGCCTACCACGGCAACAGCACGAGCCGCAGCACGCCCGACTGGAGCGCCGCGTCACTCATGATACACATGGATGGGAGCCTCACCTACCGCACATGCATCTGCGAGATAGGGCAGGGCTCACCATTCGGCCACGCCAAGATAGTCGCCGAGATCATAGGCGCCGACCTAAACGACATCAAGATAGAGCAGCCCGACACCGACACGACGCCGGACTCTAAGCCGACGCACGGCAGCCGGGGACTCATGATGGGCGGATCAGCCGCCGCGGACGCCGCAATACAGCTCAGGGCCCGCATGGTCAGGGTATCCGCCGACATGCTCGGCTGCCCCGAGGCGCAGGTCGAGCTACGCGACAGCCACGCCTACAACAAGAAGAAGCCAGCGACGAAGATACCCTTCGCCGAGATAGCGGAGCAGATGCACATCCGGGGGGAGAACCCCGCCAGCTACGGTTTCTACACCTCCCCGCGCCGCTACTTCGACCCCGAGACGGGCCTCGGGCACAACTACGCCGTCTACACCTTCGCCGCCTCCGTCGCCGAGGTCGAGGTCGACACCGAGACGGGCATCGTCGAGGTGACGAAGATCTGGCCCGCGATGGATGTGGGCAAGGCGATTGACCCCCTCATCATTGATGGGCAGATACACGGCGCGATAAGCCACGGCGTCGGCTTCGCCATAATGGAGAACCTCCAGCTAAGGGACGGCGTCGTCACGACGACGGGCTTCAAGGACTACATCATACCCTCGGCCCTCGACACCCCCGAGATCGGGGACACGATAGTCGTCGAGGAGGCGTACAAGCACTCGGCCTTCGGCGCCAAGGGCGTCGGCGAGCCCAGCATCATCAGCATCGTCCCCGCGGTGGTCAACGCCATCCACCACGCCACGGGCATCAGGTTCAGCACGATCCCCATAACCCCGGATCGCATGCACAAGGCGCTCAAGGAGGCTGGCAAGTGTTGAAGCCGCTCACGGGATTCGAACTGCTGCGCCCACCAACCCTCGTTGGGGCGCTTGAGATGATGGGCACGCTGGAGAGCGCGATGCCCATAGCGGGGGGCACGGACATCGTCCCCACCTTCAAGGACCTCGGCTCCAAGCCGGTCCACCTGATCGACCTCGGGCTCATAGGCGAGCTGAACGGCGTCGAGGAGGAGGACGGCTACGTGCTCATCGGGCCTACGACGACCCACGCGCAGATTCTGGCGTCGAAGCTCGTAGAGGAGGCGGCGCCCGCGCTTCACGACGCGGCGCGGTGGATAGGTAGCGTCCAGATCAGGAACAGGGGCACAATAGGGGGCAACCTATGCAACGCGTCCCCAGCCGCAGACTCCGCCCCACCGCTCCTCGTACACGGCGCAGAGGCACACATCTGCAGCCTAGAGGAGGGCCACTGGATACCCCTACAGGAGCTATTCAAGGGGCCAAAGATGACGGTGCTCGAGAAGAACGAGATACTCGGCGGCCTCAGGTTCCCCGCCGTCAAGGGAGCCGGCAGCAGCTTCCAGCGCATCGGCAGGCGCAAGGGGTTCACGCTGAGCGTCGTCAACGCCGCGGTCTACGCGGAGAGGGACGGCGAGGCGCTCAGGGAGGTGAGGATAGCCCTCGGCAGCGTCGCGCCTACACCGATACGCGCGCCGACGGTAGAGAACAGGATCAGGGGCAGGAAGATGAGCGAGGAGTTGATTGAGGAGGCTGCGGCCGCATCCATCGAGGCGGCGAAGCCCATCACCGACATACGTGGCACCGCCGAATACCGCAGGGACATGGTCGGCGTGCTCGTCAAGCGCGCCATGCGTGAGGCTTGGCGCCGCGCCGGAGGTGAGCTGTGATGGTGAACTTCGAGCTCAACGGCGCAGACGTCTACGTCGAGGCACCCGCCACGATGACCCTGCTCGACATGCTCCGCCAGGAGCTAGGCGTGAAGAGCGTTAAGAAGGGCTGCGAGCAGGGCGAGTGCGGGGCGTGCACGGTGCTGCTCGACGGCTACCCCATGACCTCATGCCTAATCCTAGCACCCCAGGTCGAGGGGCGCCACGTCTGCACCATCGAGGGCCTCATCGACAACCCCCTGATGAAGGAGCTGCGTGAGGCATTCATGGAGAACGGCGCCGTCCAGTGCGGCTTCTGCACCCCGGGGATGCTTCTGAGCGCCTACGCGCTGCTCAGGGACAACGGGCACCCGTCTGAGGACGAGGTGAAGACGGCGATAGAGGGGAACATCTGCCGCTGCACGGGGTACGTCGCCATCATCGAGGCGATTCTCGACGCGGCGGAGCGAATAGCCCCCGACTAGCCGCTTTTCTCCACCTGCACGAATATCGTGTGTGTCCGGGTGGCCCGGCTGGGCATCGTGGGCTCCGTGGGGGCTAGGACGTTTGGTGAGCCGCTCGTCTCCACGCCGTCGGCGTCGAATGTGGGCCACGCCCCCTCCTGAAGGCAGACCACGCCCGCCGTTATGTCCCCGGTGACCATCGCGGGTATCCTGACCTTCCCGATCTGGTTGTGTATCAGCACGTCGTCTCCGTCGGCGATGCCCATCGCCGAGGCGTCCTCGGGGTTGATCCAGAGGGCGTGCCTCTCACGCTCCCTGAAGAAGGGGATGTTCCAGTTCTCGCTGTGTACGCGGTAGCGGGACTTGGGGCTGATGAGGCGCAGCGGGTGTGCCTCATCTGGGAAGGCAGCGCGGCACGTTGGGATCGCCGGGTATCCCGTCGCCGCGTAGGCATCCGAGTGTATCTGCACGAGCCCCGAGGGGGTCTTGAGTGGATTCGCCTTCGGGTCCGCGACGAAGGCCGCGAGGGCGACGCGGTGCTGGTCCGCTCCGAAGTAGATGCCCTTCCTCTTGAACTCGGCGGCGTCGGGCACCTCGGATTCGGCGATGAACTTGTCGAGCCACTCCTCCTCTGTGCGCCCCTCGGAGAAGGCGGGGAGGATGCCGAGCCTCTCGGCGAGTAGGCAGAATATCTCGTAGTCAGTCTTCGCCTCCCCCGCTGGCTCAGCGACCTTGTGGCTGTACATGACGTGGTTGCCGCCGTCGGCGATGACGATGTCGTTTCGCTCGAGGAACATGGCGGCGGGCAGGACGACGTCACAGTGCATGGCGGTGGGCGTGAGGAAGAAGTCGTGGCAGACCGAGAACTCGACCGAGTGGAACGCGCGTATGACCTTGTGGGTATCGGCTGCGGTGGATAGGTAGTTTCCGCCGACGTTGTAGAGCGCCTTGATGTCGGTGGGGTAGCCGCCCCGTTTGCCCTCTAGGACGGCGTCGGCCCACTTGTAGGCGGTGACGGATGCGTCGGCGGGGTTGGCGAGTGATGGGAGGCTCCCCATCTTTGGCGAGGGGAGTGTGCCCCACGTGAGTGCGCCGCTTGAGCCGCCCGGGACTCCGAGGTTGCCCGTCGCGACCTGAAGGGCAATCGACATCCGAATCGCTTCCTCGCCGCCGAGTGTCCTCTGTATGCTCAGGCCGGGGATGATGGCGGTGGGGTGTGTGCGCCCGTATCTCCGGGCGAGGTCCCTGATCTCCCAGGCGGGCGTCCCGCAGATGCCCTCGGCCCACTCCGGCGTCTTGGGCACGCCGTCGTCGCGCCCGAGGATGTGGTCGATGAGTTCGTCGAAGCCGTAGCTGTACTTCTCCACATAGGCGCGGTCAACCATCCCCTCGGTTGCGAGGACGTGGAGGATCGCCATCATCATCGCCGAGTCCGTGCCCGGGTAGATGGGCATCCACTTGGTCGCGAGGGTCTTCGCGGTTAGTGTCCTGCGGGGGTCGATGAAGACGACCTCGACGCCACGGGCCTTCGCCTCCCTGACATGGGCCTCCAGCGCCCCCTCGTGGCGTGCCTCCGCTATGTTCGCCCCCCAGAGGATGATCATCTTGGAGCTGCGCAGGGTGCCGGCGTCGATGCCAGCCGCCTTTGTGCCGAGGACGAAGGGTGTCGTGTATTTCCCCGCCGCGCTGCTGTAGCCGTCGGCGACGTCGGTGTATCCGCCGAGCAGGGCGAGGAAGCGGCGCAGGATGTTTGACGTCTCGTGGAGTGCGCCGGTCGAGGTGCCCGCGCTGCCGAGCCTGAATATCGACGCGGCCCCGTGCCTCTCCTTGATCTCCGTGAGTTTGCGAGCCACGAGGTCGAGGGCCTCCCCCCACTCCGCCTCCCTGAAGTCGCTGGAGCCCCGGGGGCCGACCCTAATGAGCGGCTTCCGTAGCCTGTCGGGGGCGTAGAGGACGCGCGTCATCTGCAGCCCCTTTATGCAGCCCGCCATGTGCGGGTCGCCGTTGGGGTTGTTGGTGATCCTGACGACCCTGCCGTCCTCGATGTGGGCTAGCAGCGGGCAGCCGCCCCCGCAGTCAAGCGGGCAGGCGACGGGAAGCGTCCTCTCAACCATGTCGAATCGCTCGGGGTGTTTTGATTGCTCAGTGTGTGCCTATTGAAAATGTTATCGGCGTCGCCTGATGGGGAGGACTTATCATATTCCTAGGGTTATTGGAGGAGCATGGTTGATGGCAGGTTCTGGGTGAACCTCGACCGCCTCGTCGCGGAGAGCCGAGTCATAGTCGACAACCCACGCGGGACGCACGACGGCGACTCGTCGACGTTCGTCTACCCCGTCGACTACGGCTACCTAGAGGGCACGTCCTCGATGGATGGGGAGGGCATCGACGTCTTCGTCGGCTCCGACCCCGGGCAGATGGTCGACGCAATCGTCTGCACCGTCGACCTCGTCAAGAGGGACTCGGAGATCAAGGTGCTCATCGGCTGCACCGAGGAGGAGAAGCAGGCGATAATGGGCCTCTACGAGGTCTTTCCCCCGATGTGCGGCGTCCTCGTAAGGCGGGGCTGAATCGTTTTAAGCAGTCTCCGCCCCCTATCCTTGGGATGAGCGACCCGGAGATATTCAGCCGAGCCAACGAGTTCCTCGCCAGGGGGCAGAGCGTCGTGCTATGCACGCTGATCCAAAAGGAGGGCTCGGGGCCGCGTGAGCCCGGGTCGAAGATGCTCGTGACGCCAGACGGTAAGGCGCTCGGCACCATCGGGGGCGGGGGGATGGAGAGGCTCATCGTCACGCAGGCGCTTGAGGCGCTCGCGGAGGGTAAGCCCCGGACGCTGCACTTCGCCATGGGGATACCCCCGAGGGAGGGCATGATCGCCATCGACTCAAAGTGCGGGGGAGAGGTCAAGATATTCATGGACATAGTCAAACCCGATCCACGGCTCATAATCATGGGGTCTGGCTGGATAGCCCAGGCCACGGCCCGCTACGCGAAGGAGTGCGGCTTCGAGGTCACGGTCATCGATGACGCCGCGACGGCGAAGCAGGAGTATTTCCCCGGGATGACGATTGTCAACGGCAAGTACCCCGAGTCGCTTGGGGGCGTCGAGATTCGCTCCTCCGACTTCGTCGCCGTCCTGCACGGCGAGACGCCCTTCGAGCTAGCCGCCCTCCGCCACGCAGCCAAGGCGAAGCCCGCATACATCGGCCTACTCGGCAGCGGCAACAAGGCGAAGAAGCACAAGGAGCAGCTAAAGTCCGAGGGCTTCGACGCGAAGGTGCTCGACGCCCTATACGCCCCCATCGGCCTCGACATAAGCGCCGAGACCCCCGAGGAGATAGGCGTCAGCATAGTCGCCGAGATGATAAAGAGGAAACGAGGCTAGAGGCGTATCTCGAATCGGCACACGTCCGAGCCCGTGAGGCCGGATTCTAGGAGCTTCACCTCGACGGGTCGCCCGAGGACGCTCCGCCAGTAGGTCCTTGCGAAGGACTCACCGCACTTGCAGTAGGTCGGCGACATCGTCTCCCCCTCGGGGAGCCCCCGTGTGAGGGCGCAGAAGCAGCGCATCTTCATCCCGAAGCCCCGGGGCGTGTAGACCTGGTAGAGGACGCCGTCGCCGCGTTCCAGCCTGCTGCTCGCCTTCGCCGCCTTGACCTCGGCGTCGATGAACGCCTCCTCCGTCTTGTGCTTCCTCCGCTTGGCGAGTCCGGCGTCTATGGCGCGCCTGTTCGCCTCGCTGCAGTTCCTGCCGCACTCCTCCATGACGCCGTTCCTCGTCTCCTCCGGGAGGAGCGCGTCCATCCTCTGGACCGCGCCGTTGACCCAAACCGCCAGCTCCTCGTCCCCGACGCTGGGCTTCAGCTCCCCCCTGCCCTCCATCACCTTCTCCATCGCCTCGCGCCCCGCGAGGCGCTCGACGTTCAGCCCGATGACGTCAACCTGAGTGAACTTCTTAGCCAACACGACCACCCGATCGAAAAATGATTCACACCGTTATAAGTGTAAAGCATGGCGCGCGGAGGGGATCCCGGCGAAACAGGTAGGGAGAAGGGGGTACCACTGATCCGCTCTGAAAAGACGCCGTCCGCTTAAAGGAGCTAGAATAAGGCTCCGATGATGATCTGATCTAAGCAAAAAGAGCACATATTCGCTACCAGGGATGAAAAAATCGTTATGATGTGTAGCACGCCATAAGCCCCCGGAACCGGCGAAAAAAAGGGGTAGACGAAATATCCCCGAAATGAACGCCCCCGGACGAAAAAAGCCTGAAAACGGGCCCGATCGATCACGGATCTAAGCAAAGGAAGCATCTATTCCCTACAGTGACGCTACTTCTCGAAGAGGCGCTTGGCGCGCTCGAAGTCGGCGGGTGTGTCGAAGTCGACCGTGCTCCACTCGCCCCCCTCGACGTGTACGTGCGCGCCCTCGTGCCTCTCCACGACCTCCTTCAGCGTCCCCGAGAGGGCGAGTATCTCCCCGAAGAGGCTCCCCCTGAAGAGGACTGGATGTCCCCTCCTCCCGCCGTGGGTGGGGCTTACGATGAGCGCCCCGGGGACGTCCTCCATCGCCGCCGCCATCCTGCGGATGAGCTCGGGTCTCAGCTCAAGCTGGTCGCCTAGGACGAGGAACGCCGCGTCGGCGCCGTCCATCGCCCTGATCCCCGTCTGGAAGCTGGTGGTCATCCCCTTCTCGTGGTCCGGGTTGTGGACGACTCGTACACCGTGAGCGGAGGCTATAACCATTATCGGCTCGGGGTTGTTACCCGTCACCACGACGACATCGTCAACCCCCTCAGTCAACGCGTCCAGAAGCCTGTCGAGGACAGTCCTCCCCCCGACCGTGAGCAGCAGCTTGTTCACGCCCATCCGGCTGCTCTTGCCCGCGGCGAGGACGACCGCCCCAGTCCTCAACCCGGTCCCTTCATCTTCGCCGCGGCCGACTGAACCGCCTTGACGATGTTGACGTAGCCCGTGCAGCGGCACATGTTCCCCTTCAGGTACTCCCTGATCTCCGTCTCCGTCGGCTGGGGCTTCTCCGAGAGGAGCGCCTTCGTCGACATGATGAAGCCGGGTGTGCAGAAGCCGCACTGGACCGCGCCCTCCTCGAGGTACGCCTCCTGGATGGGGTGGAGGCGGTCGTACTCGCCGAGGCTCTCTATGGTCTCAAGCGTCCTCCCATCCGCGTCGACTGCGAGTATCATGCAGGCGAGCACCGACTCGCCGTCGAGGAGCACCGTGCAGGCGCCGCACTCCCCGACGCCGCATCCGTACTTGGCGCCGGTGAGCAGCATGTTCTCACGTATCAGGCTGAGTAGCAGCGTGTTCGGCTCCACGTCGAAGCCCCTCGGCTTGCCGTTGACCCTTATTGTGATCTTCATCACTTGTCCCTCCTTGAGTCCTCGAGGATGCGCGTAAGCGCCTCCATGGCGAGTCCCTTCGAGGCGAGGCGCCTGTACTCGGCTGTCCCCCTGATGTCGGTGATTGGCTTGATGCTCTCCGAGACGAGCTTACCCGCCTCCTCGACGGCGTCGACGGTCAGCTTCTTCTTCGCCAGGCTCTGCTCGACGTTCCTGAGTCTGAGTGGGGTGGGTGCTACTGCGCCCATGACGACCCTGATGCCCTCCACCGTCTCCCTCTTCATCTTCGCGTTGACGGCGATGCTGACTGTGGCGAGGTCGAGGCTCGTCCTCCCCAGCTTTATGAAGGCGCCCCTGTTTCCCTCCTCCGGGTAGGGGAGCGTCAGGCTCGCCAGCAGCTCACCCCTGCCGAGGACCGTCCTCCCCGGACCCGTGAAGAAGCTCTCAAGCTCTATACTCCTCTCCCCCGTCGGCCCGGCGATGTTCGCCTTGGCGCCGAGGGCTACGAGTGCCTGCGCGCTGTCCGCCGCGGGGGACGCGTTGCAGAGGTTCCCCCCGACAGTTGCCATGTTCCTGATCTGCACCGAGCCGATCGCGACGACCGCCTCGTGCAGGAGGGGGAGCTTCTCGGTGACTATGATGCTCCTCTCTAGGTCGCGGAGCCGCGTGAGGGCGCCGATCCTGATCTGCTCAGCCTCCTCGCGGACCCCCGCGAGTTCGGGTATGTGCTTGAGGTTGACGACGTGCTTCGGCTTGAGTAGTGCCTGCTTCATCTTGGGGACGAGATCGGTGCCCCCTGCGAGGACCGCCGCCTCCACGCCGTGCTCGTCCAGAAGCTTCACCGCCTCCGCTACGCTCGCCGGCGCGTGGTACTCGAAGCCGCGTATTATGTGGGTGTTGTGCGTGTTGATGCTCATTGCTGACCCTCCTTCTGATGCAGCGCCGCGAGAATCTTGTCCCGGGTAATCGGTAGGTCGTAGAACCTGACGCCGAGGGCGTTCTGGATCGCGTTCGCCACCGCCCCAGCGACTGGGTTGAGCGCCCCCTCGCCTATCCCCTTCGCGCCGAAGGGACCCGTCTCCTCGTAGGTGTCCACGAAGAAGACCTTGAAGTCTTCGAGATGGGGCATGTCCCGCGCCGTGGGTATCTTGTAGTCGGTGAGGAAGCCCCTGTTGACGAGGTCACCCGTCCGGGGGTCGTGGGGCATGTCCTCTAGGAGGGTCATGCTCCACCCCTGGGCGAAGCCGCCGTGTATCTGCCCCGCGGCGAGCGTCGGGTTGATCACAGTTCCGATGTCAGCGCCCGCTATGATCTTGATCGGCCGCACCTTGCCCGTCCACGTGTCAACCTCGACCTCGACGAAGTAGCCGGTGAAGTGGGGCGGGCAAGCCGGCTGGCGGTAGCTGTCGACGGAGGCGATTGTGCCCCAGTTCTTGTGCCTCATCGTGTAGGCGATCTCCTTGAACGTCAACTCGCGCCCCGCGACGCCCTCCGCGTAGACGACCCCCTGCTTCCGAGCGGGGTCGACCCTGAACTTGAGCGCGTGTGGGTAGGCGTCGAGTATCTTGCCCGCGTTCTCCCTGATCTTGTCCTTGACCTGCTTCGCGACCTTGAGGGCTGCTCCGCCGCCGGAGTAGATGCCCCTGCTCGCGTGTGTGCAGACGTCGTAGACGGTGGTGCTGGTGTCCGCCTGGATTATGTTGACGTTGTCGAGGGGGACGCATAGCTCCTCGGCGATGATCTTGGCGTGCGCCTCGACGGTGCCGCCGCCGTGGTCCATGAGGGCGGTGACGTAGTCGAGTGTACCGTCCTCGTTGAGTTTGAGGAGGGCTCCGCCGAAGTCGACGACGGTCCCCGGGACGGGCGCTCCGGCGCTGCTCGTGTGGTAGCCGCGCCCCATGCCGACGCCGCGCCTGTAGCGACCCGCCTGGCTCCCCGCCTTCGGGCGGTTGTACCAGTCGATCATCTCCGCGCCACGCGTCAGAATCTCCTCGACGCCGCAGCTCTGGATGATGCTCTTCACCGTCGGGCCCTGTCCCCAGAAGAGGTCGCCCTGCCCGATGTAGTTCATCAGGCGGAAGTCGACGGGGTCCATCCCTATCGCCTCGGCGAGTTCATCCATCATGCATTCGGTCGCCCAAGTCATCTGGGGGTTGCCGTAGCCGCGGAAGGCGCAGCTCGGAACCTTGTTCGTGTAGACGGCGACGCCCCGGTAGCTCTTGGCGGGGAGCTTGTAGAGGCTAACCCACCAGCCCACGATGCAGCCGAGCAGCGGGTACGCCTGTACCTGGTGTCCGCCGATGTCGAGCCAAGCGTCGAGGTGACCAGCGGTGAGCTTCCCGCTACGCTTCACCCCCATCTTGAGCTTGAATATCATGCTGTAGCTGACGTGGTCGTGCATGTCCTCCTCCCTGGTTAGGCTGAGGCGAACTGGGCGCCGCGTCTTCAGCGCCATCGCGACGGCGATCGGGACGACGGCGTTGACCTGTATACTCGACCCGAAGCTCCCCCCGAGGCTCGCCTTCATTACGCGTATCTTGCCCATGGGGAGGCCGAATATCTCGTGAAGTAGCAGCCTCGTGTTGTGGAGGGTCTGCGTCGTGCTCCAAATGGTGACTCCGCCGTCCGGCTCCGGCTTCACGAGCACACTCTTCGTCTCAAGCTGGACGTGGTACCTGCGGTTCGTCCGGTACTCCCGCTCGATGATGACGTCCGCCTCCTTGAACCCGGCGTCGACGTCACCCTCCCTGCTGTCGAGGGTGCATGCGATGTTGCTCTCGATCTTCAGGACGCTGTCCTTGAGCGTGATCTCGTCGTGCAGCATGGCTCCGAGCTTCATCGAGTCGATGGCGTCGTAGGCTGCGGGCAGGGGCTCGTACTCCACCTTGATGAGTTCGAGCGCCGCCTGCGCCTGCTCCTCCGTCTCCGCGGCTACTACCGCTATGGGCTCGCCGACGTAGACGGGTTTCCGGGCGAGTATGTGCCAATCCTTGTAAGTTGCCTCGGGTGTGCTTACTAGGCGCGGGCAGAACCTCATCTCGGGCACGTCGTCGGGTGTGACGACGGTTGCGCCGAGTTTCTCGGCTTCCACCTTGTCTATCTTTGTGACCCTGGCGTGTGGGTTGGTGCTCTTCAGGATGCGCGCGTGCAGCATCCCCGGTAGGGCGAGGTCGCTGGAGAAGTGCTCCTGTCCAGTGACCTTCGAGACGCCGTCCTTCCTCGGCGTGTCCCTGCCGATGACCTTGTAGTGGCTCTGCCCGGACATGTTGTATGATTCTCGCGTCTCCGCGATTAAAAGCGTTGATAGGCGCCCCGCCCCCCGAAAAAAGCCTTTTTAATATGATTTGGTTGTTTGTTTAATAATAATTAATAATACTTGGTCGATTTTTAGCACTAAGTTAATAATAGGCGTCGGCTCACCCTCGATGAATCCGAGGTCTCTGAATGGGCGACGATGACGAACATGGGCATCACGGCGAGGGTATCCACAGCCACGAGGGCGGAGAAGGTAGCGTCCGTGGTCTCGTCTTCTCGGGAGCTGCGCTGCTCGTCGGCCTCGCCCTGAGCTACATCCAGGGGCGGACACTCCTCTCCGACGCCGTGCTTCTCGCCGCGATGCTCGTCTCCGGGTACGCCATCGCCGTCTCGGGGGTTAAGGCGCTGCTCCACCGCAGGGTCACCATCGATCTCCTCCTCACAGTCGCGGCGGTCGGGGCCACAGCCATCGGGCACATCGAGGAGGGCGCCGCCGTCGTTCTCCTATTCAGCATCGCGGAGAGGCTCGAGGACTACGCGGGTGACCGCGCGAGGCACGCAATAGAGGAGTTGATGGAGCTACGCCCAGAGGTCGCCGTCGTCAGGCGTGGCGGCTCCGAGGTCGAGGTCCACGTCGGCGAGGTGATGCCGGGCGAGGTCTTCGTCCTCCGCCCCGGTGACAGGGTGCCGCTCGACGGTGAGGTCGTCGAGGGTGAGTCTGGTGTCGACCAGTCGGCGATAACCGGGGAGTCTGTGCCGGCGGCGAAGGGCGTCGGCGAAGACGTATACGCGGGGACTATGAACGTGGACGGCTTCCTCGCGGTGCGCGCCACGAGCATGGCCGAGGAGTCGACGCTCGCCCGCATACTCCACATGGTCGAGGAGGCCGAGGAGAGCAAGTCGCCGACGGAGACCTTCGTCGACAGGTTCTCTCGGTGGTACACGCCGGCGGTGATAGTTGCCGCCGTCATTGTAGCCGTCGTGCCCCCGCTGTTTCTGGGGCAGCCGCTCGTGGAGTGGGTCTACAGGTCCCTGGTGATGCTGGTTGTCGCGTGTCCCTGCGCCCTCGCCATCTCGACGCCGGTCGCCATGGTCTCCGCCATAGCGAGCGCGAGCAGGAACGGCGTCCTCATCAAGGGGAGCATACACATCGAGCAACTCGCAAAGGCGAAGGTCATAGCTTTCGACAAGACGGGGACACTTACGCGCGGCGAGCTTGAGGTAAGCGACATCCGCGGCGAGGAGCCCGATGAGGTCCTGCGCTGCGCCGCGTCCCTCGAGGCGAGGTCGGAGCACCCGATCGGTCAGGCGATTGTGGAGAGGGCGCGTGTGGCGGGCGTCGTCGACGATGAGCCCACGGGCTTCAAGATGTACCCGGGGCGTGGAGTCCAGGCGCGCCTCGGCGAGTCGACTGTATGCGTCGGGAACCCGAGGCTGCTCGCGGAGCTCGGTATAGAGAACTCGACCCACATAGCCCCCGGGGACACGGGGAAGACGGTGATCCTCGTCGCGAAGGACGGCGCGGTCATCGGGTCCCTGACGCTGACGGATAAGGTGAGGCCGGAGTCTTCAGCCGCGGTCGCGGCGTTGAGGGCGAGGGGCCTCAGGGTGGAGATGCTTACGGGGGACAACGAGGAGACGGCGCGCGAGATGGCGGGGCGGGTCGGCGTAGACGGCTACCGCGCCGGGTTGTTGCCCGAGGAGAAGGTTTCCGCGGTCGAGTCCCTCAGGGGCTTGGGTGGCGTCGTGATGGTTGGCGACGGTGTGAACGACGCGCCGGCGCTGGCGAAGGCCGACGTTGGGATAGCCATGGGCGCGATGGGGAGCGACGTGGCGCTTGAGACCGCGGACATCGCGCTCATGCAGGACAGGCTCGACAGGGTCCCATACGCCGTCGACCTGAGCCGCGCCACGATGCGCCGCATAAGGGAAAACATCACACTCAGCCTGGTGGTGAAGCTCGGCGTCGCGTTGCTGGCGCTGTTCGGATTCGTGTCGCTCTGGGTGGCGGTCGCGGTGGGGGACATGGGGCTCAGCCTCGCGGTGATACTGAACGCGCTGAGACTCAGCAGGATCAAGCCAGAATAGGCGCAAAAAGGTTCACCTAAGCCACTGTTCGCGTGTGAAAAAGCGTCCAGTTTGGTGTCTTTTTCGCGCATTTTCGACGCGTTTTATGTACGTTTTTGTACATTTTCGATCCCGATCGGGGGCGTTTTATGGGTTATTTCGGCTAACGGGGTCATATTTTTAATTATTCTGGTGACCCCCCCTCCCCCCCTTTAGAGGAGTGTGACGATGGCTACGCCGAGCACGACGAGTGTCGAGCCGATTATGGTGCGCGTGGTGAGTTTCTCCTCCCTCATGAGTAGGCGCGTCGTGATGAGGGCGAAGAGTGGGTAGCTGTAGACGATGGTGGTGACGACGCCGACGGAGCCTGTTTCGAGGGCCGCCATCATGGCTAGCCAGCCTACGCTGCTGAGGACGCCGGTTGCGGCGAAGCAGGCGAGGCTCTGGCGGCTTACGCCGAGGTCACGCGTCTGTCCAGTGGCGGCGAGGTAGGCGGATATGAAGATGAGGCCGGCGACTGCGCCCACCGTGGCGCTGAGGAATGGGTCGGGCTGGAGCTGGACCCCCGACTTGCTCGCTATGTTGCTCAGCGAGTAGGCGAGGGCGGCGGCGAGGCCGACTAGGAGTGCCTTCTCGATCTTGAAGCCCGAGGCGCCGCTGATGAGGGCGACACCGAGGGCGACTGTGGCGGCGCCCGCGATCGTCGTGAGGTCGGGGCTCTCCGAGAGGATAGCTATCGAGAGCAGCGTCGTTATGACTGGGCTGCTCCCGATGAGGGCGCTCGTCTTCGCCACGCCCAGCCCCTTCATGGCTACGAAGTTGAGGAGCCGGGCGACGCCGAGGGAGAGAATACCCCCTAGAGCGAAGTATCCCACCGCCGCCCAGTTGAGCTGCGGCATCCGAGTCAGCAGGAGCGCCACAAGTATGGCGGCCTGTATCGCCACGCTGTAGAAGGCGGCGACGATCGGCTTCGACCCCTTCATTCCCCTCGCGATCAGCGTCACCCCCAACGCATTCGTGAGGGACGTCACGAGCGCGAGGGCCTCGAAAAGCAAGGGGGATCAGCAACAGACTCGGCGGAATCTTCTATTAAAACATCTGATCACCGATCAGATATGGAGCCCGTCATCCGCACCGAGATGGTGCCCGGGGACCTCGGGGAGATCGTGCGCCTCCACGGCGTGCTCTACGCGGAGGAATATCACCTCGACAACACCTTCGAGGCGTACGTCGCGGGGCCACTCTCCGAGTTCGCCCTCGCGGAGGACCGGGAGGGGCAGAGGATATGGGTCGTCGAGGCGGCGGGGAAGGTCGCCGGGTGCATAGCGATAGTCCGAGGCGGGGAGGGCGTGGCGCAGCTCAGGTGGTTCATACTCACCCCCGAGACCCGGGGCAGGGGACTCGGCAAACGCCTCATGGAGGAAGCCGTCAACTACAGCCGCGAAGCCGGCTACAGGCGCATCATCCTCTGGACATTCAGCGAACTGGAGACCGCCATCGCCCTCTACAGGCGCTGGGGCTTCCAGAAGACCGAGGAGAAGAAGCACCACATCTGGGGACGCGACCTCACCGAGGAGAAATACGAACTCAGCCTGACTTAGATAAGAATAAAGGGCGCCCACCGTATCCTCTCTGGACTGCTATGAGCGGAGACGACGAGCTGGAGCGCCTCAAGCGGAAGAAGATGCAGGAGATGCAGAGGCGCATGGCAGCCCACGACGCGGCGCAGGCGGCCCAGACACTGGCCAAGGAGAAGCCGAAGGAGCCATCGACGGACCAGATTCTCGACACCATCTTCGGCGACCGCGCATGGGAGGTCTGGCGCATCGCGAGGGAGCAGTTCCCGCAGGTCATCCCGCAGATCGAGCAGGCGCTCGTCGACGCCGTCAAGCAGGGCAAGATCGTCGAGAAGATTGACGGCGGGGGCCTCGCCATGTTCCTACGCCAGATGGGGCTCCCACTGAGGCTCAACACCCAGATACGATTCGCGGAGCACGGGGAACTCAAGACGCTTGAGCAGAAGCTCAAGAGCAACGAGTAGACGGCTCCCCCCTGCGTTTACTTGAAATACGTCTGCCTCGTTCTTGTCTGCATCACCCGATAGAAGAGCGATGGCTTGGCAGATGGCGTCCCCGCGCAGAAGCGCGAGTTCGGAATAGGTATCCTCCGCGGTAACCTGTTGTGGCTGGTCATCTGCCAGTGCATCTGGCAGTTCACGACCAACATACCCTCCCCCTACCTCCCACTCTACATCCAGAAGCTGGGCGGCTCACCCGTTGACATCGGCCTCGTCAAGTCGGCGTCCGCCCTCGCGGGGCTCTTCCTCTATCCCCTCGGCGGGTACATCGCCGACAAGCAGGGCAGGGTCAAGCTCGTCAGCATCGCCACATTCATCTACGCCTTCAGCTTCATCCCCTTCGCCTACGCGCCCAACTGGGAGACACTCGCGGTCGCCAGCTTCTTCCAGAACCTCGTCCTGTTCTACGCGCCCATACTCACGGTGCTTCAGGCGGACTCGATGCCCGTCGGGATGAGGGGGCAGGGCTTCGCCATAGCCCTCAGCATACCCAGCGCCCTCGGCGTCATCTCCCCCTTCATCGGCGGCTACCTCGTCGACCACATGGGTATCCAGCCTGCCATGAACTTCATCTACCTCGTCGGCTTCGGCGCCGGCATACTAGTCGCCATACTAAGACTGCTCACCCTCAAGGAGACCCTCGACCCCAAACTCATCGAGAAGATAGACTACCGGAACCTTCCCAAGGTCTTCCGGGACAGCTACGGGAGCTTCATAGACACCATGCGTTGGATGCCCCCCGAGATCATGGCGCTGGCTGTCATGCAGATAATGCAGGTCTTCTTCATAGGGATGGCCTCCTCCTACTGGGTCGTCTACGCCACAACCTACATCGGCATCTCGGCGACTCTCTGGGGCCTCAACTCCGCCATACAGGGGGGAGTAAACATGCTCCTCGCCGTCCCCGCCGGGAAGCTGATGGACCGGCTCGGCAGGAAGAAGCTCCTCGTCGCCCTCATGGCAATAACCCCCATCTTCCCCATAGCATTCCTCTTCATCAAGGACTACTACGTACTCGTCATCCTCGTCATCGGCGTAGCGATATGCAACGCCTTCCTAATGCCCGGCTTCCAGAGCCTGCTCGCCGACTACACGCCCCGGAACCGCCGCGGCAGGGTCACCTCCGCCGTGGGTAGCGGGAACTTCTTCATCGACATAAGGGGGACGATGTGGGGCGGCGGCATGCTCCTCTTCATCCCACTCGCCATCGGGCAGACCCTGGGCGGACTCCTCTACGAGTACAACCCCGCCGTCCCATTCGTCCTCATGTCCCTGGGACTCATACCCATAGTCCTCTGGGCACACTTCAAGGTGAAGGACCCAAAGACGATAGAGAACTAGCCGCCGCTAATGTTACCTACCCGTGGCGACGATAGGGTAGCAGCCGGAGGCAACCGCCACGCGCCCCCCCTGGTTCATCGACCTGCTCAAGAGGAACTTCAAGTACAGGTTCACGCTCGCCAAGGCGTCCCGCATCCCCGGCGTCGGCGCCCTAATGAGCCGGATGCTATTCGACGGCGACGACCTCGTCTACCTCCCCAAGGACAGCGTCGTCGAGGTAGCCGTCAACCAGCCGATAGACCCCGGCACAAGCACACCCCTCCCAAGCGAGGTGGTCCACCGCTTCATCGACGAGGCCGACTTCCACTGGGCCATGAACTTCTGCATCTGCCGCGAGTCGAACAGCTGCGAGGACTACCCACGTGACCTCGGCTGCCTCTTCATGGGGGAGGCGGCGAAGAGGATCGACCCCAAGCTCGGCCGCCCCGTCACGAGGGAGGAGGCTCACGCGCACATCCGCCGCGCCGACGATGCCGGCCTCATACACGTCATCGGCAGGAACAAGCTCGACGCCGTCTGGCTCGACGTAGCCCCCGGGGAGAGGCTGCTAACCGTCTGCAACTGCTGCCCCTGCTGCTGCCTCTGGAAGATGCTACCGAGCCTCAACGGCGCCATCGGGGGGCGGATAACGAAGATGGAGGGCGTCGAGGTATCCGTCGACCCCTCCGCGTGCGTGGGCTGCGGGGAGTGCGGTAAGGTGTGCTTCGTCGACGCCATAGAAGTCGAGGGCGGTAAGGCTCGGGTCACCGACCAGTGCCGCGGCTGCGGGCGATGCGTCGAGGCGTGCCCCAACCACGCCATCAAGATAACGACACCAACCATAGAAGCAATCGAAAACACGGTAAAGAGAATCCACGAAAACGTGGACGTAAAATGAGTCAGTAGTTCTCGGCGAGTAGCTCGTAGTAGCTCTGCGCGTGCTTGCACGCCGGGCAGACCTTCGGGGCCTCCTTGCCCTCGTGGACATAGCCGCAGTTCCGACACTTCCACTCCACGACCTTGCCCCTCTTGAAGACCTCCCCATTCTTCACGTTCTCGAGCAGCTTCCGGTACCGTGCCTCGTGCCTCTTCTCGACCTCGGCGACCTCCTTGAAGCTCTCAGCGACCTTGTCAAGGCCCTCCTTCCGCGCCACCTTCTCGAAGGCTGGGTAGAGCGTCCCCCACTCCATGTGCTCCCCCTCCGCTGCGGCGAGCAGGTTCTCGGCGGTCGTCCCTATCCTGCCCGCGGGGTAGGAGGCGATTATCTCGACGTCTCCCCCCTCGAGGTGCTTGAAGAATATCTCCGCGTGCTCCCTCTCGTTGTTAGCCGTCTCCTCGAAGATGCCCGCGATCTGCTCATAGCCCTCCTTCTTCGCAGCGTTCATGAAGTAGGTGTACCTGTTTCTCGCCTGGCTCTCGCCGGCGAACGCCTTTAGAAGGTTCTTCTCGGTCTCCGATCCCTTGAGTTTCGCCATCGTGTCACCCGTGGATTGGATTTCGTTCTGCTGGATTATAAAGGGTCTCGGCTAGAGGAGTTCGACGGCGGAGGCTTTGAAGCTGATGTAGACCTCTGAGCCGACGTTGAGCCCCATCTCGGCGAGGGTTCGGCGTGTGATGTGTGCGGTGAAGACCCTCCCCGCGTCTATCCTGAGCCTTATTATCGTGCCGCTCTCCTCGACGCCGACTATGCGCCCCCTGTACTCGTTCCGCGCGCTCGTCTCGACGGGGGCCTTGGAGACTATGATGTCCTCGGGCCTGACCCTGACGGCAACACGTCCCTCGCGGCCGACGGCGCAGGCTATCGTGACGCCTCCCCCAACGTCGACGTCCGACTCCCCGTTGACGCTCCTGCCTATCCCCGAGAAGACGTTGCTGCCGAACCTGTTCGATGCGAGCACATCGACGCCGCCCTCCGCGACTATCCTCCCCGCCTCAAGCTGGATCACCCGCTCTGCGAGCCTCCCAACCCTCGCGAGGTCGTGGCTCGCCACTACGACGCTCCTCGTGCCGGCCTCCCCCGCGATTATGTCTGAGACTATGGAGGCGTTCTCCGAATCGAGGTTGGCGGTCGGCTCGTCGAGGATCAGCACCTTTGGGTCGAGGACGAGTGCACGCGCGAGGGAGACCCTCTGCTGTTCACCGCCGGATATTTTGCGTGCGTCCCTCGTTTCGAAGCCGGGGAGGCGGACCTTGGCGAGGGTCTCGGAGACGCGTCTGGGTATCTCGGCCTCGGGGGCGCCGCGGAGACGGAGTCCATAGGCGACGTTGTCGAGGACGCTTCCGCGTATGAAGAGGGGGTGCTGGAAGATCATAGTCGCCTCCCCCCTGAGTTCGGTGGCGACCTGCTTATCCACGGTCCTCCCCCTCCACCTGAGGGTCCCGGCCGTGGGCACGTCGAGCCCGGCTAGGAGTCTGAGGAGGGTCGTCTTGCCGGCGCCGCTCTCCCCAACGACTCCGAGTGCCTCCCCTTCATCCAGCGAGAGGGTGATGGCGTCGAGGGCGCGCCTGCCCCCGAAGTTCCGCTGGACTCCTTCAAGCATGAAGAGCTCCAACTATCGCTCCCTCCCGAGCCACGCGATGAGGAAGTTTAGGGAGAGTACGACTATTAGGAGGATGTAGCTGAGGGCGAAGGCTAGTCCGAGCTCCCCCATGTTTGTCTGCAGGGCGATCGAGGTTGTGAGCACCCTCGTCAAGCCTTCGATGTTCCCCCCGATCATCATCGCGATGCCGAGTTCGGCGAAGGCCCTGTTGAAGCTGGAGACGAGGGCGAGGGAGACCCCGCTCCAAGCCTCCCTTAGGACGGCGAGGCTGCTCTCGTACTCCGAGGCGCCGAGGGTTCGGGCGAGGTCCCTCACCCCTACGTCCCTCGCCTCGACGGCGCTCGCCACGAAGCTGATCACAAGCGGGGTAACGAGGACCGCCTCACCGACAGCTATGCCCGGCACCGTGTAGAGGAACTGGAGGTACCCCATCGGCCCGCTCCTTGAGAAGAGGATGTACAGGAAGAGGCCGAGGGTGACCGTGGGTACGCCTACGAGGGCGCTGAAGAGGGTCTTGAGGAACTCCCTACCCCTGAACGATCCGAGGCCGATGGCTACACCTATCGGCATCCCGACGAGTGCAGCCATCCCGGTCGCGGCTGCGGCGGTCTCGAGGCTCCTCAGGGCTATCTGCATCACCTCGCTGTCCCCGGACAGGATGAGGTGTGCCCCCTGCCATATTCCGTCGATTAATGGCTGCCAGCTCAAAAACGGGCACCTTCAAGAGATGGTGGGTTCAGTCCCTTTATTTGTATAGGTCGTCGGCGTTGAGGCGGTACTGTGTCGGGCACTCCGTGCCCTGGAGGTAGGCGTAGCTCTTCACCCACTCGATTGTGGTCGTGTCTGTGCCCGCGGTCAGCGTCGGTATCCAGGGCGAGAAGACCGTCTTACCCTGTACGCCGAATGTGCCGAGGAGGTTCTGCCCATCCGTTGAGACGAGGTACCTCTCGAACGTCATGGCTGCCTCGAAGGTACCCCTCGTGTTCTTCGCGGGGTTGCAGACCATGACGGAGTAGACGTTGAGCATGTTCTTCTCGGGTCCAACGTACTGGACGAGTTGGATGTTGTTGTTCGCGGTGTTTGTGAGGAAGCTGGCTACGTCGGTTATCGTGTAGGCGTTCTTCTGGTTGGCTAGCTGGAGTGTGGCTGTCATGCCAGCTCCTGCGGATAGATACCAGGGATCCCCGCTGGGCGCCTTCTCCGCCGCGAGCTTCGTGGCGTCGAAACCGGCTAGCTTCCAGAGGGAGATCTCCTTCGTGTTTGTGCCGGATTTGTCTCCCCTGCTCACCCACATCGCCGTCCCGGCCTCACCCGCTGCGGCGATCTTCTTCAACGCGTCGACTGCTGAGAGCCCCTTGATGCCGGCGGGGTCGCTCGCCGGGCCGACGATGAGGAAGTAGTTGTAGGCGACGATCTTGCGGTTCACGCCGGTGCCGTTGCTGAGGAAGACCACCTCAGAGGATGGGGCGTGGACTAGGACGAGGTCGGCGTCGCCGCGCGCCGCGGTGGCGAGTGCCAGCCCCGTGCCCTGGCTGATGAAGCTCACGTTATACTGCGGGTACTGGGTCTCGAAACTCTTCTTGAGGACGGATAGGAATCCGGTCTCGTAGAGGCTTGTGGTGGTGGAGACGATGAGTCGGGTCTTGCCCGCTACTGGCTGGTTGAAGTACCAGACCGCGCCCACGACTCCGACGACGATTACCACGGCTAGGATGACCGCCGTCTTCTGATTGATCGATATACCCTTCTTCTCTGTCATCGCGTTCACCTATTAACGAAGTGTCTACTCATGCATGTCGGATAAGCTTTGCCGTTGTGTTTGTCCGTGCATAAGCGTTTTAGGGCGCCGAGGAGGGGATAGTTTCGTCAAGGTTTGGAGCCACTCGTCGACCCCCATGGGAGGCACGTATCGAGCCTCCGCATAAGCGTCACGCAGAGGTGTGACCTCGCCTGCTTCTTCTGCCACAGGGAGGGGGAGCATGACCCGGGGAAGGAGATGGCCCCCGGCGAGATCGGGCGCATCGTCGAGGTAGCGGCGGAGCTCGGCGTCACTAAGGTAAAGGTCACCGGCGGGGAGCCCCTGATGAGGGGTGACATTGTCGAGGTCATCAGCCTCATCTCACCTCACGTCAGGGAGGTCTCCATGACGACGAATGCCCTGCTGCTCCCCGGGAGGGCGGCCGCCCTCAGGGACGTGGGGCTCAAGAGGGTCAACATTAGCCTCCACAGCCTCAAACGGGAGACGGTCAAGAAGATCGCGGGTGTCGACTGCCTCGACGGGGTAAAGGAGGGGATACGTGCGGCCGACGAGGCGGGGCTGAAACCGATCAAGCTCAACTTCGTCGTCATGAAGGGGCTAAACTCCGATGAGGTACCGGATATGCTCCGCCTCTCCGCGGAATCGGGGGCGATTCTGCAGCTCATCGAGTACCAGAGCCTCGAGCGGGGCGTGGAGCGTTGGGGGGACCTCTACTATGACTTGACGCCGCTTGAGCGGGTGTGGGACCGGGAGGCGGTGAGCGTCGAGGAGCAGGTTATGCATAAGAGGAAGCGGTACACGCTCGCCGACGGGGCCACGGTTGAGATCGTGCGCCCGATCCACAACACCGTCTTCTGCGCCAACTGCAACAGGCTGCGCCTCACGAGCGACGGGCGCCTCAAGCCCTGCCTCATGAGGGGGGACAACCTCGTCCCCGTGGTGCAACTCTTAAGGAGAGGCGCGGGGAAGGAGGAACTGGTGGACGCCTTCCGGCTGGCGACGAGCAGGAGGGCGCCGTACTGGAGTGAGGATAGATGAGGCTACGGGTGCGCTACTTCGCGAGCATACGCGAGTTCACGGGTTTGAAGGAGGAGCAGCTGGATGTCCCCGAGGGCTCCACGGCTGAGGCGCTTAAGCGCCGGGTCCAGGGGCTACACGACTCCCTCAAGGCTCAGGAGGGCAACATACTCGTGGCCGTGAATGGCTCCTTCGTCGAGCCGAAGCGGGTCCTCAAGGCGGGGGACGAGGTCGCCCTCTTCCCACCCGTGAGCGGAGGCTGAGACCGTGATCCGGATAACCCGCGACGACTTCAGCGTCGACGAGGAGCTGAAGCGGCTCATGAAGCCCTCCGTGGGCGGGTTGGTGACGTTTGTGGGCACGGTCCGCGACGAGTCTGAGGCGGGGCGGGTTGAGCGCATGGAGATCGAGGTCTACCCTGAGATGGCGGAGAAGCAACTCGCAGCCATAAGGGAGGAAGCCATGGAAAAGTTCCTCGTTGAGGACGTCCTCGTCGTCCACAGGTACGGCGACCTCCGTGTCGGGGATAACATCGTCCTCGTCGCCGTCTCCGCCGGGCACCGCAAAGCGGCCTTCGACGCCTGCGCGTACGTCATTGACGAACTGAAGAAGCGGGTGCCCATCTGGAAGAGGGAGCACACCCCCTCGGGGGCGCGCTGGGTGGAGGCTGGAAGACCTGACGAAGATTGACC
>JAPKYO010000043.1 GCA_026394265.1 Candidatus Bathyarchaeota archaeon
GGCGATGGACTCTTCGAGGAATACCGTGCTGAGGATGCCGACGCTGTAATCGTCGCCATGGGCACGCTCGCAAGCACCGCTCGCGTCGCTGTCGATAACCTCCGTAGGCTGGGTAAGAAAATAGGACTCGTAAAACTCAAGTCGTACAGGCCCTTCCCCGACGAAGAGTTCAGGGACATCGGCAAACGCGTCAGTACGATAGGCGTTATCGACCGTAATATCAGCCTTGGAGAGAACGGCATCTCCTATGGCTCAATACGGAATGCCATATACGATATGAAGGACCGGCCAAAGGTGCTCGGCTTCTACGCCGGCCTCGCCGGCCGCGAGGTCAGGGTACGCGACATAGAGAAGGCGGCCGAGATGACTCTCAAGGGTGCAGAGGGTGCCCCCGCGTGGATAGGGTGATGATATGAGCAAGAAAATGAGCATACGGGATCTCCGCGATGAGGAGGTCATGTGGTCGGGCAACCCCGCGTGCCAAGGCTGCGGAGGGTCCATCGTCGGCAGGCTGATCTTCAAGGCGCTCGGCAGGAACTCGGCGCGCGTCGAGGTCGCCTCATGCGCCCCCGGCTTCATGAACATACGCGTCCGCAGCTTCTTCGGCCCAGCATTCGAGGGCGCGGCAGCCTTCGCGACCGGCCTCGCCAGAGGCTACAAGATCATCGGCAGGGAAGACATCACCGTGGCGGCCCTCATCGGGGACGGCGGGACCTGTGACATAGGATTCCAGGGCCTCTCGGGGGCAGCGGAGAGGAATGAGAACGTGATGTGGTTCACATACGACAACGAGGCGTACATGAACACTGGCGGACAGAGGAGCAGTGCCACCCCCGCGCACGCGAGCACCACGACGACGCCGGTAGCAAAGAATAGCAGGGGTAAGGCTGCGGAGAAGAAGAACGTCCCCATGATACTCGCCCTGCACCACGTGCCATACGTCGGCACCGCCTCCGTCGCTTACCCCGAGGACCTGACGGCGAAGATCATGTACGCAAAGGAGCTGAAGGGCTTCCGCTACATGCACATCTTCAGCCCCTGCCCGACGGGCTGGGGCACCGACCCCAAGGACACCATCAAGCTCGCGAGGCTATCAGTAGAGTCTGGCCTCTGGCCCCTCTACGAGATACTCGACGGGCACAAGATGAGGTTGACCTACAAACCGCGGGAGCTGAAGCCCGTCTCCGAGGCGCTGAAAATGCAGGGCAGGTTCAGGCACCTTAAGGACGAGGAGATAGCGGCGATACAGGAGCAGACGACGGAGAACTGGTCGAGGCTCCTCGCCGTCGACGGCAAGGACATCTTCTAGCCCCCCCTTCTTTTTCTTATAACTAATTTTCCGGTCGTTTGTTTCCCGGTCTAGTGGCTGCCTATATGCACCGGGAGGCGAGGAACTGGGCAACAATTAGCGTCGCGAACCAGAAGACGAGGTCGACGGCGAGGGAGACGAGGTCTACGTTCCACCTGTCGACGGGGCCCGCGATGGTGTCGAGTGTGTTCACGCCCCAGTTGAGGGGCAGCCCGTAGCTCACACGCACCAGATCGGGGACGGAGTACGTCGAGCCCCAGAGCATCGCAAGCAGCGCCACGGTGACTACTGCCCCACTCACGATCAGGATTATGGGCTTCATCAATTAACCGAGGCGATACGGCGCCAATTATAGGTATCGTGCCCGCTGCGAAGCGCGACGAAATAACTATATAGTTACATAACTACATAACTATGAGACGATGGGCGAATACGAGACGATCTCCGTCAAAAAGGGGACGAAGGCCGCAGTAGAAGACGAGAAGGGAAACAGGGAGTGGAGTGAATACATCGTCTACCTCTACAACGAGGCGAAAGACGCCAAGCGGATGAAGGCGGCCCAGAGACTAAAAGAGCTACTCACAGACGACGACCTGGAGAAGATGCGTGAGGCCAGCAGGGAATTCAGGGAGAACTTCGAGCTGAAATGAGGCTCATCGACAGCGACGCCCTGATAGACAACATCCGACTCGGCGCCACGGATGAGGGCACCATATCGGTGATAACACTCCTCGAGGTGCTTCGCGGCGTAGACGAGGGGAAGAGGCGGGAGGTAAAGGAGCTTCTCGAGGCGAGCTACCGGGTTAAGGGCGTCGACAACGAGGTGGTCCTCCTCGCATGCTCCCTCTACGGCAAGGTGAAGAAGGCGGGGGAGCCCGTCCCCGACGCTGACCTGATAATCGCCGCGACCGCAATCGCCTCCGACCTCCCCCTCGAAACCGGGGACGCCCACTTCCAGCGCCTCACTAAATACGGGCTCAAGCTGGTAGAGAGATGACGGCGATCCTCAAGTGGGCGGGGGGCAAGCGGAGCCTCGTACAGTTCATAGTCTCCACGTTCCCCCCGGACTACGAGGAGAGGGCGTACCACGAGCCATTCCTCGGAGGGGGAGCCGCATTCTTCACCGTCAGGCCACGGAGGGGGACCGTCAACGATGTGAACCCCCGCCTCGTCAACTTCTACAGGGTCGTCAGGGACAGCCCAGACGCGCTCATCGCGGAGGCGTCGAGGCACCCATACGAGAAGGAGACCTACTATAGACTACGGGACCGCTTCAACGAGGGGGGGCTTGACGCCGTCGAGGACGCCGCCCTCCTCCTCTACCTGAACAAGACGGGGTACAACGGCCTCTACAGGGTCAACAGCCGCGGCAAGTACAACGTCCCCTTCGGCACATACAGTAACCCCACAATCGTCCCCGAGGAGGACATACACGCCGCCAGCCAAGCACTACGGCGCGTCGAGCTACGTTGCGAGGACTTCTCATACCTCCTCGACGCGGCACACGAAGGAGACATCATCTACCTCGACCCACCCTACGAGCCCACGAGCAGGACATCCAACTTCAACACATACAGCCCCACCGGCTTCCCATGGGCGGAGCAGGTCAGACTCAGCGAGACCGTACGCGAACTAGACGCACTCGGCGTCCTCTTCGTCCTCAGCAACAGCGAACCCGTCAAGAGGCTCTACCGCGCCCCGATCGCTATTGAAAATGTACGAAAATGCACATAAAGTGACGTTAAAATGCGCGAAAAGTACACTCAAAACGATCTTTTTTAGACCCTGAAAACGCCTAAAAGATCCTATTTAGCGCCAGAAACACGCATGAAATATGCGACGAAAACCATAGGGGGGAGGGGGTACCCCAGATATTCAGGTTTAATGCTCCGATAGCTGAAAGGAGTCCAGAAACGACCCCGTTGACACGCCGATCTAAGCAAAAGAAGCACATATTCCCTACCAAGCACCCGCTCAACCGTTATTAGGCGTCAACCACTGTGAGTAACGTGGACACGCTTCTCCTCGACGCCGGCAACCTCTTCCTCTTCCTCAGCGGCTTCCTCATGCTCTACACCGCGTACAGGGACCGTAAGGTGCTCAAGGGCTACAACCTCCCCGGGACGGTTCTCATCGTCCTCGCCATAGGGCTCGCCCTCGCCTACTACGCCCAGCAGGGCTACTGGCTAAGCTTCGCCCTAACCCTCCCCAACTACACATACTGGCTCATCGTCTGCTCCTCCATCCTCAGGCGGAGACTCAGCCCCACCCAAGAAGCCTGAGCCCCCGGTCACCATTTATATCTCACGCGATCAAAAAACTACCCTAAGGAGAACCCGGTTGCCCGTCACAAAGGTCGATGGTACCATGAACACACACAAAGTCTTCCTCTACACCCTCAGCACCTGCAACCAGATAAGATATTGAGTGCTCTGGGACTATGACCGTTACCATAGAGTCGGTCAGGCAACGCGCCGAGTCCGACGCCAGAAGCCGAGGCTACCACCTAAACCCCGACCAAAAGTTCCTCCAGGACCTCTTCGAGGGCTTGAAGACGAATGAGGACCGCTACGGTTACCCGAGCTGCCCATGCAGACCCGGCACGGGCGTCTACGAGCAGGACCGCGACGTAATCTGCCCATGCGACTACAGGGACCCAGACGTCGCCGAGTTCGGCGCCTGCTACTGCAGCCTATACGTAAACAAGGACGTTTTCGACTCCGGGAAGCCGACGCCCATCCCCGAGAGGAGACCCGCCGAGAAGATGTTCCCCGAGCTAGCACCCACCCCAGCGGTAGAGGTGAAGCCCGCGGCGACCGCACCCCAACCCACGCAGAGGAAGCTCTGGTACTGCAAACAATGCGGATACGTCGTCTTCCGCGAGGACGCACCATACATCTGCCCCATCTGCAAAGCGAAGAAAGAGTTCTTCGCCGAAGTCAAGCTGGAGATCCAGCAGAAAACGGGTTAGGACTGGGCCTCGGGTTCGACGACCACGGCGGTCCCCGTCGCCGAGAAGACGAGTATCCCCATCTGGTAGCCCATGTCCGATGTCTCGATGTCGACGCTGAGCACCGCGTTAGCGCCCATCGCGGCGGCCTTCGACCGCAGCCTGTCGATCGCCTCAACCCTCGCCTTCTCGATCTCGTAGCTGAAGGCCGTAACCTCGCCTCCAATCATCGACTCGATCCCGGCGATGAACTTGCCCATGATGCCCCTCGTCCTCGGGGTGATACCGGACACGATGCCTATCACCCGCTTCACCCTGTAGCCGGGGAGCGTCGGCATCGTCGCCACTATGAATCCCTGGCTGCTACCGTCGAGGCTTGAGCCGCAGCGGCTGCAGAACTTCGCGTCGTCGTTATTCGTCTCGCCACATACCTTGCAGTTCATTTTTTCACCGATCAGGGCTATACGCCACCGTGGTTTAGGTGTATCCTATATAGAAAACTGGGATAATATAGAGGGTCAGCCGAGGAGGGCGTTGAAGAATAGCTTGAAGGATGCATCAGTCAGCGCCCGGGCGTATCCGAAGAACTCCTCAGGCGTCTTCAGTCCACACAAAGCAGTCACTGGGGATGCTACGCCAAGCGCGTTTTCAAAACGGGGGGGCTCAACGCGGCTTCCAGCGATCAATCTCAATCTTGATCGAGTTGAGGCCAAGCTGGATGTCCCAGACGAAGAGGGCTAGGGAAGTGACGAGGCTGATCAGGCTCGCCGAGAACAGAACCTCGATAATCTCCACCAAGCCAACATTGAACGTCGCCGTAATGAACAGTGAGAGAATAATCGTCGCGACGAAGAATATGCTCAGCACCGAGAATGTGACTGCCGCCTGAAGCAGCTTGGCGCGCCTGTAGAGGATGTCGACCTCCTCGAGGAGCACACGCTTCTGTTCACCCTCCGCCTGCTTGAGCTCAGTCGTCAACGCCCTGATGCGATCCAGTGGGCGCCCGAGCCGATTCGTCATAGACAGTACGAGGAGCCCGACGCCCGAGATGAGGACGCAGGGTGCCATCGAGGTCTGCAGGACCACTATGAGGGCGGTGATGTCCATGTTCCCAAGGGGAAGCAGGTTGGCTAATAAGCGTTTTTTCCTAAAAATACCAGTCTAATTTATGCCGCTATACAGAACCGTGCAAGTAGTTGAATCCGCAAATTGATCCGGATGAGTCAAATTCTATAAATCCTCGGTTATTCTCATGAAACGAATTTAACTCAAGTTGAAACATTCACCATTATTTAAACTATTTATATACTTGAATACGCACTTTATAAGGTAACGCCATGAAGTTCGTCCAACTCCGGTCCCTCAGGGACCTAATAATGCTCGTGGCATCCTCCCAATCAAGCGGAGTCATACAGCACCTAGCGAACGGCAACTCTCACCTCTACTTCCTCGTAGGCGGCACACTACACGAGATGTTCCTCTACTGCGTCAAGGAGAAGGAGCAGATCAAGGGTAACTTCATCACATACAACAGCTACAGCGGCGAGATCGGCTCCTCGGAGAAGATGCAGCACGAACCAAACCAGAGCAGCTTCCCGGTCGTCGAGATAGTGAACCAGGACCTGCTGCCTACCGACCTGCTGAGCAGGTTAGACGAACTCTAATGGGTGATTGGTGAAGATCAATTGGCTGAGAAGATAGACCTACCTGAAAAGAAAGAGCTACCTGAGACGAAAGAGCTAATCGAAAAGAAGGACCTGCACATCAGCATCGAGAACGTCGTCGCCTCGGCGACCCTCGATCAGAAGATTGACCTGCTCGCCATCATGAAGGTGTTCAGGAACGTCGAGTACCGCCCAAAGCAGTTCCCCGGCCTCGTCTTCAGGCTCAAGAGACCGAAGACCGCGACCCTGATCTTCGGCTCAGGCAAGATGGTCTGCACCGGCGCAAAGTCGGAGAAGCAGGCTAGGAGCGCGGTGAAGAAGGTCGTCCGCGAACTCAAGACGAACGGCATCATAATCCTCGGCAAGCCGAAGATCGTTATCCAGAACATCGTCGCTTCCGCCAACCTCCACGGCAAGATCGACCTGGAGACCGCCGCAGACATCATGGACAACGTCATGTATGAGCCCGAGCAGTTCCCCGGCCTCATATACAGGATGGGGGAGCCAAAGGTAGTCATGCTCCTCTTCGCCAGCGGTAAACTAGTCTGCACGGGCGCCAAGCATGAGGACATGGTCCGCGAAGCCGTTGAGAAGCTCCACGGCGTCCTAGAGGACTACGACCTCATCTATTACGAGGAATAATCGGGAGGGGCCCTGCGTGTCCCACAAGAACAGCCTCGACCAACGCGCCTTGAAGATAATCTTCCAGGCGGGCGAGGGCGGGATCATGCAGAGCGAGCTCTGGAAGGAACTCGGCGTAAGCAGCAGGGAGGGCTCCAGGCTCGCCCTGCGCTTCGAGGAGAAAGGTTCAGTAGAGAGGCGCAAGGTACTACACGATGGAAGGTGGAGCTACAAACTGTTCAGCAAGAAGGAGTTTGTGACGATGGACAGCATCGAGGGGTGCCCGTGCATGATCTGCGCCGACATCGACAAGTGTTTTGAGAGCGGGCAGAGAGACCCCGTGAGCTGCCAGGACTTGACGGGCTGGCTCACACCCCGAAAGGCTGATTAGCCTTGCCACCCTAGGGGCTCCTAAGTTGGACCCTAGAATACGGGAGGTCGTAAAGTACGGCGTCGCCTTCGCTGTCCTTATAATGGTCTTCTTCGGCGGCTCCTACGTCCTCAAGGGGGTTCTGGGGACGGAGTACCCGATGATGGTCGTGGTCAGCCAGAGCATGGTGCCGACCCTCGGCGTCGGTGACTACATCGTCGTCGCCCAGATACCAGACGTGAAGAACGTAACCGCGGGTCCGAATCCCGATGGGGAGATAATAGTCTTCCTGATGCCGGGCACCACGGATCAGTACATCGTACACCGAGCCATCAGGATGGTGAGCGTGGGTGGGAAGGTCAGCTACGTAACGAAGGGGGACAATAATATGTTCGCCGACGGGACGCCCATCCCCTCGGGGAACATACTGGGGAAGGTCATCGGCCACATACCGATAATCGGTTACTTCAGCCTCTTCATAAAGACGATGAGGGGCTTCGGCCTCGTCATCGGCTTCATGGCGCTCACGTTCTTCATAGACTACATCCTCCCGGCTCGGAGGCCCGGAGCTGGGCGGTTCCCGGTGCTGTCGCTCGCCCCGCTCCTCGTGGCGCCCCTCGTCGCCGCGAGTTTCTGGTTCGTATCGGGTAGTACCCAGTCAGAGTCTCAGAACGTGCATCTGGTCCTCGACAACCTCTCGATAATAACCTGGTATGTTGCCTGTCTCGTCGTCCCCCTCGCGTTCCACGACGACGACACGGGGGCGATGGTGTGGCTATACCACCTAGTGCTGGTCATGCTGCCCATCGCCTGCGACGTGACGTGGTGGACGAGCAAGATCACGCCGAGCATGTGGTGGGACCAGACGGGTGGAACGGTCTCAGCCAACTGGCTGCTGCTGAAGGAGCAGCCGAGCTTCAGCCTAGTCTTCGACTCGGTGCTCAAGTCACTCATCCCCGGCGTGGTCATCTTCGTCGTCGTCTTGTACGCGAAGAGGAAGGGGTGGGAGCCATTCTCCTCGTGGGAGAGGAGACTCAGGGGAGCGCCGCCCGAGCCGCCCGCGGCGGAGCCACAGCCCGAAACACCGACCCCACCCAACGCCGCTCAGGGTCAACCGGACGAGCCAACTCCCTCCTCAAGCGATCCGGCGCCCGACAACGCGTAAGGGCTATAAGTTGACCCATTCCCTCTAACCTGATCCAACTTGGAGAACGTCAAAGTCGTCTCTTACGGCATCGGCGTAATCGGCCAGAAGCTTGTGACCCACCTCCTAGAGAAGGAGGGCGTGGAGCTAGTCGGCGCAATCGACATCAACCCTAAGATCGTGGGCAAGGACCTCGGCGAGGTCATGGGGAAGAAGAAGCTCGGCGTCAAGATCAGCGACGACGTCGACAAGGTCCTCAAGGAGACCCAGCCCGACATCGTCTGCCACACAACCATGAGCTACCTGAAGAACACCTACACGCAGTTCGAGGGCATCCTCAAGAACGGCGTAAACGTCGTCTCGACGTGCGAGGAGCTCAGTTACCCCTACGCGACCCCCGAGGGGAAGAAGTACGCGGAGAAGCTGGACAAAGTGGCGAAGAAGGGCAAGGCGACAATCCTCGGCACCGGCGTAAACCCAGGCTTCGTCATGGACACCCTCCCCATCTTCCTCACAGCCGTCTGCCAGAAGGTCGACGACATCTACATCGCCCGCCAGATGGACGCCGCGACGCGCCGCATACCCTTCCAGACCAAGATCGGCGCAGGCCTAACGGTCGACGACTTCAACAAGAAGATCGCGAGCCACGAGATCACCGGCCACGTCGGCCTCGAGCAGAGCATACAGATGATCGCGGACGCACTCGGCTGGGACCTCGACAAGATAGAGGTCGAGAAGCCTCAGCCCGTCGTGTTGAAGAAGGATGTTGCGAGCGAGGCGATCAAGGTGCCTAAGGGCAACAACGCGGGCTCGATGCAGATGGCTTACGGCATCGTGAAGGGAAAGAAGATGATCACGATGGACTTCAAGGCGTACATCGGTGCGCCGGAGGAGTTCGACTCGGTGACCATCAAGGGTGTGCCGCCGATCAACGAGAAGATCAGCCCGTGCACTCATGGCGACTACGCGACGATCGCCATCACGGCGAACATGATCCCGATTGTGATCAACGCGGAGCCCGGCTTCAAGACGATGATCGACCTGCCGGTGCCCCACGCGACGCCGAAGCACATGAGAAAGTACATCAAGTAAACCCCCTCCCGCGCTTCCGGGAGGGTTATCAGAGTCTAAGAAATGTGGGTTAGCGTTTTCTCAGCGTCTTCCCGGCTAAAACCTTCTTGTATTTTCCTCCATCGACGGTGACTTTGCCGTTTACGACGACGTAGGGGATGCCCTCGGGGTACTGGTGGGGGTCCTCGAATGTCGCCTTGTCGATTACCCTGTCGGGATCTATGAGTGTGATGTCGGCGTGCATCCCGGGGCGGAGTATGCCGCGGTCTAGGATGCCGAAGCGCTGGGCGGGGAAGCTGGTCATCTTCCTTATCGCGTCTTCGATGCGCATGACGCCCTCCTCGCGTACGTATTTGCCGAGGATGCGTGGGTATGTGCCGAAGTGGCGCGGGTGGGGCTTGCCGAGGCCGAAGGGGCCGACGTTGCAGACGCTGCTGGAGTCGGTGCCGACCATCTGGTAGGGACTCGCCATGATGCGCTTTATGTCACCCTCGTCCATGCTGAAGATTATCATGCCGGGTGTCCCCTCCTCGGCGAGTAGCAGCTTCCAGAGGGCGTCGAAGACGTCCTTCTCCTTCATCTCCCCGGCGATGACGTCCATCGTCTTGCCCTCGTACTTCTTGTTCTTGTCCCCCTTGATGCTGGAGACCATCACGTTCTCCCAGCCGAGTTCTCCGGCGAAGTTCTCCCAGCCGGGTATGCCGTCCTTGACGTCCTTCCTCATCTTCTCCCGCTGCTTGGGGTCGGCGAGGCGGGTGAGGAGCTTCTCCATGCCGCCGTCGTGTGCCCATGGAGGTAGGAGGGTGACGAGGCTGGTAGCCCCGGCTCGGTAGGGGTACTGGTCGACGGTCACGTCGATGCCCTTGGCGCGCGCCTTCTCGATGAGCTTGAGGGTCGTCCTGCTCTTCCCCCAGACCGCCTTGTTAGCCGCCTTATGGTGGCTGATCTGGACAGGGATGCCCGCCTTCTCGCCGATGGTTATAGCCTCCCTGACGGACTTGAGCAGGGCGCGCCCCTCGCCGCGTATGTGGGTATCGTAGATGCCACCGTACTCCGCGGCGACCTTGGAGACCTCGATTAGTTCCTTGGTCTTCGCGAAGATGCCGGGGGGGTAGATTAGGCCGCTGCTGATGCCGTAGGCGCCGGCCTTCATGGCCTCGGCGGTGAGTTCGCGCATCTTCTTCATCTCCTTGGCCGTTGGGGCGCGGGCGTCCGGACCCATGCCGGCTGTGCGGATCGCGCCGTGGCCGACCATGTGTGCGACGTTCGCCCCAAGGCCCGCCTTCTCCTCCTCCTTGAGGTACTCATCAAACGTCGTCCAAGTCACCTTTATGCTGACGCCGGTGGGTAGTTGTGAGTTCACCTCCTTCTCGAACAACTCGCGGAGGGCGGGGTCCACGGGGGCTGCGGTCGAGCCGCACTGTCCCGCTACGACCGTCGTGATGCCCTGCATCGCGGTACTCTCCATCTCCCTGTAGACGAGTGTGTTGAAGTCGCTGTGGCTGTGTGCGTCGACGAATCCTGGCGCCACCACGAGCCCATTGGCGTCGATGACCCTCTCCGCCTTAGCGTCGCCGAGCTTACCAATCGCGGCGATCCGGTCGCCCTCGACGGCGACGTCCCCCCAGTACCAAGGGTTCCCCGCGCCATCGATCACCTTACCGTTCTTGATGAGCAAATCGTAGGACAAACCAATCACTGGCTGAGAAATGGGGCGAGGACTGGATTTAACAGCTTCTCCAAATCCTAATCCATCGAAAACTAGGATCTTTTCTTGTCGTTACGGACCTTCTTCGATCCACCGTTCATCTTCTGAAAAATTTCCTTATCACGCTCAAGAATAACCTCCAGTATCTCCTTGGGCTTCTTCGGGGATTGCACCAAACCTTATCCACTCGACGACTTGAGGAGGGGTGAATTTAAGCATATCCTTCATGAACCGGTTAACCTTCGAAGGGTCTTTCTCGAAAATGCGTCCGCCATTTTTTTCTAGGAATACCTCTGTTACTGCGAAGGCGGTGCGTTTCTGAGCATCATGCACCAAACGAATTACCCTCAGCCTGTAGAGGAGCAACCCCGCCTGTTCGTATAAACCATCGACTCCCTTCACCTCGTCGATTATTGTATCGAATATTTGCTCAGCGTATCTTACAAACCCAGGGTAACCGCCCCATTGGTCTAGAACCCGCTCATGAGCTACTATGTAGATCTCCCAATTCGGATACCAAAAATCCTCTCGGGTAGTCATCAAGCAGAAGAGATACTTACAGTTAATTATACATATATATTAAAGATTATTCATTCTTCTCCCACTTGTAGCGCATGTTTACGCTCTTCTTCGTCGCGGCCTCGACGGCGTTCATCAGCGCCGTGCGGAGTTTACCGTCCTCGATCTCGTAGATGCCGTCGATGGTCGTGCCGCCGGGGGTGGTGACCATCTCCGCTATCTCCGTCGGCTTCATGGTGCCGTCGAGGACGAGCTTCGCCGCGCCGAGGACGGACTGGGCGGAGCTCCGGAGACTCAAATCCCGTGGGAGGCCAACCTTGAGGCCGCCGAACATCATGGCGTCGATGACTATGGCGACGAATGCGGGGCCGCTACCGCTCAGGCCGGTGACGGCGTCCATATACTTCTCCTCCACCTCCGTGCTCGTCCCCATCGTGTCGAGGAGGGTCTTGACCGTCGCCTTATCTTCGGCGGTGATGCTCGGGTCGCAGGTGTAGGCGGTGAAGCTCGCCTTGGCGAGGGCGGCTATGTTTGGCATGCAGCGGACGTATCTGGCGCCGGGGACGGTGTCCTTGTAGTATTCGAGGGGTATGATGGCGGCGGTGCTGATGACGAGCTTGCCCTTTACCTCCTTCTCTATCCCCTTGAGGACGGAGCCGACGTCTCCGGGCTTCACGCAGAGGAAGACGATGTTCGCCTTCTTCGCCGCGACACCGTTGTCGGTTGTGACTTCGGCGCCAAGCTCCTTGAGTTCCTTCAGGGAATCGAGGCTCCTGCGCGTCGCGATGACCTTTCCGACCACATCGGACTCCTGCAGGCACTTTACGATTGCGCCGCCGATTACGCCCGCCCCTATGACTGCTACCGTGTCGACCATATTGATACGCCAACAAATCGTGAACCTAGCTAACTATTAAGAATTGGCTCATTTGGCTCGTTTGTGTCTCTGTGTGCGTGGGGGGTTGGGTGTTGGGGGGGTAGCAACAACATCGTGTTACTTGTTACGCCGATCGATGGGGGACGATCTGCTCGTAGTGGTGTTTTTTATTATTTTTGTTAATTTATGGTGGGTGAGGCTGGTTTCCGCCTTATTTAAGGGGGTGTTATGGGTCATAACAACGCCAGTTTGGTGAAGTCGATGTCCTCGGCCTTGGCGAGCTTGGCGAATCTGCCGCCGAAGATGGTGTTGTGGTGTGCGATTATCTGGGGTGCTTTCAGTATCTCGGTGTCGTAGGTGGTGTGGGCGTCCTCGGCCACCGTGACGTCGTATTCGAGGCTGTAGGCGCGGCGCACCGTCGTGTCGACGCACCAGTCGCTCTGGATGCCCGCGATTATGAGCCTCCTTATTCCGCGTGCTTCGAGTTCGGTCTGTAGTGTTGTGCGGTAGAAGGCGTCGGGGGTGGGTTTGTGGATGACCAGCTCCCCTCCCCGGGGCGCTATGGCGGGGTGGATGGGCCAGCCGGGCTTCCCGGGCTCGAATGGGGTCCCCTCGGCTCCGTCGTGCTGGACGTATATGACGGGTACTCCTGCTTTCCTCGCCCGCGTGATCAGTTCTTTGATCTTCGCCAGGTATTCTTCCCCTTTGTAGGCGTAGACGCCGAGGTCCTTGATGAAGAAGGCACTCTGGACGTCGATTATTATGAGGGCAGCATTACTCATGGTCGCCACTGGTCCGAGGAAATTTTCTACAGATATAAAGAACGCGGGTCTTCCCGCGAAAAGTCGGATGAAGGGGGGCGTGGTTACTTCTTTATGCCCAGTTCCTTGAACTGGCCCTGGACACCCATCTTCATGTAGACGAGGTCGTTCCCCAGGGTGACCATGTTGTAGCCCTTCTTGATGCGCTCGGACAGTGGCTTGCCGCATCCCTCGTGGATGCCCGCGGCGACGCCGTGTGCCTTGCATGCGTCCCAGACCTTGTCGATGGCGTCCTGCTCGTCCTTCGGCGTGAAGTCGCCGATGTGGCCGAGGCTCGCGCTTAGGTCACCGGGGCCGATGTAGGCGCAGTCGACTCCCTCGACGCTGCAGATGGCGTCGATGTTCTTCACCGCCTCAACCGTCTCGATCTGGACGGCGATGTATATCTCCTTGTCCGCGGTCTTAAGGTAGTCGGGGTCGAACATCGCTGCGCGGCGCGGGCCGCAGCCGCGTAGCCCCTTGGGGCCGTAGCGGCTGTAGCTTACGGCTGCCTTGGCCTGCTCCGCCGTGTTGATCCAGGGGATGAGGAGGCCCTGTGCGCCGATGTCGAGGGCGCGCTTGATGGCCACCATGTCGTTCCACCAGGGGCGGATGATGGGGCACGTCTTGGAGTCGGGGCGGAAGGCCTGCATGAGGGTCTGGATGTGGAGCATGTCGAGCGGCGAGTGCTCGTTATCGAGTATGAAGTAGTCGAATCCCATGCTGCTCATCAACTCGGCACACATGGGGCTCTCTATCGTGATCCAGGTCCCGAAGCCCTGCTTCCCGGACTTCATCATGCGCTTAAAATCGTTCTTCATGTTATTCACCGGTCGAAGTAGGGTGGGCGGGAGAATATTTAGGGTTTGGGGGGCTCCCCCGAGACCACGTAGAGGGTTTAACTTATCTTCACGAGGTGGGAGTTGGAGGCTATGCGTGGTGGGCTGTGGTTCACGTCAAGGAATATCGCCCTTATAGCGATACTCGCGGCCCTGGGGGGAGTCATCAGCGTACCAGTGGGATACGCCGGCAGTCTACTCGGCGCCGTCACGTTCCTCCCATTTGGGACGGGGCAGCTGCTTAGCGGAATCCACGTGCTGTGGATAGTTCTCGCGGGGCTTCTCGTCAAGCGGCGGGGTGCCGCGGCGGCGACCGGGGCGCTCAAGGGACTCGTCGAGTTAAGCCTCTTCAGCTTCCACGGCTCCCTCATCCTTCCCATAGCCCTCGCCGAGGGTCTCGCCGCGGAGGCGGCCCTGCTCATACTCGGGAGGAGTGCGGGGCTGCGCGCCTACGTGGCCGGTGGGCTGTCGGCGTCGAGCAACGTCATCGTGCTTCGTCTCCTGGTTTTTCAAGCTCTCCCTTGGCAGGTTGTGGCCTTCATGTGGATCCTCTCCTTCGCCTCCGGGGCTCTTTTAACAGGTTACCTAGGGACGAGGGTGGCAAACATCGTGGAGAAGAGACTGGGGAACTGACCTCCGCGTCAAGTTCCTACGCTGAAAAAAGGTGGTTGGGACTCATTTCTTCGCCTTGTCGAAGGCGTCCTTGATCTCGGCGCGCAGCTTGGCGTCCACGAGTACCTCGACGCCGGCGATTGCGAGTACCTTCGCGCCTATCTCGATGCCCCTGTGCCCCTCCTCGGTCATCGTGGCGGCGCAGAGTTCCCTGCTGTGCCCCGAGACGTCGGCCTTCGTGAAGCCAACCATGGCATGCATCCCGGGGACGGCGTGGCTGAGGTCTGTGAAGTCGGTGCTGCCGCCCGGCGGCTGCGCCGCGGTGTAGTCGGGGTCCTCCGCCTCGATGCCGAGCGCCTTGAACTCCTCGACGAAGAGCTTCTCGAGGGGTGGGTTCCTGACGTTGGATTTGAGGCCGGGGCTGACGGTGATCTTGACCTCGCACCCCGTGGCTATGGCTGCGCCCTTGGCGGAGTTCTTCACCATCTCGACGAGTGTGGGGATGTATGTGTCGTCGCTGCTGCGGACGCCGAACTGCATGACGGCGCGGTCGGGTATGATGTTGTTGGCGAGGCCGCCCTCGGTTATTATGCCGTGGACGACGGGGTTGGCTCCGCGTTTCAGCTGCTGCCTGTTGGCGTGTATGGCCATGAAGCAGAGGACGGCGGCGTTGAGGGCGTTTAGGCCGTTGTAGGGGTCGGCGGCGGCGTGTGCCGTCTTGCCCATGAAGACCAGAGTGATGCCGGTGATTGCGAGGAAGCCCGTCGCCACCGTCATCTTGCTGTTTCCCATCGGGTGGATCATCATCACGGCGTCGACGCCCTTGAAGAAGCCGGCCTCCGCCATCTTCTTCTTGGCGCTGCTGCTCGGGCCGTGCCCTTCCTCCGCGGGCGTGCCCACTACCCACAGCTCCCCGGGCAGCTCCTTCATCAGCTTCGAGACGGCGATGCCCGCGCCGAGGCCGGAGGTGCCTATGATGTTGTGGCCGCAGCCGTGCCCGATGCCGGGGAGGGCATCGTATTCGCAGAGGAAGGCGATCGTTGGCCCCTTCCCCTTGCCCTTCACGACTCCCTTGAAGGCTGTGGGCATACCCTCTACGCCCATCTCCACCTTGAAGCCGTGCTTCTTCAGCTCAGCCGCGATGAGCTTCGATGACTCGACCTCCTCGCTGCCAAGCTCGGGGTGCTTGCCTATCCAGTCGCTCATCTCGACGAGGCGTGGCAGGATTGCGTCCACCTCGCCCTTGACCTTCTGCTTGAGAATCTTGACATCAGCCATGATGATCTCTGAAAAATGGTGTCAGGGGGATAAGAAAGGTTCCCCCGAAAACGTCTAGCCTCTGAACCACGTCTTCTCGATCTCTAGCTTCATGAACTCCGGCGCAGCCTTCTCGAGCTGCTCCGGCGTCACCGGCGTACACGGGGCCCTGACGTCAAGCTCCATGTCGACGCCCCTTAGCCTCCAGATCGCCTTGTATCTACCCCAGAAGCTCGCGGTGCCGAAGTTGGTGTCGATGATGTTGAACATCTTGACGACCATCTCGTGGTAGTGGAGGGCTTTCTTTGTGTCCCCGCTCTCCCACGCCTTCTTGAGGCCGATCATTATGTGGGGGAATGCCTGGAACTCGGCGATGAGGGCGCCGGTGGCTCCCTGTGCGAGGAAGGCGAGGTAGGCGGAGGGGCTCCCCGTGTAGACCGCGATCTTCTCGCGTACACGCCAGATGATGTCTGAGTAGCGGATGCTGAAGAAGTCGTCCTCCTTGTAGCCGACTACGTTGTCGAAGTTCTCGGCGAGGCGGGCGACGACGCTTGGGCTTATGGATGCGCCGAAGCCGGGGTTGTTGTAGAGGATGATGGGTATGTCCACCTTGGTGGCTATCGCCTCGAAGTGGTGGTAGGTCTCGTGGTCGTTCGCCCGCACCATGAGGGGGTGGCTGAGCAGGACGCCGGCACAGCCCACGTCCTTCGCGTACTGCGTGAACATGCGCGCCTCCTTCGTCGACATGGCCCCGGTCCCGGCGATGACGGGGACGCGCCCGTTCGCCTGGTCGACGGTTATGTCGATGACCCTCTTCCTCTCCTCGTGGAGCAGGTATGGGAACTCGCCCGTGGCACCCACGGGGACGAGCGCGTCGGCGCCATCCTCGATGATCACGTCGACGATGCGGCGCATCGCCTCCTCGTCTATCTCCTCTCCCCCCGCCACGAGGGGGGTAACCGGAAGGCAGAGAATGCCGCTGAACTTGCCCTTGTACACCATGAATGTTCTGAGTAAGGTAAACGCGGCTTAGTTTATTTTACTTCCCACTCGGGGGCGGCCCCAATACTTACTTACCCGCGGGTTGGTAGGCGCAGACGAGGATGCCCGCGAGCGTCACGGCACCCCCCACGAGGGCGAGCGGACTCGGGGACTCGCCGAGGATGAGGAAAGCGAGGAGTGAAGCCCCCACTGGCTCGCCGAGCAGGCTTATGCTCACCACGGGGGCGGATATCCACCTCAGCGCCCAGTTGTAGAGGGTGTGCCCGAATATCATGGGGACGAGGGCTATGACCGCGAACATCAGCATCACGCCAGAGTCGTAGCCGGTGAGTGGAGTCCCCACGGCGACGCTTCCCAGCGCCAGCACGGCGGCGGAGACAGCGTACACCGGCGTGACGTACGTCGTTAGGTCGAGCCTCTGCCTGAGCCTCCTCCCAGCCAATATGTAGATGCCCAAAGCGACCCCACCGACGAGGGACAGCGCGTCCCCCACGAGGTTCCCGCCACCGATGCCCAAGTCCCCGAAGGCGATGATCGACGCCCCCACGAAGGCGACGCCGATCCCCAACGCCACGCGCCTACTCACCCGCTCCCCGAGGACGAAGTGGCTCACAAGCGCCACGAATATGGGGTCAACGTGTACAAAGATCACAGAACTCGCAACCGATGTGTAGCTTAGGCTCGTTATCCACGTCGCGAAGTGGACGGCGAGGACGACGCCGACCCCCGCCAACATCAGCAGGTCACCCCGCCCCATGGCGCGCAGCTTGGAGACGCCGCCCCGGCTCAGGAAGAAGGGGAGAAGTATCAGCGTCGAGAGTGCAAGGCGCCAAGTCGCAATCGCCATCGGAGGCGCATCCGTCAACCGGATCAGGATCGAGGCAGTAGAGACCGCGACGATGCTGACCAGCAGAACCAGATTCGGCGGAACCCCGGGCCTCTCACCCAAGACGATCCCCAGAATATTGGGTCAAGAGCTATAAAAGAGAGCCAAGAGATACAGGCAACTATGCCCAGACCCGTCGTCATAGTGCCCTACGACCCCGAGTGGCCGAAAATCTATGATGGCGAGCGAAAGCTCATCCTAAGCACAACAGGGGGGATCATCCGATCCATCGAACACATCGGGAGCACGAGCGTCCCCGGCCTCTGGGCGAAGCCAATCATCGACATCATCGCAGGCGTGAATGGACCCGACGACGCCGAGAGGTGCAGGGAACTCCTCCTGCACATCGGGTACGACGACGCATCCTCGGGGGATAACCCCGACTGGTACTACTGCCTCGGCAAGGGCTCCCACAGCCCCGGCTTCCACCTCCACCTCGTCAAGGAGGGGAGCCAGTTCCACTGGAAACACATACTCTTCCGCGACTGGCTGCGCGCCCACCCGGCCGACGCCGAAGCATACAAGGAGCTGAAACTCGGCCTATCCGAGAAGTATAGAAACGACAGAGTCGCCTACACGGATAGTAAAACCGAGTTTATAGAGGAAATAGTGGAAAAGGCGAAGAAGCCTAGGGCTTGACGACCTTCTTGAGGAGGTCGACATCCATCTCGAGGGCGGCGACGGGCATCTCGAGACTCCACGCCTCGAGGGACTCGGGCTTCATCTCCCCGGCCCAGCAGAGTGGCTCACCATTCACCTTTGCGACGAGGCGCCTCCCGTCGATGAAGCAGTCCCAGCCCCCCTCCTCGACCTCGGCCTTGACGTCGAGGTTCTCGAGGATGGCGAGCATCGTGGCCTTTATGTCGCTGAAGCTCGCCTTGGCGTGGCACTGGACGACCGCCAATCGGCGGGCGCTCCTCGCCCCGATATCCGTCTCCTCGTCGAGCAAGACCACGTCGTCAACCTCGTAGAGGCTCTGCGGGTACGGGTGATGCTTGTTCACACTCAACACCTCCATGAGGCCGGGGAGAAGCCTGTTCCTGAGGACGTTATAGCCCTCCATCTTCGGGTTCTCCACCTCAGCCAGGGGCTCCTCGGCTATGCTCATCCTCTGGAAGAGCTTCTCCCGGTTGCTCAGCATGAAGGTCACGACCTCCATGTGGCCGAAGCCTATGATGAAGTTGCGGATGTACCGGCTGAATATCTCAAGCTCGTCCTCGCCCGCCTTGGTGTGTATCGGCGGGATGTTTGGGACGAACTTGTCGTAGCCGTAGGCGATGGCGACGTCCTCCACCAGATCGATGGGGTGCATGATGTCGGTTCGGTAGCAGGGAACCTGTACATCTATCTCGTCGCCGACGACCTCGGCGCCGTGCCCCATCTTGCCAAGGAGCATCACCGTCTCCGTGTGGCCAAGCTTGAGCCCGAGGGTCTTGTTCACGTACTGGTTGCTCAGCCGCCACATCCTAGGGGAGAGATCAGGGGTCTTGATCGCCTTGTCGGGGTACATGATCTCGACCGCGTATATCTCGGCGCCCCGGTCCGCGAACGTCGTGCAGATGATGTTCAGAGTCTCGGTTATGGCCTTCATGTCGGTGCCGGTTATGTCTATGAAGAGGTCGCGGGTCGCCTCGTCTATGCGCGTGTACTCCCCGTTGATGATCGGCGGCATCGAGAGCACCATGCCCTTCGCGTCTAGGATCATCGGGTACTCCTCCGCACCCTCCAGTATCCAGGCGTACTCGGCGCCCTTCGGCATCTCCGTCAGCATCCAGTGAAGATCCTTGTCGAAGCGCTCCCCGAGTGGCCTGAACTTGAACTCCGGGGGCTTGGTGGTATAGGTGACGGGGAACTGGACGGGCTTGAGGTTGTGCAGCCCTATGGCGACCTTGCGCCTCTTCCTCCCGTGGGTGATGTGCAGCTTCTCCTGCAGCTGGATTATGCTGCGGATGAGTGAGTCGCTGAAGTCGACGCCCTTGGCGACGGCGCAGACGAAGTAGGGGCGTATCTTCTGCGTCTTCTCGTCGACCACGGCGACGTAGCTGGAGTCCCTGACCCTGTAGTGGCGTGGCCCGGGCTTCTCGCCCGTGAGGCTCGCGTATGCGCGTGCAAGCCCCTCGGTGCTCATGAGGTCGGGGCGGTTGGGGAAGACCTCGAGGGCGAAGCCCTCATCGTGCGGCCCCTCCCAGCTCGTCCCCATCATGGGGAGCCTCTCCTGAAGCTCCTCAATGGTGACCTTCCTGCCAAGCACCTCTTGGAGATCTGCTAGGTTGACGTTGATTACCGGCATCTAATTCACCTCGTCCAGAGCTTCGCCTTGCGGAGAAGCCCTATGTCGTTGCCGTACAGCTCCTTGATGGTGTTGACGTGGTAGCTCTGCATGACTAGGCGGTCGAAGCCGGGGCCCCAGGCGAGGACGGGTACGTCGACGCCCAGCAGGGGCTTGACGACCTCGGGGCGGAACATCCCCGCGCCGAAGAGCTCCATCCAGCCCCCCCGCTCCTCTATCCAGACCTCCGCCTCCATGCTCATCTCCGTGTAGGGGAAGTAGCCGGGGCGGAACCTGAACTTCTTCAGCCCCAGCCCCTCGAGGTACGCCTTGAGGTAGCCCTGCATGTCGCGGAAGGTGACGTCCTCGCCGACGACTATGCCGTCGGTCTGGTAGAACTCGGCGAGGTGGTTCCAGTCGATGGCCTCGTTTCGGAATACGCGGCCGACGCTGAAGAACTTGCCCGGTAGGTCCTCGGGCTTGAGCTTGCTGAGCTGGAGGACGCTGAGGCTGGTGGTGTGTGTGCGTAGGCAGCAGCGGCTTGCGAACTCGGGGCTCCACTTGTACTGCCAGCCGGTTGAGCCGGTGGTCCACCCGGTCTCGTGGGTTGCCTTCACCTGCTCGACGAGTTTGCCCCCGGGGAGTCTGCCCTTGTAGGGGGTCTTCATGTAGAAGGTGTCGGCGAGGTCCCGGGCGGGGTGGTCCTGCGGCTGGTAGAGGGCGTCGAAGTTCCAGAAGCTGAGTTCGAGGTAGTGGCCCTTCATCTCCTTGAAGCCTAGCTCGACCCAGAATCGGCGGATGTAGTCGATGATCTGGCTGATGAAGTGGCGTTTCCCGGGGGTGAGGCTTGGGACGGGGAGGGATACGTCGTAGTGCTGGACGACTGCGTTGCGCCACGTGCCCGCTTGGAGCACCTCGGGTGTGATCTGGGTGATCACGGGCTTCGATGCTATGGCCTCGACGAATGGCAGTACCTCGACGCCGAATGGTGTGAGCTCGACGAATCGCTCGGTCTCCTCCTTGACCTCGACGAGGCCGCGTTTTGTGAGGAGGGGTATCCGGGCGGCGAGTTCAGCGCCGAGCTTGCCCTCGGGGATCATGCCCTGTGCGAGGCGCTTGAGTATCTTCTCGTCGACGGCCTCCGATATGGCGGCCTTGGCGCCCTCGGGTGTCGCCTCGACCTTCCCGCCCTTGATGGTTGCCCAGCCGTTGCTGCGGACCCAGACGAGGGCGATGTTGATGGCGGGGATGTCACCCTTGAGGTGGGAGAGTTCGTTGTCGCCGCCTGCGGCAGCTTCTATGAGCTGCTTCTCGGGCAACCCCTCATCCGCGTACTTCTGCCCCTCCTCGGTGAGTTTGAAGAACCGTGAGACCTCCTCCCTGAAGCTGACTACGCCCTTTGTCTCCGCCCACGCGGAGGCCTTCTCGACGGCGTCCCTGCCAAGGCCCATGGCCTGGCTGAGTGTGGCGGTGGAGGACGCCCCGCCGCCCCTCAGGGCGACGAGGACCTTCCTCTCGTTCTCGTTTAGCCTCGATGCTACCTCTTCGGGGTTCAAAGGTCTCACTAGCCTATCAATACGGCAGGGTTAGGTGTTTAAAAAGACACGGGACAGGAGCAGTTGGCTATGTTAGGCGTACTCCGTGATCTTCCTCTGTGTTAGCGTCTGCTTGAGCAGGGGGCCGGCCTCTATCCACTTCTCGAGGGGGATGGTGAGTCTGCTCATGACGTGTTTGAGGGCGGTATCCATGGTGGTGAAGAGGCGTGGGGTCTGCTTCATGGCGTTCCTGCAGTTCTCCCTGACCTGCCAGACGCCGACGGGTAGGATGTAGTCGGGGTAGGCCTCGCGGAAGATGAAGACCTTGGCCTGGCGGCGCACCTTTGTGAGGTGCTCCATGACGGCTAGGCGCCCCGAGTAGTAGCAGCCCCCCATCGAGGCGTATGTGGTGCGCCCGTTGTAGCCCTCCCAGTCCGTTATGATGTTGACGTTTGTCTCCGAGGGGTTCCAGAGGGTCCGTGGGTACCACGCCTCGTAGGCCTCGTAGCTCCACGCGTCGGGGACGAGCAGTATCTCGAAGCGGTTGCCGAGGTACTCGGACTCGTAGACCTCGTGCATGGTGATGAGGGGGTAGTCCTTCGTCTGCTTCGCCATGTCCTTGCCGAGCAGGTCGTCTATGGCGGTGATGCTCCACCGCGTGGGGACGAGGCGCCTGTTCTTCTCGACGCCGAAGCTGCCGGTGCTGAATGCCTTGACTATGCTGCTGACGGGTACGCCGCTCTTGTAGAGGGTCTTCGCCGCCTGCCCCGCCTTTAGGTCTGTGTCGTAGTGTGCCTTCTCCATCCACTGGTTCCACTTGATGAAGCCTATGGAGACCTTCTCTAGGGGGGCGGTGGGGCCGATGGGCTGTAGGTCGTTGTCCATGTAGAGGCGCTTGACAGGGGCCTTCTGTAGCTTCATCTCGGTCTCGACGTAGTGATCGCTGAGGCTGATCTCGCGGGTGGCGTCGAGTATCCGGTCCGCCTTCTCGGGCTTGTTGACGTTTATGGGTGTCATGCCGCGGACGAGTTGGCTGCGGAAGCCTATGATCTCGTCCATGCTCCTGCCGAACCACTGCTCGGTGTCGTCGAGTAAGGCTGTGTCGCCGTAGAAGCCGGGGGCCATTGGGCCGACCTGGACGTAGGGGTAGCCGTATCTGCCGACGAATACGCTGGGGGGGGAGCTGCCCGCTATGTTTGTGCCGTGGACGCTTCGGAACATGCGTGTGTGTGCGGCGACCTGCTCTATGATGGGACACCGCGTCTTCCCGCATAGCATCTTGGAGCCCTTGCAGACTGTGCAGAGGTTGTCCCGCGCCTGTAGCTTGAGCTGGTCGTTTGTGTAGTCGAGGGAGGCGCCTATCTCTGGGTCTGATTGTACTAGTTCCCGGACCCACGTGTTGCTTGGCTTGAAGCTCTTGGCGATCCTCTTCCCCAATCTGGTTGTCTCCTACCTTCACCCGGTTAAAGGGGTATCTAGGCGCAGGTGTTATGGGGGGGCGGGTGGAAGTGAAGGTGATAACATTGGCGAAGTATGAGAACGTCGAGTTCACGAGTGGGGGCAATAAACTCCTCGGGAGAGTCTACAGGCCTGATGGCAGGGCGAGGAGGCCGGCGGTGGCGATCTGCCACGGCTACCCGGGGGACACTAAGAACATGGACCTCGCCGAGGAACTCGCCCTCAACGGCGTAGTGACGCTGGTCTTCTACTACCAGGGCGCATGGGGGAGCGGCGGCAAGTACAGCCTGACCAAGCTTGAAACGGGGGCGAAGGACGCCGTCGCGTACCTCCGAACCCTCACATACGTCGACCCGAAGCGGGTCGGCCTCGTCAGCCACAGCATGGGGGCACTTCCCCTGTCGAAGACGATGAGCATCGACCCGACGATAAAGACGGGGGTGCTGATGTCGCCGGCGTCCGACACCCGCGCCATGGCGTCGAAGGTGGAGGAGAACGCGAAGAGGCTCGCAGCCATGGCGGAGGGGAAGCTTACGGGCGTCACATACGAGAGCATGATGAAGGATCTGGGTGAAGTATCGAAGGCGACGAATCCCGTTGAACTCGTCAAGAAGATCAAGGCACCAATCATGGTCGTCGTGGGGTCGAAGGACAACGTGACTCCCCCCGAGGCATGCAAGAGAGTCTACGATGCTGCAAATGAGCCGAAGAAGTGGGTACTCATCGAGGGGGCAGACCACGGATTCTCGGAGCACAGGATACCCCTAATCAGGGCGGTGTTGGGCAGTCTCAAGGAGACCCTGTAAACCCCCGCGTGGGTCCGAGAGCGGTTACTTTAAGTTGGTTCGAGGCGAATATGCGTTGGTTCTATGAGCATAGTTATCGAGAACGTCTCATTCCAGAGCGAGGGATTCCCCCTCCTCGGTAGAATTTACAGGCCGGCTCCTGATGGGAAGTATCCCGCAGTTGCACTCTGCCACGGCTACCCGGGGGACACCAAGAACATGGACCTCGCCGAGGAACTCACCCTTAACGGCGTAGTGACGCTGGTCTTCTACTACCAGGGCGCGTGGGGGAGCAAGGGGGCGTACAGGTTCTCGAAGCTTGAGCCGAGCACGCGGGACGCCGTCGCCTACCTGAGGGCCCAGCCATACGTGGACACCGACCGCGTGGGCTTGGTCAGCCACAGCATGGGGGCGCTGCCGCTTGTGAGGAGGCTGAGCCTCGACCCGACCATAAAGACGGCCGTCCTCATGTCGCCGGTTAGCGACATCAGCCTCTGGACGAGGGGGGACGCCATGGAGACGGTTATCCCCCACTTCATAGAGTCGGCGAAGGGGAAGCTGGAGGGGATGACGGCGGATCAGCTGCGCGTCGACCTCCGCGACGTGACGGAGACTGGGAACCCGATCGACCTGATCGGCGTCGTCAAGGCACCGCTGCTGATCGTGGTGGGCTCGGACGACGACGTGACGCCCCCTGATCTGTGCAAGGTGCTATACGATAAGGCGAGGGAGCCGAAGAAGTGGGTACTCGTGGATAGGGCGGACCACGGCTTCTCGGAGCACCGGGTGCTCTTGATCCGCGCGGTCCTCGACTGGCTCAAGATAACCATCTAGGATCGATTCCTTTTTCAGGCACACTCGTTCAGGTTTCTGGATGCCGATCGATGGTGGGAACCTCCGCAGCTTCCTCGTGAAGCTGCCTTCGCTTTACTTCGGGTTGTTCCTGTTTGCGGCGGGGTCGGTGACGAACCTCTACTCGGGGCTGGGGATGAGTCCCTGGGGGGTGTTCCACGTCGGCGTATCCGGGTTGAGCGGGTTTACGCTCGGGCAGGTGAGCCAACTGGTTGGGCTCGCCGTTCTGCTCCTCGGCTGGGGGTTGGGCTTCCCGCCGGGTTGGGGGACGGTCTCAAACATGTTCTTCATCGGCTGGTTCACGGACAGGATCATGGAGTGGGGGCTGGTGCCCAAGCCAACGGATGTCGTGGGGCAGTATGTGCTACTTCTGCTCAGCGTCGTGTTCGTGGGTGCGGGTAGCCTCTTCTACATGAGGGTACAGCTTGGCGCTGGCCCACGCGACGGGCTTATGGTCGGCCTCGTAAGGCAGCTGAATAGACAGGTGTGGCTCGTCAGGGGGAGCATCGAGGTCACCGTGCTCATCCTCGGCTACTTCCTCGGCGGACCCGTCGGGGTGGGAACCGTCGTCACGGCGCTCACCATCGGCTACGCCGTCCAGTACGCGTTCAAGCTGGGCAAGTTTGAGGGCAAGTCGCCGCAGATGAACCTCTGGGAACTCTACGGCTACCTGCAGGGCAAAGACTAGATTCGACGAGAGAGTTTCATCGTTCAATATTTTGAACATACGTTCAATTTTTTAGAAGGTTTGTCCATAACAAAGTATTCCTAAAACGGACCGATCAATTCTTAACAAATACCTCATCATTCATCCTCGGTGTGAATCATGATCTATGAGTGGCGCGTTTACGAGGCCTACCCGGGCAGGATGGATGCTCTCAACGAGCGTTTCGCAAAGACGACTCTGAAGTACTTCGAGAAGCACGGCATAAAGGTGATCGGCTTCTGGACCGCCGTCATCGGCACGAGCAATGTCCTCTACTATATGCTCGCCTTTGAGGACCTCGCCCACAGGGAGAAGGCGTGGAACTCCTTCGCAGCGGACCCGGGCTGGGTGAAGGCGCGAACAGAGACAGAGCAGAAGGCGGGGGGTCCCCTTACGGAGAGGATCGTGAACATGATCCTCAAGCCGACCGACTACTCACCGATGAAGTAGCTACCTGAACTGGGGCGTTACCTCGTCGGCGAAGAGTTCGGCCTCCTTTTTGATGTCGTCTCCCATGAAGCGGATTATGAAGAGGTCGACTCCCGCGGCGACGTATCGTCCTATCTGCTCCGCTACTTGCTCTGGGGTTCCGGAGAGGGGTGGATGCTTAGCCTGCGTTTTCGCCATGTATTTTTTCAGGTTCGCTTCGGCCTCAGCCGTGTTCTTCCCTATGAGACAGTAGGCGGCCCACGACCGCCTGATCTCCTTCGGGTTCCTCCCAGCCTTCTCGCAGTGGGTGTCGAGAGCGTCGTTTTTCGCCTTGAAGTCCTCGGGTGTCCCGGTCCAAGCTGCGAAGTTGCTTATGTCTGCGTGGCGCGCCACGGTGCATAGTGTGAGTTGTTCCCCGCCCCCGGCTATCATGAGCGGCGGGTGTATCTGAGCCGGCTTCGGCGCGTTCCAAGCCTTCTCGATCCTGTAATACTTGCCCTCGAAGCTCGGCGCCTCCTCCGTCCACATCCGCTTTATGATCTCCGCCGCCTCGTCGAGCCGCCGGACACGCGCAGCGTTGCCCTCGAAGGGGTACCCGTACGCTTTGAACTCCCCCTCGTGCCACCCAGTACCCAGCCCGAGTATTAGCCGCCCGCTGCTTATCGAGTCGAGGGTCGCCGCCATCTTCGCCAGCAGGGGCGGGTGCCTGAAGGGGTTGCAGAGCACGAGCTGCCCGAGCATCACCCTGCTCGTGTTTGCTAGAAGTGCCGCCGACGTCGTCCAGCACTCGTATCGGGGGTCGCCCTGGTTCTCATACATGCCGATGACATGGTCCGCCACCCAGACGCTGTGATAGCCCAACCTCTCGCAGCGCAGCGTATCATCCAGAATGGAGCCATAGCTGGGGCGCTCAAGGCCGAGGAAGACGCCGAAATCGATGGAGCCCATGCAGAATGATCCCGTCTAGGCGATAAGACACTATCCCGAGCGGGAGCGATGTGCCCTAAAAAATGGGGAGGGGTGTAACCCATCCAAGCCTGAAAACGTCATCTCTCGGCCGGAGAGGCTCTAAAAATGCGCCGATTCCCCCCGATAATGTACCAAAATGGGCATTTAGGCACACGATGGGACACATCCCGACGCGTTGGGGAAGAACCCGCGAAACGACGTGTCACTTCTCACGACGCGGGAAGCCATGCATTAAACTCCCACGAAGCGTTTAAAGCATTTAGTGTAAATAAACAACAAACGATTACCCAGTAGTAACATTGATAACCACCAAATTGGTAAACCATATTGGTTTACCCAATGGCGAAGTACGAGACAGTCTCCGTGAAGGTCCCCGTCGAACTCAAAGAGAGGGCCGCAAAGCTCGGCGTCAAGACCGCCGAGGTACTACGCAGAGCCCTCGAGGAAGAGGTCAAACGCAAGGAGATAGAGGAGATCGAGGCCGAGATCGATCGCCTAAAGCCAGTCCTCGACAAAATAAGCACCGAGGAGGTCGTGGCACTTATCAGGGAGGACCGGGAGAAGCGATGAGTGTTATAGACGCTTCCTCGATCTACACCGCCATCAAGGAAAAGAAAGTACGCTACGTAATGGGTTCTACAACCATCGAACTCGCACGATTCGAACTCGGAAACATCATCTGGAAGGAGCACACGCTCTTACATCATATAACCTGGGATGAGGCGATACAATTGATGGAGCTAGGGGAGAAGACGCTGAAAACCCTGCTCTTCATAGACCTCTCGGGATTTGAGACGGACATCTTGGAAACGGCGCATTCTTCAGGGCTCAACTACTATGACGCCTCATACCTACAAGCAACCAAAGAGTTGGAGGTAGAACTCTTCACAGAGGATAAACGACTCGCCAAGGCCGCAGCTCACCTCGGGATACCGAGCCGTTCTACAACCACTCTATAGAAAATATTTTTTCTCTTATCTACGGTGGCGTAAGTTGGAGGGGCTACATTAGGCGGGCGGTCTCGACTATCCGCTTCGAGACCGACGCCGCCCTCCGCCGCCAACGGACCAGAAAAAAGATCCCGTCGAGGAAAACCGGTTGAAATAACCGGAATCGTGACGGCGACGAACACACCCCCCTCCCTCCCCCCCACCCACACGCACACACGACCACACTGATCAACGTTTTATCCACCAAAACCCCGTCAGATACCATGCCAGAATTCGGAGTCACACACGAAGCAGCCGAACTCAAACGAGTACTCGTCCACCACCCCGGAAAGGAGCTTGAGCTAGCCAACAGGGACCAGGTCGCCCACCACTTCAGCTGCGCCGTAGACGTCAAACAGTTCCAGCGCGACCACCAGATGCTCATGGACGCCCTCAGGGAGGCGGGGGTCGAGGTACTCGACGTCGGCACCCTACTCGCCGACGACAAGCAGATGCAGGGACTCATCCAACGCGCCCCCAACCTCGTCTTCACACGCGACTCCAGCACAGTCACCGAGGCCGGAGCCATACTCTTCCGCATGGGGCTCCCCAGCAGGCGTGCCGAGACACCAATCATACGCGCCGCCCACGAAGCAGCGGGGACACCCATCGCCCACCAGCTCAAGGAGCCACAGACCTTCGAGGGGGGAGGCTTCGCACTCCTAGAGGGGCGTGTGGCGGTAGCCGGTCTCTGCGACCGCGCAACACAGGGCGCACTCGACGACCTCGGCGACTTCCTCCTAAAGGAGCAGATAGTCGACCAGTTCATCCAACTCAACATGCCGAAGGGAGCGGTACACATAGACGGCGAGTTCGCGGAGCTGCCGGGCAAACGCGCCATCGTCCACCGCGCGTCCCTCGAAGAGAAGGCGGCCAAGTTCCGAACCCGAACCGAGGCGTGGGAGGGCGGCTACATCGAGTGGCTCGTAGACGACGGCTACGACATCATAGAGATCACCGACAAGGAGATGATAGACATGGCGGCCAACTTCCTCACCGTCCACAGCGACCTCTGCATCCACTACACGGGCAACCCGCGCGTCATGAAGGAGGTCCGCGAGCGTGGGATCGAGGTGGTCCAGATACCCGGGGACGAGATGAAGAGGGGCTGCGGCGGCATCCACTGCATGACCTGCCCAGTCCTCAGGGTCTAAAACACTCCAAAATAGGTGTCTTTGAGCCGCTTTTCATCGTCGAAAAGTGGTGTTTTGAGTATCTTTTTCGTGCATTTTTAGGTCGTTTTATGTACGTTTTTGTACATTTACGATCCCGATCGGGGGAGTTTTTAGGGTTATTTTGGGTAACGGGGCCGTATTTCTAGTTATATTGGTGACCCCCTCCCCCCCTCCTGCATGTTAACGATCTGTGCAGCCGGGGGGAGGCTGTAAGAGGCGCGTGGCTATGTGAAGGGGAGGGTCGCCCTCTTCGCCTTCCAGCCCTCGGGCTTGGTCCCGTCGACGCCCAGACCTCCGCCGGATAGGACGAAGTCGTCGGCGGGCTGGAACCTCGTCGCCATCCCCCAGATGACTTGGCGCAGGTCGGAGGCGTCTACGTCGTCGTCGACGCAGATGGTTATCCCGGGTCCCTTCACGAGGCTCCTCAGGGTGGCCTTGACGTCCGATCCGGGGCGCATCTTTAACACGCGTAGGCGCCAATCGCCGAGTGGGCGGGTCGCCTCATCGACGCCGAGTTTACCCAGATCGGCGGGCTCCTTCATGGCTTTACTCGCCTTCGCCTGCCCGGTCGCGACCAGAATCGCCTTCGAGGCTGTGCCATCCGGCGACGAGGAGGGGTCCAGCCTGTGGCAGAAGACGTCGTGAAGCATCTCTATCCCCGAGCCGGTCGCCATGTCACAGCGCTCCGCGGCCGCGCCGAGGCAGGCGCCGAGGTCGTCGACGTCGACGCCGTCGGGGAGGAGCACGACGAGCTTCAGGTACGGGTCGAGGCCGAGAACTAGTGTGCCGAGCTGCTTGGCGAATCCCGGCACCGCAGCGGCGGTCGCCTGCATCGAGACGAGGCAGACGTAGTGGGTCCCAGAGACGGGCCACGCCATGTCCCTGACGGCGGGTATGGGCGAGAACGAGGCGACGGCGCCGAATATCCTCGCCTGCTTGGGGAGCCCGCTCAGGAGCAGGTGCTCGTCCGAGTTGCTCGGCATGATGGTGTGGTAGATGGCGTCCCGCCTCATGGTGACGCAGCCCACCTCGAAGACGTTCCTCGTCGACCTGCCGCTCAGGTAGCCGGAGTACTCCGTGAAGGGTCCCTCGTCCTCCTCGTCTAGGGTTATTTGCCCTTCCAGCACCATCTCCGCGTCGGCGGGGACTGGGACATCGACCGTCTCACCCTTGACTAACCTTAGTGGCTCCCCGATGAGTGAGCCCGCCACGGCGTACTCTCCCGTGATCTTCGCAGCGGCGGCCAGGTAGAGGGCGGGGTGCGCCCCAATTATGACCGCGACATCAAGCGGCTTCCCCATCGCCTTCGACTTCTCGTAGTAGCTCCAAAGATTCCCCCTGCTGTGCAGCGTCGTGCCGATCTTCGCCCTGCCCTTGAGCTGCATCCTCGCGTAGCTCAGGTTGATGACCTCCGGCTTATCGGGGTCCCTCGCCGCGACGAGACCGCTCGTGATGTATCTGCCCGCGTCCTGCTCGTAGAACCTGAGTGTGGGCAGCTTGGTGAGGTCGACGTCTCCACCTCGGCGCTTTATATCCCTCACCGGACCGCTGGGTACCGTCATTGGCTCGACGCTCTTCGCCATGAGGGAGCCCCACTCGCGGTACATGTCGGGGCGGGTGGCGACGGGGCTCTTCGCCCCCTCGAGCGCCAGCTTGATCCTGTCCACGTGCCCGAAGACGTTGATGAGCACGGGTTCGCTGAAGCCTTTCACGTTCTCGAAGAGGAGTGCGGGGTTCCCCGGCAGGTGCGCCGTCTCCTCGATCCTCCGGGTGACATCGTATTCGTGGCTTACGGGCTCCTCGACCCTCACGAGTTGGCCGGGTAGAAGGCGCTCGACCCTGTCGAGGTATGATCTGAGGTCGCGCATGCGTAGAGATGGTTGGGTGCCGATAAAAGACCGTCGAGGTCACTTGAAGAGGTCGGGCTGGAACTCTTTGAAGCCGTCGGGGAAGTCCCATGGGTCGACGTCGAACTGTACCATGGCGGGGACGCCGCGCTCGTTCTCCTTCTTCGCCCGCTTGAGCGCCTTCGTTATGTCTTCGGGGTCCGTGACCCGGGCGCCGTGGCACCCGGAAGCCTCGGCGATCTTGACGAAGTCGGGCTGAGCCTCGAAGTCGACGGCGATGTACCGCCCCTTGTTCGCCCTCTCGTGGAGCTTGATCCAGCCGAGGCTGTCGTTGTTGAGGACTATCCACGTTACGGGCGCCTTGTGCTGTACTGCGGTGGGCATCTCCTTCATGAACATCTGGAACGCGCCATCGCCCGTCGTGCAGACGACTGGTCTCTCCGGTGCGGCGAGCTTGGCCCCTATGCAGCCAGCGACAGCCAGCCCCATGCAGGTCTGCTCCGCCGGAGCCACGCATCCACCCAGGGCACCAACGGCCCAGTAGGGCCAGTAGTAGCTCCAGAGGTCCTGGCTACCGTTCTCGTTGACGAGCACAGTCTTCGCCCCGAAGACCCGACACGCCTCGTAGACGACCCGCTTCGTCTTTATCGGCTTGGAGGAGTCCTCGCACTCCGCGTTGACCTCCGCCATGTAGGCGGCCTTCGCGTCCAATACGGCTTTGACGCGCGGCATCTTCGGGAGGGGCGTCTTCTTCACCCTGCCCCCGATGTACGTGTT
>JAPKYO010000062.1 GCA_026394265.1 Candidatus Bathyarchaeota archaeon
AGCACCGACGTGATGCCGTGCCTCTTCGCTATCCTCGCCCCAGCGGCGATGTCCACGAGCCTGAGCGTCGGGTTCGTAGGCGTCTCGAGGTATAGGAGCTTCGTCCGCTCGTTTACGAGCCCCTCGACCTCGCCCACGTTCGTTGTGTCGAAGAAGTGGGTCTTGATCCCCATCTTCTCCTCGAGCAGCTTGAAGAAGTGGAACGTCTCCCCGTAGAGCTCCCTCTGCGCGATGACCTCATCGCCACGTGTGACGAGGCTGGTTATCGTAGAGGTGATGGCGGCCATCCCGGCGCTGAAGACTGCGGCGTCCTCGCCACCCTCGACGGCGGCGATCTTGAGCTCGGAGACCCTCTGCGTCGGGTTGCCTGTGCTCGTGTAGGTGAACCCGCCCTTCTTGTGCCGGTATCTGGCTATGAGGTCGGGGACGTTTGGGACGGCGTAGGTCGTGGTCTGATAGATCGGTGGGACTATCGCCCCCCACGCCGGGTCGGGCTCAGATGCGACGTGTACACACTTCGTGGATGGGCCGAGGCTCTCTTCCTTCTTCATGTCTGCCATCTTATCACGGAATCATCATCCGTTATTCGCCATATAACGGTTCAGAGAATCAGCGGATCGATTCGACGCGCTTTAGCCGAAGGTCAGATAGGATTTGGTGGGTCACGGCTTCATCTTGTCGATGAAGGAGGCGGGGATGCCGCTGGTGCCGTCTGGGAGGACGGCGACCCGGGGGCTCCCCTTGTGGTACTTCTTCAACTCCTCTATGACCTCGTCCCACTTCTTGCACCACGTGACGGTGCCGGGGGCGCCGAGGCGCCACTCGAGGGTCTTCTGTGGGTAGGGGCTGTAGACGATGAGGCGTGCGCCGCGTGTGAGGTTGCGCGCCTTACCGCTCCAGAGGCTCGCCGCGGCGTACTTGCCGTGGTTGTTGAATATCCAGTGGTTTATGTCGCCGTCGGGGTCGTTGCAGATGAGGACGACGGAGCCGTCCTGCTTGACGGACTCCTGAGCGGGCCAGAGGCTTAGGTATGGCTCGTTTGGGCGCATGTAGCTGTTGGCGACGACGATGTCCATGTCGGCGGGGGACTCGGTCCTGTGCCAGCGGATCGCGCCCTCGGATGCCCTGCGGTGGGTCTGGACGAAGTCGCCGGCATAGGTCTCGACGGGGTCGCGCCTGAGGTTGAGGACGGAGTCTATCTTGAAGTCGAGGCCGGCGATGCGTGCAGCCTCCTCGAGGTCGAGGCGGAGGACGTTGGTGTCGTTCTTGAGGTAACCAGTCGTTTTATGGGGGGCGAGGCCGGGGCCGAAGCCGCCGATTGGGCCGTGGTTGGCGCGTATCGTCTCGATGCCCGCGATGCCGGGGCTGATTATCTTGCCTCCAGCGCTCATGCCGCTCATTCTGTGGTAGAGTACGCTGCCGATGCCTATCTTTAGGTCGCAGGCGGCTACCTCGGCGTTGATCCAGACGGGGGCGCCGTAGCTCGTGGTGCCGACCTGTTTGCACATCTCGTATGGGTTGTGGTTGTAGATGGGGTATCTCTCCATGATGTCCTCGCCGAGCTTCTTGGCGAAGAACTGGCGGCCGAATGTGCCGTGGCTCCCGGGGGCGATGACGAAGCGGATGTTCTCATCCTTGATGCCGGCCTTCTTGATCTCCTCAAGCACGATCGGGGCGTACTGGTAGGTCTTGGTTGGGCGTGTGGAGTCGTCGAAGATGATCACCGCTTCCTTCCGGTCCTTGGCGAGCTTCGCAAGCGGCTTCGTGCCGAGGGGGTTCCTTATCGCCTTCCTTATCTCGGCCTTCGTCAACCCCTTCTGGTCCTCGCAGGCCATTTTGCACCGCTGGACCTTCCAAGTGGAGGGAAACGTGAGCTGGAGGGGCTTGTCCTTGAACCAAGGCTGCCCGGGCACCTCAACTATCGTGTCTGCCAAGTCGATGACCTCGGAATGAAGATAACCTCATGGGAGGAGATATAAAGAAATGCAGCCTACCGTTGCTTCCCCACCCTTATCTTTGTTCTTACGACCCCGAGTATGCTCTCGAAAGCCATGAGCGGGTCCTCGACTAGCCTTCTTTCCGCGACGTTTTCCTCGGAGCCGTCGTGGAAGTGAGGAAAGGCCCTTTTTCCGCCCCTCTTATGGGGCGCGTTGTCGTACCTGTAGATGGTCCCGTTGACTCCCCTGCGCTCCCAGTGATACGAGTACCTGCCCGAGGGGGAGAGCCATACATCGAGAAATGTATCGTCTACGAGGAGAAGCCGGAGCTTCTCGATGGTGCCGGAGGGTTTTCTGTGGATGGTTGCGTCGGTCACGATGTCGGGGTAGCCGTCGAGGGCGGTCTCCCGCATGGCGGAGAGGAGCGCTTCGACGTCCAAACTCGCCTCACCCCGCCTTAAGCTCGGACCTGATCCTCGCCGCCCTATCATCGAGGTTTTCCAGGGTTATGAGGTCCTCCCAGGCGGGGTGCTCGGGTGCCTCCCCCCCGCGTATCTTCGCCTCGAGCGCCGTTGCGGTCTTCACGCCATACCTGATCCTGATCTCGTTTGCCTCGGCTAGACACTCGCGGAGCTGGGAGCGGAGGTACTCATCGACGCCTCGCCTGATGAGCTCGTCCCTGGGGACTCCGAGGTTCTTGGAAACTCGGTCTAGAAGCTCGGTGGTCTCGGTCATAGCGGCACCTGAATCTTGCGACTCGGGGGTAATAAAGGCTGTTTGCTTAGTCACCGTGGCGTTTTCTCAGGGCGGGGGCTGTCCTGAGTATTATGAGGGTTCGCTCGATGGCGTCGAGCCACTCGACGAGTTCCGCCTGCCTCGCGGCTGGGCTGAGGACACCGTGGTCCACGCCCCTGCCGGTCTCACGCGCCATCCTGCTCCTGTAGACGCTGAGGCTGCGGTCGCCGAGGCGGTCGACCTCGAACCAGTCCTCGCTGAGGATGACGACGCGTGGCACCTTTGGGGCGCCCATGATCTTCAACTCGTCGCGCAGCTCGGGGGATGCGTCGCGGTCTATGAGGCGCAGCTCCGCCTTCTCGCCTATCGTCTCGATGATGGTTGTCAGATAGGGGAGTACCCGGGCGCAGTCCAAGCACCACGTTGCGCCCTCCACGAGTATCCTGATGGTCCTGTTGTACCCCTGGAGGCGCGCCCTCTGATCATCGGTGAGCGTCGGCGCCCTCTCGGCGGACTCCACCCAGCGCTTCCCCTGATCCTCGGGTGCACACGCGAGGAACTCGTCTAGGGGCTTCGCCTGCTCCCAGTTCCTCTTCCACAACTCGGCGCGTATGTCGTAGTAGGCGGGCTTCTCGGCCAAATCAGATCAGGTGAAAGGGGGATTCCCGATTAATAACCTGTGGATCAGGTCCTCGTCGGTTTCCCCGCCCTCCTGTTCCGGATAATGGGCTTCGGGGAGAGTTGGGCATCTTCAATCTGTCGCTCGCCAGCTTTCAGTGACTCACGCGCAGTCTCGGGGATCAGCGCGGCGACCATGGCGCCGTAGAGGTGTCTCCCGAACTCGGTCACGGAGTAGAACGAGTATCTATCATTCCCAAGCTCGTGCCTGTAGTAGTGCTCCACGAGGGCGGATTCCATGAGTCGCTGTAACTGATACGTGAGGGCGGAGCCCTCGACGCCCATTCGCGTCTTCAACTCGGAGAAGGACATTTCACCTCCCTCGAGAAGCGTGAGGAACACGGTGAGACTCTGCTCGTTGCCAAGGCCTCTCAGGACCATCCTGATTTCGAGGGGCGCCGAGAGGGCGGAGAGCTGGACCATATTAGTAAAATTATTTTACCGAGATAAAAATATTTACACTATAATATAATTAATTCCAAGTAACAGTTGTGATCCGTGGAGAGCCGAAGCTCCGCTTGAGCCAGTCCTCGTAGAGGTTGTCGAGGGGGCTCGGTATCATAGGGTCGTGCCGAGCGTATGCCTCGAAGACGGCGCGTTTCCTGTGGTAGACGACGTCGGGGAGGTTCGGGGGTTGCAGGTCGCTGCTGTAACCCCTGAAGAGCATTAGGCTTACCCTCGACCTATCCGCTGCTTCGGCGGCGAATCTCCCCGTATAGAGGTGGTCTAAGTGGTCACAGCCGGCGACCCAGCCCTCGGGGTCGTGTGTCGAGACAACGTCGGCCCCTGCGAGGCGGATGATCTCTACTAGAGCCGAGATTAGCCTCTCCCGCGTGTAGCGGTTGGAACCGTTAACCGTCTTGACTTCCTCGCCTTCCCAAATCCGCTCAAGCGCCTTGCTCGGTGCCAGTTCCTTGCTCAGGCATCCCCCGTCGGGCAGGCGCAGGAAGACGAGTCGGACCTTCCCATCCGCCGACACTGAGGACGCGATATTTCCCCCAGCCAAACTGAGGACCCCGTCTCTCCACCCCGAGGCCCCCATCGCCGAGTAGGCGGCGCGCTCCCCCTCCTCCCGTCCCTGCCAGTAGGACTCACCGAGTCCTGCGTCCCCCGCCGTCAAGTAGACCGTCCATACACCTACACCCGATGCGACATCATCCATCAGGCTCGGGCTCATGAAGATCAGGTCGTCGTCCTGATGCGCGGAGAAGTAGATGTGAACCACGGCTAAGGATGCGAGCAGCCACGGAAAAAACAACCCATCGAAAAGCCCCGAAAATGACACGAAAAAGCCCCGAAAATGCGCGAAAATGTACATAAAACGCACATTTTTGATCCCGAAATAAGGATAACCAGAGCCCCGTTGAAGAAAAGAGGCTAAAATACGGCCCCGTTAGCTACCAGGGGGGAGGGGGGTCACCGCGTTTCCTGCGGGTCCTGTATGGGGCGGCGCCGCCATTCCGGGTAGAGACCTATGACCTCGCCTCCCTTCATCACCCAGCCCACCCTCTTCAGCGTCGTGATATCCTTGAGGGGGTCCTCTGGGACCATGATCATGTCGGCGAACTTGCCCGCCGCCACCGTGCCTAGCGTCTTCTCAACGCCGATCGCCTCAGCGCCGATGCGCGTCGCCGACTCGATGGCGTCCATGTTGCTCAACCCGTACTTCGTCAGCCACTCGATCTCCTCGGGGAGCGTCGCGAACATCTGGTCGCCGAACACGTTGTCCGTCCCCGCCCCGATCCTGACCTTCTTCGACTGCACCAGCTTCATCGTCTTCGGGAGCTGTTCGACGCATGCGTTGAACCACGCCTCCGTCTGCTCCAAGTCGCGCCCGGTGAGGTTCCAAATGCCCGTCTTCGCCTGCTCCGCCCGCGCCTTACGGGTCCTCTCGGGGATGTGGTTCTTCACCCAGAGCGTCGGCACGAGCACGATCTTGTTGTACGCCATCTTCTCGGCTGTCTCCTTGTCGATGAAGCTCCCGTGCTCGATGGTGTCAGCGCCGGCCTCCGCCGCCATGCGTGTCCCGACGAAGTTGGCGACGTGAATGGCGCACTTGCGCCCGTGTGAGTGAGCCTCGTCCACACCCGCCTCGATCTCCTCCGCCGTGAACTCCCGGTCATCCGTCCTGTGACTACTAAGTAATTTGATAAAGTCGACCCCAGCCTTGATCTCCTCGTGAACCGCCTTTCTGACAGCCCACTGGCCGTCAACCTCGTGGATGGTGTCTGGTATCCCTGAACCGTGCCCACCGGTCATGCAGATACCGACACCAGCAACGAAGAGGCGTGGACCGATGAGTTGCTTGCGCTCGATGGCATCCCGCATCATGATGTCGATGTGGTTC
>JAPKYO010000044.1 GCA_026394265.1 Candidatus Bathyarchaeota archaeon
TTCAAGGAACTCTTCGGCATCGAAGTCGTCCCGATCGGCGGAGGCGGCATCGACGGCGCCGAGGGCGCCAAGATATTCCTCCTCGACGGCGACGACGACGCGGTGAAGGAGGCGGTCGCGTTGGTCAAGTCCATACGCGGCGAGCCGAAGCTCACCACCCGCACCATCAAGCAGAAGTAGGCGCCTTTTCTAGCCGCCACTCTATCTTCTCCGCCCCGTTGAAGCGGGCGAAATCATCCAGCGTCTTCTGGAACTCGTTCTGGTACGCCTCGTCGGGCTTGAATCCGTCCTCGTACCAGAGGCCGCGGACGATGAGTGTCTTCTCCTTCCGCTCCAGCTTGGGGTCGAGGCGCCCGACGAGCCTGTCGCCGTAGAGTATGGGCGTCGTGAAGTAGCCGTATCTCCTCTGCTCCGGCTTCAGGTAGACCTCAAGCGCCCGCTCGAAGCCGAAGAGTGTATCGAGCCTGTCGGCTTGCCAGAGGAGGCTGTCGAAGTAGTTGGCGAAGCGGACGCCGCAGTAGTCCCAATCATTCTCCAGCTCCCCGAGACGCGGCGCGTCCTCCGCGAGGCAGTAGTAGGGGGTCTTCAGCCCCTCGACGCTCAGCCTCGCGGCGGCGCCCTCCTCCACCAGCCCGTCGAGGAGGGCCTGAATCTGCTTCGTCGCCAACCCGAGCTTGACGCACCACGTGTGGTAGTAGGACTTTACGTCGGCGGGCTTGGTGGCGCCGAGGCAGCCGAGGGTACGAGTGGCGAAGAACCTGTTCCTCTCCTCCTCGGTGGGTTCCGTGGCGTCGACCCAGCCGGGGAGAACCCTCTCGGTGAGGTCGTATATTCTCTGGAAGCCGTCTCGGCGGGTGACCATGAGGTCGCCGGCGCTGAAGAGTGCCTCTAGGGCGCGCTTAGATGGCTTCCACCCCCACCATCCGCTGCTCGGCTTCTTCCCCTCGAAGTCTGCGCTACCCAAGGGGCCTTCTTTCTTGACCCGTTCGAGGGCGGAGTCGACGAGGTCGGGGTCGACTCGGCTGAACCAGCCCGTGTGTATGACCCTGCTTCGGGCCCTCTCCTTGTTGGCGGCGATGAGGTATCTCCAGTGCTCCATCGGCATGTAGCACATGGCGTGGCCCCAGCCCTCGAAGATGCGCCGGTCCTCGTAGGCGAGTGTGTGGAGGTCCTGCTTCTTGTACTGCCCCAGCCGGGTCCAGAGGGTGAAGTAGTGCGCCCGCTCCACGACGTTTATCGTGTCTATCTGGACGCATCCGAGGCGCCCGATGGTCTCCCCGACCTTCTTCTTCGTCGCCCTCTTCGGCGGCTCGCCTATGCCCTGCTTCTCCAGCTGAAGCCGACGAACGGCGTCCACAGAAACATTCAGCGCAGAGACCATCCAGACATCATCTACCGGCTTTTGTTTAAACTTTCATTCTTGACGTGGACTTAAATCACACAGGACGAAAGGTGCACATGGGTGGATGAAAGTGATCGCCGAGGACACCCACATCATGTGATCATAGCTGCTCGGTCCAGTTAATCGTGTACCGGGCGCCGTCGCCTGTGATGATCACCACGTTGTTGTGCCCACGCGTTGTGATGAACCGTATCGTCCCGCCGGAGCCGGCCTCAAAGATTATGCCCGCCCCGCTGATGCGCACGCCGGAGCCGTCTACTTCGATGCGCTCGCTAAACGGCGCGATGGCGTCGCGACCAGCCCACACCTGCGTGATCGTTAGCTCCACCTGGGACGGATTAGAGAAGAATATTGTGTACGTCCACGTCCCAGTTGCCCCGTCGAATACCCGCGTAATCCGATTGATGTCCGGCGTCAGCAGGTTCTCGGCGCCGCCGTAGCTGGTGCCAGCTGGAGGCACGACCGCCGGGTCGGCGTTTGTCTCCCCGGACGAAGTCATCATCGTGAGCAGAAGTGGAAGCAGGACGGCGACGACCACCACCACCCTGAAGCCATTCTTCCCCTGGAACCGGCCTGTCTTCGGGTGCTGAAGCAGACGCGCGATGACGAGGAAGATGCCCGCGGAGAGTATCAGGGCCGCACGCGCCGTGAGTAAAAATAATAGACCGCCACCCTGATCGATGCCGACTGTCCAGTCCAGGTAGCGGTCTATGAACCCGAGGCCCGATGTGCCTACAAACAGCGCTAAGAACGCCGGCAAAACCCCGAAAAAGATGGATGATGAGAGGAGCAGGATGGTTATCGCTCCAAACCAGCCTCGCCTGCCGGATATGAGGTAGAGACACATGATCAGGGGGAGGGCGAAGACCAGTGGCACGAACGGGATAGGATATTGAATGATGTACATGTTGAAGAAGATGGCCGCGGCCGCAAGCCAGCCGAGGATGACCAGCGAGTAGATCACGCGTACCCTCCGCTCCCACACTGGCATCTTCGATCCGAGTTTAGCCGCCTCTTCCTGTGGTCGGGGTTCTGGCGTCGCCGGGGGTGGGTTGGTCATGGCTGCGTCCCCTATTTGTTTTGGTAGATTTAGCATTTTTTTGCGCCGTGGGTCGAATTATTAAGATCGACCTGCGAGTAACATATCTAGCCTCGCCACATCGGCGAGGAACAAAGTCGTCAAGGAAGAAGGTGAGGAACCGTCGTGGAACTGTGGCCACTGTTCTCGATCATCGTAGTCGCGCTGATACTCATCCCACTCATCAAAGGCAAGAGGGACGGGAGATTCACGAGGCGAAAAGCGGTGGCCATCCTGGCGGCGGCCCCCATCCTCTTCGTGCTCAGCGGCCTCTTCCTCGCAAACACCCTCGTCAACCCCGCAGACAGCGTCCAGTACCAGATAGGTCAGGCACTGATCCTCGCCGCCTCCCCGACCCTCCTGCTGTCAGGCATCATCATATATCTCACAGCACCCCACGAAGAAAAAAACCCCACAACGGCGCAACCACCCTCCACGATGCGCCCCGACGAGAAACCTCCGACGTCTCTGCCGGAGTGGGAGAAGAAGGCGCGTAAAATCTATGGAGCCACGGCGCTCCTGCTAATCGGGCTGCTAGTAGCCACGTGGAGTCCCCTCATGATTTTCATAGTGGGATTAATCCCGTATATCATCTTCTTTATCTATCTGTTGAGAGGTAAACGAAGTTTAGTCGCGTCGCTGTTTTTCCTGCTGATATGGTATGGATGGTTCTCGGCTGTCAGCTGCTCGATGTCACCGATACATTTCTCCCAGATTTTATCGGAAGTCATAAAAAATTCGCCGTACTTCGGCCCGCTGGGGTATAACGTGTGGTGGATGTTCTACTCCGTGGTGATGTTTTCGGGCGTCGTTATGCTGCTCCTCAGCTCGTTGTCGGGCGTCAAGAGGATAGAGAGGGTAATGGCGAGGGTTTTCACCGCGAAGACATGTGCCCTGATTCTCACCGTGCCGGTGATCCTGATGTTTGCGCTGCCGCCCGGATTCGTGACGAACCCGAATCTGCGTCATCCATCATTTGTGACAGCCCAAGCGATCGACATAGGCATAAACCAAGACCTTACGGAGCGATACTTCAACGATACGAGCGGGGAATGGGTGTACTCCATCGCCGTCAGATACTATGGAGACCTGATAATCACGAACGTCTCCTTAGGCGGCAAAGTCATCTCCCCACCATTTGATAACAGCACAGTCAGGATAACTGAAAATAGTAGTGAAGTTACATCAAATTACTCCCATAGCGGAGTAATTCTGATCAGGGATAAGGCACTCGTTAACTGGGTGTCCCTCGTCAGCGGGAATTCTCGGGGTGAGGCGATCTACGGCATCAGCTGGTTCTAAGTACAAGATTTCCACAGAACGTGGCAGCCATTTCGATAAATTGCCAAGGACGGAATGCCGGCTTCAAACGGGGACTTTCCCGTGGTTGCCGGTCAGCCCTTTTTATCGGCGCTTCCGCCTGCGCTGTGTTCGGCCTTTACCTGGTCGATGATCCTCGCCAACTGATCATAGGGGCTCTTCATGACGCCGAATATGTTCCCCGCGCCGAGCGCATACATCGATGACATCAGGGTGAAGGAACAGGCCGCCTCGCCCCCGTCGGCCTTGTAGCGAACCCTGAGAAAGGGCGTCCCCCACACCCTATCCGCCTTCGCCTCATTGACATCGTCTATCGCGACGGTGAAGCTTCCCTCGTTCTTCAGCCCTTCATCTATCTTATCCGAGTAGTCGGTGGGTTTGGCGGTCATGAACTTCCCGCCGGGGTACTTTACGTAGACAAGCCTGCGACTCGTGAGGAGGAGCTGGCCCTTCATGGCCTGGCCCATCCCGGGTTTTTCCTTCGGGTAGAAGCCTACCTCGACCTTCGCCACTATGTTCTCAGAATCCAATCGCTTCCACGTATACCGTGCTTGACGGTTCGGCTTTAAGTATTATCCTCAATGGCGTGAAAAACTTACATACACGTTCATTGGCTTTTCTCAACTTGCTGGGAAGTTTCATTTAGGTTGGAAAGACATATATCGATAAACGTAGGTAAGGTTAGTTGAGGCTAGATGGACCTTTTTGGGATGTTTGAGTTCGCGGCGATCATAGGGAGCATAATCATCATCCCCCTCGCATACGCCCTCCTCAAGAGAGACAGGCCGGAGAGGCGGGAGAAACCGAAGCCACAGCCCCCACAGGAGCCGACGTACTGGAAGGAGATGGCGCTCTACCAGTACGGCGAGGAACTCCTGGAGAGGTACAGGAAGAAAAGGGAAGACGAGAAGTGACGCGTCTGCGCCATGCTTATAGACCCGGGTACAGATTGAAGGGGGGATAAGCATGCCGGAGCAACCCGCCTGGGAGATAAAGAGAACCATCTACACACGCGCCGAGGAGAACTTCAACACCAGCCTCGGCCTCCCACCCGAGGACCGGAACCTCCAGCAGATGCTCAAACGCGGCGTAGTCGTCGTCGACAAGGTCCCCGGACCAACGAGCCACGAGGTCGTCGCATGGGTCAAGAAGCTCATGGAGCTAGACCACGTCGGCCACGGCGGGACCCTCGACCCAAAGGTCACAGGCGTCCTCCCCGTCACCGTCGAGGACTCCACAAAGTGCGTACAGGCACTCCTCGACGCGGGGAAGCAGTACGTCACCATAATGAGGACACACGAGGATGTGGAGGAGAAGCGTCTAGTCTCGATCCTGAAGGAGTTTGAGGGCGAGATATTCCAGAGGCCACCGCTCAGGTCAGCGGTGAGCAGACGCCTGCGCACCCGCCGCATCTACAAGATAGAGTACCTCGAAGGAGACGGCAGAAACTGGCTCTTCAAGGTCGACTGCCAGAGCGGCACCTACATCAGGAAGCTCTGCAGCGACGTCGGCGAGGTCCTCGGCGGCGGCGCACACATGCACGAGCTACGCAGGACGCGAAGCGGCCCATTCCTCGAATCTCAGGCGGTCACCCTCTACGACATCGCGGACGCTATGGATCTCTACAAGGAGGGGGATGAGAAGCCGCTCATGAAGATACTCCACCCCGTCGAGGAGGCGCTCTCCCTGCTGCCACACGTCTGGATCAGGGACTCCGCCGTCGAGGCCATCTGCACCGGCGCGCAGCTCGCCGTCCCCGGAATCCTCCGCCTGGAGTCAGGCATCGAGCCGAAGGGGCTGATCGCGGTCATGTCGCAGCGGAACGAGGCAGTCGCCCTCATGAAGGCGGAGATGAACACCGATACCATCGTCAAGGAGGAGCACGGCATAGCCGCCATCCCCGAGCGCGTCATAATGATCAGGGGAACCTACCCGAAGTCGTGGTAGGGGTGTCCGAGCACTACTTCTCCGAGAACCCTACGTCCCCCGAGGAGCGGGGCCTCATCAGGTGCACACTCAGGGGCCTCGGCTTCGAGTTTGAGACAAACTCGGGCATCTTCAGCCACAAGAGGATCGATAACGGCACCCGCCTCCTCATCGAGTCGATGAACCTACCCCCCGCCGGCAGGGTACTCGACCTCGGCTGCGGCTACGGGGCAATAGGCATCGTCGCGGCGAGGCTTAACCCCGCCCTAGATGTCTGGATGACCGACGTGAACAGCCGCGCGGTCGCCCTCGCCGAGGGAAACATCAAACGAAACAGGGTCAAGGCCAACGTGAGGCAGGGCAACCTCTACGACGCCGTTGATGGGCTGTTCTTCGATCTGATACTCACGAACCCGCCCATCTCCGCCGGCATAGAGAACACCGTGAAGCCGATGATCGTCGGCGCACCGGCACACCTCGTTGAGGGGGGAGCGCTGCAGCTCGTCGTACAGAGCAACAAGGGGGGCAAAACCCTATCCCGGATCATGGAGGAGGCCTTCGGATGCGTCGAGGTAACCTCAAAGGGCGGAGGCTTCAGGGTCCTCACAGCCGTCAAGACCCGACGCGATGATCCACGGGTTTAGATGATGAAGTAGCGTGGGCAGATCTCGCCGCCTCCGGCCCAGAGGGCGGTCTGGATGTTCTTGATCCCCGGGATGGCGGCGATCTCCTTCCCCAGCCTCATGAGGTGGTCGAAGTCGTGTATGACGCCGATCGCGAGCAGGTCGTGGTCGCCGACGGTCTTCGTGGCGACGATGATGTTCGGCATCTTTATGATGGTCTTGAGGATGCTGGTCGAGTCGGTCTTCGCGCCACGGCTCGTTGAGACGTCTATGTGGAACGCGGCCATGCCCTCGTACCCGATCTTCCTCGGCTCGACGATGACGGTTGAGCCCCTGATGTTCCCCGCCTCCTTGAGCCTCTGGAACCGGTTTATGATGGTGTCCGGGCTCCTATCCAACTCCTTCGCCATCTTTCGGAAGCTCGTCCTCGCGTCCGCGGTGAGCATCTCTACGATCCTCTCATCAACCTCGTCCATCAGTCCACCCTCCTCTTGAGCCCCTCTAGCTCGAAGTTCTCGGGGCAGAGAAGTATGTCTTCGACCCAGAGGCTCGTCTTCACCTCCCTGACGTCGTGTAGGGACTTTGTCTGCTCTATCAGCGTGTTGAGTTCGTTCATGTTCCTGCTCAGGACGACGGCGAATACGTTCTGCATGCCGACACTGGGCGTGCAGAATGCGACCCCGGGCTGCTTCCTCAGCGTCTCGACGACCTCCTCGACGTGCAGGGGGTCGACGCCTATCTCGAGGCTTGCGGGGCAGTCTAGCCCGAAGCGGCGCGGGTCGAGGAGGATGGTGGTCCCCCTCACCACGCCGTCTCTGCGGAGCCGCTGGAACCGCTTTATGATCGTGTCGATGCTGACGCCGCACTCCTTCGCTATGTCGGCGAAGTTGACGCGCGCATCCTTCTGGAGGTTGCGGAGTATTCTGATGTCGGTGTCGTCGAATTTCATGGGGGTCACCTGAACGTTGGGTGACCCCGCTTAAAATTGTGTGCCTTATTCGGACACTTCGGGCTTTTCCCGGTATAATATGGCGACGTTGCCGATGACGTCTACGAGGGCGGAGCTCGTGGCGCCGGCTATCTCCACGGAGAGCTCCTTGCGGGTCTCCTTGAATCCGAGGAACTTGACTTTGATGAGTTCGTGGTCGGTGAGGGCCTTGTCTATGTGTGCGAGTGACTCGGGGGTGACGCCGTATTTGCCTATGTGGGCGACGGGGTCGAGTTCGTGTGCCTTTGCCTTTAGTTCGGCGCGCCTCTTCGAGGTGAGCTCCATGGTTATATCTCATTTAGCCTCGGCTGCGGGGTATTTGGGTTTAGCCCTTCGGGTAAGCCTTTATAGATTCGTTGGCGTGGTGTTGTGTGCGGAGCCCGGTCGTCTAGTGGACAAGGATGGAGGGCTTTGGACCCCCAGACCTGAGTTCGAATCTCAGCCGGGCTACCATCTTCACTATCGTCGTTTCCGCGCGGCCAACTACGTGTACGTGGCAGTGTATTAAGTAGACAATATCTAGACGATATTAACCAACTCCTGTGAACCCCATGAAAAGCATCGACGCCATACTCATCGCAACCGCCCTATTCCTGGCGTCCGTCACCGTCGTCGGCGCATACTTCTACCAACCAAGACTAGAGACGGTAGGGGGAATCGGTATGCTGGTTCTCCCGTCGGACATCTACGAGCACCCGGAGCAGGCTATTGGCCTCGGCTTCAGGGGAGTCATAAAGATCGAGTTCATGGGGCAGATACCTCAACGGGTGTTCGTCACGAAGAATCAGCCACAGAACTTCACGTTCACGATGACCTTCATCTCATTCAGGGACATCCTCGGGGAGATCGACGTGGAGCTTGGCTCGAAGGACACGGATGTAGGCTACATGGGTAGCATGATCGGCGATTACAGAGCCTACAGCCCAAGCGGGAACATGACGCTGAAGGCGGGGGAGGTCCGGGAGGCTCACATGATCCTGAGTGTCCCCAGCAGCCTAGATCACGGCATGTCCTTCCCACGGAGGCTCCTCGGCGGCGCAGGGATCTCATCGGAGAAGGGAATACTGATAATAAACAACCTGATGAACGACCCGTATATTGGCTAAAAAAGGAGCCTCTTTGAGGTAGAAGCCTCGGCCGGGTTTCCAACTCCTTGCGCCATCGAAGGGCGTATCTGATACGAACACAAGATTCAATTGGTGGAAGAAACGAAAACCGGAGAAGCCAAGCAGAATAAATCAGAAAAATCCGTCATGATCTGCTACTGCAACAGGATAACGGACCAAGAAATCTCTTCAACCGTCGAGGAGACGGGGTTAAAAACAGTGGATGCGGTAAAAAAGCACCTCCGGAAAAACCTGATCTCAAACTGCGCGGTGTTAAACCCGAAAGGCGTGTGCTGCCACAGGGATTTCGAGGCAGTAATCAGAAAAGCTCAGAAAACCCACGAGGATTCTTAGACACCCTCCCGTGGTTGAAATGTACCCCCAGTCAGGATAGGCTACCATCCCACGAAAAAGCAAACTACGTGGGGGAAGTTGATGCCTTCTCCGCCTGTAGGAAAGAAAAGGAGCTAATCCTGCTGGGTGTAGGCCTCTTCGCCGTGCTCGGCGAGGTCGAGCCCCTTCTCCTCATCTTCAGGTGAGACTCTCAGCGGGGAGAAGATGTTGATGAACTTGAGGAGCAGGTATGAGCCGATGAAGGAGTACGCCGCGATGACGAGAACAGCTACGATCTGGGAGACGAGCAGACTAGAGTTTCCGAAGAGTAAGCCGTTCGCAGCACCCGGGTTTATAACGAGTGTTGCGAAGATACCGGTCGCGATCGAGCCCCAGATACCACTGACGCCGTGGCACGAGAAGACATCGAGGGTATCATCGATCTTTGTCCTCGTCGCCCTCCAGTTGGACATCAGGTTCGACAGCACGCCCGCCACGGAGCCGATTATTAAAGCGGATATCACGTTAACATAGCCCGAGGCGGGAGTGATTGCGACGAGGCCGCATACGGCGCCGACGGCCATCCCCACCGCGGAGGGCTTACCCTTAATGATCCAGTCGACCATCATCCATGTGACAGCAGCCGCAGCAGCGGCCAGATTGGTGTTCACCAGCGCAAACACCATGATCGAGTCAGCCCCGAGGGCGCTCCCCGCGTTAAATCCGAACCATCCAAACCATAGCAGGGCAGCACCGAGGATGACATATGGGATGTTGCTAGGCTTCAACGTCTCCTTCTTCTCGATGTCTTTTCTCTGACCAATGACGATGGCTGCGGCCAGCGCCGAGAGGCCAGCGGTTATGTGTACAACTAGACCACCCGCGAAATCGATCGCACCGAGGGCCTTGAGCCACCCGGCCGAATTCCACACCCAGTGAGCCACGGGGCAATAGACGAGTGTCGACCACAAGACTATGAAGATCAGCAAGGAGCGGAAGTGAATCCTCTCCGCGAACGCCCCGATTATGAGGGCGGGTGTGATGGCGGCGAATTTAAGTTGAAAGGCAAAGAAGAGAAGCTCCGGGATAAGCGGAGCATAGACGAGGTTTGGGGCTGCGGTTATCCCGTTAAGCCCGAACCAGGACAGATCGCCGATTATGCCATGGATGCTGGGCCCAAACACGAGGCTGTAGCCCCACAGGGTCCAAACTATGCTGACTACAGCGAAGATTATGAGACACTGAACCAGCGTCGACAGAAGGTTCTTTCGCCTTACGAGTCCCGCATAGAAGAAACCTAGGGCGGGGGTCATGAGCATTACAAGCGCGGTGGCGACTGCCACCCAAGCGATATCACCGGGATTCAATCGATATGCACCTTCGTGAAGTGACCAAAATAGCATATTTAGAGTTTTTTAGTAAAAATGAGTGGATTTAAACCGTGATTGTAGGATAAAAAAGAATGATTATAGACATATTCTTATAAAATCTCCCTCAATATCTAACTATTTTGAGTGATATTAGAGGTTGTAAGTGATTTTTTCTTAAAATATATAAAATAGGGGCGTTGAATTCCACGGATTAAGGAAAAAAATACCGGATTTACGCCTCACGTCTAGTTTAGATGATGAAGTAACGTGGGCAGACCTCGCTGTCGGCTGCCCAGAGCGCGGTCTGTATGCTCTTTATCCCGGGGATCTTGGCGATCTCGTTGCCCAGATTCATCAGGTGGTCGAAGTCGTGGATCACTCCTATGGCTAGGAGGTCGTGGTCGCCGACGGTCTTCGTCGCCACTATGATGTTCGGCATCCGGATGAGTGTCTTAAGAATCCTAGTGGAGTCCGACTTGGGGCCGCCGTTCGTCGAGATGTTGATGTGGAAAGCCGCCATGCCCTCGTAGCCGATGAGCTTGGGATTCACAATGACCGTGGACCCCCTAACGTCGCCCGATGCCTTGAGGCGCTCAAACCTGTTTATCACGGTGTCCGGCGACTTGTCTATCACCTTCGCTATCCGCCGGAAGCTGACCCGGGCATCCTGTATGAGCATCTCGACTATCTTCTGGTCGACTTCGTCCAACGCGGCTACAACTCCTTGAGAGTCTCGAGCTCGAAGTTCTCGGGGCAGAGTAGCACATCATCGACCCAGATGCTCGTCTTCAGCTCCTTCACGTATGGTAGTGCCTTGATGTTTTCGAGGATGTTGTTGAGTTCCTTCATGTTGGCGAGGACCGCTACGGCGAAGATGTTCTGCATCCCCATGCTGGGTGTGCAGAAGACGATGCCGGGCTGCCCCCTTATCGCCTTAACCATGTCGGCAGATGAAGCGGCGTCGACGTTCACCTCGAGACTGGCGAGGCAGTCCTGACCGAAACGGCGGGGGTCGATGAGGATGGTAGTCCCCTTGACTACGCCATTCTTCTCCAGGCGCTTGAACCGCTTGATGATGGTGTCGACGCTGACGCCGCACTCCGTGGCGATGTCGGAGAAGTTCGTCCTCGCATCCCTCTGCAGGTTCCGCAGGACTCTGACATCAGTGTCGTCGAATTTCACGTTGGCACCACGTACCTACGACGTAACAACTAGTTTAAAAAAAGCTCGATTTCCGGACATATGGTTATTAAAAGGTCATATTCGGCGAATGTGTCGGATATGTAAGATTATAGAGACGGCGATCAGACAATTCATATTTCTTGACGCTTCTCAAGCGTCAGATTATCAACCTAGGATAGCCATATTCAAATTGTATCCATCACGACAGCACGGGGCGTTTAACCCTAGACTGGATCAGGAGTTTCGTAGAAGCATCATTACATTCTGGGTCTTTTACGTGCCGCCCACTTTTCGTTTAGATCTCGATAATATTTCCATAGACTACCACAAGTTGCATATGCTAGGATGGGCCATGGAACTGTGCCCACTCATTTTGTAAGAATTTGCCTTATTCGTCGTCTGGGCTTAGCATGACCCTCGGCTTGGGGTTAGCTGGCGGGAACCCGGTCGTCGGTATGTTTACGCCCGACTTCAGGTTAATGGAGAATTCTCCCACCGATACCTTGTCGGCGTCCTTCTCCTGCATCCTCTCTATCCTCTCGTAGACGCTCAACAAAGCCACCCGCCGTTTTATCTATCACCTGCGCCTAGACCTTGACCCGGTTAAACGCCCCACACTTTGGGCACTTGTAGACGGCGTCGATGATCTGTATCCTGCGGATGGACTTCAACATGAGGTGATCACACTGGCCACAGTTATAGTTCAGCGCCCCCTTCCCGGCGACGTACGGATCGAGCTTCTTCGACTCCGGCAGGTTATCCTTGCTAAATAGTGTACCCCCAGAGGGCCTATCCTTAAGCACAATCATCTTGAACGTAAAAATGTGGTCCATTATAATCTCCACATACATGTAAGCCGCCGCTTAATATAAAGATATTAAAATATAATGACGAAAATTTTAGTTTTTAACACAATTTGTTAAATGGAAGACTACCGATCGCCCCGAGGAGGGCTCGTCTCCTCGAACGCGCGCCGTCCCCGCGGCCAACGCCCGTGAGGCCGCGGAATAAGAGAGCATACGCGTAAACCCAAACGGGGGTTTAGAGCCTCGGATGGTTCTTCTTCTTTTTATCGCTCTTTGGCAACACTATCTTTCTCAATTCTTTCTCCTCCAAATTACTCGGGTTAAATCACAGGGTCGTCTGTGCGCGACGTACCACTATGGGGTACAGCCACCCTATATTAAGGATAGGCCAACCAACCCGCGGCTGCAGCCTTCCCGCTACGAATTGGGTTTAAAAAGCTCGCTCTTGAGCTTCGACTTCTCGTCGTTAAGGAGATCGATCCGATCCATGACGGTCTGCATCTTCCCCTTGTACTTCGTCAGGTAATTCGCGACGTCCACGCTGTTCTTCCTTAGCTCAACTACCTCGTTAATGTCGTCGGGGGATGTCACGGTCAATATACCGCCGCCGCCGTGGGCGTTCTCGAGGACCTTGATCTCCCGCTTCACCCTCAGGTACTCGTCGCCGTGCTCGATGTCCTTGATCTTGGACTCGATCTCAAGCACCCTGAGTAGGTTTGTTCTGCGCTGTGAGAAATACATCGTTACTATATGTGCAGCCGACACTTATAGGTCTTTGAAATCCGGGGTGTTTTAAGCCCCCGTTATTCTCTGAGCGGGGTTATTGCTGATATTTCTAAATTATAAAAGGGGAGAGGGGCATGTTTTAACATGGTTAATATAACGCTGGCGGCGTGTAATTATGATGAATATGAACAACCAAAACACGTACAAGATGAGGTTGCTTCCGTCGAAGCCTATCGATACCACCGTTTTCACAAAGGAGCATAGCATATCGGATAAGAAGATGGAGCCATACGTCACCGGCGAGGGTGTCCTCGACTACAACTGCGGGAGCTGCGGCCACTCCATTTTGAGGTATCTCCAGCCGAGGCAGATCACGCAGGCGGTTTACAAGTGCCCCAAGTGCGGGGAGTACAACCAGATAGAGCCGTTCATCAAGAGGCACTGATCCCCCTAGGCGGGCCCACGTAGCCGGCGCAAGTTCTATCCGGCTAGGCACCCGCAAGTTGATTGTATGGAGTTTTCAGGGTTCACCGGTGTACCCGTCGTCGACTGCCACGTCCACCCGTGGCCGCCATGGAGGACCGACAACAGGCTGGACGAGGCGGCGCTCAAGGCAAAGTCGCTGGAGCTCGTTGAGACCATCAGCAGGGGTCGCCTCAGCCAGATGCACGTCTACGGGAACCCTGACCACTCCGCCCTCTACCTCAAGGCGGCGAACCCGGGGCTCTTCTACGCGGGTGGCTACGCGCCGTGGAGCTTCGAGGCGAAGAGCTGGGGGGGCACGGACTGGCCCCGCTACGTCGAGTCCCTCGTGGGGCTCGGCTACGACGGCATAGGGGAGATGGGCGCGAAGCCGGTGACCCGGGACAGGCACACGCCCCTCGACTCCCCCCTCTACGAGGGCTTCTGGTCCGCCTGCGAGGACGAGGGGCTACCGGTGGTCTGCCACGTCGGCGACCCCGAGGAGTTCTGGAGCGAGAAACAGACCCCAGCGTGGGCGAAGGCTCGGGGCTGGGGATACTACATGGGAGACTACCCCGCCCTCGAGGAGCTGTACGCGGAGGTCGAGAACTTCCTCGGCCGCCACCCCGGGGTCGAGGTTGTCTTCCCACACTTCCTCTTCCTCTCCCCACACATGGAGAGACTCGAAGACTTCTTCACACGCCACCCCGGGGCATACGTCGACCTCACACCCGGCATCGAACTCGTCTACAGCATCAGCCGACGCAGGGACGAGTGGCGCCGATTCTTCACACGCCACGCCGACAGGATACTCCTCGGCACAGATATAGGAATGAGCAAGACAGTCGAGGAACACCTCGCACGCGTCTGGATACTCCGCAACTTCCTTGAGACCGGCGATGAGTTCTACACCCCAGCCTCCGCCGATGAACTTCTCACCAGATACAAGGAGCCATTCATCGGCCTCGACTTGCCGCGCGTGGCACTCGAGAAGATATGCGCGGGCAACTTCCGCAGGCTCTGGGGCGCAAAGCCGAGGGAGGTAGATGTGAAAGCTGCGGCGTCGGCGGCGGAGAAGCAAGGGCACGCCGGTGTAACCGAGGCGCTGAAGAGAGTACGCTAACCCGACTCGATCTTCTTTTCCTCAGCCCGCCTTACGAGGGCCTTGACCGCCTCGGCGAGCTCCTCGCAGGCGACACGCCTGACCTCGATCGAGCCATCAATCTCGGCCTCGACCTCTAATTTCTCGATCTCCCTCCTCTCGGCGGCGACCTTCTCGAGTATTTCCTGCCTCTTGCGCTCGTATTCACCCCGAAGGGCGGTGAGCTCCTCGGCGAATCTGGCCTTGGCAACCTCGATGCCCTTCTCAGCGTCTGCGAGCCTCGTCCTCGCCTCCTGCTCCCTCTTCGCCCTGCTCTTGGTGATGCCCTCGAGTAACCCAGCCCTGGATTCGAGCACTTCATCCAACTCGGCACGAAGAGGTCCCACAGCGTCGTTTAGGGATCTGAGTGCCTGATCCCGGCGAGCCGAGTGCTCCCGTAGCTTCGCGTCTTGCCCCCGCTCCACTTGTAAGAGCAGGTCCTTAGAGCCGTGTAGGCCTAGAATCGTGGTCCCCCGGGATGCCTCCTTGGCCTGCTCCGCCTTGAGAGCCGCCTCGACGGCGGAGAGGATCCCGCCGCGCTCCTCGTGGAACACGTCGTCCCCCTTGACCAGGGGGCTCGCCTCGAAGTCGTCGAGCACGGTCATCAGGCTCTTCAGCCACCTATCGAAGTGCTGCTGGAACGGCGGCGTGGCGAAGGTCTGGGAGCCGAGGTTGTCGAGGCCGGCGAGGGTCCGGTCGACGACCTCCTTCAGGGGCCGTGCGCCGCTTTCTTCCCTGTACGACGCGGCGGAGTGGTGCGTCGAGGATTTCCGGGTCTTCGCCTTCTTCGGCTTGTCGAAGCCTCTCGGTCTGCCGGGGCTGCTCCTGCCGGCGCTCGGCCCATAACTCATGTGGATAGAATACGGGGATGGGATATTTCTAGGCTCGTGCCGTGGGCGTCAGTTGTGCGCCTCTCCGAGGGCTTTCGCGAGCTGGTCGGGGCACGATGTGCCCCTGCCGCCGCAGTCGATGCCGCGTAGCCTCCTGATCACCTCGTCCACCTCCATCCCCTCGACGAGTGACGCGATTCCCTGGAGGTTCCCCTCGCAGCCATCCATGAACTCGACTTTTACAACCTTCCCCCCGTCGAGTGTGAAGTGTATCCTCGATGAGCAGACGCCCTCAGGCGTGTAGACCCTCTTCTCCATGCTGATACCGGCTATGACTTGGATGAAGAGGCGCCGCCGTTTTTATACCATTTCCCGAAAAGCGGGCTAACGCGGGTCGTTGTGGTGGGTGACGTCGTAGAAGTAGTTCATGTACGTGGCGCAGCTCGTCTCGGGGCACAGCCTGCTGCACACGTACTCCGGGTATTTGGATAGCTCCTCGTCGACCTCCTCGGCCTCGAACTCCTTCCCGCAGATAGCCCTGAGCACCACCAAGCGGAGTCAAAATGGGGGACGCCGCCCCACTTTAAGGCGTTTCGACGGCGGACCTACTTCAGCTTCTCCTTCGGTATCTTGACGGCGAATCGGCACCTCTCACCGCCGTCGAGGACGTTCTCAAGCACCTCGACCTCGAGGGGCACGCCGAGGACGACCTCCAGGGGCAGCTTCTCGTAGCCCGCGCTGCAGTAGCAGAATGTGCCGAGGGGTCTGGATGTCTCGCTGAGGATGGCGTCCCGGGCGAGCTGGCAGTGGCAGGCATAGTAGCGGCGCATCTTGGGGTCCTTCTCCTTGAGCCACTTGTCGGGGGCGAACGGTATCTTGCTCTTCAGCACCTTGTCCCCCACCAGCACTCCGTTCTGGATGGTCTGATCATTCCTGACGAACTCGACGACCTCGGGGGTGATGACCTGCTCGTACCAGAGCCTACCCGACTTCATCGTCTCCTCCAGCTCCGCGACGAGGCGCCCGTGCTCACCCTTGAGGAACTCCTCCATCGTGGCGGCCTTCTCCCACCTCTTCGCCATCTCGGCGAAGTGCTCGGCGGGTATCCTGTGGTGGTTGCCCGCGAGGACCGCCTTCACCTGCCCCGGCGTGAGGGAGGCGCCGAGCCGCTCCAGCAGCTGCTTCGTGCAGGCGGGGTAGGCGTCGGGCGGCGAGCCGAGGGGGGGCTGCGTGAATCCGTCGAAGACCTCGCCGCGCTTCCCCTCGCCCGCGACCCCACTGAGCCTCCCGCCGATGCTATCGTAGACGCCCCGACCACCGAGGACCGCGGCGAAGTATGAGAATAAGTCGTTCCTCTTCGTCAACCAGAAGTAGCGCGAGAGGGAGATGAGGCGATCCTCAGTGTTCAACCCAGCGGAGATTAGTCCGGAGATGTATTCCTTGAGGTCCTCGAGAGACGCCGACTCGAGGCTCTTCCCCTCGGCACGGAGTCGAGTCTCGAACTCCTTGACAGCGGTCACGGCATCCTCTACAGCCTCCACCTTCATCTCGCGCTTCCGCAGGTACTTCCGGTACTCATTCTCCTCCAACGCGTACACCACACTGAACAGGAATCGGGGCGTCGGGTTGAAAAAGAGTTCCCAGAAGTCTTCATGCATCCACTAGATCGCTCATGAGTGGAAGAGTCGGATCAGGCAGAGGTTTGAAGTATCCAGTAGATGATTTCTCAACCATGGGGTACTCCGCTACCGGCAGGAAGATCGTCTTCACCTCAGCCATATCGCCGGGTGAGGCGGGGACGAGCGCCCTGCTCCTCGCCGAGAGCATACGCGCCTTCGCGGGGCGCCTCTCCGAGTCACCCATCTGGCTCTACGTCACGCCGAACAGGGACGCGCTATCCTGCGAGGCTGAGGACAGGCTCCTCGCCCTCGACGTCGAGCTGATCCCCTTCAGAGTAGACCGAGAGGCGGCGAAGTTCTTCTTCATCCCCAGGGTCGTCGCAGCCGCCGAGGCGGAGGAAAGGGCGGAGGGTGAGGCGGATACACTGGTCTGGCTCGGCACAAACACGTTGGTGTTACGTGAGCCGACGGACCTCGTGCTCCCCGGTGGGAGGAACATCGGTTACCGGCCCGTCCACATCACCAACATCGGGTCACGCATAGACTCCCCCCTCGACGCCTTCTGGAGCCTCATCTACGAACGCTGCGGCGTCCCCGGTGACCACGTGTTCCCGGTGAAGACACACGTCGACGGGAACACGCTCCGCCCCTACTTCAACGCGGGCCACCTCGCCGTCCGCCCCGAGAAGCGCCTCATAAGGAAGTGGCGCGACGCATTCACCGCACTCTACCGGATGCCCGAGTTTGAGGAATTCTACGCCGACGGGAGGTACCGCATCTTCATGCATCAGGCCGTGCTCTCCGCCGTCATCCTGGCAGGCTTCCCCAGAGAGGAGCTGTTGGAGCTGCCTCCCACCTACAACTACCCCATCCACCTCTACGACCAGGACGCGACGGGGCGCCGACCGGGCAGCATCGAGGAACTTGTCACCGCCCGCCACGAGGGCTTCTACGACGACCCCAACTGGGAGGAGAAGATGCCTGCCAAGGAGCCGCTGAAGCGGTGGATAACGGAGAGGCTACTGCGCTGACTCACCAGATTTGAAATACGGCGACACACCATTCACCCCATGGATTCGGGCAGAGCCGTCGACACCATCTGCCGCATGTGCGGTAGATACTGTCCGGTGAGGGTGATCGTGGAGTATGGCAAGGTCACGAAGGTCGAGGGCATACCCGGCAACTTCGTGACACGGGGCGGCATTTGCGGTAAGGGCATCGCCGCCGTCCAGCTTGAGTACGACCCTAAGAGGCTTCTACACCCCCTGAAGAGGATCGGGGAGAGGGGGAGTGGTCGCTGGGAGACGGTGACCTGGGATCAGGCACTCGGCGAGATCGCCGGGAGGCTCTTCAAGATCAGGGAGGAGCACGGGGCGAGGGCCCTCGTCTACCACCACGGAGCCGCAATCCAGCACACCTGGGGGTACGTGCGCAGGTTCATGAACGCCTGGGGCTCCCCGAATGAGGCGGGGCACAGCCACCTCTGCCACATACCCCGGCAGCTCGCCCACACACTCACATACGGCGGCATGCCGCAGGCCGACTACGACGACACCCGGCTCATGCTCCTCTGGGGCTACAACCCCGTCTACTCCAGCATACTCCACTACGCCCCCCAGATACTCGACGCAAAGGAGCGCGGCGCCAAGCTGATAGTGGTGGACCCGATCTTCACAGCCATCGCCTCGAAGGCGGACATCTGGCTCCAGCCCCGCCCCGGCACAGACGGCGCCCTCGCCCTCGGCATGCTCAACGTCATCATCAACGAGAACCTACACGACCACGCCTTCGTCGAGAAGTGGACGATTGGATTCGACAGGCTCCACGAGAGGGTTCAGGGATACACGCCGGAGAGGGCATCCGAGATCACTTGGGTGCCCGCCGGGAAGATCAGGGAGGTGGCGAGGCTCTATGCATCGACGAGGCCCGCCGTCCTCGAGGAGGGGAACGGCATCGACCAGCACACGAACGTCGTCCAGACTGACAGGGCTATCAGCATCCTCCGCGCCGTCACGGGGAACCTCGGCGTCCCGGGCGGCCACCTCTTCCGCCCCGGGCCCGGCCTCGCCGACGTGACCCTCAAGGAGATGACCCCGAAGGAGCCCTCCATAAGCCTCAGCCCCCTCTACACGAGGCTCTCCGGGCAGATCAGTACGCCACACGTCGTCGACGCCCTGCTTACGGGGAAGCCGTACCCGGTCAAGGCGATGATCGTACACGGCAGTGCCGCGGGGGCAATCGCCAGCAACGCCGACAAGACCCTCAAGGCATACCGTCGCCTCGACCTGCTCGTCGTCCACGAGCAATTCATGACAGATGTTGCGGAGATAGCCGACTACGTCCTCCCGGCTGCAACCTTCATGGAGCAGAGCTGCCTCATCGCAAACCCGCCTGCGGGTCCTGCCCCGACAAAGGACACGGCTTACCTCGGCATGATGGAGAAGGCGGTCGAGCCACTGGGCGAGGCGTGGAGCGACCACGACTTCATCTGGGGGCTCGCGAGGCGCCTCGGCCTCGGCGAGTACTTTACCACCCCGGAGGAGCTATACGACGAGGAGCTGAAGCCCTTGGGGCTTAGCGTCGCGAAGCTCAGGGAGCACCCCGGCGGCTACATACGGAAGCTCAAGCCGGAGGAGCTTTACGGGACATACGAGAAGGGCGGCTTCAAGACGCCAACGGGTAAGGTCGAGTTCTGGTCGAAGACCCTCGATGAGTACGGATACGACCCGCTGCCGGGCTACTCTGAGCCAGCCGAGAGCCCACTCAGCACACCCGATGTGGCCGAGGACTACCCGCTCGTATGCGGTGTGAGCGTCCACCTCGGGCTGTTCACCCACACGCAGTACCGCACGCTCCCCTGGCTGAAGGAGATCTACCCGGGGGCATCCGTGTACATCAACCCGGCGACGGCCGAGAAGCTGGGTGTAGGCGACGGTGACCCCGTCTACGTCGAGTCGCCGCGGGGGAGGATCGGCGTATCCGCACGTGTGACCGGCGAGGTCGACCCGCGCGTCGTCCAGGTGACTTGGGGGTGGGGGCAGCCCTACGCCTCGGGCGACAGGGCGAACACACTCACGGGGTACGAGGACAGGTGCCCGATCTCAGGCGCCACCGGCAACAGGTCGTTCCTGTGCCGCGTCGTCAAGGCGGAGGCGAAGTAGGATGAGGGACCACATAATCGTAAACCTCGACAGGTGCGTCGGCTGCTACGCCTGCGAGATCGCTTGCAAGCAGGAGAACCTGCTCCCCGCGGGGAAGAAGTGGGTCGAGGTCAAGCAGATAGGCCCAGCCGAGGCAGGGGGGAAGACGCTGATGGCCCTCTTCCCCGTGATGAACAGGGGATGCACACTCTGCTCACAGAGGGCGGCCGGACCCGCATGCGTCGAGGCGTGCCCGACGAAAGCGCTGAAGCAGTGCGACGCAGCGGAGGCTCTCCACTTTTTATACGACGAGAGCCGCCACCAATTGTGCAGAACTCCCTAACCGGGGGCGTTTTTCAACAATGCAAGAGAAAGAAGGGGTCACGATCCGGAGGAACGTCTGCCAAGTCTGCTACTGCGACTGCGGCATGCTCACCTACATGAAAGGTGGCAGGGTCATCAAGGTTGAGGGAGACCCGGATAACCCCCACAACAGGGGTGTCCTCTGCGCGCAGGGGCGATCCGCGCGGCAGATGCTCTACAACCCCGACCGCCTCAGGTACCCCATGAAACGTGTGGGGAAGAGGGGCGGAGGGGAGTGGGAGCGAATCACGTGGGATGAGGCCCTAGACACCATAGCGGGGAAGCTACTTGAGGTCAAGAAGAAATATGGCCCTGAGGCCCTCGCCTTCGTCAAGGGCCCCACGAGGCAGATGATCGAGCAGGTCTTCCAGCGCTTCTGCTACGCCTACGGGACCCCCAACTACTCCGGAAACTGGAGCTACTGCGTCGGCCCAAAGATGATCGGGTACACCTACACCTACGGGAAGACGCCGCAGGGCATACCCTACATGCCGTGGAGCGACTTCAAGAACTCAAAGTACATAATGCTCTTCGGCACCAACCCGGCCCTCAGCTTCATCCACAGATACCCCCGGATCATGTCGGATATCCTCGACGCGAAGGAGGCTGGGGCGAAGCTCGTAGTGGTCGACCCCCGATTCACGGAGACGGCGTCCAAGGCTGACATCTATGTCCCCATAAAGCCGGGGACGGACGCGGCGCTACTCCTCGCCATGATACGTACCATCATAAACGAGGAGCTACATGACGATGGATTCGTTAAGAAGTACACCATCGGCTTCGAGAGGCTCAGGGAGCACGTCCAACGGTACACGCCCGAGTACGCGGAGGAGATCACCGGCGTCCCCGCGTGGCGCATCGTCGAGATCGCGAGGCAGTTCGCCGCAGCTAAGCCGGCGTGCCTAGACAGGCGAGAGGGTGTCCTCCACCACACCAACTCGACGCACACCCTCCGCGCCATGGCGATCCTCCTCGCCATCACGGGGAACATCGACAAGCCCGGCACCCTCCTATTCAACCCCGGGAACAAACTCGGCAACATCACGCGGAAGGAGAGGCTCAAGTCGAAGCCAATCTGGGCGGAGAGGTTCCCGTTGGTCGAGGACGCCACCGCCATCTTCGCCGAAGCCATACTCACGGGGAAGCCACACCTAATCAAGGCGATGATGTGCACCATAGCCAACCCCATACAGGAGTATCCAAACACAACCAAGGTCCGGGAGGCCCTCGACAGCCTCGACCTCCTCGTCGTCGACGACCTGTTCATGACGGAGACGGCGAAGCTGGCGGACATCGTCCTCCCCGCCTCCACATTCTTTGAGAAGGCGGAGCTGTGCAAGACCCAGAGCCTCGCCCTCACAAAGTACTTCCAGGTCAGCCACAAGATCATGGAGCCCCTCTTCGAGAGCCTCCCAGACTGGAAGTACATCTGCCTCCTCGCCAAGAGGATGGGGCTCGACGGCTTCGACTACGCTGACGAGGATGAGATCATAGACGAGATAATCAAGCCCTTGGGCGTCAAGGTCAGCGACCTCGGCGACTCCGGCGTCTACTCGGTGCCCTTCGAGGTCGGGCTCCTGAGGAGAAACGGCTTCAATACGCCCTCGGGGAAGATCGAGCTATACTCGGAGCAGATGACGAAGCTCGGTTACGACCCACTGCCCAGCTACGTCGAGCCACCCGAGACCGTGAAGAGCAGACCAGACGCGGCGGAGAAGTACCCATTCACACTAATCACGGGCTCCAAGACCGCCGTCTACCACCACTCCCAGCAGAGAAACTACACGTGGCTAAGGGAGTACGTGCCCGATCCCGTCGCGGAGATAAACGAGAGGACCGCGGCCCGCCTCGGCATCAGGGAGGGGGACGTGGTCGTCGTGGAGGGCCTCAGGGGGGAGGCGACCATGAAGGCGAAGCTCACAAACGGGATACTGGAGGATGTCGTCAGCGTCACACACGGCTGGGAGGGAAAAGCCAACATAAACTATCTCACCGACGACACGCAGCTCGACCCCATCGCCGCCATGCCCGCCTTCAGGACCATCCTCTGCAACGTCAGGAGGGCCGAGGCATGACCAAGGCTTTCCTAGTCGACCTCGACAGGTGCATCGGCTGCTACGCCTGCGAGATAGCGTGCAAGGACGAGAACGACCTCACCCCCGGCACTAGACGCGTCAAGGTAAACGCCGTCGACGTCGGCGAGTTTAACAGGTTCTACGTCCCCGCCTTCACCCTTGATAAGAGGGGTGTGGATGGGTGCACACTCTGCCCACAGCTACAGGCAGAGGAAAGAAGACCCGCATGCGTCCACAACTGCCTAACCAACGCCCTCGTCTTCGGCGACAAATCCGAAATGGGGGAGAAAGCGAAAAGCATGCAGGGGGAGAAGCGCACCTCGGAACACAAGAGGGCAACGATCATCTACGTCTCCCGGAAGCCCCTAGGCGAGAACATCGTCCCCTGCTAAAATTTATCAGGCAAGCCGCGGAGAAACCACCAGTGATTCTTGGATATGACAGAGTCTCTGGATAAGCTCATGGCGGCCTTCGCCGGGGAGTCGCAGGCGAACAGGAGGTACCTAGCGTTCGCGAGGAAGGCAGAGGAGGAGGGTCTCCCGCAGGTCGCGAAGCTGTTCCGCGCCGCGGCTGAGGCGGAGACGGTGCACGCCCTCAACCACCTGCGAATCGCGGGCAAGATCGGGATGACCGTCGCCAACCTAGACGAGGCGATCAACGGCGAGACATACGAGTTCCGCCAGATGTACCCCGAGTTCATCGCCGTCGCCCAGAGGGAGAAGAACAAGCAGGCAGAGTGGAGCTTCACCGTCGCCAACCAGGTCGAGGAGGTACACGCCGGACTCTACAAGAAGGCACAAGACACACTCAAGACGAAGAAGCCGCTCTCAAACGTCGACTACTACGTCTGCAAGGTCTGCGGCAACACGATTGAGAGGCAGGCACCCGAGAAGTGTCCCATCTGCGGGGCACCAACGGCACAGTTCCTCAGGGTAGGGTAGCCCCTATCTAAAACACCCGTACCCACTCCCCGCTTCTCCGGGTGAATAACGCCCTATAACTCACAATCGGAGGGAATCAGGGCGAAGCCATGGGCTGCATCTTCTACGACGGGGAGATATGTCTCGCCCAGCCCCGGACCATAAAGGGGATACGCCTCTTCAAGCCGACCCCCGCCCACAGGAGGGCATTCTGCGAGACCGATAGCTACACGGTGTGCCCCAAGTACGTCGCCTACGTCGCCCACCTGAAGAAGGTGAAGGAGGAGCAGGAGAAGCTCAGCTCTGTCCCCTGAGCAGGTCCCCCAGGGTCTCCCGCTCCCTGATCAGTCGAGCCTCCCCCTCTCTGACCATCACCTCGGCTGGGAGGGGGCGCGAGTTGTACCTGCTCGCCATGCTGAACCCGTAGGCCCCCGCGTTCATGATGACTAGAAGGGCGCCCTCCGAGACCCGTGGCAGCCTACGGTCCCGCGCGAAGAGGTCCCCCAACTCACAGAGGGGGCCGTAGACATCGACGACCTCCCCCGGGGCGTCCATGGCGCTCGCGGCGAGGATGCCGTGATAGCTCCCATACATTGCGGGGCGCACGAGCGTGTTGAAACCCGCGTTCACCCCGACGAATCTCCTCGTGTGGTTGTGCTTTATGGTCGTCACCCTGGTGAGGAGGACGCCCGCCTCGGCGACGAGGAACCTCCCCGGCTCGACCCACAGCTCGGGCTCCCCCAGATCGTGCCTCTCCAGCTCCTTCCTGATGAGTGCGACGAGTTCAATGAAGAAGGCGTCGAGGTCCACCTGCTTCTCCCCCGGCTTGTAGGGGACGCCTATGCCGCCGCCGAGGTCGACGAAGTCTGGGACGACGCCCGTCTCCCTCCTGACGTGGCCCGCCACCTCAAGCAGCCTCTTCGTAGCCGGCAGATAGTCGCCGACGTCGTGGTTGCCTGAGCCTATGTGCATCTGGACGCCGAAGCGCTTGACGCCGGATCGCTTCGCCTTCGCGTAGACCGCGGTTGCGTCCTCATCCCACACCCCGAACTGGGACTCGTATCCCTGGTCCCCCGAGCCGTTCTCGGTGTTTATGCGGACCGAGATCATCTCGGGGACCTCCTGTTCGAGGAGCCTGTCGAGCTGGGACTCGGAGTCGACGTTCATCCTGACGCCTGCGTCGAGGAGGTAGAGTAGCTCGTCGAGGCCGACGCTTGTGCCCGTGAATAGTATCTGGTCGGGTTTGTATCCTGCTTGTAGGGCGGCGTGGACCTCCCCGGGGCTGACGGCGGCGACCTCCGCCCTCTCCTCCCTTAGGATGCGTAGTATGGAGAGGCTTGTGTTCGCCTTCGCGGCGTAGAGAACGCGGCTCCGGGGGTAGTGTTTGGAGAATGCCTCCTTTATGTGCCTGTACTGGTGTCTGATCTTGTTCTCGCTGTAGAGGTAGAGTGGTGTGCCGAATCTCCTAGCGGCGTCGAGTGCGGATACGCCGTCGACGTAGAGGTACCCGCCCCGGTTCTCGTATGGCCAGTTGAGAGCCAATGTTGACTACGGAAGGAACGGGAAAGGGGTTGTATAAAAGTGGGCTACTTGATGAGGGTGCCGAGGACGTCGAACTGGACCTCGCGTGGCTCACCGAGCAGCTCGATCTTCTTCGCGAGTTTCTTGTCCTTCTTGACCGCCTCGGCGAGGCTCTCGCTTATCCAGATGTGCTCCAGCTCCTGCGTGTTCTTTATCACCATCATCCTCGCCTTCGCCCTGTCTATTGGGCCGATGACGCGTAGGGCTGTGTCTATGGCGTCCCTGTCGTTTGGGAGCCAGAGGGGCACCTTCCCCGTGGCGCATGTGCCCTGCGTGAGGCAGTTGACGTAGGTGGAGGGGTAGTCGATCTTGTCGAAGACGCGGCGCGTCGTCAGGTCGGCGAGGCCGATGCCGATGGCGTTGCCGTGTGTCTCGGGGGAGAGGTCTAGGACAACGAGCTTGTCAATCTTCGCCGCCTCCGAGTCGGACTCGCCGGGCATCCAGAAACGCCCCGTGACATTCGTGTCCATGCCTACGCCGCTGATGTTCTTACCGATCTCCTCGACGACGAGCACGTCCAGCTCCTTGAATGGGAGGCGCGGAAGCAGTGCCTTCGCCTCCTTCAGGAGTTTCAGTTCCGCGGCCTCGAACTCCTCTGGCTCGAGGGCGACGACCTTGCAGGTCTCGTGGCGGGCGTTCTCCAGCAGGGCGAGGCCCATGAGTATGGGCGCCTTCTCCATGATGAGGCGCGCAGCCGCAGGGAGGAGGGTGTGGTATCCCTCGTAGAGGTTGTGGTGTATCATCTCGGCCCCCTTCTGCTTGCCGAGGCCGATCGCCATCATCTTCATGAGGCCGCTCTCTATCTCCCCCTTGAAGTCGGTGTGGGGCTTTACGCGGCCCACGACTATGATGCCGTCTGCCCTGAGGGCGTTCCGGTCGACGTAGACGGGTGTGCCCTTGATCTCACCGATCTTGTCGACCTCCATGCTGCTGACTATGGGGGCGCAGACGCTCTCCTCAGTTATTCCGAGGCTGCGTAGTGCCTCGACCTGCCCGTGGGAGGTCGCTCCGCCGTGGCTCCCCATCGCGGGGATGAGGAAAGGCTCGCCGCCCGCCGCCTTGACCTCCTCGACGACGGTCCGTAGAATCTCGGGGATGTTAGCGATGCCCCGGCTGCCAGCCGTGATCGCTATCTTCTGCCCTGTCTTTACCTTCTTCGCCAGCCCCTTCGAGTTTAGCTGGCGCCTTATCTCGGTGACATAGTCGTCGAGTCTGGGCTGATCGAATATCTGCCTGGCCTCAACCATCCTGGGGAAGCTCATCAACGATCCGTAGGTTGTGCTGAGATTAAGCCGTTTTCTTCCTGAGGCGGACCTCGGCCATCTGCGCCGCTACCTTTATGGCGTCTATGAGGCTCTCGGGGTTCGCGGTGCCCTCCTTGCGCCCCGCCTTGCCGTAGGCGGTTCCGTGGTCGACGCTCGTCCTGATGAAGGGGAGCCCCACGGTCATGTTGACGCCGCTCACGTCCTCCCACCTGCCCGTCTTCTCGTCGAGGCGGAAGCCCTGTAGCTTCACCGGGATGTGTCCTTGGTCGTGGTACATGGCGACTACGACGTCGTAGACCCCGCCGAGTGCCTTGGAGAAGACCGTGTCGGGTGGGACGGGGCCCTCGACGAGCATGCCCGCCTTCCTCGCCTCCGCGATGGCGGGGGAGATGACCTCGATCTCCTCCCTCCCGAAGAGGCCACCCTCCCCCGAGTGGGGGTTGAGCCCAGCAACGCCTATCCGGGGACTCTCGAAGCCGAGGCTCATCGCCGCCTCGTGCGCCACCCTGATCTTCTTGAAGACCCTGTCCTTCGTGATGAGGTCGGGGACCTCCCTGAGACTGACGTGCGTCGTGACGTGTACGACTCTGAGACCACCCGCGAGGAGCATCATGGCGTAGTCCTGTGTCTTGCCGATCTCGGCGAGCAGCTCGGTGTGTCCCGGGTACTTGTAGCCGGCCATGTGCATCGCCTCCTTGTTCAGCGGCGCCGTGACGATGCCGTCGACCTCGTCCCTCATCGCCATCTCAGCCGCCTTGACGACGAACTCGACCGAGGCGCCCCCTGACATCGCCTGAACCTTCCCCATGACGAGGGACGAGACATCAACGTTGTCGAGGCTCAGGATGTCAATGGCACCCCGCTGGTAAAGTCCCTCGCTGGGTGACCCGACCCTGTTGATCCTCAAGCCAAGCCCCGCCACATCGACCCCCATGGCCATCGCCCCGGCGTCCCCCACGACAAGTGGGCGGCAGAGCCTGTAGACCTCCTCGAGGTTGAGAGCCTTCGCTATGATCTCGGGGCCTATGCCCGCGGCGTCTCCCATCGTTATCGCTAGGAGGGGCTTCACTTCGCCATCATCCTCCTCATCCGCTGCGTCGCCTGAACGAGGCTGTCCTCGACGCCGAATCCCCCAGCCTTCGTGACGACGGGGATACCG
>JAPKYO010000030.1 GCA_026394265.1 Candidatus Bathyarchaeota archaeon
ACGCCATCTTCTCGGCTGTCTCCTTGTCTATGAAGCTCCCGTGCTCGATGGTGTCGACGCCGGCCTCCGCCGCCATCCGTGTCCCAACGTGGTTGGCGACGTGTATCGCACACTTACGCCCGTGTGCGTGCGCCTCGTCCACCCCCGCCTCGATCTCCTCGGCAGTGAACTCCCGGTCATCCGTCCTGTGGCTACTGAGGAGCTTGATGAAGTCGACCCCCGCCTTGACCTCCTCGCGGACGGCCTTCCTTATCGCCCACGGGCCGTCTACCTCGTGTATGGTGTCGGGTATGCCGGATCCGTGTCCGCCAGTCATGCAGATGCCGACGCCCGCGACGAAGAGGCGAGGCCCGATGATCTGCCTGCGCTCGACGGCGTCCCTCATCGCGATGTCGATGTGGTCCCTGTCCGAGACGGCGCGCAGAGTAGTGATGCCGGTCTGGAGCGCCGTCCTGAGGTTGTTCGACGCTACGAGCCCCGCGTACGCCAGCTCCGAGCCCTTCGTTGGTACCGACACGAAGCCACTGCTGTAGAGGTGGACATGCAGGTCGATGAGCCCCGGGAGCAACCACTTGCCCGAAGCGTCTACAACTTCTGCCCCCTCGGGGACCTTTACGTCCCCCTGCTTTCCGACCGCCTCGATCTTCTCCCCCCTCACAACGACGACCGATTCGGGGACGGGTTTCCTCCCGGACCCATCGATCAACGTAGCACCGACGATGGCCTTGACTGACATGAGAATCTGATGGAAACTCCCCCCGGGGGGCTTAAACGGTTTCGCCTACTCGTCTATGAAGCGCTTGACCGTCCTGTGGGCGGTGACGTACTCGCCCCCCTTCGCCGTGATGACGTAGCCCCTGTTCCCCCCGTACTCGGACTCCTTAACCATCCCGCGCTCCGAGAGGAACTCAAGCGCCTCCTTGCATCGATCGACGGGGAGGTTGGCGCCGTAGCTGATCCTGGTCACCCCCATGACGCCGCGCTCCATGATGACGCCCAGAATGTCGGCGTAGATGTCGTACCGGGTCCGCCTCTCCAACCCTCGCCGCCCCCTAGATCGGTCTATCGGGGAGCTTTTCAGCCTTCGCAGGCTGGGCGGTGAAGTGGCAGCCACGCTCCGCGTGAAGCTCCACCGTGAAGAGCATGCTGCCCGTCACGTCGCTTCCCTCCTCCGCATCTAGGACGCCCGCGTAGACGTTCCTCGCCCTCGCCCCGCTCAGGAGCACGACGCGGTCCCCCCAGACATCCTCCACGTAGGCGCCGCGCTGGATCACGACCTCGTGTCCGACTAGCGGCCCCACCGCCTCGCCGCGCCTACCGATCTCGACCCGGTCAGCCTTCGCCCCCTTCGAGGTGCGCAGTTTATGGGTCTCTATGCTGCGCCGGGCTACGACTGACTCCGCCCTGACCGAGCCGCCCACCCTGACGCTCTCCGCCTCGATAGGGCCGCCGGCCTCTGCTAAGCCGCCGACGACGAGATCTTCTTCAAGTTTGACACTACCCGCCGCCTTGAAGATGCCACCGATCTTGACGCTCTTGCCAACCGCGTCACCGTTGATTATCGCCGCGCCGCCCACCCTGAGCTTGTTGAAGGTCAGGCTCCCCTCGCTGTCGAATTTGCCCCCGACGGTGATGTCCTCACCAAGTCCACCGGCGATCGATGCGACGCCGCCGACGTCCAAGACGCCGAATCTTAGCGGACGCGTCGCCCTGAATACGCCTCCGACGTTTATCTTACGCCCAACGTGTCCGCCGCCTATGGTGGCTGTGCCGCCGACGTCGAGCTTGCCCACCTCGACCTCAACCGCCTCGAATGAGCCGCCGACGTCGACATCATCTGAGACCACTTTCCCGAGTCCGACGAATCTGCCTCCGACATCGATCCGCTCGCCGTGGAACTCGCCGCGGACCTCGGCCGAGCCCCCGACGTCGACCCTGTCGAGGGCGGCGTCCGAGCCGCAGTGGAGTGAGCCGCCGACGTCCGCCCTGCGCGCCTTGGCGACGCCCTCGACTGCGAGTGAGCCGCCGACGCTTACCTCCTGGGCTTCGAGGCCACCCCCGACCTCCACCTGCTTGTTGACTTCGACAACGTCTGCCTTGAGGTCTCCGCGGACCTCAAGTGGGCCACGAGCCTTGACCAGTCCATCTGCGGTCAGGCTGCCCTCGAAGATGACGTCTCCGTCGTGTGCCTCGAACTCGGCCGTGGAGACGTCGCCTACGAAGCGGCAGTCGCCCCGGCACTTCGTCAAGCCTGAGACGCGCAGCCCCCCCTGGGGGGCGTCGACCGTCCCGTTCTCCACGAGCAGATCGCCATCAACGGCATCGAGCGCTTTCCTGATCCCCTTCACGAAGGTCTCGAACCTCACGCCCATTCACTGATGAGCGGGGGGCGCCACCGCTTTTAAAGCTAAATCACGGCGCCTACTCACATCTTGTGAGTGCCAGACCCGATTTCCCCCTTTTTCAGCGTATGCAAAATCTCTTAACCACACCATCCACTGTGTCTGAGATACCTTTGATAGAGATCCGGTTCCACGGAAGGGGAGGACAGGGCGCGGTGACCGCGTCCAGAGTCCTCGCCATAGCCGCGTTCCTAGAGGGGCATCACAGCCAATCCATCCCAATGTACGGGACGGAAAGACGAGGCGCCCCAGTAACCGCCTTCGTCAGAATAGGCGAGAAGAGCAGGATGGTGAGGAGCCTCGTCCACGAGCCCGACTACGTCGTCGTCCTCGACCCACTCCTCAGGAACACGGTGAACATCACCGAGGGTCTGAAGCCCGGCGCCACCATAATAATCAACAGCGCCGCTCCGCCCGAGGAGATGGAGTTCACGACGGAGTACAGGGTCGCCACGGTCGACGCGACCAAGGTGGCGCTGGAAACCATCGGTCGCCCCATCACGAACACCGCCATACTCGGCGCCTTCGCCAAGGCGACGGGTGAGGTCAAGCTCGAATCACTCATCGAGGCGGTGAAGAAGGAGATGTCCGGCCGCATGGCGGACACGAACATCAAGGCAGTCGAGAAAGCGTACAACTCAACAATCGTGGGGAAGAACAGGGTCGTGAAGGAGTTGAAGAAGGTGGCGCAGGCGCCGGCGAACAGCCGCGCCGACTGGCGCACCTTCCGCCCCGTCGTCGACGCCGCAAAGTGCACCGGCTGCCAGATATGCTGGACCTACTGCCCCGAGCACAGCATCAACATGGTCGAGAAGAAGAGCACGATCGACTACATCTACTGCAAGGGCTGCGGCGTATGCGCCGAGGAGTGCCCCACCAAGGCCATCACGATGGCGATGGAGAGCGAGAAGAAGGAGGGCTAAACGATGCCGCACACAGAGCTTATGGTTGGCAACAAGGCCGTCGCCTACGGCGCCAAGCTGGCGCGCGTCCAGGTCATATCCGCGTACCCCATCACCCCCCAGACGACTATCGTCCAGTACCTGGCGGAGTTCGTCGCAAACGGCGAGCTGAAGGCCAAGTTCATCGAGGTCGAGTCCGAGCTGAGCGCCATGGTCGCGGTGCAGGGGGCGAGCTTCGCCGGCGCACGCGTATTCACGGCCACATCCGGCCCCGGCCTCTTCTTCATGCACCACCCCATGATGGAGTGCGCGGACCTCCCAGTCGTCATGGGCGTCGTGCACAGGAGCAACAAGAGCATGCAGCCCGACCACACCGACCTCATGGCGCAGAGGGACAACGGCTGGATACAGCTCTACTGCGAGGACA
>JAPKYO010000009.1 GCA_026394265.1 Candidatus Bathyarchaeota archaeon
GTGCTCGTGCTCGGCGCGCGTGTAGTAGTCGTCGAACTCCTTGCCGAAGGCGCGTATGTCCATGAAGAACACGCTGGCCTCTAGGCCGGGGTTGTGCTCCTGGGCTATGACGGCCTCCTTTATGGCGTACATGCAGCAGACGCCGCTGCAGTAGGGGTTGCCCACGCGGGCGTCCCGGCTGCCTACGCACTGGAGGAAGGCGACCCTCTTCGGCATGTCCCCGTCGCTGGGGCGGAGGACGACTCCCCTGTATGGCCCGGTGGCGCTGAGTATGCGCTCGAACTCGACGCTGCTCACGACGTTCGGGTACCTGCCGTAGCCTAGCTCAGATAGCTTGCTTGGGTCGAATGCCTCGAAGCCGGGGGCGAGTATAACCGAGCCCACGTTGAGCTTCAGCTCCTCGTCGACGTCGTCGTACTTTATGGCGTCCGCCTTGCAGACCTCGCTGCAGATGCCGCAGCCGAGGCACTTGTCCCTGTCAATCGCATATGTGAGCGGGACGGCCTGGCTGAAGCGTATGTAGACAGCCTTCCGGTCGTTGAGGTCGGCGTTGTATGTGTCTATGGCGGACGCGGGGCACTTTGCGGCGCAGTCGCCGCAGCCCTTGCACTTGGCTGGGTCGACGCGGCGCGCCTTCTTGAAGATGGTCGCGGTGAAGCTGCCCTCCTCCCCCTCAAGCGACGTGACCTCGCTATAGGTCAGGAGCTGGATGTTTGGGTGGCGCCCCGCCCCGACGAGTTTCGGGGCGAGTATGCACATGGCGCAGTCGTTCGTGGGGAACGTCTTGTCGAGCTGCGTCATCACGCCGCCGATGCTCGGCTCCCTCTCCACAATATAGACCTTGAATCCGCTGTCTGCGAGGTCGAGTGCGGCCTGTATGCCCGCTATTCCACCGCCGACGACCAGCACGCTACCTGTCTTTTCCATGTTGATCAGCCTCACTGCGCCGCGTAGAGGGGCGTCCCCTCCACGGCCTCCTTCACATCGACCCAGCCCCTCTGTCTGAGGGCAACCATGTAGCCCAGCACGGCCCGTGGCTGCAGGCCGAGCTGCTTCGCTATGTCCTTCACGGACCTGGGCCTCTCCTGTAGCATGAGGTGTATGCGGTGGACCTGGAACTCCGTCTCCACGGCCTCGTCCATCGCCTCTGTGAACTCGTCCTGCGCAACCTTGTCGCCGTAGACGTTGCCCTCGGTTACTAGCTTCTCCTCCTTGCCGGCTCCGTGAACTCCTTGACGAGGTTGGCGAAGCGCTGCCCCTCGGCGGCGCTGTTCCACTCCAGCCTTATGCGCTGCGGCTCGAGGCCCGTCTTGGCGAGGAGCCTCTGGAGTAGGGCGTACTTGCGCTTCGTGTGCAGGTTTCCGGAGATGTAGTGGCAGTCGCCTATGTGGCACCCCGTCACCATGACGCCGTCCGCCCCCGCCTCGAGCAGCTCGAGGACCATCCCCGGCTCGACGCGGCCGCTGCACATGACCTTGATGACGCGCATGTTCGTGGGGTACTGGATGCGGCTGACGCCCGCGAGGTCGGCGCCGGCGTAGCTGCACCAGTTGCAGAGGAATCCGACTATGTTTGGCTCGAATGTGCTCATGTTTAGTCCTCCTCGAGGGCGGCGAGGCCCTGTGCCTGTATCTGCTCGTCGGTGAAGTGGTGCATCGTTATCGCCTTCTCGGGGCACGTTGCGCCGCAGACCCCGCAGCCCTTGCAGACGGCGGCGATGGTCTCGGCGAGGCCCTTCTCGTTCTTGCGGATGGCGTTGTAGGGGCAGACGTCTATGCAGGTGCCGCAGCCGCTGCACCGCGTCTGGTCGACCTGGCTCATGATGGCCGCCGTGCGTACCCTCTTCTTCGCCATGGGGATAGAAGCCCTGCTCGCGACGCCCAGCGCCTGAGCGACGCTCTCCCCGATGTCCTTCGGGCTATGCGCCGTACCGCAGACGAAGATGCCGTCCGTGGCGAAGTCGATGGGGCGCAGCTTGACGTGCGCCTCCATGAAGAAGCCGTTAGAGTCGAGCGGCACCTTTAGCATCTGGCTCAGCTCCTTCGCGTCCGCGACGGGGACGAGTGGGGTGCTGAGGACCAGCATGTCCGCCTTGAGGGTCATCTCCTCGTTGACTGTTGGGCTGTAGAAGGATACGCTGAGGCCGTCCGGCTCCGCCGTGACCCTGGGCGGCTTCTCCGCCTGGTACTTGAGGAACCTGACGCCCTTCCTCTTCGTCTCCTGCTCCAGCTTCGAGTACTGGATGCCGTAGGTCTGGAGGTCGCGGTAGAGGATGTAGACCTCCTTGCCGGGTGTGGCGACGTTGAGGGCGTTCTTGAGGGCCTCGTTGCAGCATACTCGGCTGCAGTATGGTCGCTCCTCGTTCCGGGCGCCGACGCACTGGATCATCACGATCCTCTTCGCGTCGACACTGCCGGCCTTCACAAGCTCCTCAAGCTGCGCCTGCGTGACGACCCGTGGATCCTCCCCGTAGAGGTAGAGACCCCTGGGCTCTAGGGCATCCGCGCCGACGGCTACGATTATCGTGCCGACGTTGAACTTCTCCGCCCTCCCCGCGGCGTCGACGCCGATGTCGAAGTTGCCGATGAAGCCGTAGACGCTGGACACCTTCGACGCGGTGAGGACGCGTATCCTTGGGTTGGATGTGACCTGCTCGACGAGGGGTTCGAGGACATCGGACGCCTTCCGGTTGTGTGGGAAGAGGGTGTCGAATGTGCGAAGCATGCCCCCGAGCTGCTTCTGTTTCTCGACTATGGTGACTGTGAATCCCTGCTCGGCGAGGCTGAGGGCGGCGCGCATCCCGGAGACGCCTCCGCCTATGACGAGTGTGCTGGGGTTTACGTCGATCTCGGGGTCCTCCCCGGGTTCGAGGAGTGTGGCCTTGGCGACTGCCATTCTGACGAGGTCCTTCGCCTTCTCCGTCGCCTTCTCGGGCTCCTTCATGTGTACCCAGCTGCACTGGTCGCGTATGTTCGCCATCTCGAAGAGGTACTTGTTTACGCCCGCCTCCTCGCATGTTGCCTGGAAGAGGGGCTCGTGTGTGCGGGGCGTGCAGGAGGCGACGACTACGCGGTCGAGGCCGTGCTTCTTTATGGCCTCCTTGATCTTGTTGAGGCCGTCGCTGCTGCAGGTGTACATGTTCTCCTCCGCGTAGGCGACGCCGGGGAGCGTCTTGGCGTACTCGACGACCCGTGGGACGTCGACGTATGCGCCTATGTTTATGCCGCAGCGGCAGACGAAGACGCCTATCCGGGGCGCCATCACTGCTTCGCCTCCGCGCGCGCGGCGTCCTCCGCAGCCTTGGCCGCGGTGGCGCTCGCCTCCGCCACGGACTCGGGGATGTCCCGCGGCCCGTGGCAGCTGCCGCAGACGTAGACCCCGGGCTTGCTAGACTCCACGGGGGCTGTCAGTGAGTCCCTGTCCTCGAAGAAGCCAAACTCGTCGAGTTTGACGCCGAGGACGCCGCCGAGCTTTCTGTTGTCCCTGTGTGGCACCGCGGCGGTGCAGAGGACGACGAGGTCGACCTCCATCTTCTCGACCTTGCCGATCTCAGTGTTCTCGTAGAGGATGGTGAGGTTCTTGGTTGTTGGGTCCTCCCTGATCTCGCCTGGGCGGCCGCGGATGTAGTTGACGCCCCAGTGGCTCTGGGCTCGGTCGACGAATCCCTGGAAGCCCTTGCCGAAGGTGCGTAGGTCCATGTAGAAGATGGTGACGTGGCTGCTTGGCTCGTGCTCCTTGATGAGCACCGCCTCCTTCGTGGCGTACATGCAGCAGCTTGCGCTGCAGTAGGGGTAGCCGGTGGTCTGGGTTCTGCTGCCGACGCACTGGATGAAGGCGACGTTGTGGGATACTTTGCCGTCGCTGGGGCGGTTGAGGACGCCGCCGGTTGGCCCGGAAGCGCAGACGAGGCGCTCAAACTCCAGCGCCGTCAACACGTTCTTGTAGCGCCCGTAGCCGTACTCCCCGATGTCCTTGGGGTTGTACTGCTCGAAGCCCGTCGCCGCGATGACGCTTGAGACGTTCAGCTCGACGGTGTTCTCCTTCTGCTCGTAGTCGACAGCCCCGGCTGGGCAGACCTTCTCGCAGGTCCTGCAGATGCCCTTGGTGAACCAGAGGCAGGCGTCGCGGTCGATGGTGGCGATGAGTGGGACTGCTTGGGGGAAGGCTAGGTAGATGGCCTTTCGCTGCCCGAGGCCCGCCTGGAAGACGCTGGGGCGCTTCACGGGGCACTTCTCGCTGCAGAGGCCGCAGCCGGTGCACTTCTTCGAGTCGACGCTACGGGGGTGCTCAAGGACCTTGACATTAAAGTCACCGACCGATCCTTCCAGTCCGATGACCTCGCTCTCCGTGTGTATGGTGATGTTTGGGTGCCTGTAGCACTCTATCATCTTGGGGGCGAGGATGCAGATGCTGCAGTCCATCGTGGGGAATGTCTTGTCGAGCTGCGCCATGACGCCGCCGATGCTCGGGGTGCGCTCCACGAGGTGGACCTTCGTCCCCCTGTCGGCGAGGTCGAGTGAGGCTTGGATGCCGGCTATTCCGCCGCCTATGACTAGAACTGGCTTCAACTTACGCTCATCCTATCCTGGCGAGCACCGGGTCGACGGGGCTCTGGTTGAGTTCGAGGCCCAGCTGCTCCTGCTTGAGCCCCATGGCGAGGCCGAGGAGCTGGGTGTAGTAGAATACGGGGACCTCAAGGGTCCTGTCGCCGACGGCTGCAGCTATCGCCCTCTGCTTGTTGTCGTAGACCTTGAAGCAGAACGGGCACGTGGTCACGAGGCCGTCGAGGCCGAGGCTCTTGACGGTCTTGAGCTTGTCCCCGGCGATCTCCATCACGGTCTTGCCCGATGCGGAGGCGAGGCTGGAGCCGCAGCAGTCGATCTTGCCGGGGTAGTCTGCGGCCTGTGCGCCGGTCCAGTTTATGAGGTCGTCGAGTTTGCGTGGGTTCTCGGCGTCGTCGGGGCGTCCGAGGCGGCTGGGGCGGATGGCGTGGCACCCGGGGTGTGCACCGAATCTGAACCCAGTCAATGGTTTGGTGACCGCCGCGGTGATCTTCTCCTTCCCGAGCCTGTCGTGTAGCAGCTCGAAGATGTGCAGGAGTTCCGCCTTGCCCTCGTAGTGGAGGTTCTCCCGCGCGAGTTTCTCGTTGATCTTCGCCTTGAGGGCGGCGTCCTTCACGAGGGCGTGCTTGGTCTCAGTGAAGCTGAGGTGGCACCCGTTGCAGAGGGTGAAGAGGGAGAGGTTCATTCCCTCGGCTATCGCCATGTCCCGGGCGCTTGAGTAGAACCACGCGGCCTCGCTGACGCTGCTGTATGGTGAGTATCCGCAGCATGCGGCGCCCTCCATCTCGGCGAGTTCGACGCCGAGCCGGGGCATGATGGCCCTGACGGATGCCTCGTAGCCTATCTGGTCCGCCTGCGCGGTGCAGCCGGGGAAGAACGCGACCTTCATGCCTCAGCCTCCTTCAGCTCGTTGATGGCCTGTGTGTACTTCGCCTGATCTCTGGGCTTCTGGGCGGGTGGGAGGCCGAGTGCGGCGCGGTCCCTCCGGTCCCTGCTGCGTGTCCTGGCGGGCTGTGGCTGCTGGACGGCGCCGGTCTCGGTGACGGCCTTCTCCGCCTCGTCGTAGCTGGCGGGGTGCTCATGGCCCTCCGCGATGGCCTCGCGGCGTAGCTCGAGGATGACCTCGTATGGGCTGATTTCCTCGGGGCACCGCTCCTTGCACTTGAGGCAGCTCGTGCAGGTCCAGATCACCCCCGACTTCATCAGGTCGTCTTCCCTGCCTAGGCTGACCTTGGCGATTATCTGGCGTGGGTTGAAGCCCTCTATGCGGGCGGTGACTGGGCACGCCGATGGGCACTTGCCGCACTGGTCGCAGACCTCGGCGTTCATCCTGCTGACTGCTTCGCGTAGCCTCTGCCTTGTCAAGTATAGACGCCTCCAGAGAACGTTTCGGGGGGAGCCAATCCATGTAGCCTTCCCCCCGCGGTATTTACCATTTACCACTATATACACAAATGATTATTATTATGGCAAAAAGGGGTTAATTGATTAAAGGGGGTTGGCTACTTGGGCTCCGGTGGGGGCGCGGGGATGAATCCCTCTGCCATGAGGAGCTTTACTATCTTCTGGGTGCGCTCGATTATGGCGGCGGCGCCGTCGTGTATCTCCTTACGCGCCATCTTCTTCCGTGCGAGGCCCTGCTCCATACACTTCATGGCGACCTCAGTGGCCTGTAGGGGGTAGATCTCCCACTCGTCCATGCTGGGAAGGATGTATGTGTCGCTGAGGCCCTTGTCCTCGGCGTACTTGGCGAGTGCCGTGGCGCTGGCTATGCACATCTCGTCCGTGATGGTCTTGGCGCGCACGTCTAGGGCGCCGCGGAATATGGCGGGGAAGACGAGGCTGTTGTTGACCTGGTTGGGGAAGTCGCTGCGCCCCGTGGCGACGACCTTGGCTCCCCCCTCCTTTGCCTCCCACGGCCATATCTCGGGGATGGGGTTGGCGCAGGCGAAGACGATGGAGTTCGACGCCATGCCCTGTATGTCGGTCTTCTTTATCACATCCGGGCCGGGTCTGCTCGCGGCGATGACCATATCGGCGCCCTCAAGCGCCTCCTTGATGCCGCCCTCGACGCCGTCGGGGTTCGTCTCCTTAGCGATCTCCCACTTGTAGCTGCCCTCGAGGTCCTTGCGCGTGTGGCTGAGTATGCCCGTGGAGTCGGTCATGAGTATGTTCTTGGGGTTGACGCCCGCGGATTTGAGGACGTAGTAGGTGCGGGTGTTCGCGGCGCCGACGCCTACTATGCTGATCTTGGCAGTGTTTAGTTTCTTGCCGACCAGCTTGAGGGCGTTGTATGTGGCGGCGAGTATGACGGCGGCGGTGCCCTGCTGGTCGTCGTGCCAGACGGGGATCGGCATCTCCTTCCTCAGCCGTTCGAGGATGTAGAAGCACTTGGGGCTGCTGAAGTCTTCGAGGTTGATGCCGCCGAATGTGGGCTCGATCCACTTGACGGCCTGTATGATCTCCTCGGGGTCCTTGGTGGCGAGGCAGATTGGGAAGGCGTCGACGCCTCCGAGGTACTTGAAGATGAGTGCCTTGCCCTCCATCACGGGCATCCCCGCCTGGCCGCCGATGTCACCGAGTCCGAGGACGCGGGTCCCGTCGCTGACGACGCCGACATAGTTCCACTTGCTCGTCCCCTCATAGGCGAGCTCCTTGTCCTTCTCTATGTCCTTGCAGACCTGGGCGACGCCGGGGGTGTACCAGATGCTGAAGTCTTGGAGTGTGCGGATGGCGCACTTTGGCATGACCTCGACCTTGCCGTGGTAGAAGGCGTGATATGGTGGCGCGATCTTGCTCCACTTCTGGGCCTCCTTTAACAGCTCTTCCTTCGTGACTGGCATGGGGGAATAGTGGCGGGGAGTAAGGATAACACTTACGAGGACAAAAATGGGTAAGTAAAACGCCGCCACGACGTCGAACGGCGACGCGGGGCGCCTACTTTCCGTCAATATTCTTAAAAAGCTGGGTTATGGATGCCACGTCTGCGAGGCTTTGACGCGTGACGATTATAGGGCACCACGGGGTAAGACAGGGGTATGCCGAGGGATAAACCCGCCAGAGACGACGCCAATGTCACGATAAGGCCGGCGACTCGCGAGGACGCGGCGACCGTATCCGCGATCACGGATGCGGCTTACTCGAAGTGGATACCGCTGATCGGGCGCAAGCCGGAGCCCATGACCGTCGACTACTCCGAGATGATCGCCACGCACCCGATCCACCTCCTCTCCGTCGAGGGCAAACCCGCCGCCGTGCTGGTCTTGAAGCACGAGGAGGGGCAGACGCTCATCTGGAGTGTCGCCGTCCACCCCGACTATCAGGGGCGCGGGCTAGGGCTTCGCCTGCTCAGGCACGCGGAGGATGAGGCACGCACGCGCGGCTACGGGAGCATACGCCTCTACACAAATTCCCTCTTCGCGGAGAACATCGCCCTGTACAAGTGGTTCGGCTACGAGGAGACGAGGCGCGAGCCCTTCAGGGGCTCGACGCTAGTACACATGGCGAAAAAACTGATCTGAACCAGATAATCAAGATATTATCACTCAGCCGAGGGGTCTTCTCGCCATCTCCTTCACGGTGTCGAAGTCCTCGTCATCGGTTATCATGGTTCGGAGGTTACTGTTCAGTCCTCATTGAGGATGATTTTCTTGACATCGACTGGTTTCTTGAGTTTGGGTGAGTGGGTCTGGAGGCAGTATTCGGTGTAGCTGCCCTCGATCTTCGGGCGGGTGATTATTACCTCGTCGTCTATGAGTTCGATGTTCACCTCGACTCCGGGCCATAGGCCTAGGGCTTCCCTTATGGGGTTGGGGATGAGCACCTGCCCCTTGGGGCCGATCTTCTTCGTGGACATGGCGAGCCAATAAGGGAATTGTAAAACTTTGCGCCTATACTTTCTACTTTTCGGTATTACTTTTTATCGATAATCTTATTCACATGCCTTCGACTGGAGTGCCATGAAGACACTCATAGTTTACTACTCACGCTCGGGTACGACGCGGAAGGTCGCCGAGGAGCTTAAAACGCTCCTGTCGGCGGATGTGGAGGAGATCACGGAGCCCCGCGGCAGGGGCGGTCCCCTGGGATGGTTAAGGTCAGGGAAGGAGGGATCGGAGGGCGCGACGCCCCCGATCAACACGCCCGCCAAGACCCCGACGGAGTACGACCTAGTAATCCTTGGCACGCCGGTCTGGGCGGCGAAGATGTCGAGCCCCATGAGAACCTACCTCACACAGATGAAGGGAAAACTTCCACACGTCGCCTTCTTCTGCACCTGCGGCAACCCCGCCAACCAAGCCTTCGACGACATGGAGCAACTCACGGGCAAACCAGCCGCGACGATGGCGGTGGCCGTCAAAGACGTGACATCGGGGGTATACAGGGATAAGATAAAGACGTTCGCCGAGGAAATATCGAAATAAAACATCCAAGGGGGGGAGGGGGGTCACCAGAATAAACCAGAAAACAGCCCCATTAGCCGAAATAACCCAGAAAAACGCCCCATTCACGATCGGGAATGTACAAAAATGCACATAAAACGGCCCAAAAATGCACGAAAAGCGCATTAAAAACGATGCATTTTCAACCATGAAAAAGGGTAAAAACCGGTAAAAAATAGCGAAAGAGTACACGATGCGCCATCGAAAAAAGGGGTCCGACATCTAACCAGAAATATGGCCCCGTCGGGTAAAATAACCTATAAAACTGCCCCGATGGTACGCCGATCTAAGCAAAAGGAGCATCTATTCCATACAGTGCCTGAAAATTATTTTTCAAAACAACTTTCAGAGCTAGGGTAATAGACTAAGGAATGTGTTAGGTTTCACCTTTTCCCAGACTCTGCTTTAGGCTCTGGGCAAACTCCTCCGCATGTCTAAGGTCTTCAGCGTTAGGTCTACTCTTATTCATCCCCCCAAATAATTTGAGAAAACTATTCGTGTTAAAACCCAAACAGCCGAACTCGTCAACGATCACATAGCCCTTAGATTGCAGTTTTTCCCTGAGCGCCGAGTGGTCTCCGGCGACCTTCTCCTTCCCCGTGATTCCGGCGGTCGAGAAAATGAACGCCTTCTTACCGGTGACTTGGGGTAGCTTATCGGCTAGGTCGAGCAGAACCGGATAATGCTTTCCACTATCTATCCCCGAGCCGAAGCCGATTAGGTCATACCCCTGAAGCTCTTCAGGGTTCGTTTGCTCCGGCGTCTTTATTTGTGCATCGAGAACCTTCGCGAATACGCTGGCGATTTTCTCGGTATTATTATGGTGATAGGAAAACAATATCAACAAAGTTTTCATTGGTTAAACATCATTCCCCTGACTAATCAACGATTAGATTAAAAATGGATTTCAGTTATACGTCCGTTAATTGGAAAAATATTATTTCGTTATCAATGGTAGCAGGTGATGAGGCTAGGTAAATTCCTCGCGGAGCTTCACCCTCGCGCCCTCAACCTGTTAAATACGCGTACCCGGAGATTCCCATAATAGTAGTGAGTTACTTGTCTGAGAATCCGCTTCGAAGAACAGTCAACATCTGGCTCTGCATAACGGTCGCCGCCATCGTCATGATCTTCATACCGGGCTGGCTCGGAATAGACGGCTTCGACGGCGGCTTCGCCATCTCCTTCGCCAGCATCCTCGGCGTCATGATCGGCCTTATCGTCGTGTTCGTCTACAGGGGACTCGCGTCGAGGCTCGACGGGATACTCAGGGGCGAAGGCGTCCTCGCCAAGTGGAGCTACACGCCCGAGCAGTGGGCAAAGTACACGGAGAAGGAGTTCGGCATGGAGAAGGAGGAGGCGATGCCCAAGTTCTACATAGTCGCAATCATAGCCATCGTCGTCGGCGTCCTCTTCTACGCCTTCGACCCCGAGGGAGGCATCTTCGTCCTCGGAGCCATGGTAGCCCTAATAGCCATCATAGGCTTCACCGCCTGGGCCTCGACAAGATACATGCACGGACAAAACATCAGGGGCGTCCCCGAGGCGGTCATCGCAAGGAACGGCGTCTACCTCAACAGGAGGCTCTACTACTGGGACTTCCTCGGAACCCGCCTCGAGAAAGTCGCATCCAAGGACGAGAAGGGTATGATGATGCTCCACTTCGTCACGTGGGCTCCCACGATGACGCTCGGGCAGACCTGGGACATCCGAGTGCCGATCCCGCCGGGCGAAGAGGCTAAGGCCGAGGAGATAGCCTCACAGCTAAACCTCAAGTGACCTGAAAACACCTCTAGGTAGAGAAGAAAAAAAATCGTTATCTATAGTAGTAGGTGATAAGGCTAGGAGAGCTCCTCGCGGAGCTTCTTCCTCGCGCCCTCATCGATCGGCCCCTCGCCGTCGACGATGTCGTTGAAGGTCTTGAAGACCCTCTCCAGCTTCCGCCAGTCCGGGACGTAGACCCTGCTGAACCACACCCTGCTGCTATCCACGCCGTGGTCCTCCAGAGCCCAGCGGTACTCGTCCGCCCTCTCCTCCGCCAACACGTGCGCGCGCCCATACGGGCCCTCATGCGCCGGAGCCTCAAGCATCATCACGCCATCCGTACCGTAGGCGAAGGCTGTGAGCAGATGCTCCAGCTTGAGCCTCGCCATCGTCGGCAACGGGATTATCCTGATGCTGCTCGGGTAAGGTAGGCGCGCGAGCCCAGCGAGGTCGACAGCCGTGTACGCGACCTCCTTCTCAACGAAGGCGATGATCTTCAGCCCAGCCTTCGACCCCTCAAGCGCGCCCCTGATCTGCGCCTTGATCTGCGCATCACCCAGCCCCTGCTGGTCGAGCGCATTCCTCGGGCAAGAGGGGATGCACGCTCCGCAGCCCGTGCACATGATCTCGTTCACAACAGGCTTACCCTCAGCCATCGTTATCGCGGACTCGGGACACGGCTCCACGCACTTCCCACACCCATCACACAGCTCCGGGTGCGCGAGGTACGCCTTGTTTGGCTCGATGACCCGATCGACGTGGAGGAAGTTCACCACCTTCATGGCGGCGCCCTCCGCCTCCGCGGTCGTCGACTGGATATCCTTCGGGCCGACAACGGTGCCAGCCGCGAAGATGCCGTCACGCTTTGTCGACATAGGGTCCAGCTTCGGGTGCCTCTCCAGCACGAACTGGTCTTCATCAACCGGAACCCGCAGCATCTCCGCCAGTTTCAACGTCTCAGGCGTCGTAACCATCGGCGGCGCCAACACGACGAGGTCACTCGAGTACTCGATCATCTTGTTTAGCATCATGTCCTCGCTGCGCACAAGCACCTGCTCACCGTCGGGGACGATCTCAGTCACCTTCCCCTTCACGAAGTTGGCGCCCTTCTCCTGCGTCGTCCTGTAGAACTCCTCGTAGCGCCTCCCCGGCGCCCTTACGTCGATGTAGTGAATCCACACCTCGACGCCCCGGTCACGGAGGAGCTGAGCCTGCTTCATGCTGTAGAGACAACAGACCCTGCTGCAGTGGCTCCGACCCACCTCCGTGTCCCTGCTACCCGCGCAGAGCACGAAAGTCACGGTCTTCACCGGTCTACCCGTCTTCGGCACTATCAACTGGCTACCCGTCGGCCCGTTCACGTCGAGAATCCTCTCCATCTCCAGGCTCGTCACCACGTTCGGGTACCGCCCGTAACCGTACTGGACCAAGCCGGATAGGTCAAAGAGCTCGAAGCCCGTCGCCATCACTATGGCGCCCACCTTCAGCTCCTTAGACGACCCAGGGTCGTCGAGGTCGATACACTGCCTCGGGCACACCTTCGCGCACGCCCCGCAGCGGATACAGTGCTCGAAGTCGATAGTGTAAACGCTGGGCACGCTCTGCGGGAACGGTATGTACGCCGCCTTGCGTGTACCCAGACCCTGATCGTGCTCCGCCGGCACCTTCGTCGGGCAAACCCGACCACAGGCGCCACAGCCGATGCACTTCGACACGTCCACGCCGCGTGGGTTGAGCCTAACCTTGGCCTTGAAGTCACCCGGAACCCCAGAAACCTCCTCAACCTCAGCGTATGTGATCAGGTCGATGTTCCTGCTCTGGCTCACCGACGCCATCTTCGGCGTCAGTATGCACTGGCTGCAGTCGAGGGTTGGGAAGACCTTCGGGTACTGTATCATGTGGCCCCCGATGCTTGGGCGCTTCTCGACGAGGTGGACCTTCATGCCGAACTCGCTGAGGCGCAGGCTAGTGGTGATACCAGCTACTCCGCCTCCAATTACTAGAGCTTCGGGGATGACCTTCATCACCTTCGACTCCAGCGCCACGGACTCCTTCGCGCGCGCGACCGCGCCCCTGATGAGATCGAGGGTCTTCAGCGTCGCGCCCTCGTGATCCTCCTTGTGAACCCAGCTGCACTGCTCCCTGACGTTGACCATCTCCAGGTAGGCGGGGTTTACCCCCTTCTCCGCGAGGTTGCTGAGGAACGTCTCCCTGTGCATCTTAGGCGTGCAGCAGGCGAGCACAACCCTGTCGAGGTGCTGCTTCTCGACCGCTTCCTTGATGGCATCGACGCTCGGCTTGCTGCAGAGGTAGCGTTCCTTCTTGACGAAGGCGACCTCGGGCTTCAACGTCTCTACTACGCGGTCCGTCTCGACCACGTCCCCGATGTTGCCCCCGCACTCGCAGAGCCAGACGCCGATCCTAGGCGAATCAGTCATGACGATCACAGCAGCTTCAACTTGTGCTCCAGCGTCTTCTGCCCCCTGTACTCGGGGAGCAGGAGCGGAGCCTTCCTGTCAGTCTTTATCCCAGCCTCCTCGAGCCACCTATCGTAGCGGTCGAGGTGGGAGAGGGTCAGCTTGCCAGTTGTCGCGGTCTTCGCCCTCTCCGCCGCGTACTTGCCCGCCCTGCGGCCGAAGACGTAGATGTCGAGCTGGCTGTTCCCCATGAGCCTGTTCTTACCGTGGACGCCACCGCAGACCTCGCCGGCGCAGAAGAGCCCGGGCACATTCGTCTCCGTCTTCGCGTTAATCTCAACACCGCCATTCTGGTAGTGGAGCGTCGGGAAGACCGCCATCGGCTCCTTCCTGATGTCGACGCCGAACTTGTTGAAGGTGCGGAACATGGCGGCGAACTCGCGCTCGATGGTGCCCACTCCGTTGACCGCCTCGATCTGGGGCGTGTCGAGCCAAACAGCACGCATACCCGTCGGGGTCACAATGCCGTTGTTCCTCTCGTAGCACTCCCTGATGTAGCTAGAGGACTCGATGTCGCGCGGCTCTAGGTGGTAGACGAATAACTCGCCGTCCTTGTTGACGGGCTGGGCGCCGCGCCCCCTGAGCTTCTCGGTGGCGAGCTGACCCACGATCTGCTCCGGGTAGGCGGCCCCAGTCGGGTGGTACTGCGTCGAGTCGAGGTCCCTGAGGACTGCACCCGTGCGGTACGCCATGACTATCCCGTCGCCCGTTGCCCCGTAGTGATTCGTCGTCGCGAATCCCTGAATGTGAAGCCTACCGAAGCCGCCCGTGGCGAGGATCGTCGACTTCGCCCTCACGATCTTGTACTCCTCCGAGTCAAGGTCATAGAGCACCGCGCCAGCGACCTGGTCCTTATCATCCATCAGGAGGTCGACGGCGCACGTGAACTCGACGTAGCCGATGCCCCTGTTGATGAACTCGTCAAGCACGACGCGTGTAAGCTCCAGCCCAGTGTAGTCCTTGCAGCTGTGCATCCGCTTCCTGCTCGTGCCGCCTCCCGCGATCTCCATCATCGTCCCGTCGGCGAGCTTGTCGTACATGACGCCCAGCTCCTCGTGCCACCTGATCACGTCCGGGGCGTCCTTCACCATAGCCTCGACGAGCTCCGGCTTGTTGGCGTAGTGACCGCCGCCGATGATGTCGAGGTAGTGCTTCAAGGGATCATCGTCCAGCTTATCCGCCGCCTGTATTCCTCCCTGAGCCATCTTCGAGTTGGCGTCCCCGAGGCGCAGCTTCTGAACCATCAGAATCCTGTCCGCGGGGATGCCGTTCTCGTTGGCGAGCAGCCCAGCGCTCATACCGGCGCCACCCGCTCCGATGATCAGCACATCGACGTCGTAGTCGACCTTGCTCAGGTCGATCTCCTTCGGCGACACCATCGGGTGCGCCTCGAGGATGTCCGCGACCTCATGCGGGATGATCATCCCCTTGCTCGGGCCGATGGCGAGCGTCCTCTTCCCCGCCGGCTTCCAGTCGGGGTGGAACTTCTCGAGAATCTCCTGCCTCTGCTCCGGCGTCATCGGAATGAAGTCCTTGCCGAACCTACCGGCGCGGGAGTCCGCGACCTTCCTGAGGCTCTCCTGCATGTACTCGGGGTAGCCACTCTTGTTGCCACTCATTTGATCTTCATCTCCCTCGTGTTGTACTTCTTCTGAAGAGTCGGCTTGTCCATCTTCTTCAGCTCCTCGATCTCGGCGTCATACTTCCCCGCCTTGATCTCCTCGCACCGCTTGAGCACGTGTTCAGTCGGCCCCTCGACGTACTTCGACTCGAGGCGCCGCGCCAGCTGACCCACGTTGTATGGCACGATCTCAGCTGGGCACCTCATCGCGCAGAGCCCGCAGCCGAGGCAGTCGAAGCTGATCTTCGCCGCCTGAACGATGTCGCCGCGGAGAGCCGCCTGAACATAATCCATGACCATTATGTCCTGCGGGCAAGCCTTGGTGCACGTGTTGCAGGCGAGGCAACGCGCGATCTCAGGGTAGTACTCCAGGAACGTGTTCGCCTCCGCCTTTAGCTCGTTGATCTTGTAGGTCTTCTTCTCCTGGGGGCTGAAGGGTATCTGGGCTATGATCATTCCGTCCTCGACTATCTTCTGGCAGGCTAGCGCCCCCTGGAGCTTGTAGCTGCCCTTCTTCCGGTAGACGGTGGCGCACGCGCCGCAGAATCCTCCCCTGCAGCCCGCGCCCCTCCTGAACTGGTGACCGACGTACTCCATCGCCTTCATGATGGTTAGGTCCGCCGGAACCATCTGCTTCTTGCCCATCACGTAGATGGTGACCATCTTGTTGCCGTTCTCAGCCATACTCACATCAGCCCCTTCGCCCTAAGCATCGGCCTCGGGTCGGGCTTATTCATCCCGAGAGCCATCTCATCCTCACCGAGGCCGAAGGCGAGAGCCATCAGCTGGGTGAAATAAACGATTG
>JAPKYO010000019.1 GCA_026394265.1 Candidatus Bathyarchaeota archaeon
CAACCCCGGCCTAGAGGCCAGCGTGTTCTTCATGGACATACGCGCCTTCGGCAAGGAGTTCGACGACTACTACACGCGCGCCGAGCACGAGCACGGCGTCAAGTTCATCAGGAGCCGCGTCGGCCACGTCGAGCAGGACCCGGAGACGGGCGGCCTCGACCTCACCTACGAGGAGGGCGGCGAGATAAAGAGGGACCGCTACGACATGGTGGTCCTCGGCGTCGGCTTGAACCCGCCGAAGGGGGCGGAGCAGCTCAGCAAGGCGATGGGCTTCACCCTCAACAAGTACGGGTTCGCCGAGACCAAGCTCTTCAGCCCGCTGGAGACGAGCCGGAAGGGCGTCTACGTCTGCGGGGCGTTCAGCAGCCCGAAGGACATCCCCGACAGCGTCGCCCAGGCAAGCGGGGCAGCCGCGAAGGCGGCGAAGGCCATCTCCAGCGCCCGTGGCACGCAGGTCAAGCCCGTCGAGTTCCCAGCGGAGCGCGACGTAGCCAACGAGGAGCCGCGCGTCGGCGTCTTCGTCTGCTGGTGCGGCATAAACATCGGAGGCGTCGTCAACGTCCCGAGCGTCGCCGCTTACGCGAAGAAGCTACCCCACGTGGCATACGCGGAGGAGAACCTCTACACCTGCAGCCAGGACACCCAGGACAGGATCAAGAACACCATAATCGAGCACAAGCTCAACCGCGTCGTCGTCGCCTCATGCACGCCGCGCACACACGAGCCCCTATTCAGGGCAACCCTCCGCGAGGCGGGTCTCAACGAGTACCTCTTCGAGATGGCGAACATACGCGACCAGTGCAGCTGGGTGCACATGCACGAGAAGGAGGCCGCCACGAGAAAGGCGGAGGACCTCGTCAGGATGGCAGTCGCCAAGGCGAGTCTCCTCCAGCCGCTGGAGAAGCACAAGATACACGTCACCCCCGGCGCCCTAGTCGTCGGCGGAGGCGTAAGCGGAATGACCGCCGCCCTAGAGATCGCGGACCAGGGCTTCGAGGTCCACCTCGTCGAGAAGGAGGCGGAGCTGGGAGGCAACATGAAGAGGATAAAGTTCCTCCCCTCGGGCGAGGACCCCGCCGCGGAGCTGGCGAAGCTCGAGGCGCGGGTCAGGTCAAACCCCAAGATCAGGCTCTACACGGGGACGCAGGTCGCCGAGGTGGACGGCTACGTCGGCAACTTCGAGACAACCCTCGCCAGCGCCGCGAAGGAGACGCAGATCAAGCACGGCGTGGTCATCGTCGCCACGGGTGGCGTCGAGTACACCCCGAAGGAGTACGCCTACGGCAAGCACCCCGGCGTCATGACCCAGTTCCAGCTAGAGGAGAAGCTACACGCAGGCTACAAGCCCAACACTGTGGTGATGATCCAGTGCGTTGGCAGCCGGAACGAGGAGCACCCGAACTGCAGCCGAGTCTGCTGCACTGGCGCAGTCAACAACGCCCTCAAGGTCAAGGAGACAAACCCCGCCGCCGACGTCTACATCCTCTACAAGGACATGAGAACCTACGGCTTCAAGGAGGACTACTACCGCGCCGCAGCGGACAAGGGCGTCGTCTTCATCAGGTACGATGATTCGCACAAGCCCGAGGTCGCCGCCGAGGGCGGGTTGAAGGTCAGGGTCCTCGACCCCGTCCTCAGGGAGAACGTGGTCATCGAGCCCGACGCCCTAGTCCTCAGCGCCGGGGTCCTACCCGCCGCCGACAACAGGCGTCTAGCTGGGATGCTCAAGGTCCCCATAAGCAAGGACGGCTTCTTCCTCGAGGCGCACATGAAGCTGCGCCCACTCGACTTCGCGACGGAGGGCATCTACCTCTGCGGTTTGGCGCACGGCCCGAAGACAATCGACGAGTGCATAAGCCAGGCCAGCGGAGCCGCATCGAGGGCGCTGACGATCCTCAGCCACGACGAGATCGAGGCAGAGGGCGCCATCGCCAGCGTCGACGAGGACGCCTGCAGCGGCTGCCAGATGTGCGCCGCCGTCTGCGAGTTCAAGGCGATAGAGATGGTGAAGAAGGGCGACAAGACGCACAGCCACGTCATCGCCGAGGTCTGCAAGGGCTGCGGAGTCTGCGCAGCGACCTGCCCAAGCGGGGCGATCACGGTCGGCCACTTCACCGACGCTGAGATACTTAGCCAGGTGAAGGCTGCCCTGGAGGCGAGGCCATGACCGCCGAGTACGAGCCGAAGCTCGTCGGCTTCCTCTGCAACTGGTGCAGCTACGCGGGCGCCGACCTCGCCGGTGTGAGCAGGTTCCAGTACCCGACCAACCTGCGCGTGATACGCGTCATGTGCAGCGGCAGGGTCCACCCCGCCCACATCCTAGAAGCATTCAAGGACGGCGCCGACGGTGTCCTAGTCGCCGGGTGCCACATCCCGACCGACTGCCACTACATCTCGGGCAACTTCAAGGCACAGCGCCGAGTCGCCATGGTAAAGAAGCTCATGGAGCAGCTAGGCATCGAACCCGAGCGACTCCGCCTCGAGTGGATAAGCGCCGCCGAGGGGGACAAGTTCGCAAAGACCATCAGGGAAATGACGGAGGACCTGAAGAAGCTGGGGCCGAGCCCCGTCGCGAAGGCCCTAACGGAGGCCGACTGACATGGCACAGACTGAGATCAGAATCACTAACGAGGGCAAGGAGTTCCGCAGCGAGTTGATGGCGACCCACGGCGCGGAAAAGCTGATGCAATGCTACCAGTGCGGCACATGCACGAGCGACTGCCCGGTCGCGAAGCGCGTCCCAGAGTTCCGCCCACGCAACATCGCGCGCCTCGCCATCTACGGGCAGAAGGACCGCCTCCTCAGCGGAGACCTCGTCTGGCTCTGCGCCGGCTGCTACACCTGCTACGAGAGGTGCCCCCAGAAGGTACACGTCAGCGAGATAGTGAGCGCCCTCAGGCAGCTCGCCCTCAGGGAGGGCAAGATACACCCGACAATCAAGTCGATATTCACAACCATCCCCAAGCACGGCTACATCAGCGAGATCGGGGAGTTCGAGAACGAGATGCGCGGCGAGGACGGGTTACCACCCGCGCCCACGCCCGCCATAGAGGAGATCAAGGCGATAATGAAGAAGACCGGCATCCTCGGCCGCGTCGGAGGCGCCTAAGATGAAGTACGCATTCTTCGTCGGCTGCACAGTGCTGAGCAGGCTGCCCGGCTACGAGAAATCCGCCCGAAAGGTGGCGGAGAAGCTAGGCGTCGAACTCGTCGACATGCCCGGCTCAAGCTGCTGCGGCACAACATACATGGAGACACTCGACAGGAAGACCGCCCTCGCCCTCGCCGCCCGCAACATAGCCATCGCTGAGGAGATGGGCCTCGACATCGTCACCGTCTGCAACGGATGCACCGAAAACCTCACAAAGACAAACAAGGCGCTAAAAGAGGACCCAGCGCTCCGCGCCGAGGTCAACGAGATACTCAAGGAGACCGGCAAACAGTTCAAGGGCACCGTCAACGTCAAGCACTACGTCAGGATGCTGAAGGAGGACGTGGGCCTCGACAAGGTCAGGGCGGCGTCCGTCAAGCCCTTCAAGGGGCTCAAGGTCGGCGCCCACTACGGGTGCCACCTCCTCAAGCCGAGCGACGAGATGCTCTTCGAGGACCCTAATGACCCACAGGTGCTCGACGACCTGATACGCGCCACGGGGGCGGAGAGCGTCGACTACCCGGGGAAGACCGAGTGCTGCGCCGGCCCCGTGATGGGCATCAGGGAGAAGGTCACGTGGGACGTCGGCATGGACAAGGTCCAGACCGTCAAGAAGCACGCTGACGCAATGGCGACCTGCTGCCCGTTCTGCTACATAACCTACGAGAGGTGCCAGTTCATGACCGAGACCAACCCCAACCTACCCGTCGTACACATACCCCAGCTCCTCGGCCTAGCGATGGGCCTAACAGCCGACGAGGTCGGCCTCAGCACCAACAAGGTGGACGCCAGCGCCCTGCTGGCGAAGCAGGAGGCATAAACATGGGGAAGCTCAAGTTCGGGTTCTACTGGGCCGCCAGCTGCGGGGGCTGCGAGATCGCCGTCCTAGACGTAGACGAGAAGATACTCGACGTCCTCCAGATAGCGGACCCCGTCTTCTGGCCAGTCGCAATGGACGTAAAGTACAGCGACGTCGAGGCGATGGCGGACGGCTACATGGACGTCTGCTTCTTCAACGGGGGCATACGCAACTCGGAGCAGGAGCACCTCGCCAAGCTGCTACGCAGGAAGGCGAAGTTCATGGTCGCCTTCGGCGCCTGCGCCCAGCTCGGAGGCGTCCCCGGCCTCGCAAATCTCAGCAACCGGAAGGACATATTCGACAGGGTCTACCACACGACGGAGTCGACGGACAATCCTGCGGGTACCGAGCCGCAGCCGAAGCACAAACTCCCCGAGGGCAACTCGGAGATACCCGTCTTCCTGGAGTCCGTCAAGCCCCTAGACCAGGTCATACCCGTCGACTACTACCTGCCCGGTTGCCCGCCTCCACCCAAACTCATCTTCAATGCAGTCGACGCCATCGCGAAGGGGCAGCTACCCCCGAAGGGGAGCATACTCGCCCCCGAGCTCGCCGTCTGCGATGAGTGCCCCCGGAAGAAGGAGGAGAAGAAGGTCGCCTCCATAAAGAGGATAATCGACTTCACCCCCGAGCCGGAGAAGTGCCTGCTGGAGCAGGGCCTTGTCTGCATGGGGCCAGCCACCCGAGGTGGGTGCGACGCCAAGTGCCTCGGCGCGAACATGCCATGCACTGGCTGCGGAGGCGCCTGCCCCGGAGCAATAGAGCAAGGATCAGCCATGATCAGCGCCCTCTCCACCGTCCTCGGCCTCGCCGACGAGAAGGGCGAAGACTACGACGTCGACGCGGTGGTGGCGCAGCTGAGGGACCCGGTCGGGACCTTCTACAAGTACGCGCTTCCCGCCTCCATCATCGGCAGGAGGGTAAAGAAATGAAGACCATAACCATCGACCCCATCACGCGGCTGGAGGGCCACGGCAAGATCACAATCTTCCTCAACGACGCGGGCAACGTGGAGAACGCGTACCTGCAGATACCTGAGCTCCGCGGCTTCGAGAAGTTCTGCGAGGGGCGCAGGGCGGAGGACATGCCCATAATCACGCCGCGCATCTGCGGCGTCTGCCCTGTCGCCCACCACTACGCAGCCACCAAGGCACTCGACGCATGCTTCAGCGTCGAGCCCACAGAGACGGCGAAGAAGCTCAGGGAGCTCATGTACGTCGGCTACTACATCTACGACCACACCCTCCACTTCTACTTCCTCGGCGGCCCCGACTTCGTCGTCGGCCCCGACGCCCCAGCATCTGAGAGGAACATCTTCGGCGTCCTCAAGCGCGTCGGCCTCGACGTGGGCAGGGAAGTGATAAAACACCGCGCCTACGGGCAGCGGATCACCGAGATCATCGGCGGGAAGGCGACCCATCCGACATGCGGAGTCCCCGGGGGCATAAGCAAGGGACTCAACGAGGAGGAGCGCCAGAAGATCGAGGAGATGGCGCGCAGCAGCGTCGAGTTCGCCAAATTCACCCTAGGCGTCTTCAACGACATCGTCCTCAAGAACAAGCAGTACGTCGACATGATACTCAGCGACCCCTACCGACTAGACGCCTACAACATGGGCCTAGTCGACGCGGACAACCACGTAAACTTCTACGACGGCGACGTACGCGTCACCGACCAGCGTGGCAGGGAGTTCGACCGCTTCAAGGGCGGCGAGTACCTCGACCACATCGCCGAGCGCGTCGAGCCGTGGACCTACAGCAAGTTCACCTACCTGAAGAAGGTGGGGTGGAAGGGGCTCGCGGCTGGGCCGGAGAGCGGCGTCTACCGCGTCGGCCCGCTGGGCAGGCTCAATGCCTCGGAGGGCATGGCGACGCCGCTGGCGAACGCCGAGTACAAGCGCATGTACGAGACCCTAGGCGGGAAGCCCGTCCAGTCGACCCTCGCCTTCCACTGGGCACGCCTCGTGGAGCTACTCTACGCCGCGGAGCGCGCCGTCGAACTCAGCACCGACCCATCCATAACCAAGACCGACCTACGCAACCCAGTCGGCAAACCCGGCGAGGGCGTAGGAGTTATCGAGGCGGCCCGTGGAACACTCTTCCACCACTACAAGCTCGACGAGGACGCCATGGTGAAGAGTGCGAACCTAATCGTCGCCACCACGAACAACTACGCCGACATCTGCTGCAGCGTCCGCGACGCAGCGAAAGGCCTGATCAAGGACGGCGTGGTCAACGACGGCCTCCTCAACAAGGTCGAGATGGCTTTCCGCGCCTACGACCCATGCTTCGGCTGCAGCACACACAGCCTACCCGGAACCGGCCCCCTAGCCGTCGAGATCTACGACCGGAACCACACGTTTTTGAAGAGACTCGCCAGAGACTAGCCCATGAAGACCCTAGTCATCGGCGTCGGAAACCTTCTCAGGACCGATGACGGGGTCGGCATCCACACCATCAACAGGCTCAGTAAACTACACCCAACGATTGACACCCTGGACGCCGCCATGGGCAGCATCGAGATCATCGAGGCCATGAGGGGCTACGACCGAGCCATCATCGTTGACGCCATCGAGACCGGCGCAGAGCCCGGCACAATCTACCGAGTCAACCTAACAGGGGGGGAGGAGCCCCAGGTCGTCACCCACAGCCACGGAACAGACCTCGTAACCACGCTCCAACTCGGCAGACAACTCTACCCCGACGAGATGCCCACCGAGATAACCCTGATCGCGATCGAGGCCGGGGACACGACAACCATCAGCGACGAACCAACCCCGAAGGTGCAGAACGCCATCAAAACGGTCGTCAAGATAATCGTAGACAACGTCGCAGCCGAAGAACGGCGCTAGAATGAGAAGCTGAAAACCTCTAAACTATTATTAACCGTAGATACGTCTTCAGTTAGCATGGTCAAGCTAGAAGGGTTCGACTTCCCAGACGATCTCTACTTCCACCGCGAACACATGTGGGGCAAGGTCGAGGGCGACAAGGTGCGCGTCGGCTACAACGACTGGGCACAGAAGGCGGCGGGCAAGCTCCTCAGTCTCAAGACGAAGCGCCCAGGCGCACCCGTCGAGGCCGGGAAGACCCTCGGTAGCATCGAGTCCGGCAAGTGGGTTGGCAGCCTCAAGGTCCCCGTCAGCGGCGAACTCGTCCAGCTAAACGAGGACGTCCTCAAGGCACCCAACCTCATCAACAGCGACCCCTACGGCAAGGGCTGGGTCGCCATAATCAAGCCCAGCAAGCTCCAGGACGAGTTGAAGACCCTGATCAGCGGCAAGGACACCGCTGGCCTCGAGGCATGGCTCAAGGAAGAGCGCGCCAAGGCGAAGCAGTAGGCGGCTGAGACCATAGAGAACTGGCGCTTCCTAGATCTAGGGCATCCTGAGCCTCTCATTGCCCAGACTTTCTACGAGTCCGTCGCCGAGGCGGTGGAGAAGGGAACGAGCCCGAACACGCTCATCATGCTCCAGCCCGGTGCACCCTACGCGTGCGTCGGCTACCACCAGGACATAGAGAAGGAGCTCGACCTCGACTACTGCCGCAGCGCCGGGCTTCCCGTCATACGCAGGAGCCAGGGCGGCGGGGCGACCTTCCTCGATGGCGGTCAGGTCTTCTACCAGATAGTGGCGAAGAAGACAAACGCATATCCGACAGCCGTCGACGCGATGTTCAAGAAGCTCCTAACCGTCACCGTCGAGACCTATCGCCACTTCGGCGTCCCAGCCGAGTTCAAGCCGCTGAACGACGTCGTCGCCAAGGGCAAGAAGCTCAGCGGCAACGGCGCCAGCATGAACGGCTCCACATCCATCATGGTGGGGAACGTCATCCTCGAAATGAACTATGAGATGATGGCGCGCGTCCTCAGGGTCCCCGACGAGAAGTTCAGGGACAAGATGGCGAAGAGCATGCGGGACTGGGTGAGCAGCCTCAAGGGCGAGCTGCCCAATCCACCGGACGGCGAGGAGGTGAAACACGTCTACGCGAAGGCGTTCCAGGAGCTGCTCGGAGTAAAGCTCACAAAGGCCGAGCCCACCGCCGAGGAGTGGCGCATCTACGAATCCGAGACGAAGCCTCGCAACCTGAGCCGCGAGTGGCTCTACATGGAGGCACCCTACTCGACGCGCAAACCGGGGCGCGCCGTGAAGATCGCGCACGAGGTCAAGGTCGTCGAGGCTGACCACAAGACGGGCAAGCTGATACGCATCAGGGCGGAGACGAAGGGCGACGAGATACTCGACATAAGGATAACCGGCGACTTCTTCACAATCCCCAAGGAGGCCATCTTCCACCTCGAAGACGCCCTCAGGGGGAAGCGCCTCGAAGAGGAGACGCTGCGCGCTACCGTTAAGCGCTTCTATGACGCGGAGAAGCCGGAGATGCCCGGCGTCGGCCCCGAGGACATTGTCCAGACCCTGCTCAAGGTGAAGGCCCTCCTCTAAGATACGCCCTGTTTTTTTGGCATACCGATATTTTATCGGAGCTGCTCGGCGAGGAGGAGTTTCTCCTCGGCTTGCTTCAACCTCTCCAGCCTCGCGGCGTGTCTCTTCTCCTGCTTTTCCGCCTCTGTCTTGCGGTTCTTTATCATCTTCTTCACGGAGTCGGGGGCGGGTCCGCCTATGGTGTTTCTTCGTTTGAGGTTCTGGTATGGGTCTAGGGCGGATTTCAGCTCCTTCGTTGATACGGTGAGTCTTCTCCCGATGGCGTTCTCGGAGGCTTCCTCAACCATCTGTGTGGTGATCTCCTCCGCCTTCTTCCCCTGTTCCAGTGCTTTGAGGACGACGTCGACGATGATGTCGTGTGCTTGGCGGAAGGAGAGGTCGTAGCTTCGCACGAGGGCGTCGGCTAGGTCGGTGGCGGTTGTGAAGCCTTCTCTCAGGTTCTTCATCATGACCTCCCTCTTTGGGGTGAGTGTGGCGACTGCGCCCGCCATGACGTTTGTGCTCCCGACGGCGGTATCGAGGGCAACGGGCTCGACGAGGAGGCGGTCGACCGTGTTCGTGTAAGTGATCCCCTTGACGGAGGCGACCGCCGTCACGAGGTTGCCGATGGACTCAGCCCCGTAGCTCTTTATGTACTCGAACTCGAGTGGGTTCTTCTTCTGTGGCATTATGCTGCTCGTGCCCGCGTATGCCTCGTCGAGGTCTATCATGTTGTACTCGTCGCTGCTCCATATCTGGAGGTCCTCGGCGAGGCGGCCGATCTGTGTCATGTGAATGGCGATGGCCGATGCCAGCTCGATGGCGTAGTCGGTTGTGGCGACGGAGTCTGTGGTGTTCTCGCAGAGGGCGTCGAAGCCGAGCAGCTCCTTGACGCGGTGGCGGTCGACGTTCCAGCTGGTGCCGGCGAGGGCGGCGGCGCCCATGGTGCTGAGGTTCGCGTGCTTGTAGACGCCCTCGAGGCGCTCGACCGTCCGGGAGGCTGCCTCGACGTGTGCGAGTATGTAGTGGGCGAGGGTGACGGGCTGCGCCTGTCTTATGTGGGTGTAGCCGGGCATCAGCGTGTCGACGTTCTCCTCGGCCTTCTCGATGAGGCGACGCTGGAACTCGATGACGGCTCCTATTAGTCGCTCCGTCTGGTCGCGGAGGTAGATGCGGCGTTGTGCGTGTCCGAGGTCGTTGCGGCTCCTGCCTATGTGCATCTTTCCCCCGACTTCGCCGACGCGCTTTATGAGAGCGGTCTCGGTCGACATGTAGCCGACGATGGATGGGTCGTCTTCGGCGTCCTTCGCCACTGCTTTGACGCCGTCGAGGATGGTCTTCGCCTCCTCTCTGGTGATTATTCCCTGCTCCGCGAGCATCGCGGTGTGGGCGCGGTGGATGAGGACCTGCCCGTAGTAGCTGGCTACTTCGAAGCTCTTCGGGTTTCTCCTCCACGTGTTTAGCTCTGTTATCTCGGGTGCTTCCGCTTTTCTGGCTCTTCCGAATCTCTCCCAGTCTGCTTTCGGTGGCTTGCTCATGGGCGTCTCATAGAGATGCTTGGTCTCCACTGTTTAAAATGGACGAGTCTCGGGGGTTAGGTTTTAATTGTGGCTGTCTATCCGATTTGGTTATGCCCTACGACTTCAACTTCGACCTGTCGGGTATACCCCGGTCTTTCTTCAGGGAGCTTTCACGGGTGGCGGAGGAGAGGCAGCTTCATAAGCGGTTCGGGTTGAGGGCGAGGGACCTCGCGGAGAGGTTCAAGCTGAGTGAGGCGACGGGTCTCGACGTCGAGACCCTGCTGTTCCTGATCGAGGATCTGGTTGATGTGCAGATCCAGAACATGAATCAGAAGGAGCGGTTCGTCGGGACTAGGAAGAGGGCTCTCTTCCTCCCGCACTGCGCGAGGAAGCACATGGATGGGGGCTGTAAGGCGTCGTTCGACACTGGTGTCCCGACGTACCGGTGTGCGCACTGCTCCGGGGATTGCCTCGTGGGGTTGGCTTCCGCCCTAGGCGATGAGAGGGGGTACTCGGTCTTCGTTGTACCGGGGGGCTCATGCATACCGGGGATCATGAAGAGGGGCGGCTTCGAGGGCATCGTCGGCGTCGCCTGCGGGCAGGAGCTTATGCCCGCCCTGCAGATGGTGCAGAAGTACGATATCCCCGGGCAGGCGGTTCCCCTCATCAAGAACGGGTGCGCGAACACTGTGTTCAGCCTTCACCTTCTTGAGGCTGTCCTCTAGTCGCCGCGTGAAAAGTGTATTAAACGGGGCTCGTCTCCTAGGGGGCGGTGTGTATGCTCGTCGAGAAGAGGTTCCGCGTCGGTGAGGCGACTCTGAACTACGCCGAGGGGCCCGAGGCTGGGCCTCCGATGGTTTTGATGCATGGTTTGACGGATCGTTGGCAGTATTATCTGCCGATCATGCCGTTCTTGACGATGAGGTGGCACGCGTATGCGCTTGACTTCAGGGGGCACGGGGGGTCGAGTAGGACGCCGCCGTATAGGTACAGGGATCACATAGGGGACGCCATTGCCTTCGTAGAGGGCTGCGTGGGGGAGCCCGTTGTGCTCTTCGGCTCCTCGATGGGCGGGATGGTGGCGCTGATGGTTGCGGCGAGGCGCCCCGATCTCGTGAAGGCGGTGGTCTTCGGCGACTCCAGCATAAAGACGGACCGGACTCGGGCGGTGATGCGTGACTTTCACAGCTACTGGGATGGGTGGAGGCGGCTGGCGGGGTTCAAGGGTCCGTTCAGCGAGCTTGTAAGGCTCGTGTCGGAGATGCCCGTAAGCGTGCCGGGACAGGGTAAGAAGACATACGGCGAGGGGCTGGACGCGATAGCGTTGATGAACAAGGCGAATTATCTCCGCTGCTTGGACCCCGAGGTGCTGGTGGACTGGGCGGCTGGGGCCGAGGACGAGGCAGCGTTCAGGAGGGTGGTCGACGGATACGACCACGAGAAGCTGAGGGACATCGGGTGTCCCGTGTTGCTGATTCAGGGGAACCCGGCCAAGGGCGGCATCTTCACCGACGAGGCGGTGGCGTACGCGAAGGCGAACATCAGGGACCACTACCACGTCTACATCCCCGAGTACGACCACAACCTCGGCCTCTACAGCTGGGAGACGGGGAAGTTGCTTCAGGCTGTGAACGCGTTCCTCGAGTCTCAGCGTTGAGCGGCTTGGGGAACTGTTTATCTAGACGGCGTCTCAATTCTCCTTCAATCTACTGACCCATCTAGGTGGGTCTCTGGGGGTTTCACAGTGCCTGACGTGAATGGTTGGACGAGGGAGCTTGAGAGGTTCATCTTTCAGAGGATGACTGCGTCCGGTATAGTGGGTCTCAGCGTCGCCACGATAAGTGGCGGGGAGGTCAACTATCAGCGGGGCTTCGGTTTCCGCGACTTCGAGAAGGGGACGAGCGCGACGCCTGAGACCATCTACTGCATCGGTAGCGTGACGAAGAGCTTCACGGCGTTGGCTGTGATGCAGCTGTGTGAGGCGGGGAAGCTCAGCCTGGATGACCCGGTGGAGAAGTGGCTCTCCTTCGGGGAGAGGCCGATGGGGGAGAAGATTCTGGTGCGCCACCTGCTTAGTCACACGAGCGGCTTGTCCGCCCTCGGCTACGCTGAGGCGACTCTCGCGGCGATCACGGATACCCCTGATATCTGGTTGCCTATATCGAATGCTCAGGATCTTCTGGTGTTCATGAGGGGGGCGGATGAGTGGGCGATCTCCCGGCCGGGTGAGAGGCACGCCTACCTGAACGAGGGCTACATCATGCTGGGGGCGATCATCGAGGAGGCCTCAAGCATGGGGTACGCGGACTACGTCAAGGAGAAGATCCTGCTGCCGCTCCACATGTATAGGAGCAGCTTCACCGAGGAGGACGTTGAGGATGATGAGGATCTTGCTGTCCCGTATATTACTAATCGGAACGGCGGGAAGGTGGCGACTCGTTACCCCTACGGGCAGATGATAAGTGACGGGGGGCTGATGAGCAACGCGCTGGACATGGGGAACTATCTCCGGATGATGCTGGCGGGTGGCGCCTTCGACGGGCACAGGCTCGTCTCCGATGAGTCCGTGGGGGAGATGGCTTCGCCGAAGATCAAGATGCTGGATGAGCCGGTGAACGGCGTGGATTTCCGCTACTACGGCTACGGGCTCCGGATAAAGGACGGGTTCCTGGGGCATCGCCTCGTGCAGCACAGCGGGAGCGTCTTTGGTTCGAGCGCATACATCAACTTCGTGCCCGACGCGGGCGTGGGCGTGGCGATCCTGGCGAATGGGGGCTACTTCCTCGAGGACATGGGGGAGTACGCGACGGCGCTGCTGCTGGGGAAGGATCCGTGGGAGATTCCCTCGTTCAGGAGGGGGAGGATCCTCGACTCGCTGGCGGGGACGTATAAGACGTTCAAGGACACGTCCTCGTACAGGGTTGTGCGTAGCGGTGGGTTCCTGCAGCTTGAGCAGAAGTGGGGGGAGAGGACGTTCACGACGCCGATGATCCCGGTGGAGATCGAGGGGGAGAGGAAGAGCTTCAGGACGTACGGGGTGGACACGGTGACGCCGGCGGAGTTCATCGTCAGGGAGGGGGAGACGTACCTCGTCTACGAGAGGAACCTCTGCAGGCGCGTCGGCGCACCATAGTCACGTCTTATGGCGTGCTACTGCTCATAACGATTTTTTTCGGCTGGTAGCTGTTTTATCCTTCGTCGTCTGCTTCTAGCTTGGTTTCATTGATCGTGGATATGCAC
>JAPKYO010000021.1 GCA_026394265.1 Candidatus Bathyarchaeota archaeon
GATAACACGACGAAGAAGCCGAGGCCGCTCTCGATGAAAGACTTCAAGAATGCCATCTCCAACAGGAAGCCGAGCGTCTCCAAGGAGATGATAAAGGAGTACGACAAGTGGTTCGACCAGTTCAAGGCACTATAAGGTGAAAACATGAATACTCAGACTGATCACATAGTTACAGCGGCGAAGGAATTGGGCAGTTCCTATGGAGAAACCGCCGACCTATTATCCGGTATGAATGGGGCCCTAGGTGAGGTCAATCAGCTCTACGATCATGGCTATGGGGGGGCGGGAAACAGCATGATACAATTTGGTATAGCGCTGGTGATGTTCCCCGAGCCATTCATGGTATCTGATGTGATCGGCGGCGGAATAGTCGCCGCGGGTCTACTCTACAACCACATGGTCCCACCGCCACTCTACATCGACGACATATTCGAGGCGATACAGGAGCAGGTGAAGGCCATCCACTCGACGGGGGAGGACCTGACCCAGAACTCTTCGGCTCCCTTCAATTTCTCATCGATGAGTTTCGAGCTCTAGCCCTCATTTTAGCTCACGGTATTCTTTGAGGAACTCTTCCCTGAGTTCACCCTTCTTCTTCGCCGGTAGGAAGCTGGTCTCGACGGAGTCGAGGCTTATCCTCATCAACTCGTCTACCGTGAAGCCGAGTTCCCTGTGGAGTTGGATGTATTCGTTGTTTATGTCTGTGTTGAACATGGGTGGGTCGTCGCTGTTGACGCTGACGATTATGCCTTGTTTTATGAAGCTGCGTATGGGGTGGTCTTTCACCGACTTTATGGCGCCTGTTCGCAGGTTGCTGATGGGGCAGGTCTCGATGGCGATGCTCCGATTCCTGATCTCCTTGAGGAGTGCCGGGTCCGTCGCGGCGGTAACGCCGTGTCCTATCCTCTCGACGCCCAGTGTCTTCACCGCTCCCCAGACACTCTCGGGGCCCGCCGCCTCACCCGCGTGGGCGACGAGGTGGAGACCGAGGTCGCTCGCCTTCTTGTAGACCTTCTCGTAGGGCTCGGGTGGGAACCCTTCCTCGCTTCCGCCGAGGTCGATGGCGACGATGTTGTCTCCTTTCTTCTTTATCCAGCCCAGCTCCTTGAGGGCGACCTCGGGCCCGTAGTTGCGGACGAGGTCGACTCTGATTGTGCAGCTTATGCCGAATTTCCTCTTCGCGCGTCTGATGCCCTTGTTTATGGCGTCCAGCATCTCGCCGTAGTCGAGGCCCCGCCGGACGTGGTCGTTGGGGGAGAATATTGCCTCGACGTGCTTCACGTTGCACGCAGCCTCCGACTCAAGCATCTCGTAGGTGATCCTCTCGTAGTACTTTGGGTCGGTGATGCAGTCGTTTACGGTGCTGTAGACGGATATGAAGTGGGAGAAGTCACTGTACTGGCAGAAGCTCTTGATCTCTTCGAGGGTCTTGAAGGGCATCTTGACGCCGTTGTCTTCGATGATGCCGAGGAGCGTCTCCGGCTTGGTTGAGCCGACGATGTGTATGTGTTGCTCTAGTTTTGGTAGTTTCTTGATGGTCTCCTCGGTGTTCATTAACGAGGGATGATTGGATTCGGTTAATTAGTCTTGTTGATGCCGCCGTAGGTCTCCTTTGTGAAGAAGATCATCGTCGCGGTCATTATGATGGATATGACTATGATCACCATGTTGGATGCGAAGTAGCCCCCCGTCGAGTCGACGAGGCCTCCGTAGAAGGGCGTGATTAGCGAGTAGCCGATTGTTCCGAGGCCGTTGACGAGTCCGAGTCCGATGCTCGCCTTCCCCGGTGGGAGAACCTCGGGGACCATGCTGAAGAAGAGCACCCACATGGAGGCGCAGAAGTTGATGCCAAAGGAGAGTGCCAGGTATAGGGCGACGGGTAGCCCCGCGGGGGAGAATATGAAGGATGAGATAATGATCGTGTAGAGACAAGAGAAGATCATGAGAGGTAGCTTCCTCTTCCTGAGCCTATCTGAGATGGCGCCCATCGTGATGCACCCGGGTATCCCCGCGATCGTGCCCACGCTCGTGATGAGCCCCGCCTCGACGTACGTGAGTCCCTTCGTCTCCATGAGGAAGAGGGTCATCCAGGAGTTCAGCACCCAGCCGAAGCTTAGCAGTAGGTAGCCGACGACAAATGGGTAGATGCGGCGGTCCTTCAGCACCTCTGTGAAGGAGGCGAGTGTGTTCTTGCTTGACTTTGCCTCGGTCTTGCCGGCTGTTGGGCTGTCCTTGAGGATGAAGATGTTCATCCCGAAGTTGATGAGGAGTATGAGGGCGACGACGAGGTAGAGGTTTCTCCAGCCGCCGAACATCGTGTTGGCGAGGGGGAAGCCCATGTAGCTGGTGAAGTTGCCGAGGCCGCTGGCGGCGCTGAGGATGCCGATGGCGGTCGCCTTGCGCTCGATGGGGAACCAGTGGGTGATCAGGCTGACGGCGTTTATGTAGAAGACGCTGCAGCCGACGCCCATGATTAGTTGGGCGACGACGAGCATCTCGAACCTGAAGCTGATCCAGAAGAGGAAGATGCCGACGATGGTGAGCGCCGTGAATCCGAGGATCGTCTTGCGTGGGCCCCACATGTCCGAGAACATGCCGGCGGGTATCTGCATGATGCCGTAGATGATGAAGAAGGCGGTGATGAGGAGCCCCATCGTGCCCTTGTTGATGCCGAGTTCGCTGATGAGGACGGGTGACAGCGCCGACGCCGCGGCTTTTAGGAAGTTCTCGCCGAAGTATGTGACGCAGATCGAGGCGAGAAGGATGAGTGCGAAGCCCTGCTTTTTCTCCAAGCGACCCCACTTAGCCCGTTGGGGACGCCGAGGCGCTTCTTAAACGTTTAGCGGCGCTTTCTGGTGAAAACCTTATCCTACTTATCGTATATTTTCATGGCGTGTCATGCGATAAGCGAGCGGACACGGGCATGTCATCCCGCCACACATGATAAACGCGAGGGCGAACATCTGGGCGCTCAAGTCGCTGGGCGTCAAGCAGATAGTCGCGTCGAGCGCCGTGGGTAGCCTCCGCGAGGACTACAAGCCGGGTGAGTTCGTCCTCACCGACCAGTTCATCGACAGGACGAAGGGGCGGCCGGACACCTTTTACGACGGCGGGCAAGTCTGCCACATAAGCAGCGCCGACCCCATCTGCCCCACCCTACACGACTACTTCCACAAGTACGCGAAGAAGCTCAGGCTCCCCGTCCACGAGAAGGGGACATACGTCTGCGTACAAGGACCACGGTTTAGCACGCGCGCCGAGTCGAGGCTATTTAGGCAGTGGGGCTGCGACATCATCGGGATGACGCTCTACCCCGAGGTGGTGTTGGCTAGGGAGGCGGAGATGTGCTACGTCACCGTGGCGATGGTCACAGACTACGACGTCTGGGCGGAGAAGCCGGTGA
>JAPKYO010000065.1 GCA_026394265.1 Candidatus Bathyarchaeota archaeon
GGTAAAAAGTGTGCCAAGATTTTCCTTGGGGATACCTACGCCAGAATCTTTTATTTTAATAACTATTTGATCATTTTCTGCTCCACCAGAGATATCGAGTTTACCCATACCGTGCATGGCTTCAACCGCGTTTCTTATCAGGTTTTCAATGACTCGTCTCATCTTTAACTTGTCAATTCTGATCATTTCGTGACTCAGGTTTGTTTTAACCTCTATGTGTTTTGGAATAGGTGTTTCCTCAATGATGGCATCGATGAATGTAACGAGGTCGATGTCCTCGAGGTTAAGTGTGGGGGTGATGGTTTTACTTCTTGCTTCACTGAGCATTTTGGAGGCATTATCAACGGCCTTAAGAATAATCGCCCTCATCTCAGCGCTTTTCTCGGGTTTAATATCCATTAAGTAAACAGCATTCACGATTGTGTTTAGGGGACCTCTTAGGTCATGAGCAACTGTTGAAGCTATTGTACCCGCAATAACCATCTTCTCTGATTCTAGTAGCAGTTTTGCACGCTGTTCGGCGAGATACTCCATATTTTGGGAGTATTTTCTTAGTTCATCTTCCATTTGTTTTCTTTCGGTGATATCTCTTAATGAGAGAAGAACCTCCGTTTTTTTATTATCATTCTTAATGAGGCTGGCCCGGCCTTCGCCCCATCCTACATCTCCATCTTTGCTAACCCACTGGAACTCGGCCGCTGGAACTGATCCCCCCCTTATTAGGTCGAGGAATAATCCAACAAATTTGCCAATATCTGTCGGTCTAACTGTTTTTAGCGACCATATTTTTTTACCTACGATATCGGCTGTTGTATACCCTGTAATCGCAGTATATTCCTCATTTATCCAAGTAACATTTCCATTTAGAGCTATTGTAACAATCCCATCAGGAGCAAGTTCAACTAGCGATCTATACTTTATTTCCGAACTTTTTATTTTATTCTCAAGAGCTTTCCGATCCGATATATCTTTTAAGAAACAAAGGATCGCCTTTTGACCTAAATAATCGATTACACTAGAGGTCACTTCGACAGGAATTTTCTTTCTATCTCTCCTTTTTATATCCAACTCGGAATTAATTTGAGTTATCTTACCTTGTATAAGGTTTGATAGTTCCTCAGATATCACTTTTTTCTGTTCACTAGATATAAGATCCAGATAACTCGAACCAAGTATATCTTTCTCAGATGAAACACAGATAAGTTTCAGAAACGCATCGTTTACGAATACAATTTTTTCTTTAACAAGGATCACGATTGAGTCCTTTGCATCCTGAACGATGTTAGTGTAAACTCGCTCAGTTCTCTGCTTTTCTGCAATGTTCCGTATTCTCTTTGCAATTACCTGATAATGTTGGGGAGTTGTTTCCTTGCGGAAATAGTCATTGATACCTACTGAGAATGCCTCTTCAGCAACTTCATCACTCCCCTGCCCCGTGTAAAGGATAATAGGTATTGAGCTTTCCTTTCGAATCTCTCTTGCTAACTCAATACCATTCATAATAGGCATTTTAAAGTCTGTTATGAGGCAATCATACAAATTACTTCTAAGCTTTCCAAGAACCTCTATTGATTCCAAAAGAGAGTCGACTTCTATTTTAGAGTCATATGTTCTTAAAAAATCCCGCATCATATTAAGTTGCCATTCATCATCATCTACATGTAGCACCTTTATGGGTCGGGATGATGGCCGGAATGGCATTAAAAGATGATTCTCCAGTGACCATAATAAAACGTTTAACTATCACTAATCCATATCACTAATACATTTTCACTCAAAATCACATTCCCCTTCATTAAAATGCATAAATTTGCTGAAATAGGATAGAAAATAAGCACCCTATATTCCTTGATCCAAGAAGGAGAGTAAAAAAAGGCCATAACTATTCTATTTTTTTAAACATTTAGTAACTGTATGGAAAAATTGGTGACTAGAAGAAAGCCTCAATCAGTTATTAATATATATTAGTAATATAGATTATATTATCTTGCAATAGCGGGGTTATGAGGGATAAAATCTGAGTAATACATCATTCTTCAAATCTAGTGCGTTACTTGTTAAGTCTAGAAAGGAGGCTCTTGGACTTTGGATATGGTGTGCCCTTGTAGCGAGTTTGTTAGTAGGCCGAGGATTTCCACCACTCCAACCCGCATTAATGTCCATTGCTGCATTTTTCTTCATAGCAACCTCAGTATACGTATACAATGATGTTACCGATATGGAGGCGGATAAACGCAATTCGGTCAAGAGTGATCGACCTCTATCTTCTGGAAAAGTTTCCAAAGATGATGCGATGAAGCTCATTTACATCTCTGCGATTCTGGGCCTATCTATCAGCTATCTTAACGGAATCCAGAGTTTTCTTCTAAGTCTATTATTCTTCACTCTATTTGGACTCTATTCATATCCCAAGATCCACCTCAAGAAACGTTTCCTAGTTAAGGAATCTGTGATAAGTGGTGGTATTTTGATAATAGGTCTTAGCGTCTGCTACGCGATCTTGGGAACATTCTCGCCAATGGTATTCATAGGTTTCCTGATGTTCTCAATATTTGCATTCTTCGCTATGCCAACGGGATTCGACTCGACCGATGTTGATGCAGACAAGCTTCAAGGTGTAAAATCTATTGCATCCATTATGACGTTGAGGCGTAGACTGCAATTTGCAATCACGGGAATGTTAGTTATCATGACGATTACTCCGTTCACTTACATTAATTTTGGCTATAATATGCTGCTACCGATTTCCATTATTATGGGAGGACTTATATTCCTTAGATATATGTTTCCCATAATGATGAGTGTAAATCCCTTAGTGAACGCTATGGATATGAGTACTATTATGAAGACTAGGAAGATAATTGTGACCTTCATCTTCGTAATCTCCATATGTCTCATTCTGGGTTCAATCAATCTAACTCCCTTTTTTCCCTAGAATATGTACGCGCTCCTCTCAAAATTGATTTTCGAGCAGGCCTAGGTACCTTGGCTAGAAATATTTATCATTTTCATTAAATTGCCAACTATTATTAGATCGCTGAATTTTTTACCACAAAATCTACAGATATAACATTGAGTAATTCCACTCTTACTATTAAAAACTATAAAGAGGATCATTTTAATAGATCTACACTCTGGACAAGTTATTAGAGATCTAGTGTTTGAGCTAGTTTCACTTTCTAGATTTTCTCGATAACCTTAGGTGCATCCTCAGGACAATATTCCCAGTAGGAGATGTACTTCATTCTCTTTACTCACCTGGTTCATTGATTTTGAGCCTCTGTTACTATTTCTTGTTTCTGAAGGCTCAAATTAAAGCTTAGATAACCATCATATATTTTTATTGAACAATAATTCTTAATTAATGAAATTATCATAGGATTTTGCAGTCGAGTACCATTAAGTGAAGATCATATCGTTTTACATAAGATGAGGCTTATACAAAAGTTTCTTTGTGGTAAGATTTTAGAGGATTAGATGAAACCCGGGGTAAGGCTATGGGTTTACGAGGACTAGAATATTAGTCATGCATACAACCAACAAGAAAGAACTCATTAGTTAAAATATGATGAACCATCATTCGGCATCACCCAAAATGTACTTCGATTGATAAATATCTCTAGAGCCATAATAGACCCCCAAAAAGGATGGTCTAACAGTTGAAGCTTCGACCTCCGTAAACCCAGCGTCCTTTAGGAGCCTCTGAATATCCTCGATTACGGCAAACTCCCTAGGCTCCCGAACATAAAGAACCCCTCCCTTCCTAAGCCACTTGACCAAGGCTTCGACAATCGGCGCCCTATCCCGAGTCAAGACATCGTGCAAAACAAACTGAATCACAACCGCGTCATAAGGTTCAACGGGGGCAGATATTTTTCTAATATCATCCAGAACAAAATCAACGTTACTAAAACCACCGAGTCTCTTTCTAGCGATACCCAAAGCATGGGCATCGATATCGATACATGTTAGATGCCCACTTGGGATGAGGGGTACCAGATATTTTGATAGTCTCCCATCTCCACACCCAAATTCGAGGACACGCTCATGTCCTTTAAGTCCCATAGATTTCACGAATTGTCTATTGAAAACATCTCGGGTTATCAATGGTGAAATGGAGTAAGCCAATCCTATGATGGGAATGATTCCTAGGACCACCCAGAACCAGCCATGTTCGAAATGGCCCATTCCATACATGCTATAGTAGCCTATGAGGGTGCCACCCCAAAAAATTGGGCTAGTAAGAAGCCTCACCGCTATTGAAAAACCGAAGTTCATCATTTTATTGATTATTCGGTTTTCCCCCAGACATCTAAAATCAAATCATCGACTACAATGCTGGGATATAAATCTAAACAAGAACAAACTCGCGATTTCGTTGGGAGTTTAGGTTATACGCAGGTTTAGTGATATCTCGGGTTCGTGTTTCAGGCTTCTGTGGACGAAGCAATTATGCGCCTCTTCAAGAAGCGCTTTTCTCTGCTCCTCGGTCAAATCTGCCTTTAGCTCAATATCCAACATGAAGGCATCTGCCCTATACTCGGACAAGTTCAACTTATAGTCCAGCTTAATCTTGAGATCCTTAACTGGCCAATCATTCTTCTGGCACATTATGATTATACTCGAGGCGGTGCAGAGTCCTAGAGAAGCTGCGAAGATTGCTCCCGGAGGCATGGCGTCCAAGTTCTTCATGTCGCTTGTTTCGTGGGAGGTGAGTTCTAGGCCGTTCCACTCTGCCTTGAACTTGAGGTCGCCGAGCCACGAGATGTTGTGTACCGTGATTTTCGATGTGAAAGCGTTGAACTTATCCCTTCTTTAATTGGCTCACTTAACCGGTTAGAGTAAAGCTAAGTCAACCAATCAACAATCAGTGGTAAGTATCAGGTAAAAGCGAGAATAAGACTATGCTGATGAGATTTCAACTCTGGATGTTGACTCTGTACGCGCGCCGCAATTGGCTCAGCCGATGAGGCTCTCGTCCCAAGCGAACGCATTCTCTTCCCAGTCATAGCTCCCGCACCGGAGGCTCAAGATCCTACCCTCAACCTCAAAGTACGCACAGATGTCATAGTCCACACCCAGCCTTGAGCTATAGTCTCCTATGGTGCATCTCCCTGAAGCCCCGACGTAGCTAGCTGCCACACCCGGGAAGACCTTGAAGATGTCGTGGGGATCCGTGGAATTCGCCTCGATCGCGGAGAGGGCTAGAACCCAGAACCCGTCATACGCGACAGCGTTAGAGTACCCCATGTCGGTGCTCAGCTTCGTCGAGTTCTTCCAAAGCCCATTAACCCGGTCGTATGTCGGGTTATGCAGAGGCGCTTGCTCCACGGTGAAGAGCCTAAGCTTCGATACAACAACGCCTGCACTGCCCTTGAGGGTCGGCTCCCTAGGCACATCCTCGTACGTGTACCATATGACCGAGGAGAGGTTCGGATGAGAGGCGACTGAGATCAGGAACGGGTCCTCAGCGGGTGGCTTCGAGTAGACCATCGGGTTCACCCTGAACCAGAGGACAGCGGTGTGTTCGACCCCATACTTCGCTATCATCTCACTCACAGCTCCATCCGCCCGCTCCATGAACCCGTCGAGGGGAGCATCGATTGAGTAGGACATAGATGTGTTGTAATCGAAGCGCGGGATACCCGTCTTTGTGCGGATCATAGATGCGAGGTTCTCGGAGCTCCCATACGATCCGTAGAAAAGGATGTACGCCCTCACGCCGCGGTCCCACATGGCCTTGAGAGTCGTCTCGACTGGCTCGAAGTCGAGGACGCAGAGGTGGTACATCGTGGTATTGCGAAGCGCGTAGGCGGAGGAGGAGGCGGTGGGAGTGAGGAGCACCATGGTCTTGTTGTAGCCGTAAGCCCTTGCCCCGCTGCAGAGGTGGGAGGACCAAGGGTATCCGAGGATCATGTCCACATCAGCAGCGCGATAGGCCTTAGTTTGAGCGAGGATATCGGGGATAGCTGAGATGGGGGCACTGAGGTTGAACCGGAAGCGGAATGGAAGCCCCCTCGCCTGACAGTAGGAGTTGATGTCGTCCTGGGCGAGATCAGACACGAAGTTGTACGAGAGAAATTCTGCTTCGTATCCAGGTATCACTCCTATTGTGATGTTCTTGACAAAGGACTTGACATCGCTCTGCTGTTGGTCTACTCTCGTACACATTGTTATGGCAATGCCGGCAACGACGACCAGGACCATAACTGAGACTACTGTAAGATACCGGCTCACGTAGACACTCCCATGAGGGGCTGAGTTCGAGGGTGGTTAAGCCTTTTTGAAAAAAATATTTTACAAGGGCAACGCGGGCAAGCATCATAAGCACAGGGGCCAACTTTTTGGCTCCGTAGCGAGCCGCTTCTCCTTTATGCGCGCATGCAGTAAATACTCGCACACGCAAGTATCATTTGGTAAAATTTTCTTTTCAAAAAGTGTTAAACCCGGTAACCCTAAACCGTAAACAGGGGGGGTACGCACAATAGATATCAGGCTTCTAGCTGGCATCCTCATTGGTCTCCTCATAGGAGGCAGTGTAGGCTACATCGGAAATAATATCATAAACGACTCCAAAATAGACCCAAATCAGCGAATTGTAGAGGATCTTACCGCCAAAGTAGCAAACCTAACAACGTCCCTCAATACACTGAGAGCACAAAACGCTGAGCTAAATGAAAGTGTGCGTATGCTCAGCGACCATGTATTAGCGAATAAGACGGTGAAAATAGGCTATATAGCCATAAAAACCGTCAGATACAACTCCGAGGACGTATTCATTAAGAAGATTGTCGAGCCCGACCTGAACGAGTACGCCACCAAACTGGGGTACGGCTTGCGCTTCGAGTTCGTCGTTGAACTCGTTGAAGACGATTGGGCATTAAATCGAAGGTTTATAGAGCTCAAGTCCGAAGGCGTCAACCTGGTGATACCCGGCAACGGCAACCTCGGAGTCGACATCACACTCTCCTACGCTGCCAATAACGGTATGGTGTTGGTTAGCCCCACCTCGAACCAGACCGATTTTGCTGAAGGACAACGTACCAGGCTACCACTATTCAGGCTCTGCCCCGTCAAGGGTTTCACCGGTTCGTCGCTGGCTGACCTGATGTGGAACTACGGGATCAGGACAGCGGCAATTCTTCAGCCAGCTTCCTCATGGGGAGACGAAATAAGTAACGACTTCGAAGCCGCCTGGAAGTCCTATGGTGGCGTGCTTGTTGACGCGCCGGTGAGGTTTGAGTCCACTGCTGATTACTCAGATTACCTTCGGCAGCTCGATAGCCAGGTAGCGCGTGCTCTACAAAGTAAAGACGGGGCGCAGGATACGGTAGGTGTGCTTGGCCTGTGCCGGAGTGAGGCATCTGTCGTCGCGATGCAAGCCGCGAACTATCCCCACCTATTCAACGTGACGTGGTTTGGAGCGAACTTTACTGCTAGTAATACGCTCTTAGCAAGTCTAGCCGGTCCTCGGGTAGAGCACCTCAGGTGGATTAGCCTTAAGCCAGAGGCTCCAAACTCTGACTCCTACAACAACCTCTCCGCGAGGTATCTTGCTCTGACTGGCAAGCAAATCGACATTTTCTCCACCTACCTATACGACTCGGCTTTCTTGCTAGCCCGATCAGTTGTGGAGGCGCAGAGCGACGACGGGATAAAAGTGGAGGGTGTCTTCCAGGAGGTCTCTAATTCGACCTTTGGTGTGAGTGGCTGGTGTGGTCTTAATGTGAATAGAGATCGGATCCCTCCACGGTTTGAGATCTGGACCTTCACTAGTACGGCCTCAAACTCGACAACTCGAATCCTTGTGGGGACTCTTGATCCCGTCAGTCACAAGGTTACTTTGTACAATTCATTGGGGTGAGGTTTGCGCGCACGGAATTAAATACGTTTACGCAGTAGTATCAATTAAGCTCTCGAACAACAAACGCTCGGAACAGATCATCATCCTTCGACAAGTGAACACTGAGCCTCAATAGCACAGGAAGAACTACGACTTCGTCATCTACAACGTACAGTCCTAAAGTCTTAGCATTGCTATAACTGCCATTCATGTACCTGACACCATCCACACTAATAGTATACCACCCACTATCATTCAACCTAATACTTCTCTGGAAAGGAGGATAATTAGTCGTCAAACTAACGTTCTCGGCCCAATAAACAGGGGCGAAACGGATTGTGGTATTAGGCCAATTCGGGTTAGGCGGGTATATCTCGGTCGCATACTCGGCCTTCGTAGCGTCACCCCTCTGAAGTGTGAGAGGCACTACAAGACCGGAGACAGGATTCATGTAGAAGTCGATGTTAAGTGTCGAGTTTTTCTCGAAGACGTAGAAGATTATCTTGTCTGTGCCTGAATCGCGCGGCGGATACGATGTATTTACTCTTGAGTACCATATTTCGTAGAACTTCCTCATCGAGTTGGCCGTGTTGAATATGCTGATGTTGAAATATTGTTTAAGTTCCGTGTTTTCTGCTTGGAGTGTAGATAGGCTATTGGTGAGTTGACTTTTTTCTTGTTCCAAGGTTATTATCTTTGTATCTGTTTCAATTGATTGCCGGTATTGAAGTACATTTAGACCGCTTAGGGTAACTACTATTATAATGATAACAAGAATCGGCAAGGTACGTCTCATAAAATCACCGAATCGCTAATTTTAGCAATCCAAAGTAGGCTTTCATCAGAATTAACACTTATGATTTCATCGTTATTTGTTAGCAACCGTGCACGCATTATCATTCATATAAAAAGCTAATATAATGTTTGTTTACCAGGTGGAAGTGAGGATAAGACTATTGATGCGCAAGCGCATGCAACGATTCTTTAATCAAGTGCTAGTCACGCACCTACGCTTAGATATACTGGAGCAGTGACTCCGGATGTGCCCTCTTAAACTTCTCATACCTCAGGCACAAGCGCCATAGAATCAAGAGCCCAACCAACCAAAACACAATCGTCGTCAGCAGATCAGTCTGGAAGAGAGGCTTAGTCATATAGAATGGGCGGACCCTGTAAAGGACTAGATGAGTCACGTAGAAGAAGAGAGGCACTCTACCAAAAACAAGGAGCACACCGGTCACACCGCTTCCAAACCAGCTTTTATTCTCGATTAAGATGCCAAGCGAAATCAGCAGACACATGCCGCCTAATGTGACAGTCAAGAAGGCAAGGTCAGGCGGGTACTTTGACACAGCGAGCCAGGCTTGGATCGTGTTACCCTGCCTAGAAACTAAGTTACCGTAACCGTTGAACCACCTTATCACAATAAATGTGGCGATAGACGCAGCTCCAATTAACGCGATCGGTGTGGCGAGTTTCCTGATCGTCTCTACATCAACACGGTTCAGGTAGACTCCGAAGCACCAGCCGAGCCCCATCACGCCAATCCAGGGGATGATTGGGTAGAGCACTTGGAAAGGATAGTAATCGTAGCTCGGCGTCTGCAAATAGAGCTTCACGAGAAGCCCCAGACCCTCGTTAGGTAAGAAGCTCAAATCGAGTAGGGGGTGGAGAAGCAATACCGCGGTTGAGACGATGAGGATTGCCTGCCACGGTAATCTGCGAAAGACGCTGAATATGATGAAGCATGCTGCGAAGCACCCGAGGACGCCGAAGTAGAGGGGGCTGAGTCCGAAGGCGTTGCCTTCGATGAATACCATGAGAAGGATGAGTACACCTGCACGTTTGATGAGGTGTAGGGAGACATCTCTCTGGCTCGCCCCTTTCTGCTGTCTACGTGCCGTAGAGATGGCTATCGAGGTCCCGGATAGGAAGAAGAATGTGGGGGCACAGAAGTGTGGGATAAACCGAGCCATGAATGGGACGAGGTCCGCGTTCAGATAGGGGAAGACTCCCCCGAGTCCCTCACTCCCATAGTGTTGTGAATACCAGAACCCGGCGACGTGGTCCCAAGCCATAAGTGCCATTATGATGCCGCGTGTTAGATCGATGAACTGGAACCTGACGGATGTGGACGACGCTTTTTTAGAGCTTCCAGATATCACGGGATACTCCTCCTGGAAACGTGTATTGTAGCAAGCTCTGCACTCTCCCTATTAATAATTCGTGGAAGTGATCTAATTGCTAGAAAAATATCCATAATGAAGTATCGAGTGGAAGTGAGGATAAGATTTCTTATACGTTAGATGAGGCTAACCGAAAAGAGACTTTGGGATAAGATTTCTTAGCCCGATGGAACTCAAGAAAAGACTACGAAGATCATTTATCCGGGATGAATTTGGTAAGAGTCTCAGGTAATCTATAGTCGGTGTCACTCGCCTTCACATAACTCAGTATCTCACCCGCGAGGTACTCGAAGTCCCTCAAGTAATTCTTACCATTATATCTCCTCCGACCCTCCTCGATGATGGGCTTATACTTCGCCCAGAGAAACACTACACCGATAATACCCATATCATATAAGTCCTCAATCCTAATCAGTCCTTTCCGGAACATCACACCCATCGAGTTATAGTCGATTAGTAATGAGTATCTCGTAGCGGTGGCGTCCACGTTGTTGTCTGAGCCATACTTTCTCTCAAAGTCCTCGTAGTCCTTCCACTCGTAGTTCATTAACTCAAAGTAGTTTCTCATCCCTTCCTTGTTCATTATTCGTGTGGTTAAGTTGTCGATTAGGCTGATTCGCCTCGTTTCGAGGGTCAGGTTCATGTTTCTCTGTGTAGCCCTCATGTTGAGGATGTAGTAGATTGCTGCCACTAGCACACCCGTTGCGGCTACCATGTAGTAGGCGGCCTGAATCTCAACTAAGTCCACCATATAATCCCGGGTTGATTATCAGGTGAAAGTAAGAATAAGAATTTGTACACGTAAGATGAGGCTTATGCCAAAGTGAATTTATGGTTATGTCTTTCCAGAATCAGTTGACGCGCTTGAGATACAAAGATAATATCAAAGAAAATAATGCCCGCGTGAAAATAGATTTTTTATTCTTTAAAAATAATTTTAGGATTTATATGCACTTGTCTATTCTCGAAATAAGTTAGCAAGTATAATGGTGACACTCTAAATTAGCCAGATGTAAGAGTTATTGTCCGTTTATTATAACGGAATATTCAAGTCATAAGCGGTTAACCACAAACCCGGCGTACAACATGGTGATGATTGTAGCCGTCCACAAGTGGAAACCCGAGGTTGAAATCACAATCACTAAGGAGATGATCAACGGTTTCACAACCCTGCTTGAAAACAAGCAACCGACCGGGATCAAAATCCACTCCACCCACATGAGGAGCGACCACGGCGCTTTTTGTCTCTGGGAAGCCCCGGGAATAGCTGAGCTTGAAACCTTTTTCCACAAATTTGGGCCGAATCTCCTTAAGGCGACGGAGTTTCACCCTGTGCTTCAGGCATTCCCCGCAACCGTCGAATACGAACTCTCGTTACTTAAGATGATTACTGACTTGGCCTCAAAGTGACTCCTTCATCCATTTTTTTACGTGTATACATTCTAATACCATGTTTAGCTGAAGAACAACCATTCATTTTATGGTTAAGTATCAGGTAGAGGTGAGGAGAAGTCTCCGATTCCCTACACACCTGAATCATTTTCCAAAGCAGCTGTAGAAACTCATTAACAGGGGTAGACAAAGCACATAAAGAGAGAATATTAAAACAGAAGTGACTCGGATGAGCGAGCTGACTAAGGCTCTAGTGGTTGGCGTGGTGGCGTTTATCCTACTCTCAGTGGCGTTTTTAGATCAGCCAATCGACCCATATGGGAAACCCTTGCCCCCCGAGTCCAACGCGAACCGAATAATCAAAGTTGCGTTTGCCTTTGTTGTGGCGGTGCTGGGCGCCTTGTATGTCTACAAGTTTGGTAATATTACTCTCGGGAAGAGAAATAACAGGTAAAAGATAAGCACGTAAGATGAGGCCTATACCAATGTGAATTTGAGTTAAGATTTTTCGTATATCAAGTGGATCTGAGGAGAAGACTATTGGGCTCTTCATCTTCGAGTATCATGCTCGCACGCGATACTATCCATATGCTCATTTTAAAAAAAACGGAGCTAAAAGAGATCTATCACTTTGGAGGAATATTAGAAGTCCAAATATCCCAGTGAAGCCTCCAGCCCTCAGGCGTATTTTTCCAGACAACCACATATTTTCCCTTATCCTCAACGTTTTTTCCTTCGGCTTGAAGCTTCAATAAATACTCCCCCATCTCAGTAACGGTATCCCCCGATCCGACAACTTCAACAGTTTTCAGTATGGCGTCCTTAAGCCCCATGCCTTTAATCGCTCCTCCCCAGAACCCCTCGATAGCTTTTCTTCCTTTAATAAAGCTCATTCCCGCGGGCATTAGGCAGGCATCATTTGTATAAAGACCAGATAATGCCTTTGCATCGCTCCTTCTCACAAATTCACCAAACTTACCATTGCCTTTTTCGATCTCCTTCCTAACCTCAACCATTTCAGAATCACCTTCTCCTTTAAACTCTAAATTCAACACAGTAGTTTTTACTATTTATTACTATCCGTTAACGCTTGCATAAAGAGACGATGTTAGTATCCGCCATTTAATATGCCATCTTGATCCGATCCAACGATCTATTTACTTGTACGTTAGATAAGTCTTATACAAAAGTTACTTTGTGGTAAGATTTTTCTAGTAACAGTCTGAGCTAAGTACGCGCAGATCATGACCCAAACACACCAATAACGTAAGGGGATGGGGTACAACACGCTGGATAAATCTATACTCGCTAATAGAAATAGGGTTTCTTAAAACGACCGTAGTTCGTGCAGCGTACGATCAGCGAATTGACACGCCATCAAATCAAGTTCTGACCCATTTTCATCTACACGTGACTCACATGTATTACGAGGATAGTATCTTCGAAAACCTCTTCGATAAAGCAACGATGGTCAAAACCGGGGGCATACCAGGGGCCTCAGGCAGCACACTAGCGTCGCTCACAAACAGACGACTAATCTCCGTCTCCTGATCCGCGTTTACCACCCGCCCAATCCCAGCAGTCCCACCAGGATGACCCGCCCTCACCGCTTCTTTGCAGAGGGACCCGGGGTCAGCGCCGGCTTCCAACAGGATTTTTTCTAGAGACCTCATCGCCCTTCTCCAGCTTCTTACGGTCGTTCTCTGTAAGCGGCTTATGTATAGTTCCATCGACTTCGACTCTCCCGACATCATCATCCTTGATCTTCGTCATCAACTTCAGTATTCGATATCTATGCAGGGCATGGATCTTCTTGAGGGCTGGAAGATGAAGAAACGTGATCCAAGGCTTATTGAACGCAGGTGAGACTATGAACCCATCACTTTCGTGGAACCCGTCAATGACTGTGGCCATGCTTACCTCGTCTCCTACGCCACCTTCACGGGCTATGCCGACGGTGTTAACATAGGAGTCCTCGAAAAAGTTGCCACCAGCGTTACTTAACCTCGACTTTTACAGAATCATAGGCGTATCTATCCCCTCAGCAGCTACAACGACGGTCTCAGCATCAATCTTCATTACCCCAGAGGGGCCGCGGGCTTGTACCCCTTTAACCTCTCCACCAGAGTGGAGTACCTGTTCCACGGATGTATCAGGGAGGAGCTTCGCTCCAGCCCTGAGTGCGTCACCGATACTGTTTTGCGCCGTCCATTTTGCGCCGTAAAGGCACCCCGTTGAGCAGCCCCCACAGCCCCTGCATCTCTGGAAGTCGATGAACTTGGGCATAGGCTTCATTTCAATGCCAAGCTCATTCGACGCCTTCATCAGCTTCTTTGTTCGTTCGCCCATCAGCTTCTCGGGGAATGGTGAGACGCCGAGCTCGGTCTCGGCTTCCTTGAACTCGTTCTAGGTCTATCCCCATTCTAGATAGCTCGTTCTGGAGGGCCCTGACGCCGTTTCCCAGGATCACCATCGAACTACCTCCCACCATGACAGCCTTGAATATCTCCATCCCTTCAACAGGCCTCTCGTTGGAGTAGAATTGCGTTGACCTAGTCTCGGTTCCCAGTTTATGATACCTATCCTTCTCCAGAATGGTAACCTTATGGCCGCGGGTCGCCAGCTCCTTGGCGACCGTAGCTCCCCCCCACCCCTGAACCGATGATCAGAACGTCGCTCTTCAAATCAGAGGCCCTTATGATATAGTTTCAAATTATAATTATATAAAATAGACTTTTATTGGCCTATATTATCATTCACTGAATCCCTTTTAGTCAACAATTACAATTCACTGGTAACAATCAGTGGAAGTGAAGATAGGGTATGGCGCGCGAGAGGAGAGTAAAATCGTCAACTAGCATAACGAGTAAGGAATAACCTAAAAAAGTAGTAGATTGAAAACATCATCATAATAACAGTGATCAGAAATCCATTATCCTAAATAAAAAGATACATCACCAAGTTAAAGATGGTCATGGCTGGAGAGACTATCAACCAAAAGATTAATACCGAATTAATAACAAATAAGTTACATTCTAAAATCAAGGTTCTCCACCTCGACGACGATGAAACCAGCCTACAAATTTCAAAAGAAATCATAGAACAATTCGATCCCACACTAGAGATCATAAACGTCGGGAATGTTACAGAGGCACTAAACAAACTCAATGAAGAGGAAGTAGACCTAATAATATCCGACTACGACATGCCCGACACCAACGGAATCAAATTCGCAGCAATAATAAAATCAAAATACAATATACCATTCATACTCTACACCGGTCGCGGAAGCGAAACCATAGCCGAGATGGCGTACGCAGCCAAGATAGACGATTATCTCCATAAAGAAAACGAGCCAGCCCACTTCCAAGTACTGGCGAATCGAATCCGCAGCGCTGTCGAAAAAAAACGCTCAGAGATCGCCCTAATCCAATCAGAGAAACGCCTCCGATTAATACTAGACTCCTCACCCGAAGGTGTCACAGTAAACATCCTCGGCAAACTGGTATACGCCAACAAACACTTCGCCGATATGATAGGAAACACAGTTGAAGAATTACTTAACACCTCCATAATCGAACTTCACAGAGACAATTACAAAGAAATAGTAAGTGAAAGAACCCGAAGACGCTCCTTAGGAGAAAAAGTCCCCAACTGCTATGAGGTCGAATTAATCAAGAAGGATGGATCGACCCTCCCCGTAGAATACTACATATCACCAATAATATTCAACGGAGAAAAAGCCAGTCTGACCTTCATCCGCGACATTTCTCAGATAAAAGAAAAGGTCGAGCTTGAGAAGAAAATCGTCTCACTCCATCAACACGCACATAAAATTAACGAATTAAGAAGTACAAAAGAGGTAGCCAAAGTAACTCTGGATATCTTACAGAGCCACCTAAACTGCAATTTTCTCAGTATTCAGGCAGTTATAGGAGATTATCTGCACATCCTAACCACAAAGGGTACAGAACCTATAGGCATACCGATGTCAATACAGGGAAAGGGGTTGACCTCAAAAGTCGCGCGAGAGAGGAAAACCGCAATGATTAACGATACGAGGATAGACCCAACCTACCTCAAGGGAAGTACAGAGACACTAAGCGAATTAGCAGCCCCAATACTATGTAAAGGAGAACTACTCGGCGTTTTAAACGCAGAGAGCCTTGAATTAAACGCCTTTAGTGACAACGAACGAGTGCTCATGGAAGCTCTAGCAGACATGGTTGGGTCGACAATGATGCGCATCCGAAGAGATGAACAAGCCTTAGAAACAGCGCGTTTCTACGAGCTAGTATATGAAAACATAGAAGACGGCGTCTACGTCACAAACAACCAAGACTCAATTATATATGTAAACAAAGGCATGCAGAAAATCGCGGGCGTCGAGTCAAACAAGATCCTGAACATCAACATTCTAGAAGGCTTTGACGAAGCAACCCTCGCATCATTCAGGCCATTATACCTATTAGCAAAAGAGACACTAACCAGAACAAAATACGAATTCGTCCCCGTTGTTACACCAGCAGGTAGATTTTCAATCCAATCTGGCGAAATTATCCCCCTAAAAAAAGGTGAGGTCTTTGACGGAGCCATCGTCGTTGTGAAAGACACCACAGAGAGAAAAATGTACATCGACAAACTTGAAAGTAATAATAGAAAACTCAGTGCAATACATAAACAAGCAATAGAACTATCCCGCTCCAGAGACGTTGAAGACATCGGAGTATGCATCGTCAACACACTGGTAAACACACTCGGAGTAACTGAATGCAGCTTTGCAATCGTTGAAGGAGACAACCTCTTGCATATTGTCACCCATTTTGATGGAAGATCAGAGGTTTACCACGACAGAAAAAACAGCTTCACACAAAAAGTAAGCGGGAAAGGAATTGTTTCACGAGCAGTAAGGAAAGGCATAACTCAAGTCGTCAACGATATTCGATATGACCCAGATTTCAGTCTAGACTCGAACAAAGAGTCAGATAACACGCTATCAGAGATGGTTGTCCCAATCATCGTCGGTGAGAAGGTCGTCGCCGCAATCAATATTGAAAACGATTACGCGGGTGCCTTCAGCATCGCAGATGTGCAGCTAGTAGAGATCTTGGCAATGCATGTCTCTGCTCACTTTGATAAAAAGGCATTCGAACTAACCTGCCCAACAAGCAAATACTTGACCCAACAAACCCAAAATAAATAAAACACAATACCTCAGTGTGAACCTTACATTTTAACTTTAAAAATTAATAATGAAAAGAAACAAGACAGAAAATGACCTACAACAAACCCGATCAAATTCGACTTCACGTGTTTTACCTGATTATGCTCACGTCGATAGTAACCGATGCCTTATTACCGCTGAAAGCCTTGAAGGCGAACATATAGAAACCACTCCTCGGCACAACGAACAACTGCTCAAAGCTCTGAACCCCCGACTCGCGGAAAATGTAGTCACTAGAATTCCCGAGGTTAAAGGGCGAAATATATGCGTTCGAGTAGAAGCCGAACTCGACCGGCCCCGACGCATTATAGCTGATCTTGATAGTGGCCCCCTGCTTCAGGAAGGAGCTGTAAAACCGCTCAACGTTACCATAATACGTCTCACCATTCCCCGGGTAGTAGTCGAATCCGAGATTGAATCTGATCGGGAAATACTCGACCTCATCACCATCCAATATTTGATTATTGTACCCACTTACAATAATCATGGATTGTTTGGCGTAGAGAGGATAGGGTTCAAGGATCTCGGCCGAATCTATGTGGAATAGATCATAGACTGTTCCATTGATGCTGACTTGGAAGGGGAAGCCGGTGATTGAGACTGTAGAGTTCCCCAGATAAGCGTTGTTCAGATCGGAGATCGTAATGTTCCCGAGCATCGTGTCGCCACCCGCCGGGACCGAGATGAACTCGCTTGAGGTTCCAATATGAAGAAAAACGACTTCCCAGAGTTCTTCTGTTTAAAGATCATTATTATACCATTTACAGTGGGAAACGTTGAGGAGCCCAGTTTTCCGGTAATTGTTGTCGTTTGGTTGATCGCGGGTTGAAAGGGGCAATCAAATTTCACCTCATCACTCTGCGAATCGCTGAGTAGAGCTACTGCTTCCCCGGGGTAGCTTAGGTTGCTAACGTTCACTGCTCTGCATCTGAAGGAGACGATGGCCGTCTTTGATTCAACCACATAGAAGCTGAAGGTGTATTTCCCAGTGGATGGAACCATGAATGCCCTTTGATAAGAGTATAAATCGTCGTGGCTGATTATTGACCCTAAACTAGAGGAAAAACAAGATCACCGGCTCTGTGGCATTGTATCCAAAGACGATCTCTGCACCTTCATTAAGCGTCGCCTCGAAGCTGATCGACCTATCGGTCCATGTACTACCATACCGCGCGCGCAGTATGTCCGATTTAAGCTGCCAATGATGCGCGAGAAAAAAAACAGGCCTTAAATCAGGGCCTTGATCACGCTCATAGAACTCACAACCAAGACAACCTGAATGATCAAAAAGTAGATATATATTATCTTACGGGAAAACTGCGCAACATGAACCTCGAAACCGTTTGTAATAGGTAAAACCGCCCAACGGAGCATAACCAGACTCAAGGTGACCGCAACGATGGGCAGAATCACGCTGAACCCGAGCTGCGAGTACGTCAGTGGTGTCACAGTCATCATCAGAAGGGCGGCCAATCCGAGCATCTGCACCTTCCTCCTCCAGCTCAGAACCCTCCCGAGGCTCTTCACACCATAGACGCCGTCCTCGAACGCGTCAAAGCTATCGCTGAGTGCGGGTAACCCGAGGAAAGTGAAAGCCCCGAACAATAGGCCGGAGAACAGGGCTGGCAAGGAGAGGCTGCCTAAAACCGCGTAGCTTCCGATGATACTTATTATCGGCCAGCCAGAGGAGACGACTAGCTCTTTGATGAGAAACATCTTTTTGAGTCTGATCCTCGGGTGGCTGTAAACTGTGAACAAGATAAGCCAACCCAGGCAAAGCAAGAATACGGGGAGGCTGACCAGATAGGAGAGCCCGAGCCCCACTGCGCCCGAGATAATTATCGTCGGCCAAGCATCGGACTTACGGACCCTACTCGATGCGATGGGTCTGTTCTTATGAACCTCACTAATGCTATCCATGTCAGAGTCGATTAGATCGTTGTAGATGTATGTCGAGGTGCCCACGAGTAGAATCGATGCTAACGTCAACACCGTGACTTGCAGGGGTGGAGATCCACCCGTGGCAACCATGCAGGCAATCAGGACGCACCAGGACCACATGAATAAGACTTCTCGACGGGACCAAAGGAGCACTGGGAATGCCCTGATCGACTTCGTGAAGTCTAATCCATAATCCTTATACTCAGTCACACTTGCCACTAATTGTAACTATGTGATCAAATTTGCTTAAATACTTTATCTTTTAATGCATTTATCTTAACATTATCAAACATCTTGATGATTTGACTCGTTGAAGTATGGGGAGTGGGAACTAGTTCCAACTCAAACTCGACCTTTTTACCCACTGTCTTCAGTTGCGCTAAAATCTTAGGGAGCTTTAAGGAGAATGACGTTCCACTTCCTAGCGTGGACTCTACACTGATCTCCCCGTGATGCGCCTCAACGATGCGCTTGCAGAAATTAAGTCCAAGACCGGTACCGTTCGACTTCGATGTGACGAACGGTTTGAACAAGTTCGCCTTAATATCGTCGGGTATTCCGCTGCCGTTATCCTTGATGACTATGAGGATATATTCGTCCTTCGACTTGGTTGAGATCCACACTTTACCGCCATCCTTCATCGCATCGAAGGCGTTTAAGAGGATGTTTGTGAGGACGCGCCTCATTTTGATTATGTCGATCGATACACGTGCCTGAGACTTTAGTTTATTCTCGACTCTGATGTTCTCCGGAATCAATGATTCATCGATGAATGATGCGATATAAGCGTCCAGATCGACCTCTGAACAATTTAAGCTGATCTCCTGGGTCCTGATTCGCATCTCGTCAAGCAGCTGTGTCACGTTTTCAATTGCCTTGTTAATAATAGGAATCATGCCACTGGTCTTCTCAGGATGGTGTTCCAACAGGTATGTCGCATTCGTTATTGTGTTAAGCGGCCCCCTCAAGTCGTGACCAAGCTGCGCAGCTATAGCCCCTGCTGCAGACATCCGCTCGGAGTTCAGTAACTGGCGAGTTTTCTCCTCCGCTTGGGCCTCGAAGTACTCCGACTTCTGCTCAAGCTCACTTATGAGATGCTTGCGTTCCGTCACGTCTCGGAGAATTGCCAGGATTTCCATCTTTTCACCCGGCTGCTTGATGAGGCTGATGTGCGCCTCCCCCCAGCCCTCTGACCCGTCTTTTCTGACGTAGACGAACTCGGTAGGTTGGGGGACCCTACCGCGGACGATGTCAGCGAAGATACTTAGAAACCGGGGCATATCGCTGACGCGCATGGTACCCATTTTTGGAAACCATTTTCCGATGAGTTCTTCCTCTGTGTGACCTGTCAAACTGGCCATCGAGGGGTTCGCGAAGGTCACTATGCCTCGAGTGTTTAGAGTCGTAATCCCGTCAGGCGCCAGGTTCATTAGGGCCCGATATCGCTCCACGGATTTCCTGTATAGGATCTCGATTCGCTTCTTCTCCACGGCGTCTCTGATCCTCTTCGCTAGGAGCTGATAGTGACTCGGAGACTCCTCTTTATGGAGATAGTCGTCTACTCCGATTGCGAAGGCCTTCTCCGCGACATCCTCACTGCCCTGGCCGGTGTATAGTATTATGGAGATGTTGTGCTTCTTTTTGATCCTTCGGGCGAGTTCGATGCCATCCATTTCTGGCATCTTAAAGTCTAAGACGATGCAGTCGAATTTCCCGTGCTCAAGCTTCTTTAGGGCGGCGTTGGGTGATGGTTCAGACTTCACTTGGAGGCAATTATCCATAAGCTCAAGGAATGTCCGCGTCATGTCCAGTTGGTTTTCGTCGTCATCGACGTGGAGAACCTTAATCTTACTTTCTGATGTGCGGTTCTCCGGCAACTGGGGTTGCAAGTGAATCAGAGTTTAACTGCAATTATTAGTTAAAAGAGATTGTTGATTTATAATATGTATCGCGCGCGCAGCTTTTTATTTATTTGATGCAATGTTTTTAGTTACGGTTAGAAAATAGTTACATTTATAATAAGGAAAACTTGGATTTGGTTATAAAACGAAGGATATAGCAATTGGAGGTGAGGCTCGGCAGGTGTTCAGTGATATGGAGAAATGCGTTTCTCTATGCGAGCCGAGCCTCAATGAGAGGTACTATTAATAATATTTATTTTTTTTCTTGAGAGTTATCACCTTATTCTTAATCGCCTCATACTCCTTCAGCTTCTTCAACTCCCTGCGATTCAAAACCACGCTGTTGAGGTTGAGGAGATCAATCGCGCCTAGATGGCCACGGTCACCCCACGGAAATATAGCCGTCGCATCCTCGTTCGACCACTCGGCATAGAGGACCTCGAAGACCGTCTTGTTCACCTCCTCTTTCAACGCCACCTTGTACTTGTTCAAGTTCTGCATAGTGTCGTGTAGTCTATCATTCGGTTAATTGTTCATCAACCTGCCTATAACAACCCCAAAGATAGGCGGCTTTGGGGGTTAAAGCGAAGACAGGGTCGAAGAGGGGAAGGCCAACGAAAACCGCGACTACTGACGACGACTAATAACCTCCCTCGTCTCCTCCAGGAAGCTCTACGGCCTATTTAGTGAACATCTGAGGCTCAAATTCTCGATTCAATTATTTAAAACACAAACTTAATTTGCCCCCTATTACCGTTGAATTTGATTTCTTCGTTCAGTAGACCGTTCGATGTATTCCAATGCCTTCTTGTCTCTGAGTTGTTCCTCTTTCATAATCTCATCGATTTTATCACGGATAATCGTGTACGGTGTATCGGATTCAAAAGTACCAATCTCCCGTAGCCTCAGATAGGTCCTACCTAATTGTTCATTGTCCTCGCCGACACTAGCGTAGAATGTCTCAAGTGCTATCTTCATAGTACCGTCCATTTTAACGGGTAGAGGCAACGTATTCTTCCTGACGGCTAATTCAGTGTTATCGACGAGTCATCGCCTCCCCGGAATTTACTTAGATATCGACATGACTTATTCAAAGGTTCCCTGTGACCGATAAAATGGCACGCGCGCAGATCATTAACCTAGTTGGGGAGGCACCGTCTTAAAATAAAGTAAACTTAAAGTTTTACTAAGATACTCTTGAAATAACTCACCTTTTTCAGTCAGGTGATAAGAGACCTCGCCAAGCTCTTTACGCTCCACTAATAATCCCTGAGAAACCAAGGACTTCATCACCTGATTCATAGTAACCCGAGAGATATGGGTATACTGCGTCAATTCGGATGTTTGAGTATCGCCATTTTTTACCAGAGTTAAAAGCTCTAAAATGAACTCATACTTTGTTCCTTGATGAAACATTATAACAGAAAGAGAAATCGTATTGATTTAAAAAGAATGGATGATAAATACATTTGATTAATTCTAATTAAGGACGCACTCGTAAACAGAAGCAAAATAAAGATTAGAGTAGGTTAATATTCAATATATGTTAAAAATAAGTAGGGAGACCGTGGAAGTCAAAGTTTACCACCTAAAGTGCCCTCAACGATGTTTGCATAAGTACTCATACACGTATCTACAAGCATATATTACCAACAACGCACGCATTACCCCAGCAAAACAACGATAAGTCATGAAGAGCGCACGCAACTTGTTACTAAATCTAAGGATTAAACCATACGTGGTAAATTGACCCAACTGTGATTCGTATTAATGGTTAGAACAAATTGACCATCTTATTTAATAACAAAAAACTACACACAAAAACTATGGAAAAATTCCAGTTAAATAAACAAACCATAATAAACTGCGTCGACTGTAAAAAACCTCTCACAACATTCAGAGCCTACATTCCCAATAAAGGTGAAGCATGCTTCAAATGCTGGGCAGAATACGCCAAAGCGGTAGAGTTACGCTAACAAAAACCCCAAAATGGCCGCACATAACGACATTAACAACCAATACCAAACCATTAACATACTCTAAAATGCAGCTATAGAGTCGTCAATACTCTATATACAACACTGCAATAATGTAAGGAACAGCAATCCTTGATTATCACCATTCAAAAATCTCACTTCAATAACCCATTTTAATTATCACTACGAAGACACGGATCTAATCGTATTGTTCAAATACACATATGAATTAATAGAAAGATCCTTGAAAAGACGGGACCTCTTCGGTCCCAGATGCAGGTGTAACGACTTCAAGATGGCAGAATCTTGAAGCTGTAACCAACTAATCCCCTCTTTATATAAAGAAAATGGATATTAAAATCATAACTTACATATGAGTCTGAGCGGGAGTAATGTTGGATCGATCCGAGTTAAACTCATTAAATAAACGAATTATTTTATTTTGTAAGTGAAACGACCAGACAATAACGCGCGCTTGAGAAAAAAAGCTCACATCACAACCAAAAAAGAGGCATCTATTAAAATCGAATTAAACGTTTACCGCAGTTTCAACCTGTAAAATTTCCTTACATTTAGTAAAGTAAGCTAGGACACTCTCACCCTTCTCAGTAATTCGGTACAAGTTTTTAGACCGCCCATCATCTAGACTCACCTCTGCACACTCAACCAACTCCTGCACTAAAAGTGACTCTAAAAGCCGACGAAGAGGGGCCCATGAAAGATTAGTGGAATACATTATTCGAGTAGGTCGACTTTCCCCATTTTTAATAACTGAGAGTACATCGATATATATCTCAGTTTTCGATCGCCTAACCGTCATGAATCTTGAGCAAGCCCCAAATAGATAAAAAGGATATGGATTCCACCTCTATATAATTATACAACCTAGAATGCGCGCGCGCAGGTTTTCCCCGATGAAATTGATTCGGGAATGGGAATATTCTGCGAGAAAGGTAAACTTCTTATAAAAAAAATCTTACTCTTTGGTAAAAAAATCATTGCTTAATTCGATTTTACGGCATTAAAATCAAGTTCGACTACTACGTTAAGTAGAACCCTTTTTACCCACGCATAGAACGTAGCCGATGTATTTGCTCGTATCCTTATCCTTGATCAGGACTTTCTTTGTGCCGCTTATCTTGGCGAAGCGTTTCCGCATCTCCCCGCTCCTGAGGGCGTAGACGAGTAGCCTCCATAGCGTGCTCATGAGCTTGCGCCATCCACCGAACTCCTCGACTATGCCCCCGGAGTAGGGCTGTTTCTGTGAGTTTGGGTGCTCCTCAACCGTGATATCCGTGAACCCACCCTCTACGAAGGCCCGGTGCCAGGTCTCGGGGCTACGGAGGGTGAAGGGGAGCTCGGTCAGCTCGCGGAACGTCTTCTCGTTGTCGTCTACCTTCTCATTTATCTCAGATGGCACGTTTTCGGCCCTGTACATCTCGTTGACGCCGAGGTATCCGCCGCCTCTGAGGACCCGAAGGAACTCCAGAAACGCCTTATCGGGGTCTAGGAACTGGCTTACGAAGACGGTGACGACTGCGTCGAACGCGGCGTCTGGGAAGTCGAGGTGGTAGGCGTCCCCCACCCTGAAGGATACGCGGTCCGCAAGCCCACGCTCCTCCGCCTTCCTCGTCGCCTGCCTCACCATGTGCTCGGCGAGGTCAATGCCGACGACCGTGCACCCGTACTTCTCGGCGAGGTAGCAGGCGTTCGTCCCAGTCCCGCAGCCGACCTCCAGTATTCGCGTCTCCCCGGTTATGTGACATAGCTCGGCGAGCCGATCTATGCTGGCGAATCCCCCGATGTTGAAGAAGGGGACGCCGAGGTGGCCCATGAAGTCGTAGTAGCCGAGGCGCTCGACCTCCTCGAGGCTCAACTTGTCAGACATGCCATCTTTTCTCCCTTGTGAGTACGCGAGATTCAGCTTCCCTTTACGAATAATTCAACGATAGCTGAACCGCGGTTTAGGTGTTATGGGTTATATCGCCCCGCCGCCAACTCAGGGGTGATGGCTCGCTTAGACTTCGGGCTACAGATTGAGCCCCAGTACGGCTTCAGCTACGAGGGGATCAGGGGGATCGCCGGGGAGGCGGAGCGGCTCGGCTTCGAGTCCCTCTGGGTCTCGGACCACTTCTTCCTCACTCCCGAGCTGGCGGATACGCCTTGTCTTGAGTGTTGGACGACCCTCGCCGCCCTCGCCCGGGACACGAGGCGACTCCGCCTCGGCGCCATGGTCGCCTCCCAGAGCTACAGGAACCCCGCTCTCGCCGCGAAGATGGCGACAAGCATAGACAACGTTAGCGGGGGGAGGCTTAACTTCGGCGTAGGCGCGGGGTGGAAGGAGGCTGAGTACAGGGCATACAACTACCCGTTCCCAAGCCCCGACACCCGCATCAGGCAGCTCAATGACGCCCTCGAGATCGCGAAGAGGATGTGGACGGAGGAGAGGGCCACATACGATGGCAAATACTACAGCGTAAAGGACGCCATCTGCGCCCCGAAGCCCGTCCAGAGGCCCCACCCGCCCATCTGGATCGGCGGCACGGGCAGCTTCACCCTCAAGATCGCCGCCCGCCACGCCGACGCCGTGAACTTCGCGTGGACCATCCCCGTCCCCAAATTCAGGGAGAAGCTCAAAGAGTTCAGGGGCTACTGCGAGGCGCGGGGCAGGGACTACGCGGGCATCCGCAAGTCCGCCGGCCTCATGATCACCATGGCCGAGGACGAGGACGCCCTAGCCGCGAAGCTACGGGACCGCGAGGCACGCAGCAACACCCCCTACGCCATGTACCTCGCCAAGCAGCCCGCCAACCTCGTCGGCACAACCACCCAAGTCGCCACACGCATCAAGGAATACACCTCCCTCGGCGTCGACCACTTCATCCTCAGGTTCCACTACGGCGAAGAGATCGAGGGCATGAGGCTCTTCACCGAGAAAGTGAAGACAAAAATCTAGCAACCCACACCCGTTACATTCAGAAACAGGTTGTTTTAAAAATATCTTAAGCGTCAACTGAACCATGGAGGTTCTGGCGCAGGTAGCCGTCAGCCTTCTGATGCTGGTCGTAAGCATCCCCCTGCACGAGGGGGGACACTACATCACCGCGAAACGATTCGGGTACCAGTCAAGGGTCGGGCTCGTGCTAGAGAAAAAGGCGAGCGGCTTCGTGACGACGTCGACGAGGCCCTACAAGATTCGCGACGCGAGGGATCTGGAGAGGGCCATGAGGGAGAGCCTCGGGATAACCGGGGGAGGCGTACTCGGCCTGGCCTCCCCACTAACGTTCCTGATCCTGGCCCCAGAGGTGTGGTTCGTCTTCGTCACGTACATCCTCATCCTGCTGGTCTACGCCGCATACGAGATAACGCTCACCGTCAAATCGTGGAGATACGAGAGAGCCGACGAGTTAACGGTTCTATGGATGTAAAGACCGGGATTCGATGAAGATGCCACGTTCTAGCCGATCACTATCCTGTTCGGGTCGAGTTCTTCCCTGAGCAGGTGTAGCTCCTCGGCGCTCGGTATATCCGTCGTCGGGACGTGTTCGGGGACTATGAGCTTGAACCCCGTGTTGTCGACGACGTCCTTCACCGATACGCCGGGGTGGGTGGAGACGAGTGTCATCCGCTTCGATTCCGCGTCGAAGCCCATGACGCCGAGCTGGGTTATGACCCTGTACGGCCCCGTGTTTCTGGGCAGTCCCGCCGCCTCCCGCACCCCGGGTCCAGAGAGGTAACCTGGTGTGGTGAGGTAGTCGAGCTTCTCCACGAACTTGCGTGTGTCCTGGCGCATTAGGACGATGGTGCGCCAGCAGAGGCTGCCGAGGTCATTCGCGCCCCCGCTCCCCGGCAGGCGCGTCTTCGGCTGATCGTGCTGCCCGATGCAGGTCGTGTTGAGGTTGCCGTAGGCGTCTATCTGGGCGGCGCCGAGGAAGCCGTAGTCGATGTGGCCGAGCTGGGCGCAGCTCATAACGTAGTCCATGCTCGCCGCCATCACCGCCCTGTGGAATGTGCGGCTGTCCCCCACGCTGATGGGTATCGCGGGAATCCTGGGGCCAACGCCCCCCGCCTCGAAGACGACGAGGAGATTCGGGGCGTGCGTCCTCTGCGCCAGCATCGACGCTACGATTGGGAGGCCGGTGCCCACGAAGACGGACCTCCCATCCTCTAGCACCCGGGACGCGACGCACGCCATCAACTCGGTTGGGTTGTACGCCACCATTATCACCTCTTCGCCCACGGGGCCGTGAGGGGCTCCTCAAGCCTCTCCAGCCGGCGCAGGTACCCCATCTTCGCCTCGCCGCCGACGAGGGCGACATACTCCGAGAAGTCCTCGACGGGGTATACGTACTTCTCAAGATACGTCTTCACCCCCTCCTCGCTCCTGCTCAACGAGAGCCACTCAGCCATGTGCTCCTCGTCGCTGTAGTAGAGCAGAGGCATGTTTCCCGGGTGGCTCCCGTAGGGCACCTCGCAGACGGCGTCCACCATGTAGAAGGGGATTACTGTACGGTCGGGTGCGGCCCTGATCTCCTCCTCGGGCACGATCTCCTCGGTGGTGACTATGAGCCTCTTCGCCGCCATCGCCAGCTCCTTGTCCTCGATGACGGTGCCGTCGATCTGCGCGTTCCCGTACCTGTCGCATCGGTGTACGTGTATGAAGGCGAAGTCGGGGTAGCAGGCGGGAATGAGGCAGATGGGCTTCCCAGTGTAGGGGTCCTCAACGACCTTCGAGCTGCTGTGCCTGAAGGTGTCCGTGCCCATCATGATGCGGGCGGGGAGCCACGGCAGACCCATGGCGGCTGCCTTGAAACGCCACTGGAACGCCGCGTTGCTGAGCTCCGCCAAGACCTTGACCTTCCCGCCCTCGACGGCGCGGCGACCCGCGGGACTCAGCCCACGTAGCTCGTGCCCGAAGGCGTATGCACACTCGACACGGTCAACGACCCCCCCGGCGATGAGGACATCCACGTCGTGCACGGCGGTCTTCCCCGCGATGACGAGGTTCCGCCTCCCCTGCCTGATCATCTCGTATATCCCCGCCATGCTGATGCGTACGTGGCCGAAGCCACCCATGGCGAGGTAGCCACCGTCGTAGGTGAACTTGCTGACCGCCTCTTTGAGGGGCATCAGCTTGTCAGTGAGCATCCTGCTCTTCTTAGTCGCCATCCAGTCCCGGGCATCGTCCGGCTCCATCCAGGCGAGGAGCTCACCCCTGCCTTCTTCAAGGACTTTCAGGCTTGGGACCCTCCGTTGGGGCGGGTTCTGGCTTGGGCTCGTCCTCGGCGAATAGGTTGAGGATGAGTAGGGCGAGGCGTTCGCTCCCCGGGTTGAAGAACCTGTGCCCCTCCATCGATGGGACGGCGACGACCATGCCCCCCCTGATCTCCTGGTTGGCGTCCTTCGTCTCGACCCTGCAGCGACCGCTTAGCACCATGGCTACGTGCTCGCGGACGTGGCTGTGGAACGCCGTGTGTCCCCCCGGCTCTATGCGAAGTATCCGGCTGCTGAACGCCTTGAGGTCCATCCTCTTCAACACGAGGTCTATCGAGTTGACGCCCTGTGAGCCATCCTCAGTCTCGGGGGCCCCGGGTTCCTCGCTGAGCTTCCGTACCCTGATCATGTGTGGCACCGATGAGGGAACTACGGGAGGCGCGCATTTCATACTTTGCATCCCACCGGTGAAGAGTTTAACCGCCCCAAGGGGGAATCAACACCGGTGAGCACGGTGAGCCTCCTCATAGGCACCTCGGGTTGGAGCTACGACGAGTGGATAGGCCCATTCTACGACAAGAAGCCGGGCATGTTCACCAACTACTCCAAGGTCTTCCGCACGGCGGAGATCAACAGCACCTTCTACAGCTACCCGACGGAGCGCCTCATAGAGGGCTGGACGCGCACCGCGCCACCCGGCTTCGTCTTCGCCGCCAAGCTCCCCCAACTCATCACACACGACAAGTGGCTAAAACTCAGCGAGGGCGTCGAGGACGACATGTGGAGGTTCATCCACCTCATGCAGCCCCTAGCCGAGAAGCTCGGCCCCATACTCATCCAGACACGCCCCATGTTCACATACAAGGAGAGCGCCGCAGACCTCGAAAAGTTCCTAGAAATCCTCCCGAAGAACCACGAGTGGGCGATAGAGTTCCGCCACGACAGCTGGCTGCGTAAGGAGACGTACAGGATGCTTGAGAAGAACAACGTCGCCTACACCATCGTCGACGAGCCCCTCCTCCCCCCCGAGACGCACGTCACCGCCGACTTCGCCTACATCCGCTGGCACGGCCAGGGCAAACGCCTCTGGTACGACTACGAGTACACCAAGCCCCAGCTGGAGGAGTGGAAACCCAGGATCGAGGAGGTCAGGGGGAAGGCGAAGAGGACATATGGCTACTTCAACAACCACTTCAACGCAAGCGCCGTGAAGAACGCCGTCGAGCTCCTACAGGGCATGGGCGGGGCCTCCCCCGAGCAGGAGGCGGCACTCGCCAAGATCAAGGAGCACAGGGCAGGAGCGTTCCGCCCCGGAGGCGTGCAGCCCCTAGAATCCTACAAGCAGGAGGAGGGCCTCAGCGTCGCCGACCTACTCACCCACTTCACCGACAACGGCCGCCTCGCACGCGCGGAGCAGATGCCCGAGGAGGTCAAAGTCACCCTAAACACGAAGGACCTCGTAAAGGCCAAGATCAAGGACTACACCATCGAGGTCGACCTATCCGGCAAGGTCCTCCGCCACGACTGCGACGACTGGAAGAAGACCACGGACAGAAAGCGGATGTGCAAGCACGTCGACAAGTTCTTCCTAAGCCTCCCCCCGGGGCAGGCGCGCAAGATCCTGGAGAAGATCTGGGAGCAGAAGGACGACTGGACCTTCGAGTGACGCCCGTTAAATACTGAAGCAGCGGTTTCTGATTCGTGTCCAGGTATCTGGCATTCGACCTAGGGGCTTCTAGCGGTAGGGCGATCCTCGGGGAGCTGGGAGACGACGACAGGCTTGTGGTCTCCGAGGTGCACAGGTTCCCCAACGGCATGGTCGAGGATGGGGGGCACCTGCGCTGGGACTCGGGTAGGCTCCTAGCCGAGGTGCATGAGGGGATGCGCCGATGCGGTTGCGACCCTGATAGCATCGGCATCGACACGTGGGGGGTCGACTACGCGCTCTTCGACGGGAAGGGGGCGCTGATGGGTCTCCCCTACGCGTACAGGGACAAGCGGACCGAGGGCGCCATCGAGGGCTTCGCCGCCAAGATGCCCCTCGGGAGACTCTACGAGCGCACCGGGATACAGATACTCCCCTTCGACACCCTCTTCCAGCTGCACGCCGCCGCGAGGGATGAGCCGGAGGCGCTGCGATCAGCCAGCCGCCTCCTCATGATGGCGGACCTGTTCAACTACCAGCTCACCGGCGTGCCCGCGTCGGAGTTCACGCTGGCGACGACGAGTCACCTCTACAGCCCGTGGGAGGGCGCGTGGGACGAGGAGATAATCTCCGCCCTCGGCGTCCCGAGACGGCTGTTCCAAGAGATCGTTGAGCCGGGGACGATCCTCGGAGAGCTGACACCGGAGGCACGCGCCACGACGGGACTGGGTAAAGTGCCCGTCGCCGCCGTCGCCTGCCACGACACGGGCTCGGCCGTCGCCGCCGTCCCCGCCGAGGGGGAGGACTTCGCCTACATCAGCTCCGGCACATGGAGCCTCATGGGAGTGGAGTCCAAGAAGCCCGTCATAAACGAGGCATCCAACCGCGACAACATCACCAACGAGGGCGGCGTCAGCCACACCTACAGGGTGCTGAAGAACATCGCGGGTCTCTGGCTCCTGCAGGAGTGCCGCAGAGCGTGGGGAAGCGGTCACAGCTACGACGAGCTGGTCGCCCTCGCCGAGGCGGCGAAACCCCACGTTGCCGTAATCGACCCCAACTGGGCCGGGTTCCTCAACCCGCCCTCGATGCCGGACGCGATCGCGTCCTACTGCAGGAAGACGGGGCAGGAGCCGCCCCGGGGCCACGGCGAGATCACCCGGGTCGCCCTGGAGAGCCTCGCCCTCGCCTACAGGCACACGCTAGCCCAGCTCGAAGAGGCATCCGGCGGGAGAATCAATAGAATCCACATAGTTGGCGGCGGGTCACGCAACCGGCTGCTCAGTCGCCTCGCCGCGGAAGCCACCGGGCGACGCGTCTACGCCGGCCCCGCCGAGGCAACCGCCATAGGCAACCTACTCGTCCAAGCCATGGCAGGCGGAAGAGTCAAGGACCTCCGCCATCTTCGGAGGATCGTCCGAGACTCAACAGAGGTCACGGAGTACGAGCCCGGCGACCCCGAGGCATGGGACGAGACGTATACCAAGTTTATCGAACTCAAGGAGAAGCAGATACTTTGAACGTGGAGAAGGCATACGATCTGGCCGGGGAGGCCTACGCCGAACTCGGCGTCGACGTTGAAGGAGCCATGCGTAAACTGGCGGGGAAGAGCATATCCCTCCAGTGCTGGCAGGGTGACGACGTGGCGGGCTTCGAGAGGCCCGACGCCGCCCTCACCGGCGGAATCATGGCGACTGGCAACTACCCCGGCAAGGCGAGGAGCCCCGCGGAGCTGCGCGGCGACCTCGTGGAGGCGATGAGCCTCATCCCCGGCCCCCACAGGGTCAACCTCCACGCCACATACGGCGAGTTCAAGAAGAAGGTCGACAGGGACGAGGTCGAGCCCGAGCACTTCGACGGCTGGGTCGCGTGGGCGAGGGAGCAAGGCCTCGGCCTAGACTTCAACGCCACACTCTTCTCCCACCCCAGATCCGACACCGGCTTCACACTCAGCAGCAAGGACCCCGAGACCCGCCGCTTCTGGATAGAGCATGTGAAGCACACGCGGAGGGTCTCCGCCCACATCGGCAGGAGCCTCGGCACACCCTGCATGCACGACCTCTGGATACCCGACGGCATGAAGGACACATGCGTCGACAGGATCGGGTACAGGCGGCTACTCACCGGGTCCCTCGACGAGATATATGTGGAGAAGCACCCAGGGGCGCACATCAAGGACACTGTGGAGTCGAAGCTCTTCGGCCTCGGCAGCGAGTCCTTCGTCGTGGGGAGCCACGACTTCTACCTCGCCTACGCGCTCAAGCATGATCTCATCGTCTGCATAGACATGGGCCACTACCACCCCACGGAGTCGATAGGGGACAAGCTGAGCCCCATGCTTCTCCAGATGCCCGAGCTGATGCTCCATGTCAGTCGAGGTGTCAGATGGGATAGCGACCACGTCCCCATCGTCGACGACCAGCTACGCGATGTGGCGTTGGAGGTCGTTCGCTGCGGCGCTTTGGAGAGAGTCCACCTCGCTCTCGACTACTTCGACGCGAGCATAAACAGGGTCGCCGCATGGGTCATAGGGGCGCGGGCCACCCAGAAGGCTCTCCTCTCAGCCCTGCTGGAGCCCCACAAGATGCTCGTCGAGGCCGAGGAGGCTGGAGACTACACGGGTCGCCTCGCCCTGCTTGAGGAGGCGAAGACGCTCCCACTCGGCGCCGTCTGGAACAAGTTCTGCGAGGACCAAGGCGTCCCCATGGACCGCGAGTGGATGACGGAGATCAGAAAATACGAGAAGTCGGTCCAGAGCAAGAGGCGCTAGACGACCTCGCTCTCGACGCCCAGGCGGCCCAGCGCAGCCTGCAGCATCCGCTTATCCGAGCCCTTCACGCCGCTCTCGATGTAAGCCTTCTCGACGCCTCCGGTCTTTGTGATCATCTGCCCTATGATTTCGTCGGTGAGCATGGGGAAGGCGTACTTGGCGGCTATGTGGCCGAAGGCGTGCTCCCTCTCCATGACGCTGAACTTGGGGCAGTAGTGGCCGCCGCCGAAGCCTATCGCCGCGGGGGCGGTCTCCTTGGAGGCTATCCCCTCCAGTATGGCGTCAACGAGGTACTCGCAGGCGGCGAGGTCCGACCACTGCGCCTCGCTGCTCCCCACCTCCGCGAAGAACATGGGGACCGCGAACTGCGTCGGGCTGTGGTGTGTCGCCTCCAGGCTGACGGTGAACCCCGCGGGGGGGCTCCTGAGTATGGAGACGTAGACGTTCCTGAGCGCGTTGGGTGGGACGAACTGCAGCTCGTGGTGTCTGCCGCCGAAGATCGCCTTCCCGAAGTTGCCCGTGGCGTGCGCCGTGAGGCTCGGCTGACCGCTCTTCGCCCAGTGGCGGCTCGCCACCACGAAGTAGTCAACACCCAGCTCACGGGCGAGGGCGTCGTAGTCGAGTGGGTACGGGTCGGGCTCTGCGGGGGTCTTGTACTCCTCCTCGGGGACGATGAAGCGCGGCACGGGCACGAGGCGGGCGTCGCCCCTGACGAAGACGCCACCCCGAGCTTCCCTAAACCCACGCCTCTTGAATACCTCGAACATGTTGACCGCCGCGGGGTCCATCGTCGAGAGAGTTATGCCCACGTTTCCCATAGCCGGCACCGGATGCGTAGGATTGGGGGTCGGGTCGTTAAACCACTCCACTCCTTGCCTTCCTAAGCTATGCCTTGAAGGTATATGATTTTTCTGGAAAAGTGCTAGGGAAGCTGGATCGTGCCGGCGACGCGCAGCCTGCCGCCGTCGAGGTAGACGAGGACGGCTCTGGCACCAACGGGGTGGATGAGGGGGCGGTCAAGTGTAATGGTCATCTCTGGCTTCTTGTCCCCCTTGTCGTCGATGCGGGTTATCCGGGCGAGGTTGAGCTGGAGCCAGTGACCGAGGTGGATGGTGCTGCCCTCGTGCAGCTGCGTCTGGAAGTAGGGGATGAGGTCCGCCTTCGCGGTGACGGTCGTCGTCTGCTTCAGCGTCGCGCCGGTGAGGACGGTACCCCTGTCTAAGTCCGAGGCATCGACGCCCTTCAGGGCTACGCCGACGTGGTCCCCTGCCTCCGCGACCTCGAAGTCCACGTCGTGTTTCTGGATGCTCCTGACCTCGGCGACCTTGTCGCCGGGGAGGGTGTGTAGCTGATCGTGCTTCTTGATTGTGCCGGATTTGACGGTGGCGAGGGCGACTGTGCCGATGCCGCGGACGTTGAAGGCGGATTCGACGCTGAGTGTGCCCGGCCCGGGCTGGGGCTGCCTCGGCCTCTCCGCGAGTGCGATCAGCTTGGCCTGGAGCTTTATCGGGTCGTCCTCCATAACCTCGTACCCCTCCAGGACTGTGCCCTTCCTGAACATCTTCAGCTGGTCCTCGGTGATGTAGTTGCGGAGTACTATCGTGCCCTCCTTGACGCCGCAGGCGTTGATCATGAGCAGGCTCTCCCCGAGGTACTGGTCGAGCTTCTCCGCCACGAGCACGGCGTAGTCCCCAAAGGCGGCGCTGTAGTAGAGGCTCTGTATCTTCTCCGGGTACCTGCTCGGCTCGACTATCGTGATGACGGTCTCTCCCTTCTTGAGGTCGTAGACGGTGATGTCGGTCTCGCCGCTCTTCTTCCCGAGCTGCTTCGAGTACTCTAGGGAGCCTATGACTGAGGCGTTGAGGTTGGGCACAGTGGCTCTGGGGTGTGAGGCTGTTTATATGGATTATCAAAGCCCGGGGACGTGCCCCCGTCCATCTTTTTCGGGGCTAGATTTATAGTGGCGACGGCACGGGTATCTCTTGATAGCATTGGGCAAGATCGATAAGGGCCAGAAGTGCACCGTCCGCAACTGCGGGAAGGACGCCGTGCGCTCAGTCAGCGTCCCAAAGGCGAAGGCAGCCGGCCTCGAAGTCGACGGCAAATCCGCCTACGTCTGCGAGGAGCACTACAAGCAGTTCAAGAAGGGCAACAAGAAGTCGGATCAGATAGAGAAGTGGCGCTTCGGGCGCTAGCCGCTGAACTTGGGGCGCGACTGCAGGTACCTCGGTACGGGCAGCGGCCTCCACGGCTTGTCGCCTACGACACCCTTGATCTCCGCGGCGAGATCGCTGGGTGAGTACTCCACCAGCTTACCGGTCTCCCTGATGCGGACGGGCAGCTTCTCCTTCCCCGCCTCCTTCTCACCGATGACGAGGGTGTAGGGTATCCACTCCTTCTCCGAGTCCCTGATCTTCTTGCCCACGGACTCGTCGCGGTTGTCCACGTCGACGCGTATCTTCGCAGATTCGATCTCGGTGGCGACCTTGTCGGCTGCGCCGAGGTAGTCCTGGCTGACGGGGATGACGCGTACCTGAGTGGGTGCGAGCCAGAGGGGTAGGGTTGGGCGCTTGCCCACCTTCATGTCGAAGGCGGCCTTCTCGAGCAGGGCGTAGATGTCCCTCTCTATGGCGCCCGAGGGGCTGCAGTGGAGTATGAGGGGGTGCTTGGTGGTGCCGTCCTCCTCCATGAACTTGATGTCGTAGCGCTCACCGTTCTCGACGTCTATCTGGTCGGTGCTCAGGGCACTCGCCTTGTCGAGGTTGTCGACGAAGTTCCTCTCCCACTTAAGTATGAAGTAGAAGATGCGCTCCTTCCACATCTCCACCAGCACGGGTTTGCCGTGGGTCTTGACGAGGTTTACGACGAAGTCCTTGTTGTTCTGCCAGAACTCCTCGGTTAGGCGGACGCCCAGCTCGTAGTCGGCGTTGTGGATGCCTATGCCCTCTAGGACGTCGGCGCTCATCTTGAAGCGGACCATGAACTCTTCCTTTGCCTGGGGGAGGTCGCGGCACATGGCGTGGACGTCGGGCATGGTGAAGCTCCTGAGCCTGCGTAGGCCGGTGAGTTCGCCCTTCTGCTCCCTGCGGAAGCTGTAGCGGGTGAGCTCGTAGAGCTTTAGGGGGAGGTTCTTGTAGCTGATGGTGGCGTCGTGCGCCATGAGGAACTGTCCGAAGCACGCCGCGAAGCGGAGGAAGTACTTGTCGTTGTCACTTTCGATGGTGTACTGGCGGGCTGGGAAGCGGTTGAGGTAGTTGCTTAGGGTCGGGTGGTTGAGGTTGTACATTATGGGGGTCTCTACCTCCATGCCGCCGTACTTGCCGACGGAGCTGGAGACGTACTCCTCCAGCAGCGCCTTGATCATCCTGCCCTTGGGGTAGAAGCGCATGTTGCCCGGGTCGCTCGCCGGCTCGTAGTCGACTAGCTCAAGCGCCTTCATCATCGTTACGTGTGGGGGCTCCTGGTGGACGGATCTGTCCTTGTCGACCTCGTAGCCCGCGAACTTGCGGAGGTTGTCGCGGCCCTTGAAGTTGAACTCCTCTATCTTGTGGAGTTCGCCCTCTAGGTCGAGTATGTACCACTGGGACTTCAGCTTCTCCTCGGCCTTTAGGGCGGCGGAGACTACCTCTTCCTTCTTGTTTTCAGCCATTGTTTATGCCTTCTTGGTGGAGTGGGTGGTGCCCTCTATCCCCTCGCGGTGGTTGTCTGCTTAGAACTGCGGGGGAGCGTCTGGTTGAGCTGTGGGCCTTTCGGCCTAGGCTGTTTGGCGGGCGGTCACCGCGCTCTCCTCTGAACATCAACGGTGGGATGGAGGGTTTTTAACCTTTATGTGCTTTGGGGGCGAGGTGGGCGCCCTTTACGGCGTATGTGCCGCTCGTGCCCTCCCAGATGACCTCAGCCTCCTCGATCACAAGCCTCTTCCTGAACCAGGGGGCGTCGACGACGAGGCTCTCGTACTCCCCGCCCTCACCGCAGACGTTGATGCCGTAGCGCTCGCTCAGCTTCGCCAACTCGGCGGCGGCCTTCGCGTCGATGCGTCTGCCGAGCCAGCTCTTGTCGAGGCCGTTGGCGGCGGCGTGTACCATGATTATCTCCATCCCCGACTTTATCTCGGTCTCAAGCAGCTCCTGCGGGTCCTTCCCCCAGAGTGGGGAGAGGTGGATGATGCCCAGGTCGGCGCAGATCCTGTTGACCCTGTCCCGCTGATACTTCGATGCTATGGCGCCGGTGACGACGCCCTTCACGTCGAGTAGCTCGATGAGGCGCTTCAGCTCCTCGACCTCCTTCTCCTTCTCCCCGCTGCTCGGGGCGGAGGCGAGGGGCTTGCCCTGTGCCTCGGCGAGGAGTGGGGTGAGGTGGATGTTTACGCCGTGGAACATGTAGCTGTCCACGCGTGCGGGGCGCATGCAGGCGAATATGGAGACATCGTGCCCGCCCTTCTCGGCGAGGTGGGCCGCGTATGTGCTATCTTTACCACCCGAGAATAGGGCAGCCAGCTTCATGGCAGATAAAATCGGCTGGGAGTTAATTAGCTGTGTGTGAGTACCCGGAAGTTACAGAATGAAGGATAGGACATGTAAAAACCGCATGCTTTATTTACATGTATTATCCACATGTAATTGGTGGTAGTTGTGGCAAAGGTGGTCCAGACGGAACTTGATGAGAAGGAATACAGACTCATCAGTGAGGTCTCGAAGAAGAAAGGGTTGTCTATAAAGGAGGTGTTGAGGGTGGCAGCGGTTAGTTACGCATCGGATCAGTTGGCGATCGAGGAGGACCCAATCTTCAAGGTCAAGCCACGAGGGACCGGAGTAAAGACCGACGCCTCGAATCTTGACGAGCAACTCTACAGGGAGAGATCTTGAGTCTACTCTGGGACACGTCAGCCATCGTGGCGTACTACTATAGCAACGACATCTTCCACAGAGCCGCGTCGGATTTCATGAACGAGGTTAAGAAGAAACGTATCTACAAGAGGTTCTACATTACCGACTGCATACTCGACGAATCCCTAACGTTCTTTGAGTGTGTGGTTAAAAACCACGGCCTCGCCGAGGAGGTTGGTGACGCGTTGTTGGAATCCAATTTCGTGACGATTGAGCCAGTGGATGGTGAACTACTCCGTGAATCGTGGGATCTTTTTCGTCACAGACGAGGACTGAGTTTCACGGACTGCACATCATTCAGCCTGATGCGAAGGATAGAATTGACAAAAGCTTTCACATTCGACGGACATTTCAAGGAAGAGGGTTTTGAGGCCCTCCCGTAGGTTTAGTAGGCTTCCTTCTTGTTGGCGTCGTACTTCTGGTATTCCTTGTTGTCGATGACGGCCTTGAGGTGCTGTACGACCTCCCAGACCTCCTGGTATGTGGTGTAGAGTGGGATGGGGCTGAGGCGTATGGTCGTGGGTGGGCGGAAGTCGGGCAGGACGCCGCGTGCGGCGAGTGCCTCGCTTATCCTCCGCGCCTCCACGTGCTCTACGGCGACGTGGCCGCCCCGTCTCTCCGCCTCGCGGGGGTTCCCCACGCTGAAGTTGTAGGGCTTCTTGCTTAGCAGCTCATCGACAAGGTACATCAGGTAGTCTGTGGCCTTGAGGCTCTTCTCACGTATCCGGTCTAGGCCGGCGTCAACGATCATCTTGCTGCTGGCGTATACTGGGGAGACGCCGAAGCCTATGCCGAGGTTGCTGCCCAGATGCCACGAGGCTGCGTTGCCCGTCGGGGTCCACTCCTGCTTGAAGTCGAACCTGTTGCCGGGGCTGTTCCCCCACCATGTAGGTAGGCCGGGGGTATCTTTGAAGTGGCTCCTGTGGACGTAGAGGCCCGCTATGGCGCCGGTGCTGCCGTTCATGTACTTGTAGTTGCACCAGAGGGCGTAGTCGACCCCCCACTCGTGGAACTTGTGGGGGATGACGCCGACGCTGTGGCAGCAGTCGTAGCCGATGATGATGCCGTGGTCGTGGGCCGCCTTGGTGAGGTGCTTTATGTCGAGGAGCTGTCCGCTGACGAAGTAGACGCTGGGGAGGTGGCAGACGCTCACCTCGTCGCTCATGGCGGCGATGATGTCATCCTCGGCGATGGTGCGGCCGTCCCTGCTCTTGACGACTATGAGGTCCTTCTCGGGGTCCCTGCCCTTGAGGCGTATCTGCGCTGCGAGGGCGTAGATGTCGCTGCTGAAGTTCAACTCGTCCCCGATGATCTTCGTCCTCTTGCCCTTGGGCTTGTAGAAGGTGGAGACGAGGGCGTGGATGTTCACCGATGCGCCGCCGGTGACCACGACCTCGTCCGCCTCCGCGCCCACGAGTTTCGCCTGGTACTCGGCGGCCCTCTTGTCGACGCCGCTCCGGCGCGTCGAGAGGTTCTTCCACCTCTCGAACTCTGCCTTCATCTCCTCCTCGACGTCCTTGGAGGCGAGGCCGAGGCTGTTGCCGTCCATGTAGATTATTGGCTTGACGGACTTTGTCTTCCCGTCCATGTCGAGGGTCTCCCTCTCGGGGATGTAGAACCTCTTCTTGTACGGGGCGAGTGGGTCCTCCTTGTCGAGTTTCTTGGCGAACTCTGCGCCGGTCTTGTACTCCATTGGGATCGTTTGTTGGTTCGCTTCGTGCTTATATTACCTGCCTCGTGTTTCGACAAGCTTATTAAACAGACCGAACGGTCTCATTAATGATGTGCCCCAACGCGACACATGAGGAGAGGCAGAGGACCCACGAACGCATACTAGAGGCGGCCGAGGCACTCTTCCTCAGAGACGGCATCGCCGAGACCTCGATTAACGATATAGTCGCCGAGTCCGGCCTGAGCAAGGGGGCGCTATACAACCACTTCGAGAGCAAGGAGGCACTCCTCCTCGCCATACACGAGAGGCAGGTGGAGAAGACACTCGCGTCGATCAGCGCCTCATTCCCCGAGGGGGCGACACCCGTGGAGAAGCTGAAGATGCTCGGCGACCTCGTCTTCGCCTCCAGCGCCCGCTTCCCCAGGGAGTTCCTCGCCATGAACACCGAGTTCTTCGTCGTCGCGTCGAGGACGCCATCCCTAGCCCCCGGGCTGACAAGGAGATATAACGGCATCCACGGCTTCATCAAGGGGATCATAGAGGAAGGGGTCGAGTCGGGCGTCTTCAGGGAGGACGTATCCGCGGATCAGGTGGCGACGATCCTCTTCGCGGCGGCGGACGGGCTCAACCTACACTACGCCACCGCCGGGATCGATGTCGACTGGCACCGCACCGAGGAGACACTCCTCGACACAGTGCTCAACGGGCTGCTGAGGAGGTGAGACTATGGATTTCGAGAGACGCCTCTTTTCGCTGGTCGTCTGGCTGTCGAGTAGCCCGTCGTTCAGGCGGGCCGCCGCGGCGTACAGGCGCGCCGAGGCTTGGTGGTGCACAAACCTGTTCCACTGCACGGCGTGATGCCCCACATTTTTTAAACCGGCCCGGCGCATCGATCGGGTAACGGTGTTTGACTTGAATCAGGTTATCGATGTCATCAAGAGGAGGCGCTCGTGGCGCGCCTTCGAGGCGAAGCCGGTACCCCGGAAGCTCGTGGAGGCCGTGATCGAGGCGGGGAACGAGGCTCCAAGCGGCATGAACAGGCAGCCGTGGCGCTTCGTCGCCGTAGAGAGCGAGGCGATGAGGAAGCGGCTCTTCGACGCGGCGTACCCGAAGTGGAGGAGGGTCTTCGAGGACCTGATGAAGAACCCCGCCTCGGCGGAGGACGCGGCGAAGTATGGCAAGATGGAGGACCCCGTCTATTATCACGCCCCCGTCGTCGTCTTCGTCATAGGGCAGGGTGCGGTCAACTGCGCCCTCTGCTGCGAGAACATGATGCTCGCCGCCGAGTCCCTCGGCCTCGGCAGCTGCTACGTCTACTTCGGCTCACTCATAAGGGACGACCCCGAGATCGTGAAGGCGCTTGAACTGGGAGAGAAGGACGAGATATACGGACCCATACTCATCGGCTACCCGAAGGGGGAGCCCGAGGTCCCGCCGAAGAAACCGGCGAGGGTCAAGTGGGTCTGATCTAAACGGGCCCGCTAGGTTTATTACATGTTTCAGTTACATTTAGTTGGTTGAGTTGGTCAAGAACATCCAGACGGAGATCGATGACAAGCTCTACCGCCTCCTGAAGGAGTCGACTGAGGCCCGGCGGATGACCATCAAGGAGGGCATAAGGGAGGCGGTGAGGAGCTGGGTCACAGAGGAGGCGTCGATTGAGGACGATCCGTTCTTCCGCCTCAAGCCCGTGGACACCGGCGTCGTCACCGACTCCGCCAAGATCGAGGAGGCACTCAGCAGGGCTCCGCGTTGAACATCTTCCTCGACACATCGGCCATAATAGCGTTGATCAACGCGAGGGACGCCTCACACACCGAGGCAACGGAGATTATGAGGCGGATACAGCGGAGAGAGATACCTCTCACACGCTTCGTGACCACCGAGCACGTTCTAGGAGAAGCCCTGACGTTCACGAGCTGTACGTTGAAGAGGCACGACCTCGCCGTCACCACGGGGGAGGCTATCATGAACTCCAACTTCATCGAGATATTCAGGATAAACGACGAGGTTTTCAGGGCGGCCTGGGAGAGTTTCAAGAAGCGGGAGGGGGTCAGTTTCGTGGACTGTGTCTCATTCGCCCTGATGGAGTATCTGGGGATAGATCACGCCTTCACGTTGGACGCCCACTTCGGGCAGATGGGGTACAGGCTGTATCCCTAAGCGGTGTAGGGTTTAATTCGGAAAGAACCGGGGGGGTTGGCCCCAGGTTTTTACCAGCCAAGTGCCTGGCCGTCGCCCCTGGGGTCGCTGCCCGCGGTGAGGGCGCCCGTCTTGGGGTTCCTGAGTATTATCTGCCCCTTGCCAAAGCTGACGCGGTTGTACCCGGCGACGGGTATGACCTCGTGGCCCATCCTCGCCAGGGCGGCCATCGTGTCGACGGGTATCCCCTCCTCGAGGCTGACCTTGCCGCCGGCTGTGCCGTCGAGGATGCAGAAGCGGGGGGCGTCCAGCGCCTCCTGCGGCCCCATGTCGTAGTCGATCATGTTTGTGACGACCTGCACGTGGCCCTGCGGCTGCATGAAGCCGCCCATGACGCCGAAGGGACCGTATAGGTCGCCGTTCTTGGTCAACATGCCGGGGATGATGGTGTGGTATGGACGCTTGCCGGGGGCGAGGATGTTCGGGTGCCCCTTCTCTAGGCTGAAACCCGCGCCACGGTTCTGCAGTGTGAAACCACAGCCACGTGGGACGAGGCCGGTGCCGAAGCCGGAGTAGTTGCTGTTTATGAAGCTGCAGGCGTTCCCCTGCCCGTCGACTGTGCAGAGGTAGACGGTGTCGCTGCCGGCGACGGGGGAGCCGTGGACCCTGTCGAGGACCGCCTTGGAGGGGTTTATGTTCTCCCGCCTCCCGGCGGCGTAGTCCTTCGAGATTAGCTCCTTCATGGGGACGCTTGTGACGGCGGGGTCGGCGACGTACCAGCGGGTGTCGGCGAAGGCGGTCCTCATAGCCTCGATGAGGAGGTGGAGCCTCTGCGGGGAGTCGTATGGGACCTTGTGGAAGTTGAAGCCCTCTAGGACGTTTAGGGCTATGAGGGCTGTTATGCCCTGCCCGTTTGGGGGTATCTCCCAGACGTCGACGCCGCGGTAGTTGACCGTGATGGGCTCGTCGAAGGTCGATTGGTGCTTCTTGAGGTCCTTTAGGGTCATGGTGCCCCCCTTGAGCTGGAGGAGCTCTACTATCGCCTCGGCGACCCTGCCCTCGTAGAAGCCGGCCTTGCCGTGCTCGACGACCTCGCGCATGCTCCGGGCTAGCGTGGGGTTCTTCATCAGCTCCCCCGCGCCGGGCGCCCTGCCGCGTATGAGGAGCTCGTCCCCGTATGGGCCGAACTTGAGGAGTGGGACGCCGCTGGCCCAGGCGCGTGCGGTGAGCGGGGAGACGGGGTATCCGCCCTCCGCCAGCTCGATGGCGGGTGTGAGAACGTCCTTCATTGCGAGTGTGCCGAAGTGCTCGATGGTGTCGACCCACCCCGCGACTGCGCCGGGTACGGTGACTGTGTGGACGCCGTTGGTTGGCATCTTCGTGAGGCCCTCATCTTTGAGGATCTTGGGAGTGAGCCCGGCTGGGGCGCGGCCACTGCCGTTCATGCCTAGGACGCGGCCCTTCGAGGCGTCGTAGTAGAGTGCGAAGCAGTCTCCGCCCATGCCCGTGCTGCATGGCTCGGTGACGTTTAGGGCGGCGGCGACGGCGACTGCCGCATCGGCGGCGTTGCCTCCCTTCTGGAGTATGCGCATCCCAGCCTCGCTGGCGAGGGGCTGGCTCGAAGCGACTGCCCCCCGGGTCCCGTAGACGGGGGAGCGCCGCGAGTTGAACCACATCGCCACCACCATACACCGCTAGGTGAAAAAGGTTAACCCTCACCATTCAACCAACCGAGAAACACTCAGTAGTGTTTCTCTATCCCGCCGAAGCCAAACAACCTGTTCTTCTCGGTCATCTTGATGAAGTAGTTGAGGCGTTTCTCGAACTCCGCGGGGCGGTTCCTCGCGCCCTCGATGAAGGCGACGCGGATTCTCCGGTACGCGGGCGAGAAGCTTTGGTAGTTCTCCCACGCCTGCTCGTTTGCCTGGAGTGCATTCAGTATGTCAGCGGGCGCGGCGTATTCCTCGTCGAGTATACCCCCAAGCGTCGCCAGCACGGAGGATATGACCTTCCCCTGTTTTACGAGCGCCCTGAGCCGCTGCTTGTTTGCCTCGGAGTACCTGCTCTTTGGTTTCCTCGGGGAGAACCTCTGTGCGCAGGAGTGTTCATCGACTCGCTTGACCCTGCTGTCGATCCAGCCGAAGCAGAGCGCCTCCTCGACGGCGTCGTTGTAGAGGATGCGCGGCCTGCCACTCGCCTTCTTCGGGTAGAGTAGCCAGGCCTCCCGCTCCTTGTCATGGTTTTCGATGAGCCACGCCCGCCACTCTGCCCTGTCCGTGAAGTATAGCTCGGTGCCCATGTGCTTGTAGTGGCGCGTGTCGAGAATTAACGATGATCGAGTGTTTGCCTCGACAAGTTATATCCTCACCCGCTGAGTCTATTTTGAGCATCAATGAGTCAGACGAGGCAGTTCAGGGCACCCGCCGTGATTAGCAACGGGCCGGGGGCGGCGAAGGAGGCAGGCGCATACGCGAGGCAGCACGGTAGGAAGGCGCTGATAGTCACCGACTCCAACCTGGAGAAGATCGGGCTTCTCGCCGACGTCAAGGCGTCTCTTGAAGCGGCGGGCGTCGGCTACGCCGTCTACGATAAGGTGGTCATGGAGCCGGTTGTGGAGTACGTTGATGATGGTCTACGCGCATTCAGGGAGGCGGGGGCGGACGTCGTGGTCGCCGTCGGCGGTGGGAGCCCCATCGACATGGGGAAGGCGATCGCCGCCCTCTCAAGGAACCCGGGGACGATAAGCGACTTCATGGGCGCGAACAAGTTAGCGAAGCCGTCGACGCCGCTGATCGCCATACCCACGACTGCGGGGACGGGCAGCGAGGTCACCCCCTTCACCATCATCACGAACACGGAGACAGACGTCAAGATGCTGATTTCGAGCCCCCACCTCATCCCCGCGGTGGCGCTCGTCGACCCATTGATGACGATGAAGATGCCCCGGGGCATCACGGCGGCGACGGGGCTCGACGCCCTCACGCACGCCATCGAGGCATACGTCTCCGTCAAGGCGCAGCCACTGACCGACACATTTGCGTTGCAGGCGATCCGACTCATCTCTGGTAACCTGCGTAGGGCATACTCGCAGCCAGACGATATAGAGGCGCGTAGCAGCGTGCTCATCGGTGCGCTGCAGGCGGGGCTCGCCTTCGCCAACTCCAGCGTGGCGCTCGTACACGGGATGGCGCGCCCGATCGGCGCCTACTTCCACGTCGCACACGGCATATCAAACGCCGTCCTACTCCCCACAGTCATCGAGTTCAGCGTCCCCGGCAACCCGCGTCGATACGCCGACATAGCCGAGGCGATGGGTGAGCAGACCAAGGGGCGCACCGTGGACGGGGCGGCGAAGAAGACTGTCGAGGCTGTGAAGAGGCTCAACGCCGACCTGCAGATACCAACGCTACGCGGCCTGAAGATAGACGAGGCGAAGTTCGAGGCTGTCGTCGGGAAGATGGCGACCGACGCCATCGCGAGCGGGAGCCCGGGGAACAACCCAAGGATAGCGACCCCCGAGGAGATCGTCGCCCTCTACCGCAAGGCGCTCTAGGGTCACATTTCTTTAACCACCGGCGCCCAAGTCTCCACGATAGGCATGCCCGAGTGCGATCTGCTGATCAAGAACGCGAGGATCGTTGACGGAACAGGCGCCCCCTCCTTCAGGGGGGCAATAGCGGTGAAGGGTGAGAGGATAAGCGCCGTCGGCAGGGTCGAGGGCGAACTCAAGGTCGACGCGAAGGAGGTCGTCGACGCCAAGGGGCTCGTCGTCTCCCCCGGCTTCATAGACGCCCACAACCACGGAGACTGCAGCATCCTCTACTACCCCAAGGCGGAGAGCTGGGTCCGCCAGGGAGTAACCACGTTCATCGGCGGCAACTGCGGCACGAGCCCCGGCCCCTACGGGGACTACGTCGACGCCGCCTACTTCCTCTACGACCTCTACCAGCGCATCGCCCCAGACATGTACTACCCCGAGCGCCTACAGCCCATCGACAAGGTCAACGAACTCCACAGGGAGATGTACGGCTGGGAGATAGACTGGGGCACCCTCGGGGAGTGGATGGACCGCGTCGAGGCGAAGGGCGCCTCAGCCAACGTCGTCCCAATAGCGGGCCACGGAGACATCCGCAACCTCGTCATGGGCCTCGACTACCGCCGGAAGGCGACGAAGAAGGAGATCTCCGTCATGCTGGAGCACGTCGCCCGCGCCATGGAGGACGGCTGCAGGGGCCTGAGCGTCGGCAGGGACTACAACCCCGGCTACTGGGCGGACACCTCAGAATTGGTTGCCTGCGCCGAGATCGCGGCCCGCTACGGCGGCGTCTACACCAGCCACAGCCTGCGGACCGGCCTCCGCGAGGACCGGCGCCCCGGCGACCCCTCCCCCTCCAAGATCGGGGGCGTCCTCGAAGCCATCGAAGTCGGCAGGAGGGCGAAGATACCCGTCGAGGTAAGCCACCTCAGCCCCCTATACGACGTCTCGCCACCCGGCAACAGGGAGATGGCCGAGGCATCCGCCAAGGCAACCCTCAAGGCGATAGACGACGCACGCGCCGGCGGCGTCGACGTCAACTTCGACCTCATCCCCAACACAACCGGCGGCATCTACTCGACCCCCTACCTCGCCTCCGCCCTCATGCCCTGGCTCAGGGTAGCGGGAAGCCTCGACCAACTCGGCAGGGCACTCGCCATGCCCGCCCTCAGGGAGGAGATCAAGGCGACGATCATGTCGGGGAAGTGGTACAACCTCAACCCCAACCTAACCCCCATGTGGGCGATGGGGCCAACAGTCGTCGAGTGCAACGAAGAGAGGTTCAAGGGTAAGACGATTGCCCAGATCGCGAAGGAGCTTAAGATCGGTGAGCTGGACGCCCTCATGGAGGTGCTCAGGGTCGACCCCCACACCAAGGCGAACATACTCGGCGGCGTCCCCGGCTTCACGATGCTCGTCAAGCATCCGTGCGCCATGATAGGCGTGGACACCTTCGGCGTCGACGACAAGTGGGAGATAAAGACGCCCCCGGGCATCCTCCCCAACGAGAACACCTACGGCGGCCACCCGCGATACCTACGCACCTGCGTACGCGAGGCAAAACTCCTCACCCTCGAGGAGGCCATCAGGAAGATTACGAGTCTCCCCGCCTCCAAGTTCAAGCTAAGCGACCGCGGCGTGCTCAGGGAGGGTGCCTACGCGGACCTCACCATCTTCAACCCCGACACCATAACGGACCGCGGTAATACCCTCAACCCACGCGTCTACCCGAAGGGCATCGAGTACGTCGCCGTCAACGGTAGACTAGTCGTGGCGAAGGCGAAGCACACCGGCGAGACCCCCGGCAAAGTCCTACGCCGAGAGTAACCCCTATACCATAACCCTGCATTAGTCTGATGGATGTTCAAGTCCTTCCCCGCTGGAAGCTCGGGGAACAGCCTCAAGTGGGCGATCGTTCTCGCCCTCCTTTTCGACGTCCCATTCGCCTCGATTCTACTCTTCGGAGGGAGGCCCGAGTCAGTGATGCTGATGGTATCGATCCTGCCAATCGCGGTCTCCGGGCTCATAGTATATTCGGTCTACGCGGCGGCTAGGATGGAGTACGTCCTCGGGGAGGATGATCTGAGGATACGCTTCCCCCTGTCCCCACTCAGGATAAGCTACGGCAGGATAAGGGGCGCAGGAAAGGTGGAGACGAGCCTCGGCCTCCGCCTCTTCGGGGGGAGCCTACCCGGGGCGCACTGGGGGACATTCACAACGAGCAACAGGGGTAGCGTCCAAGCCTACGCGACCCGATACAAGGGCGAGTTCGTGCTGCTTGAGCTATCAGACGGGGCGAAGATACTCATCTCGCCGCGGGAACCCGACGCCTTCGTAGAGGCGCTGAGGGAGAAGACCACGTTCGCGGCCCCCACCTTGACAGATGCGGGTGAGCCACGCCTCAACAGGAGGCTCGCCGCGGCGCAGATAGCTGCCGTGACCATCGCGTGGCTCGCCCTCGTCGCCTACGTAGCCTCCATCTACCCGGGGCTCCCCGAGGTTATACCCGTCCACTTCGGCTTCGACGGCGTCCCCAACAGGTACGGGAGCAAGGTCGAGATGCTCCTGCTCGTCGCATTATCGGCGCTCTTCCCCGCACTCAACGCCGTCCTCATACTGAAGGGCGGGAAGTACAACCGGGGGCTTACGGTCTTCCTCGGAGTCGTCTTCCTCCTCGCCGTAGGGCTCTTCGCCCTCGTCGTCAACCAGATCGTGTCCGCGATCTAGCCGGGAAAACCCCTTTATCCACACGCCGCGGCTCAACACCCATGAGAGTCCTCCAACTACACTGCAGCAGCTTCAGCTACGAGGTCAAGAAGGAGACACCCGTCGCCGAGCAGCCAGCCGACCCCAAATCCGAGACACTTGAGAACGTCCTCGTCTGCCTCACATGCTTCGAGAAGCAGGACGAGGGCAAGATGGAGGAGATCATGAAGGCGTACGTGGAGAACGTCAAGGTGGACACGGGGAGGATCGGGACGAAGCGCGTCCTCATACACCCCTACGCGCACCTGAGCAAGCAGCTAGGCTCCCCACGCCTCGCCAAGGAGTTCCTCAAGAAGCTACAGGAGACGCTCCAAGCGGAGGGCTATGAGGCGCACAGGAGCCCCTTCGGGTGGTACAAGAGCTTCACGTTGACCAACATCGGCCACCCACTCGCGGAGTCCTACCGCGAATACTAGCCCCAGATCTTGTCGGGGTTGAGGATGCCGTTTGGGTCGAAGACCCGTTTTATCTCCTTCATCAGCTCGACCTGCGTGGCTCCCACCTTCCTTACGAGGTAGAGGCGCTTGGTGTAGCCGAGGCCGTGCTCGCCGCTGACGGTGCCGCCCATGCCGAGGCCGAGGTCTATGAGGTCGCTGATCGTGGCCTCGAGTTGCTCGTGCCACTCCTCGTCCGTGCCTCCGAGGCGGATAATGTTGCAGTGAATGTTGCCGTCACCGGCGTGGCCCACGGGGATGATCTGCACCTTATGCTTTGCACCGATCTCGTCGAGGCGGTCGATGAAGTCGGGTATCCTGCTCCGGGGGACACAGATGTCCGCCTCGTCCACCTCGTAGAACGTGTTATAGGCGTCGTACACCGCCTTGCGCGACTCCCACATCTGGCGCTGCTTCTCGGCGGTGTCGGCGATGTAGGCGTCGACGGCGCCGTTCTCGATGCAGACCTCCCCCGCCGTCTCAAGCTGGGTACCCAACTCGGTCTCGCTATTAGACTCCACGCCGACGATTAGGTAGGCGGGGTGGGTGTCGTCGGGGAGCTTGCGTTCGAGGTAGCGCTCGACGGTCTCGACGGCGTGTCTGCTCATGAGTTCGAGGGCGAATGGCTGGACCTTCCTGCGGATGATCTCGCTTACTGCCTTTGCGGCGTCGTGCGTGGACTCGAATGGGGCGTAGATGAGGGCGGTGTGCTTCGGCTTGGGGACGAGCCTGAGGGTCGCCTTGGTCACTATCCCCAGCGTGCCCTCGGAGCCGATGAGCAGATCGAGGAGGCTGTACCCCGTGGTGTCCTTGACGACCTTGCCCCCGACGTTGATGACCTCTCCACTCGGGAGCACGACTTCGAGGGCTTGGACGTAGTCGCGGGTCGTGCCGTACTTGAGGGCGCGCATACCGCCGGCGTTCGTGTTTATGTTGCCACCAATGCTCCCCGACTCCTGCCCCGGGTCAGGGGGATAGTAGAGGCCGACCTTCTCCACCGCCTTGTGGACATCGTCGACGAGGGCCGCGGGCTCGACGACCGCCATGAGGTTCTCCTCATCGATCTCCAGGATCTTGTTCATGCGTTCGAGGCTTAGGGCGATGCCTCCGCGGATCGGATGGCTTGCGCCGGCGAGGCCGGTTCGGCTGCCTTGGGCGACGACGGGGATGAGCTTCTCGTTTGCGAGCTTCATCACGGCGGAGACTTCGGTGGTGGCGCCGGGTTTGACGACTACCTCGGGTGGGTGGGGCTCTAGGGGGCTCTCGTCGACGGAGGCCTTCTCGATGTCGTCCTTTGAGAATGAGACGTTCTCGGCGCCAACGATGGCTTCCAGCCTGCGCCTTATGTCCTCGTCGATCCTAGGGTGTGCCACTGCCCTTCTTCTCCTTGATCTTCTCTATGAGGCGTGGCACCACCTCATAAAGGTCACCGACCGCCGCCATGGTGCTGATCCTACAGATTGGGGCCTCCCGGTCCTTGTTTATGGCGATGATGACGTCACTCGTCTTCATCCCGGCCTGGTGCTGGACGGCTCCGCTGATGCCGCAGGCGACGTAGAGCTTCGGGCGTACCGTCCTGCCACTTAGGCCGACCTGGTGCCTGTACTCGATCCAGCCCTCGTCGACGGTTGGGCGGCTCGCG
>JAPKYO010000058.1 GCA_026394265.1 Candidatus Bathyarchaeota archaeon
CACCACAGACTCAACGACGCCCTCATCCAGATCATACTCCAAGTCGACGCCCAGAAGTTCAGGGAAGAACTCCGATACATGCACGAGGAAGTACTCGAACACAGCTACATCCCCGGCTTCATACTCATCCTCGCCGAATGCGGCGGCCAACCCCTCGGCGTAGTCTACGGCTACGACGAACCCGACAAAGGATTCTTCCTCGACACCCTCGCCTCAATGGTCGAGCGCAAAGGCATCGGCCACACCCTCGCCACACTCATCACCATACACGCCCAAAACAACGCATACACACACGTCACCCTATACACCGAGGAACAAGACGAAAAAGGCCGCCAACTCCGAAAATTCTACGAAAAAATGGGCTTCATATACCTAGGCACCGAACCCCGCAAAGGCGACATCATGAAACTCCATATCACCCCCGAGAAGACACACGAACTCTACACACGATACATCGCAAAAAACTAACCAGCCTCCAATCTTAAGTAATCAAAACCCCCAGAACAACACGACCACCATGGAGCCACTCAAGGGAGTCCACAGCATAGACAACTCCGAGAAGAAAGACCATGGGATGGAGTGCTGGGCACTCGACTGCGTGGAGGGCGTCGTCCTCATCGACGGCGGAATGATCCCCCAACACGTCGACAACATCGCCGCCGAACTCAAAACCATGAAGAAGGGGTGGAGCGACGTCAAACTCATACTCGCAACCCACAAACACGGCGACCACACCAAGAACCTCCCCAAGCTCAAGGAACTCACCGGCGCAACAATAAAAGCCCACAAATTAGAGGCCCCGCTAATCGAGAAGGCCGTGGGAGTCGAGGTCGAAGGCCTCGAAGACGGCGAGGTCATCCCACTCTGCGGCGGCATCGATGTCATCTGGGTCCCAGGCCACAGCGAGGGCAACACCAGCTACTACCTCAGGAAACAAAAAGCCATCATCGCCGGCGACACCATCTTCGGCGACCCCGACGGCAACCTTACCGCGCCCCCCGAGAAGTACTGTCTAGACGCAAAGCGAGCCGCAAAGGAGATCGAGAGACTCCTCAACTACGACTTCGACAACCTCCTCTACGCCCACGGGAAAGACATCATAGGCGGAGCCAAGCAGAAGGTCAAGGAACTCGTTGAAAGGACCCGCTAAACACCCGTGTATTTAGATCAGATCGAAGTAGTCCAGAAGCCACACGGCGTCTTCACCCTCAGTCAACTTCTTGGGGAGCCCGAGATCATACGAGTCCCGGTTCGTGAGGATGATGAGGGCGAGCCTCTCGTCGGGGACGCGTATGAACTTGTGCTGGAAGCCCGCGGTCTCCCCGGCGTGGTGGAGTATCTTCACCCCGCGCCTGTTGGCTATGAACCAGCCGAAGCCATACTCCGTTGGGCTGCTGTCCGTGAGCCTCCCCGAAGAGAACGCCTCACTGAGAAGCTCTTCGTTGACGAGCTTTCCCTCGGTGAGCGCATTATCCCACTTCACAAGATCGTTGATCGATGAGTATACGCAGCCGTCCCCGAAGGTGGCGCTCGTCTTACTCTGATCGTTGGGCTTGAACCCGCCTCCACTCCTCGTGTACCCATACGCCCTGTCACTGATCTCCACGCCCTCGCCCTCGTAGAGCCTCGAACCCACCATGCCCAGAGGCGCGAATATCTCGCGCTCCACGAACCTCGGATATGATACACCGGAAACACGCTCGACGATGACGGCGAGGAGCACATACGCTGTGTCGCTGTACTGGAACCTCGACCCCGGCGGGAAGTAAGTTGAATGAAGTCCCCTAACCTTTTCCACGACGTAGTCCTCATGCACCTGCCCGGGGTAGTCCTCGGGCACGTCGCCCTCGTAGTTCCCAAGCCCCGAGGTGTGGCCGAGCATCTGCCTCACAGTGATGTCGTCCGTGTATCCGGGTAGACCGGGGATGAACGTGGACAACTTATCCCCGAGACATAGCTTCCCACCGTCAACCAGCTTGAGGACGCACATCGCGGTGAAGACCTTCGACACGGATGCCAGACGGAAATTCGTCGAGGCCTTCACAGGTGTCCCGACGGAGACCTCCGCCAAGCCGTAGCTCCGGCTCAGGAGCATCTTGCCGTCCTTGACTATCGCGAAGGATGCGCCTGGCACGGCGCCGTCATATGCAGAGAAGAGGGCATCGGCCCTGTCACGGAGGCTCATACCCGTAACCACCCGGCACGCGGATAATTAACTTGCTCAGAAGATGATGTCCACGGGGATCGACCTCTCCCTGCAGAACTCCGAAACCTTCACCCTCAAGCCCGGGTAGTAGTCGGAGCCTGGAGCGAGGGCGGACTCGAACATCGGCGCGAGATCCGGGTAGTTCCTCTCCAGCACCCTCCTGATGTCGGGCATGTTACCGCACTTTATGTTCAGCCGGTCAACGATGAGCCTGTTCACCCGGTCAGCCAGCTTATTCAACAGCTCCTCAAGGCGCTCGTCGCTCAGATAGGGGAGCATCGGCCCGATGAACGCGTAGGTGGGTATCCCCTCGTCGCTGAACCGCTTCAACGCGTCCAGCCGCGCCTGTATCGATGATGCTCCGGGCTCGAAGGCCATCCTTACAGCGTCATCCAGGGCCGTTATTGTGAACCCGACCTCCACCTCATCGAAACGCCTAAGCAGATCC
>JAPKYO010000066.1 GCA_026394265.1 Candidatus Bathyarchaeota archaeon
TGATTTGTGTGACAGGGGCTTGCCTCACAAATCAGGTGATATAGGCGAATGGATCGGTAAGGATGCCAGAACAAGGCTGGCCTTTCTCTGTTTGAGAGGCATTGAAAGCGAATTGTGTGACAAGCCCCTGCCTCACAAATCCCGTGGCAGGCAGAAATCAGCGCCCACACTGCTATCGGAGAAACTCGGAGTAAACCGAAGAACTGTCTACCGGTGGCTGGAGGGAGGCGGGGTTAAGGCGTGCGACGTCAACGCGGGTCGACTCGCGGAAATCGCTTACGACTTCGATCCAATAGAGACGCGAAACGTGCTCCTCGAGGATTTAGAGAACTATTCCTCGCTCCTTTCTGGGTGGCTCGTTGATGGGTTTAGAGGGAATTGTGAGGCAAGCCCCTGTCACACAAATCAGGACAGAGGCTGACCCACGGTGACTCAAACTAGTCTCCTTGAAAGTCAACCGTCGAAGGAGTCGTATCCCACGTCCAAATCTAACTCCTCCTACTATCTGCTACGAGCAATCTGGTTACATTCACTACAAGGCGAATACAACCCAAAAAGGGCCGCAGAGAAACTCAGCACGCCAAATTCGAGTATCGAGTATAACGACGAAGCCTGGAGAAACATATCCCGGATCCTCGGCAGCCCCGGGATGAGGAGGGTCGCATTCCACGTGTTAGACGCCGAGGCCGTGACCCTGCTGATCACCCGCGTCTCACTTGGGCTGAGCCTCGGCTCCGCCGTTCGGTACCTGGAGGATCTAACCAGCTTCGGGGTCATAAGGCCGGCTGTGAAGCTTCTTCGACCCGCTGGTGTTCGGGGTGGTCGTCGAGTGGTTGTATATGTAGTTCCGGACGCGGAGACTTGGAAGGTGGAGGCTGTCTGCAACCTTCATCGGCGATTAGAGAACCCGCTGTATAAGCGTGCACTCGAGGTCGCTGAGGAGATACTCATCAACCTCCGCGGGGAGGATGTGAGCTACGGCTCTATCTTAGAAGTCATCAAGAGATCAAGTCCTACTTCAGACACTCCAAGCACCGCGGAGGGGGTAGTCCGGATCCTCCTCGAGAAAGGGATCAGGGTATGGAGATGAAAACATGACATGCGAAAACCATATCCCCCGAAAAAATCTGAAAATACATAGCCAACGTACCACTCTTTATATTGTGTCAACTGAACCGATAGATCTAATCTTCTTTTTTCTTGCTTTCATCACCTGAATCCTTTTTAGACGTAGATTTTTCCTGATTCGATGAATGAGATATTTTTAAAATACGTGCTTTCTTTAGCGAAGCGGGTTTATCCTTCTTTTCTTCCGCTTGACTTCGGACCGGTATCCCATCTGCGATCCCATCGACATCGCTTACTACCTCCTTCTCATTGACCGGATAACCAATAGCCACACCACTATCAAGACCATTCTCATTCTTCTTCGCTTTCATGACATTATTTATAAATTCATTTAAAGCCCCGTAGGCCGTCGACCTCGGAGGAGATGGCTCACACATCTTCCTGAATCGGTTATATGTTTCTCCACTTATAGGATCAATCTCAAGCAACCCTAAAAGTTCCCCGCTAAAACTCATGATCCTATGAATAACCTCTTCAGCACTAAGGACGAGGATTCCGTCAAGCCTCCCCTTTAGAATCTTTAACTTCAGTACCTGCAACCTCCCTCTAAATTCGGGATAATACAAGTATCGACGATCCAACGAATCCACCTCAGCAAAGCCTGCAATACCCTCAAGAATGAGATTCTGGTTTATTTGGCCGTCACTTTCAAAACTCTGAATATATTTTCCAGAAGAGTTCTTGGTGGATCGAACAAGAGTAGTAGTTTCAACGATATACGCTAAAACTTGTTTCTGCCATAGATCCCCTAATTCATGCTCCACAATCAGAATACTCCTAACTAACGACTCCCGTTTCGCCCTATTCGCAATTGACTCAATGACTGCGTCAACATCTCTCGATGAGCGGCTCTCCTCCAGAATAATGTAAAGACTCCGAAGGAGTTCCTCATCATCCATTCTATTTGCCTCGTAAAAAGTTCTGCAAATCACTAATCACCGGCTCGATCCCATTATTGACAATTGTTTTGAACCGCGTGGGAAGTTGTGGGTCCTTCTTTGCGTTTATTGCGACTCCTTCAAGAAGTGCTATAGACACCCTTGCCAGCCCCTCCAGCGTGACCGAGGTCAACTCCGGTTCACGTAATAACTTGGAGATGAGCTGCAGCTGCATACTCGTATCGTGGTTTGCCTTGATCTCTCCAAGGACCCGGTTAGCCTCTTGGTTCAACTTGACAAGTTTGGTATACTCAGCGTCCTCTGCCCTGTACTTCGCCTCGAGAACCTCGAGATCTCTACTCTTGGCACCTACTTTTTCGTTGAGTTCCTTGAGGTCTCCATACACGTTCACTGCACCGAGAACAAGAAGGGGGCTCCCAAACTTCTTCGCAAGACCAAGCAGATTCTCCAGACTAGCGTAGTCAAAGTGATAATCTGACGAAAGCAGCCTCACCGTATCCATGTAGGTCTGGTGAGTTAATGCTTCCAACTTATTCCTTTCATGCAGCGCTTCGTCCTGTTTTAAGCCGCTTGATACTTCCTCTTTTTTTCTCTCTAAAACCTTGATTTCTTCACCTATACTTATCGTACTCTCAAATTCATTAAATGCCTGCATGATCTTGCGTGGTTCCCCAAATTTCTCAACTGCTTTCTGTATCTCAATCTGGACATCCGGATTTATTCCTCTATCATTCAAATCCTTATTTAGATCCATATTCTCTCGGATATTTTTAGCCGTTAACTTATTCTTATTAACCTCATCAATATCTTCCAGCTTATGTCCACTAGCCGAGAAATCCGCTAAAATTTTAAGCAGTTTATCATGTTCAGCCGAGTCTTCTACTTTCACGCTTCCAATATCCCTCCTCAGATTTGATTCCGACCCCTTACAGCCAGCGAGAACCCAAATCTCATGATGCATGAATCCCAAACCACGAAGAAGCTTAACCACCTCTATTCTCCGCCTAGACTGATCCCTTCTAGGATCCTCAATAGCCGAGAGCTCAACGAGCTCTCGAATAAGATCAAGCATCTAATATTCTTGATCGCATTGAGGAGTAATAGGCTTACGCTCGCTCTAAACTCCCTTCCTTCTCGAAAATATTTGATCATAAAACCCCACACTCTACAGGTATCCTTTGAAAACATACCCCCTTCATGGGAGATGCCCCCAAGAGATCGAACACCCCTAGCTACGCTATTGTTAACTAGTATCAATTCAACGATGTAAAAGTCGCTTACAAACAGTTACAAGCCGGTCCATAACCCCCTCAATGATCATCGAACGATCAAAACACGATCATCTTTCACACGTTTTCGATCAACTAATCTTTAAAAAAATGGCAGTTTTCATCACCCGATCAAACAGCGATCAAAAAAAGCCTTATTCCGATCAAATTCTTTTGTAGAGTAAATGATGAAACACGTAGTGTGCGTAACCTCAACTATCGACTCGAAGAAGTCATTCAGGCCATGCATCAACTCTTTAGGTGGGCGCAAATTGTTAGCTTGGAGAAAAACGACTAAATTAATCTTCAATTCGCGCGTACGTTTCCCAAAAATTTGCTCCACGTATAATATTTATGGGTAATTGAAAAACAATAAATTCTCCTAAGAAACCCCTAATCACTTGGTGTATTCTTGGTCAAAGGGGTCGACAAGGAGCAACAAACTGAACTGAGCGATCAGATCAAAAAACTTTCAGAAAAGATCGATGCCATCGACTCAAAACTAACAAAGGTCGAGGAATGCTCGAATGCAACAGTCACACACATACAATCCATCGCCAACATGAGCGACATACAAAAAGCAAACCTCGTCATGAGCAACAACGTATCCGACCCAAACGGCTTCATAGCACGCGAGATAACCAACCAGCTCATCGTCATGCTACAAAAATATCAGACAACCGACTTCCGCAGATGGCTGGTACTCAGAGGAAGAAACGTCGTGGAGCAAGCAGTAGCCGGCTTCGTGAGTCAACAACTACCACAACTAAAATGGTACAACGTACAACTCTCCAAAATCGACGAGAAAACATACCACCAGACAGCGAAGACAACATTCCCCGTACAAATAAAAACCGGAATACCCCTCATCAGCGCAATCACAGTCGCGAAAGTCAACTTCGAATACGAGGGAGACGTCGACATCAAAACAAACACAATATCAAACACGAAGAGCCGCCTCAACACCAGCGAGGAAGAGAAACAGGTCTTCAAAAGCTTCATCGAGGACCTGGACAGCAGCCTCAAACCACACAAGAAAACCTACTCGATCCTACACCCAATCGGAGCGGGAATAAACAGACTCTACGCCCTCTTCATGAAGGAGACCAACTTCAGCATACCCTTCATAACCATTCTACTACTAACGATGCTCATCCCCAGCATCTGGCCAGCCAGCTTCATCTACTTCGGCCTCCTACGCGCCTACCCCATCTGGTTCTGGTTCCTCGGAATCAGCATACAAAACCTAGTCCTAGGAATCATAAACGGAGCCATCTACGGCGCCTTCTTCTGGCTAGCCATTCGATACAAATTCCTAGAACGACTAAAGATCCTCGGGTTCCTCACAAAGATAAACAAACCCGGAGGAAAACAAATCGACCTACGAGTCGCAGCGGGTGCAGGAATCGCCTGCATCGTACTCATCACAGGCATCTGGTGGGTCACATTACCAAAAGCGGGCGGCGTGGACGTCGCAGCAGTAAGAATCTACTCGGACCCAGACTCCACAGCGATGCTCCAGGCGCTCAACACCGGCAACTACTACACAATAACAAACATCCTAGACGGATCATCAAAGACGGTGCTAACCGAACCCGGATTCGCCGGCTACAGCCTCTACGTAAAGAGAAATCTAGGGAACTACAACTCAACCGTCTTCTGGCAGGCCTCATCCAGCGGCAGCGTCGTTAAAGCAACCTATAACGCAACGTACAGTGGAGTACAGGGCAAGTTCCCCATAGTGTTCAGCTTCATCAATAATGGTGGAGCCCAGTACCTTTCCAGCGTCGAGTTCCAAGCCCCCACCTGGAACTTTAAAGTCCCCTAAGATTTTTGCCTAACCCTAGACTACGCTAATTAAACACGCGCATACTGTAAAGCTTCGAGGCCAGAGTGATACATCAGGGTATGCATTTGTATGGATACTTATTCTGAACTTGACTTTTCATAGAACTCGATAAACCCACAGTTAGGACATTTCTTCGCGATGACATTCAAACTTCCAATCTTCACTTCTTGAATATCATCCATTAAAACAAACGCGCTACTGTTACTACACTTCGGACAGAAACTAGCGAGACCCATGGAAAAAGCGATTCTTAACTAGTATTTAATTACGTTTACAAATTCCTCTTCAGAGATTTTTTAGAAGTCATGCGCGCGAACGCGCAATACCCCAACCTCCTTTTCTAAAATAATTTAGGTTAAGGAAACAGATAAAATTCTGACAATCTATCACCAAATTCAGTCATAAAGGCGAATAATTTATCCTCACTTCCACCTGATAAACTAAGTATTTGTTAGCTTATTAAAGAGTTGATAATGATAAATATGTAAATATAATGAGGAATTTTAAAGAGTCTGCATCTTTTAAATAATTTATTGAATTATAGATATGCGAAACGCGTGTAGTATGGATTTTAAAGGGATTTTTCTTTAATAACACGTTTTTTAATCTATCGCCAATATGTACGCGCACGTGGTCTGACTTTTGTCATCATTAACTTGCTCTAACTTAATTGCAAAGTAACAGGTGTAGCCCATTTGTACACATATCCATTAGAATAAGCACCAGCATATGTTTTATATCCTATATGAAATGTTACTTGTTTGATTGTTGCTGTTTCTCCATATTGTAACTTCCACTCGTTTTTTATACTATATATATAACTTCTTGGAATAGAATAATCAGTAAAAAGTAGTTGAACGGTTTTCCCACCAATTGCTTGTATATTATTATTTTCATTCCTGTAATGTAGTTGGCCATTTAATTTTGAATCTAAATCAGTATTACCTGTTGATAAATCAGCCACTACAATTATTATACCGTCATCATCTTTTGGCGTTTGTAGCTGTATTTTAATTCCGACTACTTGTCCTTTACTCAAAGTATATATAGAAGTACTAGTATCTTTCAAATCTACACAATTATAATTTATTATTACATTACTCCAAAAATCTGTTACTTTATTTTCTAAGTTAGTTTCATATTGTTGTTGTTTAATTCGTTGCTGATCATTAGAATATATCCAAAATGAACCTATACCTATAATCAATATAAAAAATAAAAAATAAATTATTTTATCTTTCATATATATATAGATAATTGACTTTAAATATAAAATTTTTGGCAAGAATTATTAAGTTGGATTTCGATGAGGTTATCGTAAAGTAGCTGATTATAATTCAATAATCATATTCTTAGTTCCATCTGATCCTAATCAGTCGCACGTGTTATGCCGGCGAGGTTGGGAGGCCCTCAGGCGCATATTTATAATGTATTCTTCGTCTATAATTCCTAACAACCTGTACAATAACTAATCCCACAAAACCAACCCCACCTAAAATTAACAAGAATACGTTATTGTAAAACACATAGAGAAGAAGCGACAACCCGCATAAAATGAGCGCTATAAAGACATCTCTATCCAAATGTCCAAAAAAGCTGTAAGGATCATATGGAGACCAAGACATTCCGGGGACCTTGTTCTTTTCACTTAACGTGAAGGGTAGATTACCTTTTCTCAATCACGCATGCATAGATCAGTAATCCTATTCTCCCTTCCACCTCTCTTTAAGAAAATCTTATCCCAAAGATACTTTGGTATAAGCCTCATCTTGCACGCAATAATTTTATCCTCGCTTCCACCTGATAATTACTAGTGCACCGGAATCTCTCGGCTTAGTTCATTGTATAGGGACTGAGGGCAACTGACCAGTCTTCGCCAAGGAGTAAAAGATATTCAAAGATGGACTAGGAATAACCCCGGTTACCTCCTTATTCTCTAGATGCCCTGATACCATTTCAATTACCTGAGAAATCGCAGGCATCAGTTTACCAAAGTTGAAATAAGTCTCAATATCCCCCTTCGCTCCCCGGAAAAAGAAAGCAGTCTCCTTCCCCATCGGCACAACCGTGCATCTCCCACCCAGATCACTACATGATATGTTAAGATCAGCTTTGTACGTCAAATGGACAGACGATGTGAGAAGCAGATTATTATATAATGTATTCTGAGCCTCAACTAACTTGTTAAGCCCAGACACCAGTGGGCTTTCCATCAGCTGCTGTGGAACCAGTTTAGGTTCCCCAAGCGTAGTATTTGTGAAGGGTACGAATAGCTTCTCGCTGCCTTTCAGGAAACCTTTACTCACCTCACGGTGCACGAGAGTGTAAGGGATTGTTCCGGGAATAGTTGCAACAATAGCCGATACGCTAGGGTATACTTTTCTAAGCGTAACCATCGTGCCACTTGGGCTTCCAATGTATACTTGTAGGGTTTGGATAAGGCTCAGGGTTTGAGACGAAGTGTCCTTTAATTTTACTATTATAAAACTGGGGGTAACAAGACCCGGATACCCAAGAGACTTGAATGTCAGGTCAGAGTACCCCATTTTACCCAGTTCTTTTCCAACAGATTTCTGGAAGTCGTCGTAGTACTGGTCGGTTAACTTTCTGATTTCTGCTTCGTTCTTGTCCTCCTTCTTCTCGTTTCCTCCTTTAAACAGCCAACTCATCTTCCCTTCTCCCCTAGTGTAATTATCTATAGAAACTTAAATTAAATTTATTCTGAATTCGCCAAGCTGCAATATATATTCAATAATCCTATCTCGCTTCCACCTACTCTTCGAAAAATCTTAACCCAAATTCACTTTGGCATTATCCTCATCAGACGTACAAGTAATTGGCTGGCGAATGTCTTATCCTCACTTCCACCTGCGGCTCAGTAAGTGAACGGCAGTAAAAGAGGGCATATAGAATCGACCATATTAACCCCTATCAGTTAGTCTTACTGGATCTTTTCAGATATATCAACGAGTTTAACCTATTTTTACGCGTCTATGCGAAGTAATTACACGTTTAATATCCAGGATTCCGCAAAAGCTATCGGTGAAGACGTTGGTAATACAAAAGAAAAATTTTCATAAACCTGATGAGACTAAGACACCTCCGAATTCGAGGGTAGATACCATCAGAATAGGCGATAGGACTGTGATGAAGCAAACGTATCAACCTGGGTGGAAATGGTCAACTGATATGATGTCTATCGCTGGGACAAAATCGTGTCAGGTGCACCATTTTGGAATACTGGTTTCGGGTAGGTTACATGTGAAAGCTGACGATGGCCAGGAAATTGAACTCAACTCAGGTGATGTTGTGGACATCCCGCCGGGACATGATGGCTGGGTCATGGGAAATGAGCCTGCAGTCTTCTATTGGTTTTAATGTGAATAACCCGTTGTGAACCACTCTGTGTATTGGGTGCAATAGTCTTATCCTGAGTTCCGCCCGATTAAGAATATCTTATCTCAAATTTACTTTGGATTAAGCCTATGTGCGCTCTAAGGATTAACTTGGATCTGCTTAATTGCGTGGTCTATCTGAACAATGAATGATCCCGCCCGTGAAGCAACGAACTAGCACGTAATCCCATCAAATCCCTCATTGGGGCCGATCACGACCCAATTCACAGTACCCCACCTCGGCTCAATAGACCCCGGCAACTCCGAAACTGGAATGTCTTTTGGGGCGGTTGAATCAGGCCATTTACGAAGCTGAGAAAACACCTTAGAAGGAGGGGTGAAGGGTACACTGAAGAGATTCGGGTTTGTATAACGAAACGTAGCGTGAATAGTTTCACCTATGCGGTATTGTTCCTTATCGGTGACTATTGTTGGCTCAAGGGGAAGCCCTGCTTGAAGTTGACCCACATACCCCGCGTACGCAGACCCGATTGTAATTATGATCAAGAATAGGGATACAAGTAACAGAGTCTTCCTCAGGGGGGCCAATACTATCCCTTCAGGGAAACATCTGAAGAATTGTCGCTTATAGGATTATGCAGTTCACGGCTCTATGGCCCTAGAACAGTGAAATCGGGTGTCCGATTCCATAAAGTCACACCAGTATCCGGGTTATAAACGCCAGCGACACTTGCTTCACTCGGCACAACCACACCAGGCGCATAATACCATATATCGAAGGGCTGCGGCGACCTATCCCCATATTCGTTCAACCTACACCAACCAGAGACCCCATATGTGTTCTCGCAAACACCCGGCAAAGCAGCAGCGACATTCGTGGCGTTAGTAGATCCCGTCTCTATGATCGTCTTAGCTAAGACAAACGCCGCATCGTACAGGTACGCCTGATATATGTTGAATATACCCCCCGTAGCCTCTGCGTACCTGGCCCCGAGGACAGAGTATTTGGTCGAAGCGGGTTGCTGAGCAAGCGAACTAAAGAGCTTCAAGTGGTTCGCCTCAAGGGGGGAGCTACCAATAACCAATCCATTCCTCGCCGTCCCATCCGCCCCAAACCAGACGAGATTGTAAAGAACATCGCACTGGCTCGCCTGCTTGATTATCCTCGCAGCCTCATTATAAGCGATTAACAGCACGCAGACGCGGCTGCTATCTCCGCCCATGCGCGCTATAGCCACCTGAGCTCTGTCGCGCCCCGTCTGAAGATAAGTGCAATAGTCAACGTTAGCCATTTCTACATCAGACAAAGCTTCGTATCTTATTGGCTGGCTAACCACTCCACCGAGTGCCACAAACTTGGGTGTGAACTCGTATACAATTCCGTCTGCATATGAGTCACCCCTCTGGATTATCACGACCTCCTTCACACCGTAGCTCCATATGATGTCGGCAAGCGCCGGCGCCAAGGCGGAGTCGGCGGGACACATCCTAAACATACTATCGTTTGCTATCGCACAGCTTGGACTGGTGGAGCTTGGGCTGATGGCGAGCATATGATGAGCGTTCTCGTAGCTCAGGCTGGCGCAGCACATACTCGACCACCCGGCGCCGATGAAGATGTCAATGCCTTCGTTGTGAAGATCCTGTACCCGTTCTAAGTGGGCGTTGGCTTGTCCGTTTGCGTCAAGCATGACGAATTCGAAGGTGACGTTCATGCCGAGACTCGAGGCGTAGGCGTTGAGGTCTGGCTGGATCACCTTCTCAATGTATGGTTTCGTGACCGCGAATGTTGTGGACTCGGGGGCTATGTAACCAATTTTCACCGTCTTATTCACTAGTATATGGTCGCTGAGCATACGAAAGCTATCCTTTAGCTCAGCGTTTTGTGCTCTCAGCGTATTGAGAGCCATTGTTTGGTTTGCTAACTCTGCGCGCGTTCGAGTCAGTTCATCTACTATAAGATGATCTGCTGTTTTAGAATCGTTTATGATATTGCTACCTAAGTAGCCTACGCTGCCTCCTATGAGGAGACAAATGATGATGACAGCTAAGAACCTGGTTTCCATCATGTATGCTGCCTCGGTTTACAATTCAGGTTCACGGGGTTTAACCCTTCTTGAAAAGAATTTTTTACAAGTGTTTCAGTGAAGCTTTAACCACTCAATAGTCTAATCCTCACTTCCGCTGTTCTTCTCCAGCGCGTGAAGTCTTACATCTCAATAGTCTTATCTTGAGTTACACTTAACTATAATCTATGAACTTGGACAAGCAAGAAATAGAGTCGGCGAAGGTCAAGAAGGTCATTGATGATTGGCTCAACGCTATGAGCAAAAAGGATCTCGAAGGTATCTATAAGCCCATTAGTCCAGGGTACGTCCAGCACCTTCCAGGCGTAGCCCCAATCAGGGGACTCGAGGGTTTTAAGGGGGTGATAGATGAGTATTTGCCCCAGTTTGGCCCTACTACTCACATAGAGTCAGCGATCACCGTGTCGGATTCGGGCGACCTTGCGTATGCTATTGGGAAGCATGACCATGTTATGTTCGATAAATCGGGTAGCACCAAGGTGATTGATTTGCACTTCATTGTTTTGAAGAAGGTTGAGGGTGCTTGGTTGATTGATGGAATCAGTGAGATGAGTTAAAAGTAATCATCTTCATTGTACGTGCAATAGTCTTATCCTCACTTCTACCTGATACTAATCAGTGATGCGCGCGCATCGCCTGAGCCTGATAAGTTCTAGCGGTCTAAAACGTGATTAACTTGCATGCTCTTAAATTGGTTGAATTATTTCTTCTTGTAGAAATTGACCTCACAAATGGCGTCGCCAGCTGCGATTGTTTTACCTAGTTTGAAATCTACGCCGACGGTTTTTGCTATATTACGGTCCCCATCCATCGCGATGTCACAGAGTTTGGGAATCGCCTCTCTGGGGATACCCGCCTTAAGCCACCCCGAGACAAGTGGACAATAGTGAAAACGAATTTCCAGGGCGTCTCTCGTCTTCGTCTGGAACTCCATTTCGAAGGTCTTCATATTCACGGATGTTAGGAAAGCGTCGGCGAATTCGTCTAGCTTTACCGATCTGTTTAGTTTGGCTTTGATCAAGGCACCGTCTTGACATCCCGTTTGAGCGACCGCTAAACGCAGTATTTTTTCTCCATCTGCTCCTTCTTTCAGTGCTTCTATGTAGCTAAGTCCCATCCAGGTAGCGCGGTGTTCGATCGCGCTTCTGTTGACGTTGACAATTTCTTCGTTTGTGATCTTGGGATTGTTGGTTATTTTTGTCATTAAATCTCCTCTTTTATGCTGTTGAGCGGGTTGAATTTAGTCTATTCGGATACATGACTCTTTTGTAAAAAGTTCCTTAACTTGATGGAAGGTGTCAACTACGTCGTATGTGAGGTAGCGAGGCATGTATTTGATATAGACGTGTATATTCTGGATCAGTTATTCGGCGGTTTTCACCTTGAAGAAGATGATTAACAGACCGGGGGACGAGGTCAAAGAGATGCTGGAAGGTCTCTTGTTAGCTTATCCTGGATTCGTCAGGAAGATGAGTGATTGGAACAACCTTGTGAGACCTGATGCTCCTGTGAAGGGCAGAGTTGCCCTGGTGAGCGGTGGGGGAAGTGGGCACGAGCCCGCCCACGCGGGTTATGTTGGTAAGGGTATGTTAACCGCGGCGTGTTGTGGGGAGGTCTTTACGTCTCCTTCTGTTCCCCAGGTCCTTGCAGCGATCAAGGCCGTCGATGCCGGTGTAGGAACTCTACTGATCATCAAGAACTACAGCGGCGATGTGATGAATTTCAGGGCCGCTGCTCAGATGGCGCGTGCTGGTGGGATTAAGACTGAGTGGGTCATTGTCAATGATGATGTTGCGATTGAGAAGCCTGAGCTGCGAAGAGGCGTTGCCGGCACTGTCTGCGTCCACAAATGCGCTGGGGCGAAGGCTGAGGAGGGAGGCACGCTTGAGGAGGTTAAGGCCATCGCCCAGAAGACTATAGATAACGTCAGGTCGATGGGGTGCGCCATTACCTCCTGCACGGTGCCGAGGGCGGGGATGCCGAGTTTTGAACTCAGAGCAGACGAGATGGAGCTCGGCACAGGCATACACGGGGAACGTGGCGTGAAGAGGGTGAAGATGATGACGGCTGACGAGGCCGCGGACACCCTTACCGATGCCTGCGCCGGTGACCTAAAGCTGCGGTCGGGTGACGAAGTGGCTGTGCTTACACAGGGAAATGGAGGCACTCCCTACATGGAGAAGCTCATCTTCTACAGGGGCGTACACCGGAACCTGATCAAGAAGGGGATTAAGATTCACGTCTCCTGGATTGGTGAGTTCATGTCGAGCCTGGAGATGGCTGGTACATCCGTGACGCTGCTGAAATTGGATGATGAGTTGAAGAGGCTCCTCACTGCTTCATCTGAAACCCTAGCCATCAGACAGCCTGGCCCGATATTATTTTAGGTCTCCTAGTATAACTCGACGTGTGTAGCTTGGGGGAGAAGTATGCACGCTAACGTCATAGAGCCACCAATTTTGATCAGGATGATGGAAAACATCCTCACGGTGATGACCATCAATGAAGACTACTTGACGCGTCTCGACTCTGAGATAGGCGATGCAGATCACGGCATAAACATGGTGAGGGGTTTCCAGCTCGTTCACCAGAGACTTGTGGGCCTTGACGATCCTGATGTCGAGGCTGTGCTGAGCACAGTCGGGATGTCGCTCATGGAGGGCGCCGGTGGCTCATCTGGTGCTCTTTATGGGATGTTCTTCAGTCAGGGGGCACAGCAACTACATGGGAAGAGAGAAATTGACAGGAGGGACCTGGCTCTTTTCTTCTCAACTGGTTACGCGGCTATGGTCGAGATAAGCGGCGGGACAAAGCCGGGTGAGAAGACGATGATTGACGCCCTCGACCCCGCTGTCAAGTCGCTGAATGAGTCAGCGGGAGATGATGGCCTCTCCATGACGATTGCTCTTCAAAGGGCTGTGGAAGCGGCGAAGACGGGCTTAGAGAGTACTATAGGTCTCGTGGCTACGAAGGGAAGGGCAGCTTATCTTGGGAAGATGAGCCGAGGCCACCAAGATATCGGCGCAACAACCATGTATCTAATCATCAGGACGATGCTGGATACGCTTGAAGGAAAGGTTGGCGTCAAGGTTACGAGACACGACTCCAGCGGGGCGATCCTCGAAGAGACATACATCTAGCGGGTACTCTTTAACTATCAACTTGCGCGCATACATACATCTGCTAGTCGAAAAATTTTAACCCAAAGAAAATTTGGGTTAAGCCTCATCTTACATACAAGTAGATTGAATGATGACTAGATCGTGATTACTTCTTCTTCACCGGAAAGAGAATTTTAGCGTAGAGAATTGTCTCTCCATTAACTATCTCAGGCTTCTTCGAATAGATCTCCATCGGAGGACCAGACAACTCAAAACCCTTTTTCTCAATCCACTCCATTAATGTCCCATAGGTCTTCTGGAACTCGCTTCCCGGACCTTTATGAGAGATAGAGGCAACATTCATTGCGGACATTTCACGAATTTTAACACCTGATTCCTCCTGAGCCTTACCCTTGAAAGTGATTGCTATCTCTGTCCTGCATTCTTCGGGTGGAACCATTTTGGGATCGTCAAGGTAAATCCCCATTGGATAGAAACCCGGCATCACTTTCTGCTTCTTAGCCCAACCATATAGCTTCTCGATATATTCCTGCCATGGGATCTTGTCGAAGGGCCCCTTTGTCTCTATGTATGCTAGGTTTGATGCTTGTCTCTCCTCAAATCTTGGACCAGCCATTTTTTCACCTAGCGGAAAATAGAGGTTTTGTAGATTAAGGTTTTTTGGAATAAAATGAGGGCTGAGGTGTGTGAAAATGATACGAGGTCGTATACGTTTTCTCAATAATCTGATACTCTTCTTCACATGATCCTCTAGAAATCTTATCCCAAAGTGACTTTAATATGAGTCTGTGGATTTTTTCCCAAATCCATAAACCTAATTACCTAGTTTTTCGTATGCGCGCCACTCAATAGTCTTATCCTCACTTCCACCTGAGAATTACCCCGTGATTATTGATTGGATATACCTACAATGGCACTCATCGTTCAAACCTGTGGCGTAATTGGCACGCTCACTTCTTAAAAATAGAAAAAAGGGGACTTGCGGGGGACATCTCCAGGGTACGGCGAGTTCAAATCTCTTCGGGCTCACCAATTCTAAAGTCCATTTTCGATAGTCTTTAGGTTTGTTTTAACCCAATCCCATTTAGGAATAATAAAATGGACTTTTTCCCGCGCAGAGGACCTAGAAGCAGAAGCGCGCGCGGATAATAATCAAATCTATTTATTTGAGATGCGGCTGATGCAAAAAAAAAAATGAAAAATGGAGAGTGTTTACTTGCTGTGAATTACTATGTTGCCGCCGCCAATAATGACAGGCGCAATTAGCTTGTATGTGGTCCCAGTGGCTGGATCCCATACCTTGAGGCCGAATTTGTCAGCTTTTGGCGTACTCTGTCCATCATCAGAGAGATCAACCGTAAATCTGTAGTTTCCGAATGAATTGACTGTTGTCCCAGTTTTTCTGTCAATTACCTGTACCGTACACCTCCCTGTAAAGAAGGCAGTATTCGTAGATGTGAATGAGAGACCACCGTCTGACCAACTGTTGCTCTTGATTAGATAGTTATAGCCGTCAGTGGCACGGAATAAGTACATGAAATTGCCCTTCGGGGCTCCATTCTTCTGGTAGTTCACTGTGAAGCCGAAGTTGCCCTTGTTATTCATGCTTGCAGTATCAGTTACCCAGCCGCCACCAGTAACCATGAGTTTTGCTGTTGAAGCGATGACATCTATAATCACCTCATCACCGCCTGTCCAGTATATGTTAGCGGACTCGATTGTGAATGAGACAAACCAATTTCCCACGGGGACACTTGCGGTGGTCAAAGCATCCCCAGATTTCCCATCCGCTGATGGAACAACTGGTACATTTGATATCACAATCGGGCTTCCGGTGTCAGGTGTCAGTATAAAGTGTACTTTTGCATAAGCTAGGTTTCCGAGATAAGTATCGTCCTGCGTGAGATGGACTGAGAGTCTCACTGCTCCGGTAGTTCCTGCTGTTATTACACTTAAATCGCCTTTGTAATCGAGAATGGCATCTTCCTTCGTTATGGTGAATGAACCGGCTATTGTTAATGTGGTCAATGCTGTCGGGTATGGGACAATTGCCTTAGTAGTGACTCCGCCAGCTGGCTGAGTCAGGGTAATTGTACCCGTAGCAACACCGCTACCATCAGTAGTTGCGGTGGTCGACTGAGTACCAATCCAGAGCACTATTGACTTGCCTACAACTGGATTGCCGTTGTCGGTGAGTGTAGCAGTTATGGTTGCTGGGTCAGAATATTGCGCCGATGCGGCTCCACCTAGGACTAGCACTATTTTATGGTAGACGGCCGAGTATGCATCACCCGACACTGGCGAATTGCCGGTCTGGCTAGTCTTGACGAATTGAATGCCTGCACCACCGGAGATCGGTGATTTCCACGTGAAGGTTGTCCCATCGTTGACCCAGACGCCAGAAGGCAGGGTATTCCAGAGGTAGTTCGTGGCTCCCAGCGTGAATACCGTGTTGGTGCCCGCGTCACTAGCGAGCCCGGTCGCTGTAAAGGTCACCTTCCACTGCTTCTGGTAGGCTGCCGAGTATGTCCCTGCGGCCACAATTGGGGAAGCACCTGATTCTTCGGTCTTGACAAACTGCTTGCCAGTGCCACCGGAGACCGGTGACTCCCACGTGAATATAGTTCCGCTATCAACCCAGACATCACGTGGTAAGGCATTCCAAGCATATCCTGTTCCCCCCAACGTTAGGACAGCGTTGGAGCTAGCACCGCCATCCAAGCCTGTTGCGGAGAAGTCAACCTCATACTGTTTAACGTAATTCAATTGGAATCTAGTTACCCCAGTGATTGACATCGGAAAACTAGCGATCGCCCCAGATCCAATAATAGAACAGTCATTGTATCTGTATCGTAAGCCGGAGACTCCATCGCTATCCGGGTAGTAGGTCTGTACGTCGTGAATCGTTACAGTTGATGATGCGTCAACGTAGATACTCAAATCCGTCGTACTCTCTGAGTCGCTATGAAGAGTACCGAAGCAGGTATAATCTATCTGGAAGGTGGCGCCTATGAAGTAAGCCTCGTCCTTGAGACTTCGTACTGAAACAGAGTACTGATTATAGTAGTTGAAATTGATTGTACCCGCAGCTGAGATTTCTCCGCCCGTATCACCAGAAGCCAAAACAAATTGTTGCCACCAATGACCACTCCCTAGGCGATTGCTCACACTCCATATGGACCCACTGTCAAACCAGTAGTCTGTAGCTGTAGTAGTTAGAGGCTGACTAAACGATGAGCCAAGCTGATTAGCTGTAAACGTTGAAGCAGTGGTTGGAGAACCTCCGCCGGTAATGCTGTAGCTGAGGGTCATCTTGTGCTGGTGGTAGTAGGTAATGCTCCGAGGTGTATCGCTTGATACATCCAAGGTCCCAGAATCTGGACTAGAAACATACCTCTCATTGCCTGATACACCTACTGTTGATACGCTGTACGAGTAGCCGGTGCCCGGAGCAACCCCGGTGAACGTGATAGTGCTAGTGGTCGAAGAGTGAGTTATACCATTGAACGTCACGCTCCACTCATTAGAGTCCGCAAGACCGCTCTCGGTGAAGGTCACGGTGTACCCGTAGACGTAGTTAGCCGTTAGGGTTTTAGCTTCCGACATAAGTACACTTGCGTGGGGGTTTGCAGTAGTGCCGTCGCTCCACCCCGCGAAGTTGTATGACCCTACCACAGAATCGACGCCGATGGTTCCAGTGTAGGTGTTCTTGTCAAAGAACGTGGGAAGATAATAATCATAAGCTGTTCCACCGCCTGATGAACTGCCTCCGAAGTAGATGTTCGCTTGATTTGGTTCTGGTAGGCCGCTGGTCTGTGCGGTGAACTGGTACTGTGTGATGTAGTTGAATTGGATGGTTTGGCTACTGTCCACTGTTATTGAGCCGGTCTGTGCGCCATCGTACCTATATCGCACATCAGAGGCGGGATACTCTGCTGGCCAATAGGCCTGCACATCGTGTATTGTGAGCGTCGTCCCAGCGTCAGCGGCAGCTCCCCAAAGCATACTGGGATTCATATACCTATTTTTGCCTGTCCACCCCTGGACATTGCTTCTGAAGGTACCCATGTACGTGGAATCATACCGGAAACTTATTCCACTGTTTGCATATCCATGGTCCTCAAGGTATCCTAGGTCATCGTTGGGGGACTTTGCATGGAAAACGTACAGGTGGTAAAACTGTGGATCAATAGTAGTTGACGGACCGACATGTCCAGATAAGGGGGGGTAGCCGTAGTACCACCTCTCAGTTGAAGATTGTGATAAAATTAAGTAGTTGACCTGCCATAGTGTACCGCTATCCAGCCAGATGTTCTCAACATCCTGCGTTAGGGGGATGCTGACAAGGACTCCATCCTGATAGCCCCATAGGATAACAGTGTCGGAGGGAGTTGAATGATCGGAGGTCGAGTAGCTCGCGAGAACCCCGTATTGATGGTAGAACGTTACACCCTGGGTGGTGTCACTTGATATGTCTAGCGTCCCTGAATCTGGGCTTGGAGTATACCTCTCATTGTCTGATACACCTACAGTTGATATGCTGTACGAGTAGCCGGTGCCGAGAGCAACCCCCGTAAATGTGATGGTGCTAGTGGTCGAGGTCTGGGTGACTCCGTTAAAAGTCACGCCCCACTCGTTGGAGTCCGCAAGACCGCTCTCGGTGAAGGTGACTGTGTATCCATCAGCATAGTTAGCTGTGAGTGTCCGGGACGCCGACATCTGCAGGCCTGCATGCGGGTTGGTTGTTGAGGCGTCGCTCCAGCCTGTGAAGTGGTACGGCCCAACGGTGGAGTCTACACCTATGGTTCCAGAGTTGATCCCGGTATCGAACAAGGCGGTGAAAGGGCTTTCGTCGTAGGCTGTCCCACTTCCTGTGGAGCTGCCTCCGAGGTAGATGTTCGTTGGGCTTGTAGAGGGAAGGTCGTCGGTCATTATCGTCAGCTGTTGCTTTGTCGTCCACTGCCAGCAGATACTCGAATCCGCCGCCAGGGTGAAGGTCACCGAACTGCCAGTGCCGGAGGATGGCACGCTGCCGGTCCCAGTCCAACCAGTGCAGACGTACTGTAAACCATCAGGACCTGCAACGGGTGAGTCGACGGACTCTGTTATAGTCGTCCCCTGGTCGAACCAGCCGCTCGCAGGTGTGGGTGAACCGTATGCTGAGGTAGCTAACAGATACAGCTGGTTCTCACTTCTCGGGGTGCCGAGGGCGTAGACGTAGTGATCGGCTGAGCCCACGTAGACCACGCCGCCGGCTATGGCGGGGGAAGAGTACACTGAACCACCCGTCGCATAGGTCCATATCTGCGCGCCAGTCAACGCGTTCAACGCGTAGACATTGTTGTTCCCTCCGCCTAAGTAGACCACGCCGTCAGCGACGGCAGGGGAAGAGTAGATTCCAGCGCCTATCCATGCCCCGAATTCCTTTACGCCTGTAGCAGCGTCCAGCGCGTAGAGATAGCCATCATATGAGCCCACGTAGACCAGGCCGTTTGCAACGGCGGGGGAAGAGTACACGACGTTGCCCGTCGCGTAGCTCCACACCTTCTCGCCCGTCGCGGCGTTCAGTGCATAGACACTGTGGTCCGTCGAGCCCACAAACACTAGGCCATTAGCGACCGCTGGAGAAGAGTACACGGGACCACCCGTCGTGTAGCTCCAAATCTGCACGCTCGTCGCAGCGTCAATCGCGTAGACTTTGCCATCCAGCGAGCCAACGTAGACGACGCCACCTACAACGGAGGGAGAAGACTTCACCTGGTTCCCGGTCGCGAAGCTCCAATTCGTCGCACCCGTCGCAGCGTCCAACGCGTAGACGTTGTGGTCATTCGAGCCCACGTAGACTACGCCGTTAGCGACGACTGGGGAGGAGTCCACGAAGACACTGCCCAGGCTATGGCTCCATATCAATGCACCAGTTGCGGCATTCAGAGCGTCGATGCTCCGATAGTTACCCACGTACACAACGCCGTCTGCGACGGCGGGGCAAGACCCCACGTTACCAAGCAGGCCGTGGCTCCATATCCTCGCCCCCGTCGCGGCGTTCAGCGCGTTTACGTTCAACTCGGAGCAGATGTAGACGATACCGTTTGCGACGGTGGCGGAATCAATCACTTCCCATTCCGTTGATTGACGCCACAGCATCTGGTTTGTGAGGGGTATCTCCGTTGATGTGGAGTATCCTGTGTGGCTCAGGTCCATGTGGAACATGGGCCAATCGGTCTGTGTAGTAGTGGCGTTCACGTAGTGGTTGAAGCCTACAGCCAATAGGAGGAACAGCATGGCAAGCATCGAATATTTTTTGTTCATATTTTTCACCCTCAAACTGCAGGTACTCTTCTTGGAAGCAGCGCCTCCAGCTCCTTCTCGCTGAGCTCCACCCGCATAACGCCGCTTGAACCCTCGATCTCAAGCATCACGCCCTCCGTGAGGCTCAGGTTCCTCAGTGTGCCAATGAAACCCTCTATCAGAACACTGTCTTTGCTTTCGCTTGGCAGGGACAGGCTCCTCAAGCACTCCTTAGACTTCAGCTCTATTGAGAACATGTGACCAGAGCAGCTAACCATAGTAGATCTCCTAGCATAGGCTAGTCTCGATCAACGAGATTAAGCAACGCTTGGATCAGTCCTAAAGTTTTAAGGTCAGTCAATACCCCGTATCTACAGGTTTTACTCATGGAGGAAAGGCTCCAAGAGCTTCTGTTCGAGCTCTCTAGCGGCGAACGTATGGCCATCATGCTCGAACTTCAGGAGCATGAATCGAAGCTGTCTCACCTGTCACAGAGGCTAAGCTTCACCACTCCTGAGGCTTCTAGGCACCTTCAGAGGCTCAGCGATGCTGGGCTGATCCATAGGAATGCCGAGGGGTTATATGGGGTCACATGGTTTGGGAGGCTCGCCTTGTCTCAGCTATCTGGTCTCGATTTTACGGTGAAGAACCGGGAGTACTTCCAGGAATATGATGCCCTTTGCCTTCCCTACGAGTTCATCGGTAGGCTGGGGGAGCTTGCTGGGGGCGAAATCTTCCTTGAATCTTTCAGGGCTCTTGAGGAGACGGCGAGGAGGTTTAAGGAGGCTGAGGAGTTCGTGTGGATTCTCTCGGATCAGAACTTCACGCTTCTAGCCCCTGTGATGATTGAGAAGCTGAAGAAGGGGGGCTTCGATTTGAGGACTATTTTTCCGGTAACTGCTTATTATAGGGACAGTGTGGCTCCGATTTCTTCGAGGGCTCCGGGGATGCAGAAGAGGGTTCTGCCTAAGGTGGAGTTTAGAGTCGTGGTTACGGAGAAGGTTGCGGGCGTAAGCCTCCCCAATCGCAATAACCGGCTGGATTTTAGATCTATAATTGGGACGGACGCCAAGTTTCGGAGGTGGTGTAGTGACCTGTTCCTGTATTTTTGGGAGAAAGCAGAACTCTTCGTGTCTAGCTAATATATTCATGAAATAACGCGTAATAATAAGTACGCGCATAGAATTACGCCTTGGATCTGAACCTTTTAATTTCTGATCCCGCTTGGCTTAATGTTATCGCAGAGTAAGTAAATACAAATAGAATACAAATTTGAATAGGTTAAAATGGGTTCAAGTCCAATAAATGGTGCGCGAGTCACTACAAACCCACCATCATGAAGAGTATTGAAATAATAAGTCAAAGCTCTGTGTAACACGCGCTGCCTTGGCCCGTTATTGTTCAACACTGGTTTTAAATGGTCATAATACCCATAAACAGATTTGAGGGCAAACCCGGGCAGTACACGACTCCCTCTCCTTCTTGCAGAACTTACCCTTTTCAAACCTGCAGATCTGACTCAACTTACTGAAACTCAGCGCGCGCGTTTGGCCCAGTCTGGCTTCAGGGTCTCGCGTGGACCAAGCGCGCAGCGGGCCTAGGCCACCCGCGACACCCTCACGGTCTCCCCGGAAAACGTTTCTCATACCATCTGCCTTGTCCCTAAATTCAGAACAAGCTTATCTTGACAATAAGGGCCTCGTCACCCATGAGTTGTCCAGACACAAGGGTGAGTTCACTTAGGACAAGATGAACACGAGACCCTTGAAACACTCTTCAAAAACGTTGACTTAAGCATTGCCCAAAAGCGCGCGCGCACACGGCTCATACCATGATTTAAAGGTTCATCGCAGGCGCCGCTTGAATATGATTCCGCCGAGAATGTCCTTGCTCCAATTAGGTGATATGCTTACTTCATGCTATTTCCTTTTTTTTCCACGCAAGCATCGAAAGAAACTCCTGCACTACACATCCAGCCAAATAAGCCGTAATTTGAGTTGGATCAAACGCTGGAAGCACTTCAACAACATCAAACCCGACATAATTAAGGCTCAGAGTACTGCGCATAAGCTTAAGCCCTTCATAGCTAGTAAATCCACCAACCTCTATAGTACCCGTCCCCGGAGCATATGCGGGATCAAAAAAATCGATATCATAAGTCAAATGAGTTTTTTGGTCTCCAACCGTATCAATAATCTTCTCCGCCGCCCACCCAACACCGTTTTCATGCAGATCCTTCGCAGTAATAACCGTAAATCCAAGCTCCTCCGACTCTCTAACCATATCCATATTAAAAATGCCTCGAATCCCAACTTGGATAGAGTGCTTCGCGTCGATAATACCTTCCTCAACAGCCCTGCGAAATATAGTGCCATGCGTCAGCTTGCTACCATTTTCACTATCATACGTATCTAAGTGGGCATCGAGCTGCACCAACGAAACGGGGCCATGTTTTTGCGCGATTGAGCGCAGTAACGGAAGGGAAACTGAATGGTCTCCGCCTAGCCCTATTGGGAATACGTTTTGGCCAACCACTTCATCGAACTTTTTCTTAATCTCATCGTGGCTGTCCTGGAGGTTACATGGATTAATATTGGCATCGCCATACTCGACTCCTGACAGGTATTCGAAAATATCGATATCCAGATTCGGATTCCCTGAACGGAGCATAATTGACATTTCACGGATAGCTGCCGGTCCGAATGCCGCACCTGATCGAAAAGTTGTTCCTCCATCACATGGCATACCAACGATCGCGAAATCTGCTCCTGAGAGATCACCGTTTATATAGGGTAGCTTCATGAATGTGCGGATTCCGGTAAACCGTGTAACTATACTCGGGTCTTCAGGACAATACTTCTTAGACTTTGTCATAATTATCCTCCCCATATGGCGTATTTTAATTTGATTTGTAGATCGCGCGCGCATGTGTTGGGGGGGGCCATAGCCTTTTTGAGTTCCATGCCCCCATTAAGAAAATCTTATCCCAAAGTATCTTTGGCATTAGCCTCATCTAACATGTAAGAACCCTTATCCAAACCTACACTTGAGTGCGTGCGCTGATAATATTTCTACATTATAATGCCTCGCTGCGTGCACATTCGGAGGCTAGCACGGGATAAGTTGTAGCAAACTTTTTTTATGCTGCCCCATGGCGGGGGAAAGATATTTTATACTGAGATGTGAAAACAGTGTTCCATGCTTTCATGGTTAGTGATTTCGTCATGAAAAAATTTGCTAGTTTAGATTTTCTGCGCGGTTTATCCATTTTTTTGATGATCGGACTACACGTGGTCAACGGGATACTCGACACAAATGCGCTGCTGGCCAATGCAACCAACCTCACCCTGATTAACCTAGTAGCCTTGGTGGTGCTTCCGTTCCTAGGCGGCGTGGCGGGCCTCTTTCTACTGGTCAGCGCCATCTCTAATATGGTCTCCATATATCGTCGGTTGGAGAGGGGACAGCCGACCAACACCCTGATCGCGCAACAGGTGGTAAGCGGCGTACTGCTTGTTCTCTTCGGCATGCTCACTGAGGCCGTTACCGGCTACAATGGATCGCTTGGTCTATTCGTACGGGACTTAGGTGGAACCTATAGATGGTCATTGTACCTACAGACGGCTCTTTGGCGGTGGAATTGGTTTGAGATGATCCACACGATTGGGTGGTGCGTGATCCTCAACGGCATCATTCAAGGCATCGTAAGCAGGAAGGAGCAGTGGAAAAATATGTCCCACCTGATCCGCACTTATCTCATCCTCGCTGTGGTGATGGTTGCACTCACGATACCCGTGTGGGTTGGCGTATCTCAGATAGTTCCCGGGTATCCGTGGCAGCCAACCACTACGGGAGGCGGTGAAATCTATTTACCCCAGATCGGGGTAGACTCGATCGGCTATTTGCTGGCCAGCCCTTTCCTAGCGGCTCTAGCTGCGCCGATGGGGCCGGTCTTTCCCTTTCTGGCGGTTTCATGCATAGGCTCGATCATCGGGATCGTGATGTGTCAACCTCCTGAACGAATCCCAAAACAATTTGTGAAAAAGGTGCTTGTGGGCAGTCTCATCGCCTTATTAGTGGGAATGGTAGGCGTTGTCGCCACTGCGTTCGACGTGTTCAAGGGTGCAGGCCTTACGAATACTGTGACGCTGTGGGAGGACCTTTCGCACTTCCGCAACTGGTTCCCAGATGACATATCGCGGGTCTATGGTGCGTTTGTTTCCCCTCTATCGTGGCTCTGGCAGTTCCTGGCCCTCAACGGCTTCGCGGTCATGCTGGCGATGATAGTAATTTATTTGGTAGATTGGCGGGGGTATGGGCCAGACTTTTCCAAATCAAGGCTGATCCAATTTATCCGACGCTTCGGCTTCACGGCTTTCTCCAACTATAACAACCAATGGTTATACTACATGGCGTGGATCCTCGTCTCGATTCTCTTGACCGGTCAGCGGCGGGTTAAACTTGATTGGAATGGTACGCTGCTGGTGATGGTGGTCTCTTACGTCGCCTACTACCTGGTGATGCGGGGCTGGGAGAAGGTTAGGTTCATCGGCTCGATTGAGTGGTTGATGGGTACTATAGGGGCGGCGATTACCCCGTTAAAGTGGCAACCAGAAAGCCTTCGAGGCCTAAAATGGTACCAGAAGGGTCTACTCGATGTAAAGGGGGATTTCTATGAGGTAGAATCGGTTAGCGTGATTACACCCGACTCGACATATCATGCCCAGCTCCGGGACTCGCGGCTTATCGCTAAGCTATCCAAGATCTCGCTATTCAGCGTCATTTTCATTCCCTTCACGGTCGTAACGCTGCTACTCGCCCGAGACATCCAGAAGAAGGAGGGATCGAACCCGATGGTGAATTCAGCTATCAGGCTCTCCTGGATCGGGGTAATAATCACTGTGGCCATTCTGCTTGTATGCTTCTTTGTGACCCCTAAGATGCTCATTTAATAGATCGGGAGAGTGACTATGACCGACTTTTCAAATCCCCCATGGCTTAAATTTTACGGGGATGTGCCATATGCCGTTGAATATCCTCTTATTTCCCTTTATGAGCGCCTAAAACAATCTTGCGACGAATACCCGGGTTCTATCGCTTGGGATTTTATGGGAACCACATGTACCTACCAATATTTTTTGAAAGAAGTGGATCAATTCGCGGCGGCGCTAAATTTCCTCGGCTTCAAGAAAGGGGATGTTATCACGATTGGAATGCCAACTGCTCCTCAGGGCATTATTCCAATCTATGCCGTCAATAAACTGGGGGGAGTTTGTTCTGTCATTCACCCTTTAAGTCCGTCGAATCAGATCGAAACTTTCCTTAAAATTAGCAATAGTAAATGGTTGATGACTTTGGATGTTTTTTATCGAAAATACAAGGAAGGAATGGCAGAAGCTGGCGTAGAGAGGCTGATTCTTGCTCGGATTCCTGATTATCTCAAAGGGATTACAAAGTTTGGATTCAACATAACTAAAGGGAGGAAAATACCTCATGTGCCGGTGGATCCTCGCGTCGTTTGGATGAGTGATATGATGAAGCAACCGTATCCGCCGGTTGGAGTGCAGAGGATGGGGCCGAATGATTGTGCCATTATCCTGTATACGGGTGGGACGACGGGGACGCCGAAGGCTGTTCAGCTCTCGAATCTGAATATGATTGCGGAGGGAATGCAGGTCATCGCGTGGGGTAATCTAAACCACAATCAGTCTGTTTTGGCGATTCTTCCGATCTTTCATGGTTTTGGTATGGGTATCTGTGTAAACGCTGCATTCATGGCTGGTGGAAAGAGCATTCTGATTCCGACGTTTACGCCGGAGGAGGTTGCTAAGTTGGTTAAGAAGAAACGTCCCAATTTTTTGGTGGGGGTACCAACCCTTTTTGAAGCCTTAGCTGAAAACCGGTCATTCCAAGAGTCGGACTTGTCCTGCCTCGAGGCGACTTTTTCGGGTGCGGACACGCTGCCGCGAAGCACTAAAGAGAAATTCGAAGCCGTTGTGAGAGCTGGGGGCGGGAGAGTCCAGTTGTTGGAGGGTTATGGTTTGACGGAGGCGGTCAGCGCCGTGATGGCTATGCCTTTGGACAAGTATCGTGAAGGCAGTATGGGCATACCGTTTCCGGATATGTTGGCGAAAATCGTGTAGCCGGGCACGGAGGAGGAGTTGCCGGTTGGTGCTGTTGGCGAGGTCTGTGTTTCGGGGCCGTGCGTGATGTTAGGTTATTTGAATCAGTCGGAGGAGAATGCAAAGACTCTTCGAAGACACTCGGATGGGCGAATGTGGCTGCACACCGGGGACCTTGCCTCCATGGACGCGGATGGGTTCTTCTATTTCAAGTCAAGGTTGAAGCGGATGTTGAAGATATCTGGGGTTAATGTGTATCCTGGGGAGGTCGAGAAGACGCTTCTGAATCATCCCGACATCGATTCGGTGTGTGTTGTAGGGGTGCCGGATGAACGACAGATTTCTCGGGTCAAGGCATTCGTAGTCTTGAAGAATAAGGTTAAGGCCACGGAGGAAACGAGGCAGAGCATCTTGAAGTTTGGGCGGGATAATTTGTTGATCTGGGAGGCTCCTCGGGACTTGGAGTTCCGTGGCGAGTTGCCTAAGACGGGGATTGGGAAGATTTCTTTCAAAGACTTGGAGAAGAATTGACCTAATCGCGCACGTGAGGTTGACGGTAAAGCCGTAGGTCTGATAACGGTCGGCTCAGTATCGAGTGTTGATGATGGAGGTGTTCGGCCAATCCGCCCGCTCTCTGGTTCAGCCACAACGAGTTCGGGAGAAGGAGGCGATATACTGAACGACGGATGTAGATGGCGCGGGACACCTGCTCTCCGGAGAGCATGACTACGTCATGTACTTCCCGGCGGGACAGCTTCCGCCGAACGATGCGTTCTGGTCGCTTACTACGGGCGATGATCAGAATCGCTTTGTGCCGAATCCATTGAATCGGTACAGCGTGAGCGACCGATCAGGACTCATGCCAAATGCCGACGGCTCAGTCGATATTTACCTTCAGAACACCTCTCCTGCAGGCCGTGAATCCAACTGGTTGCCCGCGCCTGCGAGTAAATTCATACTCTGGCTGCGCGTATACCCGCCCGGCCCGGTCATCCTGAACGGCGTGTATCATGTGCCGCCCGTTGTCAAGATAAAGTGATGTAGGATCTTTAACACAAACCTGTGCGCGTGCATCCCATAATCCAAAAGACTCTTTTCGGTTAGCCTCATCTAACGTATAAGAAATCTTATCCAAACTTCCACCTGATACTAATTCCTGTGCGCGCGTTACGATAGGGTTAGATTGTTATTCAGGGATTCCTAAAAAATTATAGTCGGTATACTTTGACGGTAAGACCCAACCAAAGTGACTCTATACAGATACTATTGCTAGACGACTACGAGTCAGCGATGGAAATGACGAAAATCAACTTAGAAAACACCGACTCCTCAATGACGATCACTATGACGAAGACTCCATCAACGGCTTTAACGCTGATTAAAAATCAATCCTTTGACTGCATCGTCTCAGATTACCAGATGCCTGAGATGAATGGCGTCGAATTTTGCAAAGAGGTAAGGACGACAAGCACGATACCATTCATAATTTACACGGGGCGAGGAAGTGAGGAAGTAGCCTCAATCGCCTTCGCTGCCGGGGTAGATGATTATGTAAGAAAAGAGCCGGTAATCAGTCACTTCAAGGTGTTAGCAAAGAGAATCAGACACGCCGTAGAGAAGAAGCGAGCAGAGGATGAGCTTGATCGAGAGCGATTACAGTTAAAGGTTATTCTAGAGTCCAATGTAGATGGAATCACAGTAAACACGAATGGGATCCTAGAGTATGTCAACAGTGCCTTCTCAAATATGATTGGGTACGAGAAATCTGAGTTATTGGGAAAAACAATACTGGAATTACATGCCCCCGAGTATCGTGATATGATTAAGTCGATTACAGAGCGGCGTATGTTGGGAAAGCCTGCTCCGCCGCGCTACGAGGTCGACTTGATTAGAAGGGATGGGAGCATTCTACCCGTTGAATACTCTGTTACCCTCATAGATTACGAAGGGAAGCCGTCCAGTCTAACTGCTATTAGAGATATCACGGATCGGAGGAGGGCAGAAAATCAGCTTAAAGCAATGTTTAATGACTTAAGTACATTGAACGAGGATTTATTACGGGCTGAGGAGAAGCTTCGAACCTCAGCGAGGAATTAATGGTAGCAAACGAGGAGTTGGCTATGTCTGAGTGGGGTGTTAAAGTGATCAGTTTTCTGAAAGAGTATTCGAGAAGACCTTCACGAATAGAGTGTAATTAAAAAGGAGTGGGAACTAGGAGCGAGTGGTTACTTTCCACCTAATCCACAAGGGATAGCGTGTGCAAACCATCCACCTGCACCGAGGCCACCATAGTGATCCATTATTGCCTCGAACTCACCCCAGATTGCATACCCCCCGGGACGCCAGTACGGGCTAGCTTCAAGTGCGGGTCCTACCCAGATGCATTTGAAAGTCTCTGACTCCCCGGAGCCACCAGCAACATGACCATTCCACTCATTAGTACACCACGCATCGGGTGTCCAGAGCGCGCCGTTGAACCTTGCGTCATCCCACGCCTTGCTCCACTTCATAACAAGGTGATCATTAGCATACGTTGGATCACCCCAGACCTTGCCATCGAGTACGCGATCAACGCCGTCTGCTGGACCCGAAAATATCCTAGCTTGGTAATTGTATCCAAACTCATCGAAACCTGTTCCTTTAGCCTGTGCCGCAAACACTGGCACAAGGGCTAACACTGCGAGAACTACCATCGAGAAGAGTTTTTTATTCATTTTCAAACCTCACCTAGGCAGTTTAGTCTTAACTGTAGATCTAAATAAGATTTGCTTCAGTGTAGTATACTAGTAATTATTCGAGTGCGTGTGAACGAAGGAGGACATCGAGACCGGTTTTGGGAGAGATGTTTTAGTAGAACATGTGCACGGTTTTAAAAAAATTATCAAGTAGTTAATAATAGGAAATCATATTAGTGATATATACATACTATTAATCTATATTATACAGTGCGCGAAATTTCTAAATATAGAAACAAATAGAAAGAGATATAAGATTAGATTTATAACCTATAAATTAGGTGATGTCTATACTAAGAGAGATATCACTGATTGGACTAGTTGCATCAATATTATTAATTTTTTATGAATACACAATTTGGCTTCAGGGCATGGGAAAGTCGGGGACTTTTGAGTTTAATTTCATATATGTTGCATTGGGATTAGGGTTACTAAGCACTATTTTTTATCTTATTAACTCAAAAAAGCCGTAAAAGAAGACGATTCGAAGATTTCGAAGTATTATGCGTGCACAGAGAGTAAGGGAGGACATCGAGGCTGGCTCTGGGTGTTATTGATGCTACCAGTCTCGACGCCTAAACAGTTACTCCCCGCTTAACAATTTAGCTTTATCTTAAAGTTTGTTGGATGCAAATGGAAATGGAGGTAGAAGAGATAATTCCACATGAAGTAACCGTATATAAACCCGTATTTTGATTTTTTCACGCGAGCGCGTGATAAGCATTATATGTAAAATTTTTAACTGAGGATAACAGTTTTATCTTTGAAAATATTACTTTTTGACGAGCGCGATGTCAAGAAAAATCTTGCTTATTATGTTACATGAACATCCCGATGATGATTGGAAGTTTGTCTATAAAATCTCTGAGGTAATGACCGATTCCGACAGTAGACTTAGGATACTCACAAAATCTAGCTATCTTATAACAGATATTAGAGAAGTTGGTGATGATAAATATGGTATAGATCCGTATTTGTTAGATATTTTGAATAGAAATATAGAGGTGGCGGTTAGTAGTGAAGATTTATTATTTAGTGATCATGTTGAATATAAATGGAATACTGGGTTTTTCGGTGAGGTTCTATATAGAATACAACAAATGAATCGAATAAAAAAAGTAGATAAATTTCAATATGTCGCAACTTGTGTAAAGGATGGGTATGAAATAATTAAATGGTAAACAGTTTTTATAGGAAAATCTCAATTTTTTACTAACTAACAGCGCAAAGCCTAGCCAAGTTAAGGAAAAAAGAGATCCCTGCAAATAGGTAAAATGCGTCGAATATTACGCCTACATCGGGGACAAACTCAGAGTGACCTCTAGTCCGAAGATTGGATTATATTACAATACTTTTTAAATATTCAATCCATCGAATTTATGGGTTAGTGACGTTTTTGGCAAACTGGGAATACGACACATCGAAGACCGGGCTAAGGACCATTCTCAAGGATCACGAGGAGCTCGCCATGCGCATTGTCTGGGAAAACCCGAACGGTGCAAACTCCAGGGCCGTCTGGATGGGGATTAACGCGAGGAGGGCTGAGCCCATTTCCCGGGCTACCGTGATCAACTTCCTCGAGAGGATGCGAGAAGCGGGGATAGTGGGTGGCGTGGAGGTTACGGGGAAGGGTGGGCACCACTGGGTGTATTCGGCGGTGTTGGGTGAGGCTGAGTTTAGGAAACAGGTGGCGAATGAGATCAAGGAAAGCATCGAGAAGAACCTCGAAGCATAGTCAGAAAGCGAGCGCAAATATGAAATTTGACACGTATTTAAAAAAATACTAATTGAGTGTTCGTGTAATATTTTTTTTATATATCTTCAAGTTATTTTAATTACCGAGTGTTAGCAATTTGAAAATCACTCTTTGGAAAGGCGAGACCGTAAATACTGAAAGAGGCGAAGAGCTGATTTACAGTGGTTTCCTAAATTCCACGGCGGTAATCACCATGATTCAACGTTATAGAATCAATAACAATGAATGCCCCGTCATTCCAATATATCTGTCAAAAAAAGGAGACCGGTTTTACCTTACAAATCACAGATACACAGTGACTAATTTATTGAATGATGTTATGGAATTGGAAGTAGAAGAGATCACACCGCATGAAGTACCGAATTATGAGCCAGTATTTTGATAATGTAAGCGAGAGTGTGCTCAACTCAAATTAAAGATGGGATGAGACATCGAGGCCGGCTCGGGGGTGATGCTTTGCTAATCGTTACCCCGCCTCGACGCCCAAACATCATTCTAATTTAACAATTTAGCTTTATCTAAAAGCACCTTATATTCGGCTCAAAGCCTCTGGATTTCCCTGCGGTTTTCAGGGTTTAAGAAGTGGCTTTAGGATTATTATTCTAGAACCAGTCTGAAGAATTTGTAAAAAAATTAATCTAAATAATTATTTTTATGCTAAAAATAACTAAATGATAGAAAATGATTTAACGTGTATTGAACAGTAACTGTTGAGCCCTGATTGGGCTCATGGTGTATCAAATGGAGAAAGAAACTCTTGAAGAATTGAAAGGGATAGCTAATGCTTTTGAAGTTCTTCAGAAAAACCCAAAAGACTTCGAACAATTGATCAATGCCATTAAAGAACACCAATATGAAAAGTCTCGGGAAATACTTGAACATCTTCACATCTACCGATGGTGCTTCTGGATCTATCGCTGGGTATGCATGTTTGAGAAGATCCCGATCTGCAGATTCTTCTGTGAAAAAATTCCGCTTCCCAAGCCCGTTTTTAATGATTATCTCCAATTCGCCAAGGCAACGGAGCTTCTTCACAGAGATGAAAAACTGTTGACGGAGGCACTCGACGCCTTTGATGCTGCCGATAACAAACGCTGGGCGAGTGTGGTAGAACGCCTGCATTTAGTTCCACACTGTCATCTGATCTGTCACTGGGTGTACATAGTAGTTTGCTGGCGCGAATGCAGACTCATATGCCGTTACTATCTCTAAAATTATCCCTTTTTCATTCAGGCACCCGACGTTTTTTTACAGTTCTTGGATCAACCGTAGACTTTACAGAACCCGGTTTTGTATTTTGCTTTCAAGCTTCGCATGGTGTCGTGTATTTGGCCTCGAGGAGATGAGTTAGTTAGTCTTCCCACTTAGTCACCGGAGAACCCGCCTAGCTATCCGATTAAGTCAGACTCAGGTGATGGGAGGACACTCGGCCGAAGATGATATTTTATTACAATATTTTTAAAATATTCAATTCGTCGTTCTAGTGGGTTAGTGACGCATTTTGGCTAAATGGGAATACGACCTATCGCATACCGGGTGGAGAACCATCTTCAAGGACTACTAGGAGGAGGCTATGAAGACCCTCTGGACCTCAGATCCACCCATGAGTTCGAGGCAGGTCATGGACGCGGTTCTCGCGAAGATGGGCCCGACTCAATTTCAAGAGCTAGCCTCATCAACTTCCTAGAAGCTATGAGAGGGGCGGGGGTTTTGAACTGTGAGGAGATTACGGGGAAGGGTGGTTATCCTGGGTTGTATTCGTCTACTTTGAATGAGGTGGAGACTAAGACAGATTGCTAAAACGATAAAGGAAAGCGTCGATAAGAATCTAGAGGTTTAATTGTTTTAATTTCTCCCATACCGAAGGTCGCGGAGCATCTGGTCGTACTGCTCCTTTGTTATTTCTCCACGCGCATACCTCTGCCTAAGAATCTCCTCAGCATCCATTGAACCATTCATTCCACCCATCCCGCCCATTCCACAGCCCATCCGATGGTTCCAAGAACCCCAAACGGTGAATCTTAGCACCATCATTACCAGGAAGCAGATCAGGACAAACCCGATTAGTCCTGCGCCTATCATCCAGCCACCACCCCAAAACATCATAAGCTATCATAGCCTCCCGGAACATACCTGCCTATAAACGATGTTTGAAAAGGAGCTTGATATCGACTTTTTCCTTACATATTTTCAGCAGGTGGAAAATGAGATCAAGGAAAGCACCGAGAAGAACCTCGAAGCCTAGTGCCTGAAATAAGTAGGATAGTTTTTTTGTGGAGAATTGGGGTCTATTCGACCCCGGTGCTACTAGGTGTCGTAACTTGGAGATAATGGATCTACGACACACTCTAAACGAGGCTAAAGGGGTTTAGGATTTATGGATATTTAATATTGATTTATGATTTATTTCTGGATGAGGTTCCCGGTTCTGAACGATTCTCAGGTTCAGCGCCCCCGGTTAACTAATTCCAATGAAAAAATTCAACATTATATGTCTTAGAGGATAAAGTGAAACATGGTTTTGTTCGAAGTGTGCATTATCGTATAACCTGAAGTATGTGCGTAATTGAAAATAATCTTAAAGAAATTATTCTACCCCGTTCACGTAAATACAGGGGGTAAGGATATTCCACTAAGTGAACCGCTGTCCTTGAAGAGATCGAGGACGTTTTGGTTGAAACTCTGGTAAATATCTTTAATGTAAAGTGGCGGCCCCACGAATTTCTGCTGGGCAAAACCCGCCAAGATCATCACCGCCCCGATGGGCGTCGTTATCGGATCCGGCAACACAAGGAGAGTTATCCCCAGTGATATCAGGGGCGACTTCGACGTATCCCTATCCACCGCGTAGAGATCCCTAACCTCCCTAAGCAGCCCCACAAACTCCCCTAAATTAGACGCCATCTCGATCGAGCAAGCCTGAATCTCCCTAACAGCCAACAAGACGTAATCAAATTTATCATTCATCACTGTTACCTCCGCCGCTTGAGCATCTCAGTCATGTGCCCCCACCGGGACATGCATATTCAAATCTAAAATGTCAAAAACACATCCAAAGCCTCACCACTTCACCGAACCATTATACTAAGCGTGAAACCAAAGACTAGCCGAACCGGCAACAACTTGAGCGAAAGACTCAACCAGGCCAACTCAAGCCACACGTATTAGCACATCAACCCCCAATAATTTCTCTCCCCCTTATGCGTAAAACAAGCACACACAAAACAAGAAAATATAACTACGTATCACTGGTGTTCGGAAAAACAATAGGTATAACCATCATCAATCTTAATTTTAAAAAATTTTTATAATATCGTACACTCGACTCATTTTTAAAACATGTAAACTGGATACAACGATTTTCATGCAACTTTTAATATATCTTATCCTTACTCCTACCTAAAATTTATTTTTACCGTTTTTTATTTAAAGTAACTATTAATAATAAATAGTGTATCCCCAATCCATCTTCATTAAATATAATATTCACTAACACTGCACATCTGATAACATGGCCTTAGAGGACAAGAAGAACCCTCCCGAAGCTAGTCCGATTCCACCCTCTTCAATGGAAATAATCCGGGTTCTTCACATAGACGACGATGAGAGCGTACAGATGTTCCTCAAGGTCTTTGTAGAGAGCGACCCAAACATCAAGGTCACTCAAGTTCAAGACGCTAACGAAGCAATCCAACTCATACAAACCGGTGCCTATGACTGCTTCGTCAGCGACTACGACATGCCCGGTATGGATGGAATAACACTTGCAGGAAAGATCAGAGAAATCAGCAATGTTCCCATTATAATCTATACTGGCAGAGGCAGCGAGGAAGTCGCGGAGAGAGCTTTCGCTGCGGGGATAGATGATTATATTCGAAAAGAAAACGCACCCGCTCACTACCAACTAGTATCAAAACGTATCAGACAAGCAGTTGAGCGGCGGAGAGTCAATGAGAGCTACAAGAACCTCTTCGACAATGCAAGCGACGCTATATACATACACACACTCGATGGAAAGATCCTCGACGTTAACGAAGTGCTCTGTACGAGATTAGGTTACTCGAAGGAGTACTTGGTGGGGAAATCGTTGCGCCCGTTTGTGTCACCCCAAAATATTAACTTTGAGACTAATTTGAAGAGAGTAATAAATCAAAAACGTGTCGTTTTCGAATCTACGCATATTACAAAAGATGGGCTGTCAATCCCGGTCGAAGTAAGCACCAGGGTCATCAAGTATATGGGTGTCGACGCGATTCTGAGCTTCAGCAGAGACATCTCAGATCGCAAGCGACTTGAGGCTCAGATGAAGGAGCGCCTTGAAGCCCTACAGAGCCACGCATTGAAGCTAAGCAAATGCGAGGACGTCAACGCCGTGGCGAAGACCACCTACCAAATCCTGCACGAAGTTATGGGCTACAGCTTCTTCGGACTTGGCATCGTTGTTAATGACGTCCTAAGATTCATCCCCGATACAATCGTCGACGACGATTGGGCTCTTGAATATCCACTCGACGGCCCAGGTATCTGTGGTAAGGTTGCGAAGAAGGGGTCTCCGATCAATATCCCCGATGTGCGTCTCAACCCCGATTATTTCCATCCAAAATCAGGGTACAAATACCTCTCCGAGCTAGCGTTACCAATAAAGATCGGTGGCAAAGTAGTCGCGGTCCTCAACGTTGAGGACGAGCAGCTAAACCGCTTCACTCCGGATGACGTTATGTTGCTAGAGATCTTCTCCGAACACGTTGCTACATCACTTCACAGAATTGAGCTAATCAAAACAACTAGAAAGCACCTCGCAAGACTTGAAAATATCAATAGACATGCGGAGCACCTCACCACCCTCAACACGTTTGAAGAAGTCGCTCAATACTCCTTCGACGTCATAGATGAGTTACTAGGGTTCGCAGATGGTTGCATCGGCGTCGTTGAGGGGGATGTGCTAAAGTACAAGTATGCTCGGAACTCTATGATTCATTTAGCCCCTGATCTGCCACTAAATGGGAGGGGTATTACTGTCAGGGCTGTTAGGACGGGGGAGTCCCAGCTGGTGCCTGATACCAGATTGGATCCTGACTTCGTGAAGGACGTTGACCCCGCCGAGTATCTTTGTGAGTTAGATGTTCCGGTGAAGGTGAATGGCCGGGTTGTGGCAGTGATTAATCTAGAGGATAAACAGCCCGGGTTCTTCGGTGAGGCGGATCGAGAGATTGTTGAAGTCCTCGCGGAGAACATTGGCTCAGCATTTTCACGGATCGAACACCTTAAGGTCATTAGCGAGGCGGAGGAGCGCTTCAGGTATCTCTTGGACTCCGCGCCCGAAGGCGTCACAGTCAACGTTCTTGGTACACTCGTGTATGTAAACAAACACTTTGCCGATATGTTGGGTTATACCGTTGACGAGTTGCTTAAGATAAATGTACTTGATCGCACGAAAGAAGAGTACCGCGAGACAGTGAGGGATCGGACTCGGAGGCGTGCGTTGGGAGAGGATGTTTCGAGTCAGTATGAGGTGGAGTTGATTCGGAAGGATGGAACATTCATACCCGTCGAGTACTCTATCTCGCGGATTAACTTCAACGGGGAAATAGCGAGTTTAACCTTCATTAAAGACATCGCTCATAAAAAGGAAAAACAAGTGTTACAGAATAGAATAATCTCGCTGCATAGGCATGCACACGAGCTAAACGAGCTGCAAAGCATAGAGGCGGTAGCTAATACTACTCTTGAAATTTTACACACTCACCTGAACTGTAACCTTCTCAGCATTCGCTCCGTAGATGGAGAAAATCTAGACCTGATAGCAAAGTGGGGCGCCAAACCCATTGGAAAACCGATACCTATCAAGGGGAGAGGCGTAATCGCTAGGGCTGCGAGGATAAAAGAAACCATACTCCTACTCGATACACGCATTGACCCAGATTACGTGAAGGGAAATAATAAAGCGTTAAGCGAGCTTGTAGCCCCAATACTCTGCAAAGGTGAACTGCTTGGAGTATTGAACGCGGAGAGCCTCGAGCAAAACGCCTTCAATGAGAATGATCTAATACTAATGGAAACCCTCGCAGATGAGGTTGGCTCCGCCATCAAGAGGATTCAATCCCTAGAATTAGAAAAAGCTTATAATAATAAACTTGAGGCACTTCACCACCACTCCACACGGCTCAGCTCTGCAATGACTCTAGATGAGGTCTCATCTATCACCCTTGATGCCATGAATCAGGGTCTTGGGTTCAGCAGAGGTGCCTTGTTATTCGTCAAAGGGAATCAGTTAGTTGATTATAGGCTGGAGGGCCTTAGCGAGGATTGTCCGTATAGTCTTTCGCTAGATGGCAAAGGGTTGACGGTTAGGGCTGCGGTGACGGGGGAGACTGTTATGGTACCGGATGTGGAAATGGATCCGGACTATATTGACGTGGGCTTGGGCATACGATCCGAGCTTGCGGTTCCCGTAAAAATTGAAAACGAGGTTGTGGCTGTACTGAACTTGGAGAGTGTGACGCTTGCCACTTATAGGGATTGGGATAAGAGAATGTTGGAGATCCTTGCGGAGCATGTCGCCTCTTCAATTAAGAAAATCAGGTACTTGGAGGAGCAAGCACAGTATGAGAAGGTGCTTGAGGCTCTTCAGGCTAACGCTATCAAACTCAACCAATCAAGGACAATCGATGAGGCCCTTGATACCACCTGTGAGATACTAAAGAGTGATTTTGGCTACGACTGGGTTGGGATAGGGCGTGTCGGTGAGGAAGCCATTCACTATGTGAGAGTAATCGGCTCAAGTTTAACAGGTAACACTTCGATTTCGCTAGATCAACGAAGTATCACCGTGAGGGCAGTCAAGACGGGTGTTGCTCAGCTGGTTCCTGATACAAGCAAGGACGTGGACTACATTATCGTGAACCCTGGTGACGCTACGGCTAGCTCTGAACTCGTCATACCCATTCACGTTAACGACCGAATTGATTTTGTGATAAATATAGAGAGCATGAAGCTTAACGCGTTTTCCGATCAAAACCAATACCTCCTAGAGCTTCTCTCGGGGCATCTCGGGTCAGCTGTACAGTTGATCAGGAAGAGGGAGAAGCTTAACTCACTTCATCTACACGCATCACGCCTCGAATCAGTTGATAATATCGAGGACATTGCAAAGCTAACTTTAAGCACTCTCAATGATGTTCTGGACTTTAAAATCTCAAGCTTCCACGTCGTAACGGGTAAAGCTTTAGAGATGATTCAGAACACTGGTTTTGAGGCTGAGAGAGGATTCACTCAGGCGCTAGATGGTCCGGGGCTCATCCCTTACGCTACGCGTAAGGGGCGATCAGTGTATGTGCCCGATGTAACCACAGATGTGCAGTACGTGAGAGGTCCATTGAATCTGGGGGATGATAGATCCTCCGAGTTTGTAGTCCCAATATTAATCGATGGGGTATCCGTCGCCGCAATTAACCTCGAAGACAAACGAGTGAACGGATTCTCTGATGAGGACCGGGAACTTGTTGAATTCCTCTCAAATCATGTAGCCTCAGCGATCCAAAGAATAGAGCATTACGGCAAGATTAAGGCCTCGGAGGAACGGTACCGAGGTCTACTTGACTCATCATTCGACGGCACGATCATGGTCTCTGGGACGAAGATAATCAACGCAAACCAAAGGGTATCCAAGCTACTTGGATACGATAATCCCTCTGGGCTCATCGGTCTCGACGCCTCTGCGATACTCCCCGAATACAAGTACGAGTATATGAAACAAATAGCTCTACGCAGCCAAAAATGGAGGCCGCTTCAAAGCAGAAACGAACTCAAACTAGTGAGGAAAGATGGGAAAATCGTTGATGTAGAAGCAGCTGTTACCTTGACTAAGCACGATGGTAAGCCAGCGGTACTAGCCATCGTTAGAGATGTATCAGAGTCAAAGCGCTTCGAGAGGCAGATGGTAGCGCTCCGCGACCATGCGTATATCCTCACTGAAGCTTCAAGCATCGAAGATGTGTGCCAGTTGACTCTCGATGCCGTGGAGTCTGTGATAGGGTTCCAGTTAGGTTCCTTCCTCATTGTTGAAGGAAATGATCTGGTATCTATTGGCAATCGGGGCAGTCCCACGTTAGGAATACCAATATCCATTGATGGTGTGGGCATCACCGCAAAGGCTGCGAGGAATGGGGCTGCAGTTCTGGTTATGGATGTTAGAGATGACCCCGATTTTCTGCAGGGTATCACGGATTCACTATCTGAGCTTGCGGTTCCCGTGATCTTTGAAGGGAAAACCGTGGCGGTGTTGAACTTCGAGAGCCTTGAGTTAGGCGCCTTTACTGAGGTTGATCAGAGGCTGCTTGAAAACTTTGCTGTGCATATATCTTCGGCTATATTTAGAATTAAGCAGAACAAAATAGCAAAGGAATCTGAAGAAAAGTATCGGAAGGTACTCGAGTCGTCACTCGACTGTATGTTATTGATGTCGGGAACAAAAATAATCTACACTAATGAGGTAGGGGCCAAACTCGTTGGATATGATAGTGTCTCAGAGTTAATCGGCCGAGACTTTCTAGACATGCTTCCCGATGATGAGAAGGAGAAAATAAGACAGAGGACCCTGAGCAGGCAAAGAGGAGAATCCCAGCCTAACACGTACGAGCTTAAATTAAAAAGAAAAGACGGGACCCTTGTCGAAGTTGAGGTCGCGGTTTCGCTAACGGAATACGAAGGCAAACCCGCCATCCTGTCTTTCGCAAGGGACATATCTGAAAGGAAACACTACCAGACGAAACTACTTCAACTACATGGGAGCGCAAAGAGGCTCGCAGGCGCCTCAACAAGAGACGAGGTCTGGGACACCGCAATCGAAACCGTGAGCCAAATACTCGGCTTCGACTTCGCTGGAATAGGCGTACTTGAGGGAAATACCATAATGTACGTCAGAAATATAGGCGACATTGTACCCGAGAACTGGAGGATAGACCTCTCCAAGCCAAGCATCACCTCCAGGACAATTGAAACTGGGATACCTCAACTCGTCAGGGATACTGGCCTCGACCCCGATTATCTCTTCGCACCAGGGACTGTAAAGCGAGGATCAGAGTTAGCGAGCCCCATCATAGTTGACGGGCAACCGGTTGGCCTGCTAAATATTGAGAGTGTAAAGACATCTGCGTTCTCGGAGGCCGACATGAGCCTCGTACAGATACTTGTTGGCCAGGTCGCATCGGCTATTGATCGGATAATTCACGGTGAGGAGGAACGTAATAGAAGAGAAACTCGTCAGCGGGAACTAATCGAGGGCATGGAGCGGATGAGCAGCATGGTTCGTCACGACCTCAGAGGGCCTCTTCAGACGATTCAATCAGCCTCTTACATGCTGCGTCGTAAACCTGAACGAGCTGAGGAACTTACGCAGAAAATAGACGACAGCGTGGTTTACGCGGTGAGGATCCTTGAAGACTTGAAAACTATAACGAGGCCCGGGGAGCTTAATCTGGTTTCGACGAACCTCGGTGACTTGGTCGAAAAGTCACTAGATGGCGCGAGTATTCCTGAGACTGTGAGTATTGAGAAGAAGTTAGTCCCCCTCAGTCTTGAAGTCGATCAGTATCAGATTCGTCGAGTGATTGATAATTTAATTAAGAACGCATGTGAGGCGATGCCGGATGGGGGCACTCTGACGTTGAGGTTAGAGGCTGAGGATGGAATGGCAAAGCTTTCGGTGAAGGACTCTGGTCGAGGTATCCCTGAAGATGCCGCGCATAATCTGTTTACACCGTTCTTTACGACAAAGCCTAAGGGGACTGGTCTTGGGTTGGTGATCTGTAAACAGAATGTAGAGGCGCATGGTGGAAAGATCATAGTTGAGTCCCGTGTAAATGAGGGGACGACGTTTACGGTGGCTTTGCCCCTTATGTCAAATTCCAAAACCTATGAAAAGAAGTCGGTGAGGAAACCTTATGAGGAATCTGTCTACTTATCAAAAAAAGACAGCCAAACGAATGAACGTGTTAGAAAGAATCAGTAATTAATGTATGTATTGCTCGTTCTGTTTTCCCACCTCAACGAAACCCGCGCGCGCTTTAATAGATAATAACCCTAATTTTTCACTTCCATGAGATATAATGGTTACAAGAGTAACCCTCACAGTCAATACCCTGTAAATAAAAAATCACGCAAAGAAGAAACCTAAAACAACTTTCCAGGCTTACCAACTCAGTAGCAATATGCACCCGATAATATTGTAAGCCCCCCACCGATAATTCGGTTTATTCATATGTATTTGACCTCTGTAATCATTTAATATCCAATTTTTCCTCTTTCACTCAGTCACCTTGGCGCGCATAACGAAAGGAGGATCGGATAACACCTTCAAGTCTAGTCCATCCTTTTGCAAGCGCGCCCAAGATGGTCCTCAAGATCGCAACTTTGGAGGTTAATCGACTTCGGACACATATGAGCGGGGCTCTTCATATCAGCTACTAGAAATTAATCTCACGGAAGAAATGAGCCCTGAAAATGTGAGCTTCAATAACATGGTTCTACACCACAAACACACCCTACTCAAGATAAACGCTGGGGCCAAGACAAGCAAGATCCTTTCCAAAAGAGACCGGGAACACATGCGGAAGCTTGGCATCCTCACCTTGGATACCACCAAAGGAAAACGATACATCCTCTCAGAAACTACGAAACGCGTTCTCGAAATATAATTAACGTCGAGTCACACACTCGCGGCTAAAAAATTAGGTTAAAGAGATCCAACCCGCTTGGGTCCAATCAATATTAAAACAATGAACTAATCGAACCTCTACTACCGAATATGAATGATCCCTTTACATGGAAACTAGATTAAGAATTAGTATCCCTTATTACTAATACGTTACAAAATTTCGTATTAATAATCTATAACAAGAATAAAAAGAATAATACATATCAAACATTTACTAAACGATGCCAATAATATAAAATAGAATGAATTCTGAACCTCAATTAATCAAATCAACACAAAAGACCCAAAACCCCACAACCGCTCTTATATATTTTAGATTCTACTTCCATCAAATACCGATACGAACAAGATACTCAAACGTATCCAAAATGACCTTCGCTAACCGATGGGAAAAGAGTAATGATCCTTCCTTATCCGTGAAAGTAAAAGACGCCATCAGGCCACCGGGCCCCCTCAAGCCCCGCCTCGACGCAGCTACAAAGGGTATCGAGATACAGATCCAACGCCTCGACCAGGCCAGCAACCGATTCCAGGACCGTGACAAGCAGATCTTCAACCGGATCGTCGACGCATACGCCAAGCACGACACAGCACGTGCAAACGTGTTCGCGAACGAGTTAGCCGAGATCCGAAAGATGGAGAAGATGATCTTCCACGCCAAACTCGCCCTCGAACAGATCACGCTACGCCTCAAGACTGTAACAGAGCTGGGCGACGTCGCAATCACCCTCCTGCCAGTCGTTGGCGTCATCAGCGACATCAAGACCGGCATGGCAGCCATCAGCCCACAAGCTGAAAAGGAACTGGGAGAAATCGGTAACCTCCTTAGCGGCATCGTCGTCGACGCTGGCGCAGTATCTGGATCGACCATAAACTTCGAGTCAGCGAATGAGGACTCCGCCAAGATATTGGACGAGGCCCAGACAATCGCCGAGTCGAGGATGAAGGACACCTTTCCCGAGCTGCCCGGCTCAACCGGTGGCCTCGCAGACAAGGTATAGAAAAACAAGTCAAACTCTGAATATCCCCCATTTTTTAAACTCCCCCGATGACGGGGACGCGTGGCCTGGGCGCGGTCAGGTCAGATAGTAAGTCGAGTGAAGGAAGTGAGTCCAATTGGGAATATTGAATCGCCAGAAAAAGATCCTTCCAACTACCGAGTCAATACGTGATCTCAAGCGTCAAAGCATGAGGCTTGAACAAGCCAACTACGCACTCATGGAAAGAGACCGCGTCCTATTCAAAATGGTGGGAGAGGCGGTTCAAAGGAGAGATTCGCCCCGTGCTCAAATCTACGCGAACGAACTCAGCAGGGTACGCCAGATAAAGCGAATTATCTCACAGAGCCAACTCGCCATCGACTGCATCACGATCAGACTGGAAAACTTCCTCGACCTCTACCAAGTTGTCAACGAAATGAAGCCAATCTCCGAAGTCGTTAAAGGGGTCTCAGCTGAAGTACAGCAAGTAATACCGCAATTCTCGACAGTCCTCGAGCAGCTGAATGAAGTGGCGAGTGAAGCACTTCTGCAGTCAACGATCGACTCACGGCAGCCATCTCTGAAAGAGGTTTTCAGCGTCAGAAGTCCGGAAGGTGCAGAGATACTCAGGGAAGTGTCCCATCTGGTCGAAAATAACCTTCAGGAGAGCTTCCCCGAACCACCCGTCGCCTCAACGACTCGGGAGACTGAAGCCATAACCTGTGCGAGTGAAGTAATTTCATCCCCCTACATATCGAATTCCTCCGACGAAGCAAACCACTGGGGCGAGTTGTCAGACAAGGTGGTAAAGCTCCTTGACCGAATCGAGTCTAAGCGCCGTACAAAGATGGAGGAGGCAGCGGCATGAGCGTAGCTACAATGCTTGAGACCGAAGCGATGAAGTACGCCGCCGACGCCGTCCGATACGATAAACTAGGAGATAAGGACAAGGCCGCTGACAGCTACAAGAAAGCAGTTGAGCAACTCACACGACTCATAAAACTCTACCCCGACTACACCTTCAACAAATTCTACGTCGAAAAGGTCACCACATACCAGGAGAGGATCAGACTCCTCAAGTCAGACGACGGCGAGGAGACCGGAATAGAAAAATTCACCAGCTTCGAAACCAAGCAAACCGGCTCCACAATACAGCAAGAACCCGAGGACACAGAGCCATCTGAGAAGCCAAACGTCACATGGGGCGAAGTTGCGGGCCTCGAAGACGCTAAAAGAGCGATCAAAGAGGTAATAGTCTATCCCGTAAAACGCCCTGACCTATTCCCACTCGGATGGTCAAGAGGACTCCTACTATTCGGTCCTCCGGGCTGCGGTAAGACCCTTCTCGCAGCCGCGGTCGCGAACGAGATCGAGGCCCAGTTCATACAGATCGACCCCGCCAACATCATGTCGAAGTGGCTGGGCGCAGCAGAGCAGAACGTCGCCAAGATATTTGGCAGCGCTCGTCGCACGGCGATGGCCGGTACGCCAGTCATCATCTTCATGGATGAAGTTGATAGCATCCTCGGCGTCCACACGAACGAGGTGGGCGGCGAGGTCCGCATGAGAAATCAATTTCTAAAGGAAATGGACGGACTCCAGGACAAGGGGAAGAACTACCACCTCTACGTCGTAGCGGCCACAAACAAGCCGTGGGACCTAGACTGGGCGTTCATCCGTCGCTTCCAGAAGCGAGTCATGGTGCCTCTGCCCGACTACGCGACACGTCTGCAGATGTTTGAAATCAACTGCGCGCAGTTGGAATTGACCCCCGACGTGGATTTCCACGTACTGACTCAGCTAACTGAAGGCTACAGCGGTAGTGACATCAAGGACATCTGCCAAGTTGTCCGCCAGGAAGTCATCAGGGAGCTCTTCGAGTCAGGGAAGGCCGAGGATCCAGGTTCTAGACCTCGACTCCTATCCATGGATGATTTCAAGCGAGCCGTCTCAAATAGGAGACCAAGTGTCTCCGCTGACATGATTAAAGAATATGACAAGTGGTTCGAACAGTTCAAAGCGCTCTAAGGTGATGATAAATGGATACTCCAAGAACAGGCCACGTTGTTGAGGCCGCTAAAGAGTTGGGTGAGTCACTTAAGGATGCAGCCGGGCTTGTGTCCGGCGTATCTGAAGCGGTGCACGAGATGAACAAACTATACGATCATGGATATGGTGGCGCTGGGAGCAACATGATCTCCCTCGGCGTTGCGTTGGTAATGTTTCCCGAGCCGTTCATGGTTTCAGACGTAGCCGGAAGCGGAGTCATCGCCGCGGGTCTGTTGTACAACAAGTTTGTCCCACCGACGCTCTACGTCGAAAACATATTCGAGACTATACAGGAGCAAGTGAAGGCGATCCATTCAACGAGGGAGGATTTGAACCAGAGCCTTTCAATCCCGATCGACTTCTCATCGATGCGCTTTGAAATCTAGTTTTGTCATCTAACAAAAGCCCTTATGTTATATCATTTTTCTTTGTCAATTGACATCCAACCTAAAATCACTTAATTGATTAACTCCCGCGTAAATCAAACAGGAGAGATGGAGCACAAACAATTGTATAAAAAAAGTTTAACGGGACTCAACATCCTAATCTTCATCTCCTTACTCATTTTACCCGGCCTCCTCTACATCTCCGCCAACAACGTCGCAAACGTAGCAGCCTCCATTAAAACCACCGCACCAACACAGACACTAAACAACAATAAACTCACCATATCCACAACCCTCACAATAACAAACCCCGGCCCCTTCACCGTCGAAGCCAGCTTCACCCCTAAAATCGAGGGCAACCAAGGAACCCAAATCGGCATCACTGGGCAAAAAATACAGATACCCGCCGACACCCAACAACACAACATCCCAGTATCCCTCGAAATAGACCTCAGCAAAATCTCGGACGAAGACATAAATCGCCTCGCCAACAACCCCGAAAACTTCACCATCAGCCTCTCAGCATCCACCGCCCTCCAACCAATAATCAGCATAGGCGCCGAAGCAACAGCACACCTGAATTGGCTACCACCCATCCACAATTACACAATCAGAACACCCACTATAACCGAAGTAACCCCAACACAAATCACTATACAAGTACCCCTCTCATTCGAAAACCAATCGACATTCCTCACCGTAGACGGCGAAGAAAAAATCAAAATCTTCGACCCAACAAATCAACAAGTAGGCGAAGGAAACCTAAAGATCACAGCCGAACCCACGACCAAATGGAGCACACCCGCAACCATCACCCTAACCCCCACCAACAACATCGAAGACCTACTCCTAAAAGACACAACCACCCAATATAGAATCGAATCCGACTTCACCCTAACAAACTACCCCATCACATCAACCAGAACCCAGACCTTCACCCTCGAATGGGGCGCATTAATCAAAAACCCCCAAACCCAAACAAGTGCCACACCCCTAAACGCCACTCACACAAAAATCATGGCCCAACTAAGCTTCCTCAACAACAACCACTACATCACCCTAGACGGAACAATAAACCCCAAAATCGTCAACCAAACCGGTGAATCTTGGGCCGCTAAATCCCAACAAATACACGTACCCCCCGGCACAAACACCTCACTCAACTTCGAGTTCGTCATCCCAAACAACCAACTAATAAGCGGCCTACTAAAGCTGATGCTCGACATCCAGACACAACTTGGCTCAACCGAACTGGAGGTAACCACCCTTGGTTAAATTACTAGACCTTGAGATAAGCACCTCACAACTGACCCTGAGAATACTAACCGCCATCACCCTATCTGCCGTCACCCTCGCAGCCCTCTACTACGCCCCACAAGTTCTGATTAATTACACCAAAATGATACCCGACGCCACCACCCAGAACATCATAAACCAGCTAATAGACCCGAAAACCCCAACCATCGGCATCTTAACTGCCGCAATCGTATTTCTCACAATCACCCTAAGAAAAACGAGAATCGAAGGCCCGAGCCTCATATGTCTAGGACTATCCCTCCTCGCCTACGGGTACACCCTCTTCCACGGCGGCAACCTCAGCCTCCAGATCCCAGTCACCGAAATCCAACAAAGCCTAGGCGCAAACATACCACTCGACATCCAAGCACAACTAGCCATCAACATCACAACCCTAATGATAGCCTCAATGATCACCCCCATACTACTCCTAATCAAAGGAGCACTACTCACAGCCACCCGGACCGTGAAGACTCAGCACCCAACCGCGCAATCGTGAAAAGACTACTCACAATTGAAATTGACCTGTCCAATTAAGGACGGGTTGTTGACTAAAGCGAAGTCGCGGAGAAAGCTTTGTGCGCGCAGGTTCTTCAAGAACATTAATATTACTCCATTTTAATTATATTAAAGATATGATAAAGAACGCTGAATCAATTTCTTCGGTAATCCAATATATAAAAAATCTTGAAGAAGAGATAAGAGATGTCCGACAAAGACTTGATGGCCTTGAACGAACAATCAGTGTGAATGAGTGGAGAGGAACCCCATCAACTCTAATCGACGATCACATCCAAAAAATTGAACCGATAACTAAGTCGTTGGTTAAAACCATCGAGTCAGCAAAGGATGAAAAAAGTGATCCCTTAAAATTGTTAACCGTATATGAAGTACCCAAAAAGATTATTGAAATTAAGATGGTTCTAGATCAACTCGGCTATTAAGTAGTTAATAAAGTCCATAGTGAACTCGAAGAACCAAATTCTTCGCCTCGCCCCGCGCGCGTTTACCAGCCCCGAGCCCTTTGACTATACTACCCTCATCAATAGTAGATGTTGTTCCCGTGACCCCAAAACTCCTGACTCCCCATGATTAGACTCAGTCAATAAATTAGAATAAATGACGTCACTTAACCACCATCCGCGCACGCAATTATTATCAATACATCACATGTACAAACAAAATCCGAGATCGCTCACCTTCTATATAGTATTGACACAGCGAATGTCATAAGAAATAGATACAAATTCTATTATACTTTAATGCTAATATTTTTCTCATATGGAGATTAAAATTGCGTCTCAGACAGATAATAACCTATGGGATAATCTTGTAAATGATTCAAAGTCAGGTACAATTTTTCATACATGGGATTGGTTAAATATAATAAAAAAACACACTAAAAAAACAATTTGTGGATACAACGGCTCCTGCGACTTTATCCCCCTTATGGTTTTTGATAAAGAAGATTTAACTGGGATCATGCCGATTTACTGTTATAAATTTCCGACTTTTAAGGTAGGTTTATCCCCTCCCTTAGGCGTAGAAACCATGTATCTAGGCCCAATAATGGTTATGCCCACAGGGATAATGGATCATAGTGAACAGTATAAAAGAGAACAATTTATCGCAGATCTAGATAATTATCTAAAAAAAACTATGCACTTCAACTCCATTTGCATAAATACAATTCCCAAATTTTATGATCCCCGACCATTTTTATGGGAGGGATACAAAGCATCTCCCAAGTTTACACACCTTTTTGATTTAACCCGAAATGAAGAGAAGATATGGGGTGATTTTGGCGGTAAGCTACGTCAAGATATAAAAAAAACATATAAAAAAGGCATCAACGTCTATCAAGGTAAAAAAGACGATTATAATAATATTTTAAATATTAGAAATAAGAGAATCAAGTTTTCCTGCGGTACCCAATTTTTTGATGAAATTTATGAAAAATTTTATCCAAACAACCTAAATATTTTTTGTGCAGAAAAAGACGGATCATTGTTAAGTGGACTGATTGTTCTTTGTTTCAAACAAAGAATGTATGCATGGATTGGTGTTCCTAAATGTGTATACGAAGGAACTTATCCAAACGAATTATTATATTGGGAAGCGATTAAATGGGGAATTCAGAACGATTATAAAGAATTGGAAATAATGGGCGCAGATGGTAAAGCACTAAATCCTTTTAAAAGAAAATTTAATGGATCCCTCGCTGAGTATTATTGTTTAGACTGGCAAACAAGATACATGAATTTATTAGAAACAATTTTCCAACCAGTATATTATCTTGGAAAAATGCGCGAACGCATACTCCCAATATGATCACTAGTGATATTTTCAACACTTATACAAATCACAGAAAGTCAAGCCGCAGTCGAAGCAATGATCCCACGCATATCCCCTTTCAGCAGCCATAACCCCTATCTAACCCAACCAACACACGAAAAAAAGAAACCTTAATCTAACCTACAAAAAACTCCTCCAAACCCTTCATGAAGAGCTAGGTCTCGTAAACGTTGATCGCACTCCGTGGCTATATCCAATCGAGATCCCCAAACGTGAAATGAAGTTTTTCAGGCGGTGCGGATTCAAAGTCCTTTATGGCTTCCTCTGGTTTAATCACTCTATAACCCAGATAATAATTAGCCATACCGTTGACGAAGCCCTTCCCTTCTAGTAGATCTTTGTAAGGGTGTCCATTTATTGCCAAAGCCTGGACAAAATTCACGCCCTTATCCGTGAAAAACTCAACAGCTTTACGAATTAAGGCATCCGCTACTTCTAAACGACCCGGTAAGGTAAGTAAATCTACGATGTAGCCCCTCGGATACTCTTTGTTAATACGGTTTAACCGGAGGACGATATATCCAGTCACTCTCTCATTCTCGGTAGCCTGTAAAAGCTTATAATCCCCGCCCCGCTTGTCGCAGTATCTCCAATTAAGATATTCCCGGTCTCGTTCAATTATGAAATAATAGCCCAGTTTCACCTCCATCCAGAACCTGTCGATTTTCTCGTCAAACCTCCCTATCTCGGAAATTTGAATTCCCGAGTCTGAACTTATCTTAGATTTAAACTTGTTCCTCATCGAGTTTAGTCCGCTTATGCCTAGATATCCATATTTCTTCTTTATTTCATCCGGGTAATCAGAATTCTTGAGGTGTAAATCGATATCTCTAATGTTAACCATGTGTTGAACCGGAGAGGGAAAAGGTAAATTTCGTTCATGAAGCTTACCCACGACGATGGGGTTGGTTGATAGACCGTAGCCCAGGGTCGCTCCCGCTTCTACCGCCAACTGGTCTTTAACCACCTGCATTTTCGCGTATAATCCCTTTCCCCTGAAGTCCTTATCAACAGCGAGATCCGTCCCCTGTTGGGCTAAAACACTCTTGTCCCCTATCTTCACTCTCGAGTAGATTCCGTGGTGGCTACCAACAATTTTTCCCCCACTCTCAGCAACTGCAACAACCTTCATCTTCGGAGGGTTGTCTTCATACTTCCATCTCCAATGATCTAGTGATGAGGGTGTAAGATCAAATCTAGGCCAGTTTTCAAAGACTCTTTTTAGGAGGCTAACAATTTCTACCTCATCACCTTTTTCATACGGTCTGGTGCTCACTATTTCACTCATTGTATAACGAAGATACTTTTGTGATTAAATATTTATAGATTTTAACTCAAATAAACTTTCTTATCGTCGCGCGCGTGAGGACATCGAGGCCGAAATCAATATTGTTCTTTTCGTATCGATAAAATTGCTATGCTATACTTTGTTGATCACTGGTTGGGATGCGCGCGTGACACGTCGAATGTCACTCCCCGCTTAACGATTTAGTTATATCTAAAAGCACCTCGTAATCAGCTCGAAGCTCCTGGATCTCTCGCCAATTCAGAATTGCGCTGTTGAGGTTTAGGTGATCAATCGCGCCATAGATGCCGCCGTCACCCCACTGGTAGATGGCCGCCGCGTCCTCGTTCGACCACTCAGCGTAGAGGGCATCGAAGGCCGCTTTATTCGCCTCCTCCTTCAACACCATCTTATACTTCTTGCCTAGGCTCCTCCTGGTATCATGGATTCGTCCTCCGAGGGAGGAATCAGCTAGTCTACCCATTCAATCCCCCGAGGAACCCGCCCGGCTACCTGACTTAAAGAAGACTCAGATGATGAGAGGTCCCAGACCGAAAATGAACGCACGTGCAAACGGGCTCGAAAACGTGCATAATATTAATTATCCTAGATGCATGAAAGGGTAATATGAAAACTAACAAGTCACGCATGGAGGATAATACAAAATGAAGCGAAAGGTCAAATGTGAAAAATGTAGTTTCGAGTGGGAAACTCAGACACCGTTCACAAAGACGATGTGCCCCAGCTGCCATGAGCAGACAAATATAGCGCCGCCAGAATCTGAAAAGAAATAAGAATTACAAATTCGCTGCCCTCAAGGTCAGCGCATTCTCCGAGAGTATGGGCGAGTGATTAGTATCGCGCGCTAACTGTTTCTAGACTGGCTATGCTTCGGGAAACAGTCTTTACAATACACTGGACGACCCGCCGTAGGCTTGAATGGAACCTCGCAGACCTTACCACAGTCCCACTCGAGGCTCAGAAGACATTCTAATAAGTGCGATTTTACATCTTTAAAAAACGAGTCTTCGAGTTGGTAAGCGCTGAAGTACACTGTCTACGTTGACGATAACTTTCACCTCTACGAGGAGGAGACACGTTACAAGCTGGGAGAGTTCGACAGCTGCAAAACCGCGGTAAACGCCTGCATGAAGATCGTCGACGACTTCATGAGACAGGGGTACAGAGAAGGAGTAACCTTTAATGATATGTGGGAGGGCTACATGCTGTTTGGCGAAGACCCGTTTATTGAATCCGATGACCCTAAATGTAATTTTTCAGCCTGGACCTACGCCAAAGAACGCTGTCGAGAACTTACCAATTCTCAACTCCATCTTGAAACGTAAGTCCGAATATCGAAGTAATACAGGCGCGAGCACATCAATTTTTATTTAAACTCACGCACATCTAATTTGTTTTGATTGACGTGAAAAAACGGTCTAAATTATCCGCGAGACTTCAACAGGCACGGGCTAATTTTAATCACTTCTATGGGATATTTATCCACAAGTATTTGAAGGTGGGATATTCTGACAAAATTTATCGCAAGTTTGAAGAGTCGCCCACGTGGAGGGAGCTTTGTCAGCAAGTATTTGGCCAGTATTTAGGCCAGTATAGTTACACGCCGCCGAGTCAGATTCGTCTTCTTGTAGAAGAGCTTGACATCACGTCGCAAAGCCATGTTTTGGATTTAGGCTCGGGTTTGGGCGGATTGAGCTGTTATTTAGCGAGTGTGTCTGGGTGCAGGGTTACGGGTGTGGACGCGTCCCCAGGGGCAGTCAAGATGGCAAATAAGAGAGCGGTGTCGCAGAGTTTAGCCGAACGTGTTAATTTTGAGGTACGCCTTTTGCCAGACCTGCCATACCCAGATTGTTACTTTGACGCGGTGATAGGCATCGACAGCATCTACGCCGTGCTTGAAAAGAGCCAACTATTCCGCGGTTGCTATCGAGTACTGAAACCCGGTGGTTACATAGGTTTTTACTCGGTTTCTGAACGAAGAAAACTCTCTCCTGAAAACCCCAAGCACACACGAGCGCTTCGCTGGTCGACCTTAAAGCCTTACCCAGTTCTTCTTGAAGAAGCAAGTTTCACGCATATATCGAAGGTGGATCTTACAAAAGATCTCATTCAACTTGCGAGCCAATGGGTTGAAGCCATGGAGAAAAATAGGGAGTCGCTGGAAAAAGAGATGGGTAAGAAAAATGTGGAACTTCTTATAGAGAACATGAGACCCGCATGGGTCTTAGCCGAAGAAGGTCTTCTTGAGCGTGCTCTGTTCAAAGCTCAGAAACCTCTAAAGGGGTAAAACGAGTATAATGGCACGCGTTAGATGTACATATCGTGCTTTATCCATTTAATAGCCCCTCTGATTTCATGCTCGCGTGGATTAGGAGATGATTTTCTCGATGTTCCAATAATCCTTCAAAACTTCACTCAATTCATTTATGACGACTTTCATTTTATCAACAACCTTATGATCCGGGGTAGGAGGCGCACCCTCCTCCCGATAAGCTAGTTCAAGCCCCAATTCGCCGCATAAAAGAGCGTAGAGCCCTTTCTCCTCATACCCCGGATTATACCCCCGCAGACAAGATCTACCATACCACAACTAACCTCATCAGCCGCCTCAGAGGTAGCTCTTCCAATTGACCAAAGCCCCCCATAGGTCAAACCAAGCTCAGCGAGCTCATCCTGATAATGGGGATCCGCCCCACCATTCCTAATGATAACCTGAGGCTGAAACTGACGCACAATAGGTCTAAACACCTTCTCTAGGACCAAGCCCATGCAATCATCACTAGCCTCCGGCGGAAGAGGCACATTGACCGTATATCCCATTCCTTCTCCCTCCCAATTTGCTCCACGAACCCGGTGTTAGGGTAAAAAGTCCTAGGATTCTGGTGTACGATGAGGTAGAGAACCTGTGACTCTTCGTAAAAAATGTCTATAGTGCCATTCCCCGCGTATGCATGTGTCGAAGATAGTACACGTTTCAATCCATGGCGCTCGATCATCGACTTCGCAGATTACGACATCGTTGAAGACACATCAGCCTTCTCCATAGTCCTTACCTGAGTGGTGAAGCCCTCCGCCTACTCCCTGGACTATGTTGACCTTCTTCTGTGCAACGATGTCCCCAGCGGTTAATGCGGCTCCAACGATCAGCCTTACGGCTTTAACGATCGCTGGCTTGAGATGCGTGTCATCTGAGAGAACCCCATATTTTCCGCAACTTGGTTGACTCTATCTATGTATTCTCGGGTATGGACGAGCATTAGGTCGGAGTCATCCACGGCTTTCGGTTTAACTAAGATTAGGTCTGGACGCTTGAAAATATCTAATTGTTCTAGGAGTCTTAGGTAGCGTAGGAATCTGTCTCCTCTAAGGGCGTATTCTTCGCCGAAGTCGTACCCTGCGATTCCTTTATCATAGACTATCGCGTACCTCTTCATATTCAACTAAAAGAAACGCCGAGTATTATTTATATCCTAATAATGAGTGCTCCTTTTGTAAGACTTTGGAGAGTATGCATGGGTTATTCTCAATTTAGATTCCAGAGTGCGTGGTGTCCTCTCGAGTCGAGAGAACGAAGTTGACTGCGCGCGCTTGATAGGTAGTTTATGGTCGCGTGTGTAGTAAATTTCAGTTCATGAGTGTGGAAGACTCGCTTATGGTGGTTAAGGATCATTAAAATTCTGCGAAAGTTATGGCTCATCCGAGGAGAAGATGTGGATGAACTACTCCGACAGTGATAAGGAGATCCGTGAAGCTGAGCCTGAAGAGGAGCGTGAGAAAGAACATGAGTAGGAGGAAATAGAAAAAGAAAATGAGGAAAATTCTAACACCCGTTCATTATCTCGACGGGTTTCCTCATTTCTAAAAGCCCTTTAGCCTTACCAAAATAAAGTAAGACGTTTTGACCTTTTTCGGTTATATGATAAACCCTATCACTCCTATTATCACCTTCCTCGACGGTGCACTCCTCTATTAAGTCCTGAATAACTAGCGATGCAAGTATCTGCTGAAGAGGCTTCCAGGATAGATTAGCCGCGTACATTATCCTTGTTGGCAATATGGTACCGCTCCTGATCTCCTCCATTACGTCTATGTAAATCTCGAGCTTGGATCGTCGCGCGCGTGATCTATACGTCAAATGAATCCGCTCCTTGGAAGGACAACCCCCTCTTTATTTAAGTGTTTGGTGATGATAACTTGTTGGATATTTGAGTTAATACCGACTTCGAAAATATGTAATATAAAATATCGTATTATTCTTAGGAATTTTTAAGAACATTTTATATTTTCTTTATTAATATATTGATTATACTCACATGTGCGGGTTAGAAAAATCCACCTGCGCGTGCGCCGAGATCGTATAATTCCAAGTCGGACGTAATTACTCCAACGTGGTAGTGGTTGATTGGGTCCCACTGAACAGGATTAGGCTCCCTCTGACTCACCGTGAACCACCGGAAATTCTCCGACCCAATTGTTTGTCAAGACTGTGAACTAATGATGGTGTGTTCTTCAAATATCTGAGGTAGGGAACGAAAGTTGTATGGAGATATGATTTTGAGGAACTTTAAGTTGTTTGTAGTCAAAAAAACGGGGCTTTTAAAGGAAAAAAACTACGATTTTACCTACAAAAATCGTCAAATTTCCAGTAGTGTTCCTCTTCCTGGATGACGATGTCCTCGAACATGCGCCTCGTCAGCGTGTCGCCGCGCTTCATGGCCTCCTCGATTATCTTCCTGTAGAGGACGATGGCGTCGTTCTCGGCCTCGTGGTCGAGACGCAGGAATTCATCAGCCGTCTCGCCAACCTTGGGGAGCGGGTCGGGCATCACAGCCGCCTCGCCCTCGAGCAGGTAGATCCTCTCCGAGATCTTCTCCAGGTGCTCCATCTCCTGCATGAAGACCCCCTTGAGCAGGTCGCTTACCGCCTTCGTCTTGTTCTTCTCGGTGATGACCTCTAGGGGCGTCTCCTTCATGCGCAGGCTGAGCAGCGCCGCCTTCTCGTGTTGGTTGGTATACTGTATGATCGCCATGATCTCGCTGGCGACCGCCTTGTTGAGTAGGGCGAAGTAGTCGTCCGTGAAGACCTTCCTCCACTCCGAGGTCTTCCCCGAGTCCTCCTGCGGCTCGTCCTTGAACTTCGTGTACTCCTGGAACTTGAAGAGGTGCGCCTCCTCCTCGCCGTAGATCTTCTCGAAGAGCTCGTGGGTCTCGTAGTCCCCGGCCTTGCGGGACTCGTCGATTATCTTCCTGTAGAGGGTGAGTGCCTCCTCCTCGGCCTTTACGCCGAGTTTGGCAAACTGGCTAAGCGAGTCGCCGACCACCGGCTTCTTCGCCTTGGTCGTCGCCTTGCCTCCGAGGTAGTAGATCCTCTCCATTATGGCGGCGGCGTGCTTCATCTCCTGCATCCCTATCTCGCGGAGGAACTTCCCGATGGCCTCATACGTGGTCTTGTCGAGGAGGATGTTCTCGGGGAGCTTCTTCATTATGAGCTTCTCCATCTTGCCGTGCTGGAGCAGGTATTGGATGCTTACCTGAATCTCCCTCTCGACGGCCTCGTTGAGCATGTCGATATACTCAGGCGTTGTCTTTACAGCCATTCTTCACAACCTTCTAAATGAGTCTCTGGAGTCTTGAGATATTAATGATTCGTTGACATGCCGTAAGAAAAGGGAAGTAAGCCGGATGGCCGAAAAAACGGCTCAGATCAGAAAAACGTACTAGAAAATCACCCTGTTCATGATCAGATCTCAGCAAAAGAAGCATCTATTCCCTACAGTGGGTCACTTCATCAGCGGGAGGTTGCCGGTTATCTTGTCCAGTTTGTCATTCCTCTCTGGACCGAGCCCGAGCGCCGTGATGCTCCCCGGCGGAACCTCCGTCAACCCACGGTCCTGAATGACCGAGAAGACGACGTCAAGCTTGTCCGCCTTCTCCGCGAGCTCCTCAAGCTCCTCCTGCGAGTCGACCATGAGCGCCACCTTCTTGGCGCCCTCCTCGTGCCACTTCCGCCACCCCGCGTGGTTCTCCTGCTTCGCCTTCTCCGAGCAGTCAACCGCCGCGTGACAAGCTTGGGCGATCATCTTGCCCGTGCTCATCTTAAGGTCCGTGCGCACCACTATGCACATCTTGTACTCGAACTGGTTCTGCCGGCTCATGGCTGGAGCCTCTCCCTGTCCCTTGGAAACATGCAGCACTCCCTGATGTTGTCCTTACCCGTAACGATCATAGTTAATCTCTCCAAGCCGATGCTCCAACCCGCGTGAGGCGGCGCACCGTAGGCGAAGGCCTCGATGTAGCCCTCGAAGTTCTCAGGGTGTAGCCCCTTCTTCGTGATCCTCTCACGGAGAAGCTCCGGGACGTGGATGCGTTGCGTACCACTGCTGATCTCGATCCCGCCGTAGATGCAGTCGAAGGCGTGAACAACCTCCGGGTTATCCGCGTAGGGCATCGAATAGAACGCCTTCTGCGCCGCAGGCCAATCCTTCAGGAAGAAAGCCTCCTTCCCCACAAGCTCCATCATCTTCCTCTCCTGCGGCTTGGTGAAGTCGTCCCCCCAGACGATCTGCTCACCCGCCTTCTGAAGCATCTCTATCGCCTCCGAGTAGGTGACGCGCCTGAATGGAAGCTCGGGGATCACCAGATCCCTCCCCAGCGTCTTCAACTCCTCCGGGCAATGCTCCTTAACCTCCTTCAACATGTGCACGAGCACCCTCTCAAGCACCTTCATCACCGTCTCGTCGTCGGCGAAAGCCTGCTCAATGTCCATCTGCCGGACCTCGTTCAGGTGAGTAGGCGTGTTGAACTTCTCCGCCCTCCAGATGGGCGTCACCGTGAACACCTTCTCGAAGCTGATGGCGCACATCTGCTTGTAGAGCTGAGGACTCTGCGCGAGGAACGCATCCTTCTCGAAGTAGGGCAACTTGAACAGGTCCGCGCCCCCCTCGGAAGCCGATGAGATGATGCATGGCGGCTGTATCTCCATGTACCCATTCTCCATCAGCCAGCCGCGGAACGTCGACAGCAGCCTGTTCTGTATAGTGAATATGGCGCGCGTCTGAGGCGCCCTGAAGTCGAGGAAACGCCAGTTAAGCCTCGTCTCCAACTCGCTCTGACTCGTCTCCGCGATGTCGACGGGTAGGGGCTGCTTGGACTTGTTCACCACCTCGATGCCGTCGGGGAAGAACTCGACGCCCGCGTTCGCGATCTTGCTCTGCTGCGCCTTACCCGTGACCGCGATGACGTCCTCCCGACCCAACCCATCCGCCGGGTAGAGGTCGAGATTCTTCACCGTGACCTGAATCTCACCCGTCCTGTCACGCATCACGATGAACTTGATCTTCGCCAGATCCCGGGTGCGGACAACCCAGCCGGCGATCGTAACCTGCTCGCCGACCCTCCGCTTAGCCTCATCGATGTAAACCCTGTCGAACATGAAGGAAACCCCTAAGCTACCCAGCTAGAAGAGCGGAGGGTATAAAAATACTTTCGAGTGGCTAGTAGGCGTACTCGACGCGAAGATCCATCTTACGGACCTTCTTCGCTATCTCCGTCAACGCCTGTATCCGCTTCTTGCTCAGCCTCTTCGCCCCGCGGGCCGCCAACACGACGCGCGTCTCAGTGCTCCCATCGGGGAGCCAGATGATGTTGATCGTCACGATCTGCTGCCCCGAGAACAGATCCTCGAGGAACTTACGATCATTCATCCCCGCCTCGATCACGACGACCTTCTTATTCAGGGCGTCACCGAGGTCACGGACGGGCTTAGGGTTGGCGTTAAACTTGGCCGAGTCCCCCTTACCGACGACGAGGACGAGGAAGCCCCCCGCGTCCACGACGTTTTCAAGGGTAACGGATTGCAGGAACTGGTTCTGGCCCTCGTAGCTGATGAGCTTCTTGGCCACTTCCATGTACTCGTTGGATACGGCGCCTGTCTTGATCTTCGTCTGGCACTTCGAGCAGAGCATGCCGCTCTTGAGACAAAATTCACATAGTTGCGTTTGCACTCAGTGATCCTCCGGGCATCCGGGGGAGTCGCCGCGAGAGCCTAATTGTTAGCGCCATCACGGCTTCAGCACGATCTCGATTGTGCTGACGTTTGAAGGCGTGTTACGCTCCTCGGACTGCATCTGCTCGGTGCCTATCTTTATCTCCTGAACGGTGACACTGGGCATGAACCTGTTCCTGAGTACCTCCACGACATCGACAGCCCTGCTGATGGACTGTCCGCGCGCCTTAACTAGGACGATCTCCTGGCCACTCTTGAAGAGGGTCATGCAGGCGAGGACATAGTTGAGGACAGGCTTGCGTCCGATAAATACGGTGTTAGATCTCTCCACTTTGGACTCCTCCAGATATTCGTTTTCTGTAGGTGTGCTATGATGGTGTTCTTTCAGTTAAAAGGATATCGGGTTTTCGATAAAATTGCCTATCCCTGCTGTATTAATCACTTATCGTTGTATCTGTCGTTCTTCCAGACGTCGGCGGTGTTGCTGTAGTAGCCCCGTTCCCAGAAGCCGAGCTTGTCCCGGGTGGAAAACGTGATCCGGGTGAGCCACATGGGCGACTTGTAAGCATATTTCTGGGGGAACACGAGCCTCATCGGCCCCCCGAGTGGTGGCGATAGCTCCTCACCGTTGAGCCTGTGTGCGAGGACCGCGTCACCACCCTGGAGGTCCATGAGGGGAAGGCTCGTCGTGTAGCCGTCGGCGCACTCGAACCACGCGTACTCCACCCCCTTTCTCGGCTGAACCCTATCCTGAATCGTCTTGAAGAGGACGCCGCTCCAACGCTGCTTGAGGACGCTCCACCCCTCGACGCAGTGGAAGTCGCTCACAGACTCGACCTGGGGGAGGGCGAGGAAGTCGGCCCACCTCAGGGCGAGCGGCGACTCCACCTCGCCGTCGACAGCGAGGCCCCACTCATCCCTCGGGATGTCCGGTAGGACGCGCGTTATTCCGGGGTGGTCTACTCCCCACCGGAGTATACCGGGTATCGGCGCCTGGTCGGGGGGCATCCCGCCCCTCGGCTCCGCCTTTTTCTTCCTCCAGAACAACGTCGAGTAAACCCGTTCAAACCGGGGGCAATAAATCCTGCGCCCCGCCCTCGAATGGGTTAAACGCGCAGGCAGCGACGCATAACCATGGACGAGAGGGAGAGAGCCGAGAAGATCATAGCGAGCCTAGAGACAGCCTACCCATACGAGGAGGGCACCATACTCCACTGGAAGACCCCCCTCGAGCTCCTCGTCGCCACCATCCTCTCGGCGCAGAGCACAGACGAGCAGATCAACAAGCTCACCCCCGCCCTCTTCAAGAGATACAAAACCGCCAAGGACTACGCCGACGCAAACATAGACGAACTAGAACTCTACATACGCTCCTCCGGATTCTACCACCGGAAAGCGGAGCTCATCCAGACCGCCTGCCGCCAGATAGTCGCCGATTACGGAGGCGAGGTCCCCCGAACCATGGAAGACCTCCTCACGCTCAAGGGCGTCGCGAGGAAGACGGCGAACATCGTCCTCGGGAACGCCTACGGCGTCGTCGAGGGCATAGCAGTCGACACACACGTCATGCGCCTGAGCCAGCGCCTCAGATGGTCAGGGGAGACGGACAGGGACAAGATAGAGCAGGACCTCCTGCGGCTCATCCCATACGACAAGTGGTACGAGGTCAACTACCTCCTCATAACACACGGTAGACGCATCTGCGACGCCAAGAAGCCGGACTGCGGAGGCTGCGTCATAAACAAGCTATGCCCATCCGCCTTCACGTTCAAACACAACAAGCCAAACTAGAGACGTTTTTCAACACCGCTTCCCACACCCAGACCAGATGAAGGACACGCCGCTCTACGAGACCCCCCACATGAACCACGAAAGGCACCTATGCGCTCTAGTCGAGAAGGGGACGACCATCGCGGAGTACAAGGAACTCGTCAGAGACCCAAAGTACGTCTGCTGGTTCTGCAGAAGGGTGGCAAACGATAAGGACAGGCTCTGCCACCCCCTCCCCCTCTAGCCAGTTACAGCCGCCTCCCCGCTAGATGCCGCTGCCTTTGCTTTATAACGGGTGCCTCCACGGTTCAACACGTCGGACGACTACAATCTATTATCCCGTAGCATCCGATACCAGCATCAGGGGGCTGAAGAGGCTCCAAATTCTCCGAAATAACGCGACTTGACGTAGATCTGCTTGTAGACCTTTGCCTTGCTCAGCGTCCGCTCATGCTCCTTCTTCATATACTGAATGTTGGCTTCCGTGACCTCGCCCTTGGGCTCGGCTGGGATTCCTAGCGCGACCATCTTGGGTGGGATGATCTTCCTCGGACTGACGAGGGCGCCTGAACCGACCATCGCGCCTTCACCGATCTCCGCTCGATCGAGAACGACTGCCTGGATGCCGATTATGGCGTTGTTCCCGATCTTGGCGCCGTGGATCGTCGCGCCGTGGCTGACTATGACGTCGGAGCCGATGCTGACGGGGTTGCCCGTCGGCGCCTCGATCAGACACCCCTCCAGAACCGTCGTGCGCGCCCCGATGATTACCTTGTCGTCGTCACCGCGTATCACGGCGTTCGTCCAGACGTTTACATCCTCATCGAGGGTGACGTCCCCTATGATCCAGCTCCCGGGGGCGAGGAAGACGCTCGGGTGCACCTTGGGCTTCTTGCCCTCAAACTCGACAACAGACATGCTTGGAAAAATGGGGGACGCCGATGAAAAGGATTACTTACTCATCTCAAGCATGCGCTGGATCGGCTTCAGCGCCCTGAGCCGCAGATCCTCGGGGACCTTGACGACTGGCTTCTCGTCCCTCAGCGCCTCGTAGGTATTCTGGAGGGTTATCCGCTTCATCGTGGGGCACTCAAGGTTTGAGTCGGCGGGTAGGATGGTTTTGCCGGGTATCTCTCGGCGCAGCCTCTCGGCCATACCTATCTCGGTGGCGATTATGAAGGTCTTCGCCGTGGACTCCTTGCACCGCTTGTACATTCCACCCGTTGAGAGGACGAAGTCGGCCCTATCCTGAAGCTCGGGTTCACACTCGGGGTGGACCAGAAGCTCCGCATCCGGGTGCCGCCTCTTCAACTCCATCGCCTTCTCGCCCTTCCCGAGCAGGCGGTGGGTGTTACAGAACCCGTGCGCGGGCGCCGGGATGAGCTTGACGTCTGGGACCCTCTTGGAGACGTAGTAGCCGAGGTTCCAGTCCGGGCCAAAGATGACCTCCTTCGCTCCTAGCTTCTCAACTATCGGGGCGGCGTTCGCCGAGGTGCATACGACGTCGCACTCGGCCTTTGCCTCGGCGAGGGTGTTCACGTAGAGGACGACGGGGACTCCGGGGTGAGCCTTCTTGATGCCTAGCAGCGTCTTTACGGGAAGCTGCGCCGCCATAGGGCAGCATGCGCGCGTGTTCGGCAGCAGCACCTTCTTCCCGGGGTTGAGGATGCTCGCCGTCTCAGCCATGAAGTCGACGCCGCAGAAGACTATGATGTCGGCCTCGACCCCCTGAGCCTTCCTGCACAATTCGAGGCTGTCCCCGATGAGGTCGGCTATCCCCTGTATCTCGGGTATCTGGTAGTTGTGGACGAGTAGGACGGCGTTCTTCTCCTCCTTCAACTCCTTAATCTTTAACTGCAGTTCCTTCGTCTCTTCCACGTTCAAGCGTTCATGCCTCTGTTCATTCTTATCTCGAGTTTTACGTCGAGGGCCTTCACCGAGTGGGTGAGGCTGCCGAGGGAGACGACGTCGACGCCCGATGAGGCGTACTCGGCGGCATTCTCGGGGGTTATTCCGCCTGAGGCCTCGAACAGCCTGCCTTCACACAGACCCTTGGACCGTAGAGCAGCGAGAACCTCTCTGATCTTCGATGGATTCATGTTGTCTAACATGATTATGTCCGCCCCCGCGAGCGCGGCTTCCTCAGCCTGGGCGTAGTCTCGGACCTCGACCTCGATCTTCTTCGTGAAGCTGACCCGCTCCCGTGCGAGGCGTATGGCCTCGGTAACGCTCGGGAGGAGTTCGAGGTGGTTATCCTTGATGAGGACGCAGTCGTCGAGCCTTAGGCGGTGCGTGTCTCCCCCGCCGAGTTCGACGGCCTTCTTCTCCAGGTTCCTCAAGCCGGGGTGAGTCTTCCTCGTCGCGGCGACTCGAGTCTTTGGGTTTGCGCTCCGGGCGCTCCTCACCGTTGTTGCGGTGGCTGTCGCTATGCCGGACATGTGGGAGACTATGTTCAGGGCGACGCGTTCACCCGCCAGCAACGCCCTCGCCGGGCCCTCGATCTCAAGCAGGTGTTTCTTCGCCTCGACACTCGCGCCGTCGAGGGCACGCTGTTTGACATCACACCCGAGAAGGGTGAAGATAGCCGCCGCCTCTTCGAGCCCAGCCGCTACGCCGGGCTCCCTGAAGAAGAGCCTGGCCTCTGCGCGCTGTTCACGCCGTATGAGGGCATCGGATGTTATATCACCGTAGCCCAAGTCCTCGGAAAGGAACCCCCTGACAAGCTCCTCCGCAATTGGGTTCCGCTCCACCTTTTTCCCGTCCATAGTAGTCAACCTTTGGAGGGGTTTCTCTACTTCAACGGTGAAGACGATTTAAAGGTTTCCACGCTTTATTGGGGGTTAAACGGGGAAACAATGCATCTCCGAAGCCTTTTATCCGGTTCATCACCCGTATCCCGCCATGGACTACAGGCGCTACCTAGTTGAAGCGGGGACAGGGATCGATCTCCACGGCGAGGACGCGACGAAGGCGGCCCAGAGGGCGGTCAAGGACGCGATAAGCCACAGCAGCCTGGTCGGGCTGAGCCAGCTGTTCAAGATCGAGAGCTTCTCGGAGATGGAGGACGCATTGATGGTTGATGTCACGATCGCGGCCCCCGACCCGGAGAAGGTGGACGGCGAGAAGGTGCTCTCCACGCTCCCCGAGGGGAAGAGGAGGATACGCATCGTGAAGGGCGGGCTCAAGTTCCCCGATGAGTCCACGAAGGATGAGGCGAAGACCCACCCGATCGTGATGGTCAACGCCGTCATCGTGGTGCTCGTTGACGTGGATAAGGTGCCTAGGAAGTAGGGGGCTTAGAGCTCCTTACCGCACTTCGTGCAGAACTTGGCGTATCTCGTGTTCTCTTTTCCACAAACCCTGCAGAATACGGGGCCAGTCTTCTCCTTCACCGACGTTTTCGCCGTGTTGACGCCCTTCTCGACCTCGCTAGCGACCTCACGGAACGTCTCCTGAACGATCTTGACGCCGTCGTCTATCGCCCTCGATGCCTTCTGGAGGGCTACATCCATCTCCAGTCTCCAGTGTGGGTCGGATGCCCAGGGTATGGATACGCCTTCCTTGATCCCTTTCTCGGTTCTCACGCCGCACTTGGGGCAGAAGTTTGTCTCAGCATCCAGTTCCTTGCTACAGTTTGAACAATATGTCATGGACTTACACCTAATCCTCGCTTGGGAACTAGTGCTCTTTAATCTTTCCGAGCCAGGCTAGGGAGACTACTTGGCGGCGTCTATCCTCTCCATGATCGCCTGGATGGTGAGCGGGCTGTTGTCCCACGCACCCATGTTGATCAACGCCACCCCATCTGGCACGTTCGAGGCGTAAACCAGATCGGGTACGTCACACTGGCTGTGTATAGCATCAGCGCTAATGCTCGCGGAGTAGAACAGAATCTTCTCGACGCCCCCGGCGAGGAGTTCCCGGATCCTCGGCGCGGGCTTCGGCTCCTTGAACTCCGTCCAGGCGACGCCGATGTTCTCAGTCACGTAGCCATCCTCGACGAAGGCACGCATGATGCTCTCCTCGAACGCCTTCTCCTGCTGCGTCTCCGCGGCGAACTCTTTATCCCATTCGTCAGGCTGGCCGTGGCCGACGAGCAGTATGCCCACCTTCTTCTTCGGCGTCCCCTGGAGCACCGCGTTGGCGCGGTCGACGAACATCCTGTGCATCAACGTGGAGTCCCAGAGGGGCTTCGTGAATGCGACTGATGCGCCGTACTCCTCGACGTGGAGCGCCTCGACCATCTTCTCCCCCTCGAGCGTGTGGTTTGACTGCGTCACGAAGACCTCGGCGAGTACAATCCTGCTCGCCCCCTCGTTTAGTGCCTGTATCACGGCGACGTCTGGGCGGGGATTGTAGTCGAGGAAACTAAGATAGAGGCGCGTCGACTCGTCGCCGCGGCGCCTGTACTCCTGCTCGATCTCCTTGAGTCTGAGCACGTGAAGCATGTAGTGGTCGCTCTTCCCCACTCTGAGGTAGCGGTTTCTGAGGTTGTATAGGAAGAGTGGGCGCAGTAGCCACGGCATGAAGGAGACCCCCTGATCGTCGAACTCCCTGAACTGCTTGATCCAGTTGATGGGTGTGTAGGTCGGTGACTCGCCGTGTGTGAAATAGACGACTGCGGTGTGTCCGAGGCCCGCGTCCCCCTTGTGTCGGTGTATGGGAGGCAGCACACGCTTCTCATCAGCGGCCAGAACCCTCGCAGCCATGATGACGTAGCCACCGAGGAACGCAGCGACACATAACCCGAGCGCTGTCGCCACACCCGTCCAGTCCCCCCAGAAACCCAGATACACCGCGACCCCGGTGGCGAAGACCATCACACACGTGTTTAGGAGGTACGAACTCATCCTGAGTGGGTGAACGACTAGGTAGCCGAGGAATAGGATCCCGGCGAGGAAGGCGAACGCCGCGGGGATCAACAGGGAGACAACGTCCATGGCAGAAAACAGACATCTTTGACGATTAAAACCCTGCCACGAATCCGAAAAAGGTACCCTTAACACCGAGGACGCGAGAGAGTAACCCAACAAGAGGAATAAAAATGACAGAATACAGATACCCTAAGTTCCCGGTACTAGTACCAATTGCCGTTATCGCGCTCGTAGTCATCGGCGTCTTCGCCCTGCTATCCGGCGCCAGCGTGGGCGTCGGCGACGTCGCACTCGTCGTAGACCCACTCAGCGGAACCGTCAGCAACCCCGTCGTGGGTCCCCGCTGGTTCGTCAAGCTCCCCTATCAGAGCGTCGTAAAGGTCCCGTACTCGACCCAGTACCTCATCCTCAGCGACAGCGACCCTAACGCCGACTTCGCGAGCCTCATGTGCTTCAGCAGCGAGGGCATCGAGGTAAAAACGGACGTCGTCGTCCGCTTTGGCATCGACGTGAACAAGGCCGCCGCCCTCTACCAGAGCTACCCCGCCATGAACTGGGAGCTGACCACCATCAACAGCATAACCAGCGAGACCACCAAGGGCATAACCAAGAACTACACATGGATCGAGATCAAGGACAAGCGTGTCGAGCTCGCCAACCAGATACAGGCCGCCATAGTGGTTGCTCTGAGCGATGAGCCGAGCCTCAAGGGCGCCATAATCAACATAGAGGTCGACCTGAAGAACGTCGCCTTCCCCCAGACGCTCGTTAACGAGCTTCAGGCAACCGTCGCCGCGCAGCAGGCGGTCGTGACGGCGGAGAACCAGAGGAAGAGCGCGCTCATCCTCGCCAACGCGACGGCGCAGACGGCCCTCATACAGGCTCAGGGTGAGGCGAACGCCCAGGTCGCACGCGCCAAGGGTGAAGCCGACGCCATACAGCAGATAATCGCCGTCGTTGGCCAGGATGGCTGGCAGACCTACTACAACATGCAGAAGCTGAAGGAGATCAGCCCCAACATCGGCACCCTGATCGTTGGCATGGACGGGAACTTCCTCGTCCCCTTAAAGTAAACTTTTTTCTCGTTATCTACTGCCACGCAAGCTGGGGGGTGACCCCCGCTCACCAGTCGCTCTTGCTCTCCACCCAGACCTTTGTCTCGGGGTGCATCTCGGGCCAGGTCCTTATGTACGCCTTCGCCTTGTCGGCGAGCTGCACGGTCTGGTCGTATCCCTGCTTCTTGATGAAGTCCTGTATCTCCTTCTTGGTCTTCCTCTTCGCATCCCACTTGTCCGCGTTGGCGACCCTGAGTAGGAAACGCGTGTAGTTGGACGCGGCGAGGCGTAGGTACTCCAGGTCGACCTTGTCGACGGTGTCGTACTTGCTGTGGCCGAAGCCACGCCCGGTGCTGGTCCGGATCGTCTCGGGGTCCCCGCCGCTCCCGCAGGGGACGCTGCGCAGGTAGAAGGGCCAGTGGTCGCTGTAGGGGCCGACGCGCTGGTAGTAGGGCAACTCGGCCTTCATCTCCTTGGCGCACTTGTCCATGAATGGTTCGAGTTCGGGGAAGTCGTGTAGGATGACGCCCTTGCGTGTCTTGCTCCCGCCCGCGTCGAGGTTGAGCATGAAGCGGACGTCGTCCATCTCGTCGGCGTGCATGGCGGTGTAGTTGTAGCTGCCGTAGAGGCCGATCTCCTCGGCGCCGAAGCAGATACAGCGGACGCGCCTCTTGAGCTTCTGCTTGGCCATGGCGAGGTTTCGGGCGATCTCCATCACGGTCACGGTGCCCGAGGCTGGGTCCTCCGCCCCCTGGCTGATGTCGTGCCCGTCGTAGTGGGAGCCGACGACGACGTACTCCTTGCTCTTCGACGTTCCGGGGACATCTGCGATGACGTTGTATGTCGTGACCTCCATGTTCTTGTCGGAGGTCTTGATCCTGATGGTGACCTCACCCTCCCGTTCGAGGGTTCTGACGAGGTACATTCCGTCCTCGTAACTGACGCTTATCGAGGGGATGATGGGGCTGATGCCGCCGGTCTGCGGGCCGTAGGCGGGGTACTGGTTCATGAATATCCAGCCCTTCGCCCCCGCGAGGACGCTCCTCATGAACTTCTCCGACCTGTGGAGCGACCTCGTCATGCCCAGAGGGTTCGCGCTGCTCACCATGGCGATGTTGCCGTCGACCTCACCCTTCCTCTTCTCGTAGACGTCGACGGCTCCGTCCCCGAGCCAGACGAGCTTCGCCTCGACCTCCCCCGCTATGCTGTGGGGGAGGCTGATGCAGTCGATCTCCTTCTTGAAGGGGCTGATCATTGTGAGCTTGGCGGGGCCACGTTTCCAGCCGGGTATCTTGTAGCTCTCGTAGTGGGCGTCCGGGATGCCGTAACTCTTCAGCTTCTCCACCATGTATTTGACCGAGTCCAGGTCACCAGGCGTGCCGGGGAACCTGCTCCCGTAGACATCGCATAACATCTTCAGGTTGTCCATCGGCTCGGAGGACGTGTAGATCTCCGAGACTATCTTCTTGTCAACCTCAAGCCAAGGGTTGCTCAAAACACTCGCACCTGAGAATTGGTGCCCGGATGGGATTTAAGACCTTTCAAGGTCACCTAACGCGTTTTAGGCTCACGGTTGTTTGCGAGGGAGGCCAGTATTCCCAGGGCGCAGAGTATGGAGAAGATGATGAAGGCGACGTTTATGCTCCCCGTCAGGGCGGGGTATACCTCGGGCACGATCTCGACCCTACCGATGAGCACGGCGAAGATGATCATCGTGATGCCCATGCTCATCATCTGCCCAGTCAACCTCATCGTGCCAAGGGTGGAGGAGGCGACGCCGTAGAGCCTCTTGTCAACCGAACTCATGATGGCGTTTGTGTTCGGCGATGAGAAGAGGGATAACCCGAAGCCGAGGACGGCTAGGCTACCGATGACTATCAGCACGTTCGTCTGCGGGCTCAGGAAGATGAAGGGGACGAGCCCTATCATCGTCACAGCCATGCCTATGGCGGCGACCTTCCTCGGCTCCATCCGGTCTGACAACCTCCCCGCTATTGGGGAGAAGATGGCCTGAACCACGGGGGACGCGATCATGAGCAGCCCGGCCTCCTCGGGGCTCATCCCCTTGATGTACTGGAGGTAGAGGCTCATCAGGAACGTCACCGCGTACGTGGCGCTGAAGTTGATGAGGGCAGCCAGGTTGGAGAAGGTGAAGGTCCAGTTGCTCTTGAAGAGGTTTATGTCGAGAACCGGGTGCTCGGCGCGTGCCTCAACCCAGATGAATACGCCGCCACCTACGAGCCCCAGCGCGATCGGTACGAGGCTGCTAGCCGACGGAACCAGTGAGAAGCCGTACATCAGCGACAGGAGCATGAGGCTGTAGACGAGGGAGCCCTTGATGTCGAAGCTCTCCCCGACGGCTTCCTTCCACTCGCCCTTGAGGCGCCAGACCATGAAGAGCACGGCGAGTGCGCCCAGCCCCGCTGTTAGGAAGAGAATGCTGCGCCAGCCGAGGGAGTCCGTGAGTAGCCCGCCGAGGAATGGGCCGACGGATAACCCAACGTAGACCGAAGCCGCGTTTATGCCAAGTATCGCCCCCTTCTCCCTGGGCGGGGTGACGCTGACGAGTATCGCGACGCCCGTTCCGAATATCATCGCGGAGGACACGCCCTGGAGCGCCCTGAGGAGGATGATGGTTGAAGCCGACGGGTAGACGCCGAGAAGCAGCGACGAGAACGTGAAGGCCGCGGTGCCATACACGAAGACTCGTCGCCGCCCGTAGATGTCCGCGAGGCGCCCGAAGGGCACGAGGAACATGGCGGAGGCGAGCAGGTACGCGAGACTCGCCCAACTCATCGTGATGGCGTCGAGGCCGAACTCGCTGCTGATGCTCGGGAGGGCGATGTTGAAGCTGCTTGAGGCGAAGGGCGTCAGGAATGAGGTCATCGTCACGACGAGTAAGACGATCCGCCGATCAACGTCACTCAAACAGCCGACACCACGGGAAACCTGACCTATGGGAGGAAAACCCTGCGTATAAAAGCCCTACGGGGTCAGAGAAGCGGCGCGGTGACCGCTATCACGCGGACCTCGTCGCAGCTGTCCTCGCAGCGGTCGGTGATCGTCTCGAGGGCATCCATGAATTCGGAGAGGAGGATCGCCTGACCAATCTCGACATCCTTCGCCTTGAGCCCCGAGATGAATCCCCTCGCACGCTGGTAGAGCCCATCCATCCGCTCCTCAAGCCTCTCGACCTCGTCAGCCGCCTTGAGCGCGTCCTGGAACTCCCTGTTCGTCAGCTTCTCGATGCAGTCGTCCAGCTTAATGACGCAGCTCTTGATGGTCTGCGCCATCTCTACGGTGGTCTTCTTCACGTCCTCGGACATATCCTTGAGGCTGAACTCGACGAGGATGCGTCCCGTCTCGTTTATCCAGTCGATGACGTCGTCGGTCTGTCTCGCGAGGCGCATGAGGTCCTCCCGCTCGGATACGGGAAGGTCGCCCTTGGCCAGCTCCCCGATGATCTTGCGCTTGAGGAGGTCCGCCTCCTTCTCCTTGAGCTTGAGAATCTCGAAGCTCCGCATTAGGTCCTCCCTCTTGCCCGCGAGGGCGAAGCCGATGCAGCGGTCAAGCTGCTCGATCGCCATAACTGTGGCTTGGGAGTGTTCCAGCACCATGCTTATCGCGAGGACCTTTCGGCGGGTCTTCAGCCAACTCTCGAGGGGTTTCACATTATCAACTCCGTTTACTCAAGTGATAGAGCTTTCTCTAGTCCCTCCTCGGGGAGCCTGTATATTAGTAGGTTCTCCTCGGGCAGGGTCACGTACGCCTTGTCTCCGGCTGCGAAGCTCGACTCGTCGCCGGTTATCGGCGTCTTTACTAGTAGGGTTACACCGTTCTCGGCGCGTATATCGTACCTGATGGTGTCGCCGACGAAGCTCGCCCCGACGATCTCGCAGGTCCAGGTGTTGCCCTTCCTCGGCTTCGGTGACAGATCCAGGAACTCGGGGCGGATGGCGAGGACGCACGCTTCGCCCTTCTCGGGGGAGAACTCGCCACGTGTGGCTGCGTTGAGCTTTGACCCACCCACGTTGACGCTTATGCCCGCATCCCTCGTGGCGGTCACCTCACCCGTCATGAAGTTCGCCTCTCCGAGGAACTTGGCGGTGAATATCTCCTTCGGCCTCAGGTAGAGTTGCATAGGCGGACCGACCTCGACTATCCTCCCCGCCCTCATGATGACGATCCTGTCCGAGACAGAGAGAGCCTCCTCCTGGTCGTGTGTGACGTGGATCGCGGTGAGGCCGAGGTCCTTGACGAGCTTCCTGAGTTCGTAGCGGAGGACGGTCCTGACCTTTAGGTCGAGGGCGCCGAGTGGCTCGTCGAGGAGCAGGAGTGTGGAGCCCGAGGTGAGTGCGCGGGATATGGCTGTCTTCTGCCTCGCGCCGCCGCTCAGCTCCTTGGGGTAGAGGGAGACGTAGCCCTCGAGGTTCATCATGTGCAGCATCTCCTCGACGGGCCCCATGCGCTCCGGTGGTGATACCCCACGGACCATGAGGCCGTAGGAGACGTTGTCGTAGACGTTCATGTGGGGGAAGAGGGCGATCTCCTGGAAGACGTAGCCGACGCCCCTGTCCTCGATTGGGAGCGGGGTGACCCTGTTGCCGTTGATAGAGACGTCGCCGGCGTCCGGCTGGATGATGCCCGCTATAGACTTGATGAGTGTGGTCTTTCCGCAGCCGCTTGGGCCGACGATGGTGAGGTACTCGCCGTCCTTTATTGTGAGGTCGACGCCGTTGAGGGCTGTGACCTTCCCGTACGTCTTCCTTAGCCCCTCGGCTCTGATCTCCGGCATCTAGTTCGCCTCCAATTCGCTCGGGAGGCCGAGCGTCGGGTACTCGTAGATGTGCGTGTTCCCCGGGTCGAAACTTACACTAACCCAGTCTCCCTGGTTGATCTCTGTCTTCGCCTCCTTTATTGGGGCGCGTGAGGCGATCTCGTCGCCGTTTGTGAGTTTGACGACGTAGCGGGTGAAACTTCCGAGGAAATGGACCGCTGTTACCTCGCCTGAGTGCCTGTTTGGCTCGTCGCCCCTCGGCTCGGGGGTGATCGAGACGTTCTCCTCCCTGATCGCCACTATGATGGCTTCCCCGGGTTCGAAGCTCGGGTCCCGCACCCTGATGTTGAGGCCCTCCCTAAGCCTCAGTGTGCTGCCTTCCTTCGATCGGCTCTCGACTATGGCTTCGAGGAAGTTTGTGTTGCCGACGAAGTTGGCGACGAATATCTTCTCGGGGCGGTTGTAGACGTGGTATGGTGTCCCGTATTGCTGGAGGTGGCCCTTGCGGAGCACGAGTATCCGGTCACCTATGGTCATCGCCTCCTCCTGATCGTGTGTAACGTGGATGACGGTGAATCCGGACTCCTTTGCGAGTTTCCTTAGTTCGCCCCTGAGTTCGAGGCGTAGCCTCACGTCTAGGGCGCCGAGTGGCTCGTCGAGTAGGAGGAGCTTTGCGCCCGAGGCGAGCCCCCTGGCGAGGGCTACGCGCTGCTGCATACCGCCGCTCAGCTCGTTTGGGTACGCGTCCGCCCTCTTGTCGAGTCTGACGAGTGTGAGCACCCGCATCGCGGTCTCCTCGGCGGTTGCTCTGTCGATGTCTTTGGCGAGTGGGCCGAACATGACGTTTTCGAGGACGGTCATGTGGGGGAAGAGCGCGTAGGTCTGGGGGACGTAGACGGCGTTCCGGTCCTCCGCGGCAACGTCGTTGGCCTTCTCGCCGTCGATGTAGACTTCGCCCTCGTCGGGCCTGAGTATCCCGGCTATCGATCTTAGTAGTGTGGTCTTCCCGCTCCCCGTCGAGCCGAGGACGCATAGGTACTCGCGGTCCTTGACCTCAAACGTGACATCATCTAATGCCTTGAGGGCGCCGAAGCGCTTCGTCACGTTGATCAGGCGGAGGGAGGGCATCTACTTCTTCCTCCTGTAGACGATGAGCCTGAGGGCGAGGAGCGCTGCGAAGGATGTGAGCACGAGGAAGGCGATGCCGAGGGCGATCTCCGAGTCCGTGACAGGAATCTGGTGCTTCACCCACGAGACGAGTAGCACTGGGGCGGTCTTGAGTGTCTGTGAGACCGCGGTCGCGGCGCCCGTTTCGTCGACGCTCCTCGTGAAGACGAGTATCGCCCCCGAGAGGAAGCTGTACTTGGTGAGGGGGATGATGATCTTCCTGAAGACGTGTAGGGGCTTGCTTCCGAGTGTCCTCGCGGTCTCCTCCATCTCCTCGGGTATCCCCTCTATGGCGGCCGCCATAGCCTGGACGAAGTAGGTGTATGTGATGGTCATGTGGGAGAAGACGAGTATCCAGAACTCGGGGATGAATGTGAATGAGCGCCAGAAGAATCCGAGGGAGACGCCGAGGGCGACGCTGGGGACGACGATTGGGACGTTGACGACGGCGTCCAGCAGCGTCGTGCCGAATTTCCCGAGTCTCTTCCTCGCGACCAGTACAGCGACGGGCAGCCCCGCGACAATGTTAATGAGCGTCACGAGGACGCCGATGCCGTAGGAGAGCGCCATGGATTGCCAGAAGCTCGCCCAGACGCCTGTGCCGAATAACGCGTTCTGGAGGGTCCCGTCGGTCAACGCGCCGATGGCGGGGAGGGTGATGTAGATGGATGGGACCAGCACGAAGAGGGCGAAGATCAGCAGCGTCGCCCCGTCCCTGAAGTTTACGCTCCTCTTCGAGCTGAGCCTCGCCTCGGGCCCGGGGAAGACGGTGTTGATGGGTATCTTCAACCTGTTCCCGAGGAGGCGGATGAGGGCGAAGACCGCCACGGAGGATAGGATGAGTGTGAAGCTGACAAGGACCATCGGCCCCTCGAGCCCGGCGTCCTTCGCGTTCTTGATGAAGACTGGGCCGTTCTCGAAGAGCCCCGCGACTATGACTGTTGCGCCCGTCTCTGAGAGCGATCTGGCGAAGGCGAGTAGGAAGGCGGCGATGAGGCTGGGTCTGAGGAGGGGGAGCGTCACCGTCCTCGCGATGGTGAAGGGGCGGGCGCCGAGGGTCTTCGCGGCGGTCTCGTAGATCGTGTTATGCGCCATGAGCGCGCCGACCATGACCCTTACGACGACCGGGAAGGAGAAGGCGAAGTGGAGTAGGAGGACGAGGACGAGGCCGGGGGGGATTGAGAAGCCGAGGACGCTCACGGGGCCGGTGTTTCCCCAGAAGAGGAGGGTGGAGAAGCCGAGTGCGACGGTGGGGATGACGAAGGGGATGTCGGCGAGGGCGTCCACGATGTTGATCCAGCGTGAGCGCCCGCGTGAGATGAACCACGCTAGGGGGAGGCCGGCGACGAGGTCTAGCGCCGCCACGGAGAGGGCGATGGCGAAGGACCAGAACACCGCGGACTCCGCCCGCGCGAGCAGCACGGGGTCGGATAAGACCTGCTCAATCAAGCCGAGCTTGAATGTGATGCCGAGGACGGGGGGGAGTAGTATGAACGCGACGAGGAAGATGACCGCCGCGGAGTAGACGAGCTTCTTGACGCGTGGGAGGGAGGACAGCTTATCGAGCGTCCTTGACACCACCCCAAACAAGCTACTCCCCACTGCATCCCCCCATCTCTTTACTTTGACAGGTTTTCGTGATAAGAGATGTATGTTCAGCTTTATAATTTCCTTTCATAGAAAATATATCCAACGGTAAACTATGGTAACTATATAGATCAGAGGGTCACAAAGTAATTTGCTACGCGGGTCGATATGAAGGGGTCTGAAAAGTGATTTAAGCGGACCACATGAACCCTATTTGGCTGCCAACTTGAGCGTGCTCATATACACAGACAACCCCGGCGTACAGGAGGTAAAGCTCGTCTCGGAGGAGCTGCGTAGGCGAGAGATACATGTGCACCTCATGGCGCCCTGGGACTTCACCCTCCCAAAGATGCCCGAGCTGGACGCCGGCGTCGTCTACGCCCCGAGCAACATGCTCCACAGGGGAAGCACATACGAACTCACCCACAGGCTGCTCATACTCAGGGAGCTTGAGAGGAAAGCGGTAGTCGTCAACCCCGTCGAGTCGATGCTCCTCTACTCGAAGGAGCAGCTGACGATGAGGCTGAGCAGCCTCGGTCTCCCCCACCCGAAGACGATCGCGACGGAGAACGTCGAGGAGGCGTACAACTTCTCCCGCGAGCTGCTTGAGCAGGGGAGGGAGGTCGTCCTCAAGCCCACCTGCGGGGCGAGGGGTGTCGGGGTCACGAAACTCAGCGGCATCAGGAGGCGCGACGACCTCCTCCAGTTCCTCGTCTGGTACACGCGTGAGCACGCGGAGGGCGTCTACTACCTGCAGGAGTACATAAAGAACCTCGGCTACGATGTCCGATGCCTCGTGATCGACGGTAAGGTGATCGGGAGGGAGAGGCGATTCAACCAGAGGGACTTCCGCTACAACGTCGCCGTCGGTGGGCAGGCTGAGGCTTTCAATGATCCCATATACGATGACCTCTCGGTCGAGGTCGCCGAGGCGAGCGGGCTCAACATCTGCGGCGTGGACATCCTCCCGGGGGAGGACGGGAAGCCGTATGTGCTCGAGGCGAACTGCTACCCCGGCTACAAGGCGCTGATGGACGCCACCGGCATCCCCGTGCACGAGAAGATAGCCGACTACCTGCAGAGCCTGCTTCGGTAACTCCTCTTCCTAGTTCTGTTTGTCGGTGGATTGTTTTCGGGTGTTGTTCTAGTCTCTTCCGAAGCGGCGGAAGGCGAGGATGCCCACGATTATGATGAGTGCGCTCGCGCCCGCGACGGAGAGTAGGTCGTTTATGATCGTGGCGCTTGTGACGGGTGCGCCCCTGAGGAAGATGCTCGTCAGGGCGTCCGTGACGTACCACGTGGGCACGAGGCGGGCGATGTTCTCTGGGGCGGGGACGAAGGTGCCGAGGAACATGAGGGGGAGTATGAAGACGAAGCTGATGCCGGTGGCGGCTCCGCCGTTCCTCGCGAAGGCCGCGGTGATGAGTCCCAAACCGACGCTTGTCACGGTGAGGGTGAGCACGGCGACGAACGCGACCGCGACGCCCGCGACCCCGCCGAGGGGTCTGAAGCCCATCAGGTAGGATGCGGCGAAGACGAATGCGACCTGGACTGCGCCGAGGATGAGGTTGGAGACTATGTGTCCGGCGAAGATGTCACCGACCGTCGTGGGGGTCACGCTTATGCGCCTCAGGATGCCCTGTTCGCGCTCCGTCGTGAGGGCTTGGGCGACCATCATTATGAGGAAGACCGCGGCGTAGCTGAAGAGGCCGGGGACCATGTAGGCGAACTGGCTTATGCTCTGGGCTTCGACGAGTGTCGGCGTCCCGATTTTGATGGGTGTGCCGGTCTTCGTGGTCTGGGTCATGGCGTTGAGTACCTGTTGGATCATCGGTGGAATGGCTGCGCTCGCCACCATGGAGCCTTCGTCGATTGAGAGGCTCAGGGTGGTGTTGTGCCAGCTGGTTGGCGTCGCGGGGTTCTGGGCGTAGGATTGGATGCTATCCGTGAAGTCGGTTGGGATTGTGATGACGGCCTTTAGTCTCCCCTGCTGTAGGTCTGACTGGGCTGCGGCGGGGTCGGTGTAGTTCTGTATCGAGAGGACCTCTATGTGTGCGAGGGCGCCCGTGAAGGCTGAGCCCATGGCGCCTGCGTCCCGGTTGACGACGGCGACGCTGTACCTTGTCTCGGCTCCACCTATTGCGCCGAAGCTAGCCCCGAATGCGATGGTGAGCAACAGGGGGAAGACTATGACCATGAAGAGGTTTGCGGGCTCCCTGATTGTCCTCTTCAGCTCCTTGGCGACGAGGGCGGATACTCTTCTCGGGTCCATCTAGGATTCCTCCCGTATCTTGCGCCCCGTCATGGCGATGAAGACGTCCTCTAGGCTGGCGGCGGCGTGTGTCTGCTTCAGCTCCGCGGGGGTTCCTAGGGCTATGAGTTTGCCGTTGTCGATTATGCCGACGCGGTCGGCGAGTGCCTCGACCTCCTCGATGTAGTGGCTTGTGAGGACGACGGTTTTTCCGCGTTTCTTGAGATTGCTGATTATGTCCCATGTGGCGTGGCGGCTCTGTGGGTCCATTGCGACGGTTGGCTCGTCGAGGAAGGCGACGGCGGGGTCGTGGATGAGCGCCATGGCTAGGCTCACCCTTCGCACCATTCCGCCGCTGTACTTACCAGCCCGCCGGTCAGCGTCGGCGCCGAGGCCAACGGCTTCGATCAGCTGCGCCGTCCTCTCCCTGAGTTGCTTGGCTGGGACGCCGTGGAATGTGCCGAATATCTCTATGTTCTCGCGTCCGGTGAGGTAGCTGTAGTAGGCTGGCTCCTGTGGGCAGAGGCCGATTATCTCGTGTACCTTGTCGGGGTCCTTCGTGGGGTCGAAGCCGTTTACGGTTGCGGTGCCCGATGTGGGTTTTAGTATCCCGCAGAGGGTCTTGATGGTGACGGTCTTCCCCGCGCCGTTGGGGCCGAGGAGGCCGAAGAGTTCACCCTCCCCGATCTTCAGGGTGAGGTCGTCTACCGCGGTCTTGTCCTCGAACTTCTTCGTGAGGCCTTGTATGTCTATCGAGTACATCGTTGCACCGCCTGTGATTGTTTGTTGTCGCTTATAGGTGTAATTTTCAGTCGTTATAGGGGGGTAAGCATCGTTCATGATATGTATGGTCGCTTCGTTTCGGGGTCGGCCTTCTGCGCCTGTCGGCAGGTGTTAAATACCCTTTTGCGTGCCTTACTCTGAAAGGTGCCAGATATGCCGAGCAAGCCTTATTTGAAGTTGAACACCGGTGACCCCGACGTCGAGGCGCCGAAGTACGCCATAGAGGCGCTTCAGGACGCCGTGAAGAAGGGTGGTGACTGGACGCACTACGGCGGTAGCGAGATACCTAAGCAGTTCCGTGAGGCGGTCGTGGACTACTACAAGAAGTGGATCGGCCCCGTGTACAAGGAGTCTCAGGTCATCCCGGTGGCGGGGAGCAGTGCGGCTCTCTACATCGCGATGGCTGCGGTCCTCAAGGAGGGGGACGAGATCATCCTCTGGGAGCCCAGCTACAGCAACCACTACGTCATGCTCAAGGACATGGGGATCAAGATGAAGATCCCGGAGCTGTCCCGCGAGAGCGGCTACCACATGGATCTGGATAAGCTGTCGAGTTATGTTACGAAGAAGACGAAGGCGGTGCTGGTCTGCAACCCGAACAACCCGACGGGTTCGGTCTACTCGAAGAAGGAGATCGAGGCGGTGGGCGACCTCGCCGAGGACAACGACCTCGCCATCTTCAGTGACGAGATCTACCTCCACTACGTCTACGATGACAAGAAGTTCGTCGCCCCGAGCACGATCGGTAACCTGCGTGAGAGGACTATCAACATCATGAGCTTCAGCAAGACGTTCAGCATGACGGGCTGGAGGCTCGGGTATGTGATCGTGCCGGATAAGTATCTTGCGAAGGCGCAGACGGTGGCGAAGGTCACGGCGCCTCGTCCGGCGACGTTCATCTACCCGGCGGGTGTGGCGTGTCTGCGCGGCGACTTCAAGTACGTCGAGGAGAGGCGGAAGGAGTACCAGGCGCGGCGCGACTACTTCACGAAGGCTATCGACGACATGGGGATGCCGTGTCACAAGTTCGAGGGCGCCTTCTACGCTTGGTTCGACGCCCGCAGGTATGGGTTGAAGAGCGAGGACTTCGTCGCGAAGCTGGAGAAGGCGGAGAACTTGGCGCTGAGCAACGGTGCGGCGTTCGGCACGAAGCAGGAGGGCTTCATCAGGGTGCCGATGACGGCTCCGATATCGGTGCTCAAGGACGCCGTGGAGCGCGTCGAGCGCTTCACCAAGAAGCTCTAAGCGTCCTCTTTTTCCTTCATTTTAGCTTTTTTCGTGTGGGGTATTGCTGCAACTTTGTAGGGAATAGATGCCCCTTTTGCGTAGATCGGCATGTCAACGGGGTCATTTTAGAGCTTCTTTCAGCTATTGGCGCATTAAAACTAAATATTTGGGGTACCCCCCTCCCCCCTAGGGTTTTCGTCGCTGCAAATTGGGCCTCTTTTGGTACCTATCGTGGTTGTTTAACACGTTTGAGGATCCTAAATGCGTCGTTTTCTGTGCATTTTCGTGCAGTATGGATCGTCAACGGAGCCTTTTTCTGGCTTCTTTCGGCTTACGGGGCTGTTTTCCAGTTTATTTAGGGGGACTCCCCTCCCCCCTTTTTGAATAGTACATGAGTTTGTACCGGTAAAATGTGCTCGTTAAGATGCTGACGGTTGACAAAAGCGTCGGTGGGTTGTTTATGGGCCTTGGAATCCGCAGGCGGGGCACCTGTAGGTGCGACCGAAGAGGCGGCACTTCTCGCAACGCCAGATAGTAACGGCGCCGCAGTTGGGGCAGCTCATCTTAACGGCCTTCTCCTCGGGAGTGACCTTCCTGCCACAGGAGATGCATGTGGACATACTTATCAGCCCAGATACAAGCTTGGCTCGATATTTAAATGTTGACTAGGCCGCGCAGCTCGGCGAATGCGAGCCTCCCGAGCCCGCCGATGGCTGCCTTCATGATCCGCGGCTCCGAGAGGGCGCGCCTGATGACCGCCTCCTGCAGGTCCATGTCGCCGTCGGCGACGAGTTCGTTGACCCTGTCCCCCAGCCCCGCGGCATGGAAGGCTCGGAAGAAGCGGTTCATCCTCTCATCGGAGACCCTGTCGGCGAGGCTCCGGAGTGTCTGCATGCTCCTGAACTCGGAGCCGTATAGCCTCCTCCACGCCTCGTCGTACCGCCCGAGCGTTCTCTGGGAGAGGTCGCCGGATTCGAGGGCCTTCGCCGCGGCTCTCCCCGCCTCGATGGCGCAGAGGCCGCCGAGCACAACGCCGCCCCCCGTCGTCGGCTTCACGTGCCCCGCCGCGTCACCGACTAATAGCATGCCTGGGAACGATGTCCTGCTGACCGGGCCGTCGACGAGCACCTGCCCCGCCCTCGGCGGCGGATAAGTGGTGGCGCCGAAGCGCCTCTTGACGAAGTTGGTGAGCAGCCTCGTGGGGTCGCCCTTGTTCGCGGCGAGGCCGACCCTCGCCTGCTTGTCCGAGGTGGGGATGACCCACGCGAAGAAACCGGGCGCCGTCTCCCCGCCGAACCAGACCTCGACCGTCGTGGGGTCGATCTCGCACGTTACCTCGGTGTTGACGCCGAGGAGGGGTTCCTGCTTATGGTTGACTAGGCCGGCCTGTCTGGCGAGCCTCCTTGATGGTCCCTCGGCGTCTATCACTAGGCGCGCCTCCTCCGTCCACCCGGCTCCGGATGCGCCCGTGGCGCTGCCGTCGTCGAGTGTCAGCCTCTCCACCCTCCTGCCCGTGATGAGCTCTGCGCCGGCGTCGAGCGCCATCTCGGCTAGGTGCTGGTCAAGCGCCGCCCTATCGATGACATATGCACGCGGGCGGGTGTCCCTGATCTCTATGCACTGCCCGTCTGGTGAGTAGATGCGCCCCCCCATGATCGTGTTCTGCACAAAACTACCCGAGGCCTCGACGCCTATCCTCTTGAGCCCCTCGACGCTGATGAGCCCCGCGCAGTGGGAGGGGACGCCGACCCGGGCGTGCTCCTCCAGAATCTTGACGGAGAAGCCATGAGATGCAATCTCCTTGGACGCTAGAAGACCCGCGGGTCCCGCCCCCACGACAAGTGAGTCGGAGCCCATTGGGTCACCGATGAAAAAAGGGCTTAGCTACGCTTAACTATTTCCAGGAACTCGACGTCTTCGAGCTCGGGGAAGAACTTGAGCACGTCCATGGCGAGGCCCCTCTTGGCGATCTGGATGTTCTCGCCGAAGAATATCTCGTCTGGGACGGTGAGGGTCATCTTCTTCTTGCCCATCTTCTGGCCGAACTTCTCGGCGTCGATGCCGACGAAGCGGCGGCCGATGAGGGCCTTGACCTTCGCCTTCTCCTCCTCGATTATCTCGGTGACCTTTACGTCGTAGACGATCTTCCTGCCCGCGAGTGCGTGGTTGTAGTCGACCTGTACGCGACCGGCGCCGACGCTGCGGATGATGGCCTGGCGGCCGTCGATCTCAAGCTCCGCGCCGGGGACTGGGTTTACGCCCTTGCTGCGTAGGATGCGATAGGGGATGAGTTGGACGCTCGTGGGGTCGCGCTCGCCGAATGCCTCGGCTGCGGGGATCTCGATCGCAGTCTGCTCGTTTGGCTTTACGCCGTGCAGGCGGGCGTCGAGTCCGCGTAGTACCCAGCCCTCGCCGACGACGACGAGGCGTGGGCCGTAAGTGTTGCCCTCGCGGTGGATGCCCTTCTCCTTGGCGACATCCTCGTTGGTGGTGTCGAATACCTCGCCGGTCTCCTCGGCCTTGCCCGTCATCTCCATGAGGATGAAGTCGCCCTTGTTGACGGCGCCCTCTATGCGTGGCTCCTCAACAGGTTTTTCCTCCTTAGCCTCGACGGGGGCCTCAGCGGGCGCGGTTGCCTCTGCTGCCGGCGCCTCTACCTTCGGCTCCTCGACTGGCTTCTCCTCTGGCATTTCGATGGGCTTCTTATCTTCGCTCATATTGAACACTCTGAGAGTCATTGCCCCCCTATCCGGGGGATTCACGCATGGAGATGCGGAACCCGGTTTAAAGGCTTTCTGTAAAACTTGACGGCTAGACGCGTGTTTGGGCGGCACGTTTACCCGCCTCCCCCGGCTCTGGTCCGCACGGTTTTTAACGAGCCCCACACGGTCTAGCCTGAGATGCCCCCCACCCAGACGCTTAAGACGGTTGTACCCCGCAACCGGGAGAGATGCGTCAGGTGTAGGAGGCGATACATGTACTGGATCAGGGGGAGCGAGACCGTCATCAGGTGCCTCACCCCCTGCGACAACGCCGTCGCGGTCGAAGACCCGCGTCGAAGACCGACTCAGAACTTCCGCGACCTGCTCGCCGAACTCTCCGCCCCCAACAAGGCGCCGACGCTAAGAGGCGTCGACCTACGATTCACACTAGACGCGGATGAGTCAAACAACCACCTGATCGGGGTCTACGCGGAGGGCGCGAACACCCGCCTCGACGCTCCCCGAATCGACGCCGAAAACGGCACGATCAAGACAGACGAAGGCACCCGGACGATCACCCCCGAGAGCCTCAGCGTCCTAAAGAGCATACTCAGCCTCAAACCCATCTACAAGGGCGGAGACATCTTCTTCGCCTTCAACCCCGCCACCCTCCAGAGCCTACGCAGACTCCTAAAAGTCCGGGAGACCGAACAATCCCGAGAGATCCGCTGCAGGGCCGGGAGCCCGATAAGGTCCCTCACCGTCGACTTCGACCCCAAGAAGGGCGTCACCGTCGAGCCACAGTACGAGGACCCCAGCGGACACCCCCTCCCCCCCGCCGCCGTGAAGCGCGGCGAAGGCTACCTCAAAGTCGGCGAAGAATTCTACCTACTCGACGAAGCCTCCCAGAAGGCCCTCGACATCGCCGAGGACGGCGTCGGGCTCGGCGACATCCCCGAGTTCTTCCTCAGAGACCTCGTACTACTCAAGAGCAGCTTCACGGCCGTCCTCACCGACAAGGCTCGGAAGGTCACGATAATCGAGGAGGACAAGCCCCCCACAGTCCTCATCAGCTACGAGGAGCCCGGTTGGCTCGACTTCAACATAGTCTACGACCCCAAATCCGACTCCCCCGGCCTCCCGGCGAGCAACGACGGCGGCTACTCCCGAGCCGACAACTACACGTGGGTCAGGAAGGTCGAGAGGCGCAAATCCGAGGACGAGCAGCGCCTCAAGGGACTCGGGGCAAGGAAGACGGAGAAGGGCTACCGCCTCGGCCTACACGCCTACAAGACCCTCGAAGAGTTCATCGAGAACATCGGAGGCGTCAAGCAGGCAACCGAGGAGTACCGGGAGTTCCTCGACCAGATAACCGACTTCCGCACCGACGAGGCCTACCGCCTACCCGAAGAGATCGAGGCGCAGCTTATGCGGAGCGGCAGGAGCCTCTTCCCATACCAGCGGACCGGCATACAGTGGCTCAACTGGATCTTCAGCCACAACCTCCACGGCCTCCTCGCCGACGACATGGGCCTCGGCAAGACGCTGCAGAGCCTCGCCTCGATGCGCTTCATGTACGAGCAATCAGGCGCGGGGGAGCCCTCCCTCGTTATCTGCCCCGTCGCCGTCATCAGGCACTGGGAGAACGAGATCAGGACAGTCTTCCCCGACGCGACCGTCGTAAACATCTACCACGGCCAGAGCAGGCGCATCGACCCCCCCAGCGGCGAGCGCACCATCTACATAAGCAGCTACGACACCGTCGTCGCCGACGTCGAGGAGCTGCAGAAGATCGGGTGGTTATTCGTCGTCCTCGACGAGGGCACACGCATCAAGAACCCGGGCACACAGCGAGCAGCTGCCATAAAAATGCTCAACGCCGCCCACAAGCTCAGCCTAAGCGGAACCCCCATAGAGAACCGCCCCGCCGAGCTCTGGAGCCTCTTCGACTTCCTCATGCGCGACCACCTCGGCACCTACAGCGAGTTCCTGCGCACATTCGAGAAACCCATCTTCGAGGGCGACAAGACGCAGATCGGGGAGCTGAAGCGCCGCGTCAAGCCATTCATCCTGCGCCGCAAGAAGGAGCAGGTCGCAAAGGACCTCCCCGAGAAGGTCGAGATGCGGTACTGGGTCGAACTCACGGGGGAGCAGAAGCTCCTCTACAGGCGCATACAGGAGGCCGAGGTCAACCCCATGGAGGAGAAGATCCTCTCGGGGCAGAGCGTCGGATACGTCGACAGCATCCTACCCGTCATCATGAAGCTCCGCCAGCTCTGCGACCACCCCGCCATGGCAAACGACGCCTGGGACCCACCCCTCGGCCGAAGCGAGAAGTTCGACCTCGTCTGCGAGAAGATACAGGAGATACACGAGGGGGGCGAATCCTGCGTGGTGTTCACAAACTTCCTCGGCACCCTCAACCTCCTCGAGCGCGTCCTCGGGGAAGCGGGGCTCCGATACATCAGGATCGACGGGCAGACCCGGGACCGGCAGGGGCTCATCGACGCCTTCAACGGCGGCGGCTACGCCGCGGCGCTCTGCAGCGTCCTCGCCAGCGGCCACGGCATAAACCTCACCGCCGCCAACCACGTCATACACGTCGACAACTGGTTCAGCCCAGCAGTCGAGGACCAGGCAACCGACCGCGTCCACCGCATAGGCCAGACGCGCACCGTCTACGTCCACAAGATACTCGTCCAGAACACCCTAGAGGAGAAGATAGACGCACTCATCAAGCGGAAACGTGGCATCATAAACGGCGTCATCGACTCGGAGCTGGAGGGGGAGAAGTTCTGGACCCGGCGGGAGCTACTCGAGATACTGCGCCCTCTCTAGGCGTTGGTTGCACCTCGTGTCGCTGTCTATTCGTCGAGGAGACGCACACTCGTCAGCGTCTTCGCAACGCGCGCGAGCTTCTCATCCGCCGTGTGTAGTGTGCAGTGGCCTTGTATGGCGGCCGCGACGTAGAGGGTGTCGTACGGCGTCAGCCCGGTGTCGACTGAGAGGCGCGTCGCCTCCTCGGCCACGTCTCTGGCGTGGATGATGGCGAGTCTATCGTAAAGGTCGATGAGGTCCCGCCCTGCCTGCAGGAGGGCATCCGCCGAGATCTCCTTTAGGAGCACGTGGTGTTTCCAGAGTGCGGTGAGGGCCTCCGGGAGGGCGTGGTCCATGGTCGCGGGGGCGAAGCCGGAGTTGAAGGCGCTCCTTATGAGCCTCCTCGCCTTGCCGCTGCCCTGCTCCTCCAAGACGGTTTTAACGAGTATGTTTGCGTCGAGGAGAATGATCAGCGGTCCCTCTCCCCCCGTATCAGGAGAGCGGAGTCTGAGTCGACCCTTCGCTCCTTCGCGCTCCGAGCGATGCGGCTGAGGATCTGGAGGGAAAGGCGCTTCTCCTCATCCGTGAGGCGGCGCTGCACGGGATGAACCTGACTGTCGCCAGTTTGGCCTTCAGCCCTAGCTTCCTCGATGACCTTCCCATCCATGTTTTATGGGTAGGTTCGGACGAGGTTAAAGGTTGCGCCCTTGAGAATCATCTATCCTTCGACGAGGATCTCCTTCAGGAGGCCCTCGGTGAAGATCCTCCAGGTCGTCTCGACGTCGGCCCGGGGCATCCCTGTTGATAGGAAGCCCTTCATCCCGCCCCTGAGCGAGAGCAGCCCGAGTGCCACGTGTCGAGGGTTAACGTCTTCCCTGATCACTCCCCCCCTCTGGAGGCGCATCAGACTCTCCGTGATCTCCCCGATCTCCTCGCCGTAGAATCTGGCGAGGGTCTTCCTGAGGTTCTCATTCTGCGCCGCCTCCGAGGCGAGCTCCTGGCCAAGCCTGTCCACCGTCTGTGGGACGTTCAGCATCTTCGCCAGGAAGGCGGGCGACGGGATGCTTCGAAACTCCTTCGCGGTCAAGTCCTTGAAGATCGGCGCCCTCTTGAACTCCGGGCTGGACTGGATCATAGAGACGAGTAGGTCCTCCTTGCTGCTGAAGTAGAGGTAGATAGCCCCCTTCGTCACGCCCAGGCTCGAGGCGATGTCGGTCATCTTCGTCGCCCTGTACCCGTTTGTGAGGAACAGTCGCCGGGCCTCCTCGATTATCTTCTTCTTTGCCTCTTCCTTGTATTCTGGGACGACTCTCGGCATGGTGCTTACGTTGGGTTGCCCGGTTAAGATGTTTATCCTCCGGAATAAAAACTAACCCAGAGATATAATACATACCATAGGTATGTTAATAAGCCGTGGGTCACCATTCGGCTCTGGTGCAGAGACTTTGGATAAACCCGGCGTGGCATCGTTCCTGAAGTTCGCGCTTAGAAACATGAACTCAATCAGAATCTCGAGGGTCAAAGACAGGGCCAAGGTGCCCCTCGCCCTCGCCAACATGAGAATCGGCGAGTTATCCCCGCTCGACCCAGTTTACTGGCAGAGGGTGGGCGAGTTCAACCAGGCGATGATAGAATACTACAAGGGGAAGTGGTATGGCACAAGCGCCCGCAGAACTCGATCAAAGGAGGACTGGGCGAAGGCATTCGGCGGCTTCCACCAGGCTCAGGCCCTCGGAGAACTGCTGCTTAAGCATCTCGAGAGTGGGGACAAGAGCCCGCTGAACCCGCCGGTGTCCGCCATCACCCCGGAGGGCACTGAGATCAAGTGGGCGGACGGCGTTCCACTCGTCCCCGAGATCACGCCAGTCGTGATGCTCAAGGGAACCGACCGCGAGATGGGCTACCAGTACGCGACGCAGCTCGTCCAGATATACGGCAAATGGATACTGGAGAGGCACGCCGGCAAGACGTTCACCGACGAGGAGACCGCCGTCCAGAGGAGGTGGGAGGAGGAGCACGCCAAGCATACTCCGTGGCTCATCGAGTTCTGCAGGGGCTGGTCGGGGGGCGCGACCGACTCGGGTGTCTCGATGAGCTACGAGGACGTCGCCGACCTCTGGTTCGGGCACACGCCTCCGGCGCGGACCTACCTGAACGCCGACGCGGGCATCCCCGAGCTGCCCCCGCTCGCCTGCTCGGGCGTCGCCGCCTGGGGCACCGCGACGAAGGACGGCAAACTCGTCACGGGCTCAAGCGGGGACCATGACATGGGCTACCAGATCACGGTCGTGGCGTTCCCGGAGGACGGCAACAGCTTCGTCTACAGCGCCTTCGGTGCCACTGGGGACATCCCGGCGGCCGGCGGCATCTGGTTCTTCGGGCACCCCGGCATGAACAGCAGAGGAGTCGCCTACGTGCACCACGGTGGCGGTCCAAAGTTCCTTGACGCCAAAAAACACTGGGGCTACGGCATAAAACGCGCAGCCTCAGTCATGCATGTCCTCAGGTACGCGGACACCGCCCGCGAGGCGAAGGAGATGGAGCTGAACTGGCCCATCGGCGACGTCGGGAACGGCGACCAGACAACAGTCGGTGGGTTCTACGCGGATGACACCTACGGGTACGTCATCGAGGGCAGGAGGGACCCCGTCGCCATCAGGGAGACCGGACTCCTCGGCGAACGCGATTTCCTCTACTCAAACAACAGCGCCATGCACCCCGAGGCGGCCAAGTCCGAGTGGATGAGCAGAAGCATAGATGAGTGGAGCTGGGATAAGCCCGGCGGCTGGAGGCCGAAGAAGCCCGTCGGCATGGTCAAGTCCCTCGGGATGATATTCGACTGGTTCTCCGGCCGCATGAACAGCGAGAGCATGATCACACGCGCCATGATGTTCTCCTACTGGAACAGCTACCAGAGAAACCAGTTCCTCTACAGGATGATGGACAGCCGCCACGGCACGGTGGATTACGAGTACATGAAGGGGATATTCGAGGTCGGCGGGACCCTGCCGGCTGGCCCATGGGGGAAGATAACGAAAGACTATGTCAAGGAGGGCAAGTGGGGGGAGATAAGCTCGGCCCACGCATCGAACGCCATCGTCGCGACGATGAAGCCAAGCGAGGGGCTCTACGCCGTCTGCGCCGGGCCCGTCAAGCGAGGCCTAGCGCCTCTGATGCCCACGAACGCCATCTCCGTGTACGGGGAGACGAACGCCTTCTGGGAGATAAAGATCGGGGAAAACCCGGAGGACGTCGCGATATTTGCCCGAGAGAAGGCGGAGAAATGCGTTCAGGAAGCATCAGAGCTTCTAAGAGGGGCCGGTGATGTTCCCGTGGAGATAGGTTCTCTTCTCGATTTATCCATGAAGGAGCTTTCGGAGGGGAAACGGCTGGAGTCAGCTACGCCTTCCTCGATTTACGATTGGTCGAGGATGCTTCGCTGCTATACGCGGGCGCAGGTGCGTGCTGGTCAGGTCATTAAGGCGCTTGTCCCAAGAAAGCATGCATGATTCGTGCGCTTCCTGCCCTCTAGGTCTTTGAACCCCTGACCGATTTCCAATTTATAAGGCTAGAAAAATGCTGAGTATTATCGGGATATCCGTCCCGGCGTGAAACAGGACCGAGGCGAGGAGGCTGTCCGTCCTCTGCGCCACCCACCCCCAGGCGAGGCCGAGGAAGAAGGTTAGGGCCACGAAGGCGTAGGGCTCGGGGGTGTAGGCGACGCTCAGATGTATCGAGCAGAAGACGAGCGCCTGAAGGAAGTTGGCCGCCCTCGGCCCGAGGAGCGCCTCATACTTCTTCAAGAAGAGCCCACGGTACATCGACTCCTCCAGCAGCCCGCTGGAGAGCACGAAGACGAGAATCCACGGGGCCCACCCGATCACCAACGAGCCCACGTTCTGTGCGCCGAACATGGATGTGGCTAACATCGGCGAGGCGACCGCGAAGAGGGCGAACAGCGCCACACCGGCGAGGAGCCCCGTCCCGAGCTTCCCCCGTTTCAAGTATATTGAGCCCAGGTCGCCACCCGAGAACCTCGTAAGGGTAACTATTGGCACGATCGTCAACAACGCGAACAACGCCTTCTCGAGGGCGATAGTCTCAACGTTTATGGGGTAAGAAAGGAGCCTGAAGACGAGCAATTGGAGCAGGAAAGCGGCCCCCCCGACGAAGTAGGCGAAGAAGACCTGCCAGTACCCTTTGAATCGGCTGCTCTTACGCATATATAAAGCAAGAATGAGGGAAACGAAGGGCACCGCGAACTTGTAGATCAGGCGGACGTCTCCGGGGATCGGGATGTTGTTCCACTGCAGCGAGCCCACCGCGAATATCCCGTATGCGGCGAGGAGCAGAAACGTCCCAACCCTATTGATTGTGCCTTCGGGAGATGACGTCGCCTATTCCACCTACCCAACTCGTTTTCCTCGATCAGAATGTAAACCTACCTAGTTTGGAGACGAAGTAAAGTTGTTTGTCTTTTTTTTCTCCTTGAGACTAGGTTTCCACGCGCAGGCATTCGCTATCCTCCGCCGCCAACGGACCCAGAAAAACGCGCCAAACAGGAAAACAAGTCAAAACACCCGGAAACGCGACGGCGGCGGAGGAGGAAACGGGGAAACCACATACACGCGCCGGAGAATGGTGGGCCCGAAGGGACTTGAACCCATGACCCCCCGGTTATGAGCCGGGTGCTCTAGCCAAACTGAGCTACGGGCCCACGCAACACACAAACCCATCAAAGAATATAAAAACACTACCGAGCCCAGATTAGAAAACAAATATAAACGCGACGCAGCCTAACATGCCTGCGCGCTCCCGTGGTGTAGACCGGACAAGCATACTGGCCTTTCGAGTCAGGGATCCCGGGTTCAAATCCCGGCGGGAGCACCAACCACGCCACTTTCTAATACCACCTCACGCGACTGAGTAGACGAAACAAGATGTCCGTCATCGAGACCGCGAAGACCCTGATCTCATACGACACGTCAGGACCCCCTGCGAAGGAGCTCCCCCTAGCCAAGTGGATCAGGGACTACCTCGAAGACATCGGAGCCGCCGTCGAGCTACAGGTTGTCGACAAGGACCGCGCCAACGTCATCGCCAAGATAGGCGAAGGCAAGGGCCCCGGCCTCCTCCTCAGTGGCCACATAGACGTTGTCTTAGCGGGCGACCCGAGCCTCTGGAAGGTCACAACCCCCTTCGAGGCCAAGGTGAAAGGCGACAAGCTCTACGGACGCGGCGCCTGCGACATGAAGGGCCCCGACGCCGGCATCCTCGAGGCCGCTAAGGCGCTCGCCAAGGAGAAGTTCAAGCGCCAGCTAACCCTAGGCTTCACAGCCGGCGAGGACACGGGCGGCTGGTTCGTCACAAAGGTCATCGAGGAGGGCAAGGTGACCAAGAAGGACGCACATATGGGTATAATCCCCGAGCCGAGCATGATGGAGGTCATACGGACACACAAGGGCGGGGGCCACGTCAAGATCATGGTCAGGGGCAAGGCGGCGCATAGCAGCCGCCCCGAGCTAGGCATAAACGCCATCGACAAATCCTCCGACCTCCTACACAAGATACGCAAACTACAAAAAACCCTCAACAAGAAACCACACCCACTCCTCGGACCCACCACCGTCGAATGCACACTCATAAACGGAGGATTCAAACACAACATCATACCCGACCAATGCACACTCGACCTGAGCACACGCCTCATACCTGGGCACGACAAAGCCGCAGTCGTCAAAGGCTGGTTCAAGGAAATCATCGACACCCTCAAGGCGAAGGACCCGGAGTTCAAAGCAGACATACTCGACGTCACCGCGAGCAAACCCCTCGACGTCCCCGAAGACAGCGAGGTCGTCAGGATGCTCACAAAGATGCTGAAGAAGCAGCCCACGGGCGCCCCCTACTACACCGAAGCCGTAAACTACACCGCCGCCGGCATACCCACAGTCATCTGCGGACCCGGCAACATCGACCAGGCACACACACCTGACGAGTACATAACCCTGAAACAACTTGAACTCGGAGTAAAAACCTTCAAAGAATCAATCAGACAAGTCTGCCTAATATAGATGCCACACCTGAACCCCAATAAGTCGTTTTAAGTTAATTCCCTAACCTATCTCCCAGCTTGAACAAGGTTTTAAAAAGTGTCGATGTACAATAAATTTAATAACTTAATTGATCGCTGTTTATGCAGGCGAAAATAGATGAGTGATGTTCCCTTTAAATTGATAGACGTCGAGAAGAAGCCCTCTAGGAAGTACAGAAAGGGCAGCAAATACGACCCCATCATCGACAAGTTCCTCAGTGGAAAATCCGGCCTAGTCAAGGTTGAGGTAACCGGTAAGGATGCAAACTACCTGAGGACTCAGTTGAAGAAGAGAATCGACGCCCGCGACTTGAACGCCAAGATCGAGGTTTCAGTTGTAAATAATATCGCCTACCTCGAGAAGATGTAGGCGTTTCCCTTTTTCACTCATGGTTTTATTTAGGACTTTTTGATTGATGGATGATCCTCACTCCATCAGTCACAGATTGTATTATTCGATTTCTGAACATTGTAGGCTGATTAAACCATTATATCGATAAATTACAGCGAAAGCCCCCGTCACCCCATTGTGAACACGGTGGAAACATGGGCCTGACCCCCAAAAAGGAAAAAGAATATCCTGTAACCAAGAAGCTACTCTTCAAGGGTACAGCAATTAGAAATCTGGATGACCTAAACCTCACACAAGACCGACCAGACTTGACCGACAACCTCAACACACAACACCGAAGCCCCGGTCTCAAGGGAAAACTACAACCAAACACGGGCGACATCCGATCAATCTGGCCGAAGATAGTGGAGTACACTGGCCTCTCCGAGTACGAGTCAAAAGTATACCTCAGCCTCCTCAGCCTCGGAAACTCGGGGGCGCGAAAACTAAGCCTACACTGCGACGTCCCACGGACAAAAGTCTACGGCACATTGAAGAAACTCATCGACTACGGCCTCGTCGTAGAGATCCCCGGCTCCCCCAAGCAGTTCGCCCCCTCACACCCCAACGAGGCATTCGACACCGTCCTCAGCCTGACGAAGAAGAAGGCACTCGACTTCGACGCCGTCGTACAGACACTCATCAAGACACACGAGAAGAACAAGGAGGACACCGGCCCCCAGAAGAAACTCATCTGGTACCTCGACGAGAACGACGACGTCAAGGGCAAGTGCAGCGAGATCATCCGGCAGTCCCACGAGGAACTCATCATACTCACAAACGAGGACGGCCTCGGCATACTCTTCAACTCCGCCCACAGGCTCCTCGACGAGATACAGGAGGAGGGCGTGGAAGTCAAGCTCTACTCACCCCTTGACCCTAAGCACAACGCACTCGCCAGGGAACTCGCCTACATCTACCAAGTCAAACAGGTCGAGGTCGAGACTCCTCTCCTCTTCATAAACTCCGACCACAGAAGGTTCCTCCTCGCCAGGATAGCGGCTCAGGGCAAAGAGAACCCCTTCGAGTCCGCCATATTCAGCGACGACCAGACACTCCTCCAACTCGTCTCACTACTCCTCATAGATGGCAAGAACAAGGCACTCCTCAACCTGCTGCCGGCGTGAGTGTGACCCCCCTTGCCCAGGAAGAGGGCGGGCACAGACCTCACCATGCAGCTGAGGCGACTAAAAAGACCCGCCAAGGTGATGCTCGTCACCACAACCGATGTGAACGACCCCCAGCCGATGATAAGCGACGTAAACCTAGCCGTCTACACCCGGGAAGAGATACAGGAGATGGACGAACGCGACTTCATGACACTGACGGGACGCCACGACTGTATCCTCCTCACCCCCCAGCTCGGTGACGGCGACCTATTCTTGAGGAGCCTCAGAGAAGCCCTGAACAACCAGCTCGGCGGAACAGGGGCGCGCCTCATACTGCACGAGATCGAGGCGACGACCCCCGACCCCCACATAAACCAGCGCCAACTCTGGGAGAACCTGCAGAAAACCCTCGGCGAAGGGTCTGACCAGCTCAGGGAGGCAACCATGAGGAGGCTCCGCCTCGCCCTGGACGAGGAGAACACAGTGAATTGAAAGACACACGCGTACCAACCGGCGTCACCAACCTCGACGCCAGCCTAGAGGGAGGCATCCCCAGGGGAAACATGGTCCTCATAGCCGGAAACGCGGGCACCGGCAAGACCCTGCTCGCGGGCGAGTTCCTCTACTCGGGCGCCGCCGCGGGCGAGCAGTGCCTCTACGTCTCCCTCGCCGAGGGCAGGGCATCATTCATCGACTACATGCTCAAGGCGGGCAGGGACCTCGACGACCCCTCCCTCCCCGGCGTAGTGAACGTCATGGACCTACTCACCGTAAAGGAGCAGGGAACTGAGACACTCATCGAGGGCCTCCTGGAACGCGTCGAGGAACTCGGCGCCCAGCGCCTAGTCATTGACTCATTCACCGCCCTCGCCACCGCCTTCGCCGAGCCCATCGACGCACGGGTCACGCTGCACATACTCGGCAAACTCACAAAGAGAAGCGGCTGCACCACGCTGCTCATAACCGAGATACCAAGCGGGGGCTCAAGCATCGGGATCGGCGTCGAGGAGTTCCTCGCCGACGGCATAATACTCCTAAAGCGAATGGGCGTCGGCGGCTCCGTCACAAGGAGCCTCGAGGTCGTGAAGATGAGGGGAACAGAGATCGGGGCCCCCCAGCAGCTATTCACACTACACAGGGGCTTCAAGGCACTCGAGCCGTTCCGCGAGAAGCCACGCAACGGCGGCCCGCCCTTCCACCCCACGGCAGACAGCGGTGACAGGTACGGGACGGGAACCCCACAGCTCGACGCCGCCACCGGTGGCCTCCGACGGGGCGACACCATGCTCATCAGACTAGGCGAAGGCGTCCCCCCCATCGCCCCCGCCCTCCTACTCGCTCCCCTCAGGGCCAACTTCATACACGGCGGCAGACCCGTCACCATGATCCCCCCCGGAGGAACCGGCCCCGACAGGATAGCCCGCTTCGACGAAGCCTACGGAGTCACCCAGACCCAGCTAAACAGGCTTCTCAGGGTCTACACGCCCGACCCGGCACACGAGGCCCCCTACGCCATAAGGCTCGACGACCCCCAGAACAACCAGAGGAGACTCGCTGAGGAGGAGACGCGCCTCCACGAGGCCACGGGCAAACCCCTCCTCAGGATAATATACGTCGACGGCTTCGAAGACCTATGCCCCGGGGAACAGGCGCGGCGGATGCTCGACGCCAAGTCCCGGCAGACCAAGAACGAGGGCGGCCTCCTCGTACTCCTCACGCAGCCAGGATCCGAGTCGGAGCGCCACGCCTCAAACCTCTCCAACACCCAGCTAACCATCGGTAACGAGCAGGGCGTCTTCCTCCTGCAGGGACTCCAGCCCCGGACGCAGCTATATGCGCTGGAGATGGAGGACGGCGCGAGCTACCCGAAGGTCCGGCTCACGCCGATGCAGTAAAACTAGAATGAGTCACTTGAGGAGCGCGGAGATCTGCTCGTCCGTGGCGCCCTTCTCGATGGCGATCTTCTCCTCGAGGGGCTTGAGGTGGTTCACGTTCACCCTTCGGCGGCGCACACCCGAGACCTGCTTCGGCCCCGTGACGAGGGCGAAGTTCTTGTCCATGAGGTCGACTATGACGCAGCGCTTACCGGCGTCCCTACCGGAGGTCTTCACGCAGACCCTCCCAACATCAAATGCAGGCACAATGCTCACCTTTCGACCATGTATGCTTCGACGACGTTTTTAAGGATATGCGCCACGCCCTCCGCGTCGAAGTGCGCCGTGTTTAGAACCAGGTCGTAGATGCTGAGGTCACCGATGTCGTACCCGTAGTAGCGGCGGAACCGGTCAAGCTCCGCCTCCTCCCGTAGCCGCGTCTCCCTCTCAACCTCCCCCGCGTCCCTCCCCTCCCTGCCAGCTATCCGGCGCACCCTGACCTCCAGCGGCGCCGTGAGGTAGATGCGGAGGTCCGGGTCAACCGCCACCCAGCCGGAGAGAGTCGCGTCGAGGACCACGCCCCCCTTCCGCGTCTCCTCCCTGGCGCGGTCATCGAGAAACCTGTCGAAGGCGTCGTCCTCCGCCGCGATGCGCGTCATCTCCTCGAGGGAGACGCCGAGCTGCGCCGCCCGGTCCCTGAATAGGGACCCAGTCGAGACATGTCTTAAGCCGAATGAATCCGCCAGCTTCGTGGCCTGCGTTGATCTGCCGGAGCCGTGTGGCCCGGCCACAGTGAGAACGAGTCCCCGCTTAGCCTTCATCGACGGCCCTCTCCTCGGGGTCGATCTCGAATGTGAGGCCGAGGAGGCGGCTGATGATGACACTTGAGGAGAAGCTGCAGAGGAGGTACCAGTTGGCGACGCTCAGCTCAAGCGGGATGAAGGGGAACTGGAAGGGGAAGAAGGCGATTATCGTGTTGCCGAAGAAGCCGCCCAGCAGCTGCCAGATGAGTAGGAACGGGATCATGAAGAATAGGCTGATCTTCATCCTGTCCATGCTCATCTTGCTCTGCTGCCCCATGACCTCCTGCTGCTTCTTCTGCGCCTTGTCGATCGCCCTCTGGTTGCCGCTCTTCGCCGCCTCCATCATCTGGTGCTGCGCGCGTGCGCTGTCCAGCATCATCTTCCTGTAGGACTTCAGGTCGGTCATCCGGGCGTTCACGAAGCTCGTGAGTAGGCCGAGGCTGACGGCGATGGCGAGGATGGCGTATGTGGCAAATGGTGGGGTCTTCAGGAAGTCGAGTTCTAGGGCTACGATGGCGGGCAGCATCCTTGATCCTTACCCGCCTATCCGCGCCCTAGGGATAAAAACTGTTCTCATTCGGCGACTAGCTGGCACAGCTTCTTCCAGCTGAGGCAGATTGTCTTCGGGTGCGCCGCCTTCGCCTCATCCAGCTTCCCAACCACGGTGTTCACGGGCGCCTTCAGCGCCTCAGCAGGGTTCGCGTAGGCCAGTTCGCAGGTCCTCTTCACGACCTCGATGAAGTCGTCGAGCGCCTCGAGGGGCTCCGTCTCGGTCGGCTCTATCATGAGTGCCTCGTGGACGATGAGGGGGAAGTAGATGGTGGATGCGTGCATGCCGCTGTCGAGCAGGTTCTTCGCCACATTCAGGGCGCGTACCGTCGTGTCCGCGTTCAGCTTCTCGGCGCTCAGCACGGCCTCGTGCATTCGGGGCTTCTCGGGCGCGAAGGGCAGGCTGAGTCCCTTTGTGTTCATGAGCTTCCTGGCGATGTAGTTGGCGTTGAGGACGCTAAGCTCCGAGGCCTCACGTAGCCCGTCGGGGCCCATCGTGAGCATGTAGGCGTAGGCCTTGAGCATGACGTTGACGTTGCCGTAGTAGCCGTGGACTTTGCCGATACTCTTGGGCTTGTCGTAGCTGAGTGCGTACTTGCCGTCCTTGTAGGTGATGTCTGGGACGGGTAGGTACTTGGCGAGGATGGCTTTGCATCCTACTGGGCCGCTGCCCGGGCCGCCTCCGCCGTGGGGGGTGCTGAATGTCTTGTGGAGGTTGACGTGGACGACGTCGAATCCCATGTCTCCGGGGCGGCACTTGCCCATGATTGCGTTGAGGTTCGCGCCGTCGTAGTACATGAGGCCGCCGGCCTTATGCACGATCTCGGCTATCTCCGCGATCTGGTGGTCGAAGAGACCGAGGGTGTTGGGGTTCGTGAGCATTAGTCCAGCAGTCTGGGGGCCGACCACAGCCCTAAGTGCCTCGAGGTTGACCGTGCCCTCGGGTGTCGAGGGTACCTCGACGATCTTGTACCCAGCCATCGCTGCAGATGCGGGGTTCGTGCCGTGTGCGCTGTCGGGGACTATGATCTCGGTGCGCTGCGCCGCCTCGCCGCGGTCATGGTGGTAGGCGCGTATGAGCATGATGCCCGTCCACTCGCCGTGGGCGCCCGCCGCGGGCTGGAGGGTAGCGTCATCCATACCCGTGACGGAGAGGTAGCCCTGCTTGAGCCTGTAGAGGAACTCTAGTACGCCCTGGACGGTGGATGGGTCCTGGTCGGGGTGTGCCTCCGTGAGGCTGGGGTGCCCCGCGAGGACCTCGTTGATTATGGGGTTGTACTTCATGGTGCAGCTGCCGAGGGGGTAGATGAGGCCAGAGTTTACGCCGTAGTTCATCTGGCTAAGGTGGACGTAGTGGCGTAGGACCTCCATCTCGCTGACCTCGGGGAGCCCCGGGGGTGTCTCACGGGCGATGCCCTGGGGGACAAGCCACTCGACGTTGACCTCGTCCCTTATCTCAGTCTCAGCCTCCGGCGGGTGGAAGCCGTATCTGCCCGCGTGGCTGAGCTCGAAGACAAGGGGCTCCTCCCAGTCTGCTTGCCTGAATTTGCGTATCGTCATCACTGGGTCGCCTCCCTGAGCGCGGCAACCATGCCATCTATGTCCTTCTTTGTGTGCATCTCGGTGACGCAGAAGAGGGCGGATTCGCCGAGTTCGGGGAACTCGGGCTTGAGGGGCTTGCCCCCCTGGTAGCCGTGTGCGAGGAGAACCTTGTTTACGTCGGCTGCCTTCTTATTCGTGTACTTGACGGTGAACTCCTTGAAGTGGTAGGAGTTGAATGCGGGGGCCTTTACGCCGTCGAGGTCGTTTATCCTGCGCATGGCGTAGTGCGCCCTGCTGGTGCAGGTCTCGGCGAGGTCCTTGAGGCCGTTGGGGCCGAGTAGGCTGAGGTAGACTGCGCTCGCAACGCTGCAGAGTGCCTCGTTGCTGCAGATGTTGCTTGTGGCCTTCTCGCGGCGTATGTGCTGCTCGCGTGTCTGGAGTGTCATTACGTATGCGCGGCGCTTGTCGGCGATGGCTTCTGTTACGCCTATGATGCGGCCGGGCATCTGGCGGATTATGGCGTTGTCGTGGTTGCAGGCGAAGATGCCGAGGAGGGGCCCGCCGAAGCTCATGTGGTTGCCGAGGAGCTGACCCTCACCCACGACGACGTCGACGCCGTAGCTGCCCGGCGCCTTGAGTAACCCAAGGCTTATCGGGTCGACGCCCGCGATGAAGAGCGCCTTCTTGTCGTGCGCGATCTCGCCGATGGTTTCGACGTTCTCTTCGGTGAAGCCGAGGTAGCTGGGGGTCTCGACGTAGACGGCGGCGGTCTTGTCATCGACCTTGTTCTTGAGGTCTTCGAGGTCCATCATGCCGGTCTCGGGGTTGTGGTTGACCTTCTCGATGTGGATGCCGGCGGGGCCGGTGTAGGTCTTGAGGACGGCTAGGCGGGCGGGGCTGATGAAGCTGGGGACGAGTATGGTGTCGCGGTGGTTGAGTCTGCTGGCGAGTAGCGCGGATTCGCCGAGGGCGCTGCTCCAGTCGTACATGCTGGCGTTTGCGACGGCCATCTCGACGAGTTCGCAGATGAGGCTCTGGTACTCGAAGATGGATTGGAGCATGCCCTGGCTTATCTCGGGCTGGTAGGGGGTGTAGCTTGTGAGGAACTCGGCGCGGTGGATGACCTCGTCTACGACGCTTGGGACGTAGTGGGGCCAGACTCCTCCGCCGAGGAAGGGCGCGCATTTGAGGTGTGTGTTCTTCTCGAGGGTGTCTGAGACGAGTTTCTTCATCTCCTGCTCCGTGTAGGGGCCTGGGACCTGTAGCTCGCCTTTGAATCTGAGTTTCTCGGGGATGTTGATGTAGAGGTCGTCGATCGATTGGATGCCGATCTCCGCCATCATCTTCTCCTTTATTTCGGGTACGCTGTTCGGTAGGTACGGGTGGGCTCTGCTCATGCGGTTGCCTCCAACTTGTATGGTTCTCCTCTGTTCGGGGATTTAACCGCTTACTCGGTGTGTGTGGGTTGTTTTTAGTTGGGGGTGTAGCAACAACATCGTGCGGGTTGTTGAGTGGTTCCTATTGATTTGTGGGGGGGTGGTGTTTCGTTTTGCTTGTCTGTGTTAATTTTCTGGGGCGGGTGGGTGCTTTGGCGCTATTTAAGGGGGGTGTTATGGGGTGTAACAACATGAAGGTGTTGGTGGGGGCGTGTGTTGGGTGGTCGTCTCGGGCGTCGTAGGCGTTTCCGGTGGGAATTTATATCTCGTCGCCTCCTCTCGGAGGGAAGGCGACTGAGTTGCACAGGGTCACCATTGACTACGATAAGTGCGTCTACTGTAGGACCTGCGTGAGCATCTGCCCCTGGGGCGTCTACGAGGACACGGGGGACAAGGTCGAAGTGACACACATGAAGGATTGCGTCTGCTGCATGAGCTGCGTCGCGCCCTGCCCGACGGATGCGATCACAGTCGTGGAAGACCCCGCCTACCTCAACAAGTAACCACCCGCGATTCATAGCGGTAGTACCTACTAGCTTTATTATAAAATAAAGCTGGTAATTACGATCTATTAGTCTCCGGTTCTCCAAAAAAAGAGAAAAAATGGTGTATCTGTCTACCCCCATATGGAAACGATTAGAAAATAATAAAGCTAGTAATAACTATCTATACAGCCATGCCTCGCAAGAGCCTAGCCGAGGAGCTATACGAGGACGAGGAAGACTGCGTGGACGAAGACGGTCACTGGATCGTCGTCTACGACTTCGAGGGGAAGCCGAATCCGAGGTTCTGGGTGAATCTGCGTCGATTATCTACCCTTGGTGCCGGTTCGAGGCTTCTCCAGTTCAGCGTCTACATGACGGGCAGTCGCAGGATTGCCCGCGTCGCCGTGCTTCTCGCCAGACACTACGGTGCGTCAGTCGAGGTATTCAGGGCAGAGCAGGTAAACCCGTAGGATAAAGTTTGTAGGAGCTCCATTTATTAAAAGAATAAAGCTAGTAATAACGATCTATTCCCGGTGGGGGCGCCTCAAACCAACGATAATCCCACACCAAACGAGGCCGACGCGACGTGGTTTGTCTCCAAGAATGGGGGCTACGTCGCGTCCTCGAACCTCTTTTAACCACGCCCCGTGCCACTCCCTCTAGTGGATAATTTGGGTATTCCAGTATCCGATTGGGTCGAGAAGCACCGGAACGAGGCGATTCAGCTCCTCCAGGAGTTCATCCGGGTGCCCAGCCCGAGTGGACACGAGAAGGCGTGTGGCGAGAAGGTGGTGGAGGCGATGCGGGTCGCCGGCTTCGACACCGCGAGGGTCGACGTCCTCGGCGATGCCATGGGTGTCATGAAGGGGACGGGCGGTGGGCGCAGCCTCCTCATGAACGGGCACATAGACCACGTCCCCGTCGGCGACATGGTTGACCCATACTCGGGTAGGCTTATGGACGGCGCCCCGTTCGGAACCACAGGTGAGGTCGTCTACGGGCGCGCCGCCTGCGACATGAAGGCGGGCGTCGCCGCGATGGTGATGACTGGAGCATACTTTCGGGACACAGGCGTCAAGCTGATGGGCGACTACAAGGTCGCCGCCGTCGCCCAGGAGGAGGTCGGAGGCGCAGGCGCCATGTCAACCATCGACAGGGACCAATTCCTCGCAGACGTCGTCCTCATCGGTGAGGCGACCAACATGGACATCGCCCTCGGTCACAGGGGCTCCATGAAGATGAGCGTCGTCGTCCGGGGGAGGAGTTGCCACGCCAGCGCCCCCGAGAGGGGCATAAACGCTCTCTACAAGGCAACCGACATGATGACCCGGATCAGAAACGAGTTGATCCCACATCTTCCCGTCGATCCCCTTTACGGGAAGACGAGCCTCGCCATGACGATGATCGAGGTCAAGCCCGGTGCCTTCAACGTCGTCCCCGAGGAGTGCCGATTCGGGATAGACTGCAGGAACATCCCCAGCTACCCCGCGGAACAACTCTACCACGACCTGCAGGCGCTGATAAAGGACCAATCCGCGAGAGACCCGGAGTTCAAGGCCGGCGTCCTCCCCTCACCGATCATCAACGGGCAGAGGAGCTTCACCGGCTTCTACACCGACCCGAATGCTTTCCCGGTAGTGGAGGAGGCGGAGGCCGCCATCGCGGGCGCACTAGGTAAGGCTCCGAGGAGGAAGACCTGGACCTTCGCCACCGACGGCCGATTCTACAGCTGGCTCGGCATCCCCGTAATAGGCTTCGGCCCCGGGGAGGAGCGCTTCGCCCACACCGAGATGGACCACGTCAGGGTCGAGGACTATCTCAAGACCATAGAGGTCTACGCCGCCGTCGCGCAGCGCGTCTGCGGGTAGCCCACGTGAGCCAAGTTTAAACCCTCCACCCGCCCATTCTTCACACATGAACTCCCCCCTAGATGATCTAGAACACGTCGGGCGGGTCGACCCAAGGGGGATGCTCGACATAATAACCGCGCTCCCCGAGAGCGCAGAGGACGCGCTGGAGACCGCGGAGAAGGTCAACCTCAAGATACGCCGCTTCAGGAGCCTCGTCGTCGCGGGGATGGGTGGCTCCGCCGTCGGCGGCCTCCTCCTCAGGGACTGGCTACAGCAGACGAGCCCCGTACCCATCGTCGTCTCACGCGACTACGGCCTCCCCGGATTCGTGGGGAGGGACACGCTGCTCTTCGCCGTAAGTTACTCGGGGGGTACCGAGGAGACCCTGAGCGCCTACGAGGAGGCGAGGCAGAGGGGGGCGAAGATAGTCGCCTTCACCTCGGGCGGAGAACTGGAGAAGAGGGCACGCGCCTCGCGCCTCACAATCTACAGGCTCCCCACCGGGTTCCAGCCACGCGCAGCCATAGCACACCAGTTCTTCACACTCGCCGTCGCCGCGCGCAAGGCGGGCATCGCCGGTGACTGCTGGTGGGAGGTCAAGGAGGCCATAGACACCCTGAAGGTGCTCAGGGAGGAGATGCGCCCCGACGTCCCGACGAAGTCCAACCCCGCGAAGAGGCTCGCCGAGGACATCAAGGGGTACACGCCCATCGTCTACGGCAGCCACATCCACGAGGCCGTCGCCTACAGGTGGAACACCCAGCTAAACGAGAACGGCAAGAGCCCCGCCGCGTCCAGCTTCATCCCCGAGGCATTCCACAACGCGACGGTCGCCTCCGAGGGGGACCCCGCCGTCCTGCGACACCTCTGCGCCGTCTTCCTCACCGACCCCATGGATGGGGAGCGCCTCGCCGCCAAGACGCGCCGATTCATGGAGTTGCTCAGACCCGGATTCGGCAAGATACTGGAAGTACAGGCGCGTGGCGAGGGGCGTCTCGCCCGGATGCTCAGCTCCCTCTACGTCGGCGACTACGCCAGCGCCTACCTCGGCGTCCTATACGGGAAGGACCCGAGCACCGTCGAGTCCATCGATCGCCTCAAGCGGGGCTAGGGCACCCCCTTTTAACCCCCGCGTGGAATAATCGATCACATGGTTGTCGAGGTTGACGACTCCGGCTGGGGGGACCTCGTGGGCGGCGCCGTCATAGTGATGCGGCGCGTCGGCACAAACGAGAGGTACGTCGGCGAGGTGCCGATCGAAACCTTTCAGGGGCAGGTGTTCAAGGCGAAGGCGTACCTCCCACATGTCCTCCGCATCGTCAGGGAGGGCGCCGAGGCACTCAGCATCGACAAGGACGAGCCCGTCCACGTCTGCACCGGCTACATCCTCAGCGAGGTCCGGAAGGCCCTCACCAACGAGGGATACAGGGTCGTCCCCTCACGGATCGTCGGCGCAACCCAGGAGTATGCCGAGGAGGAGTACATCAAGCACCTCAGCCGCATAGGCGTCGGCACACCCGACCAGGCGAAGAGGCTCCGAGGCTTCAACAACTCCCTCGCCTGGGTGCTCCGAGACGTTGATAAGCGGGAGCGCCTCGTAAAGACGGGCTGGAAGGCGTGGCCCAGACTCAAATCAGGTGAAGACGTTGACCCCAAGCAGACGAAAGAGTAAGCTCACGGTCGCGATCCCCGCGTCCCTAGTATCCGAGTACGCAAACCTCAGGGACAAGACCGAGGTCATAGGCCGCGTAGCGCGGAGCACCGCCATATTCAGGGCGGAGGAGATAATCATCTACCCCGACCAGCCCGACGAGTCGGCCCTCATCAAGCTCATCCTCGGCTACGTCGAGACCCCCCAGTACCTCAGGAAACACCTCTACAACGTCCGCCCCGAACTGCAATACGCGGGCACACTCCAGCCACTACGCACCCCCCACCACCAGCTAGAGGCACACGCCGCCAACCTCCGCGTCGGCGAGTTCCGCGAGGGCGTCCTCTTCGATCAGCAGGGGGTAAACGTCGTCGACATCGGCGTCGAGAAGCCGATACAATTGGCGGGTAAGGCACCCTCCCGCGGCAGCAGGGTGACCGTCAAGATAGTGGAGGCGGGTCCCGAACCCCGATGCGAGATGGCGAAGCGGATCGAGATACCCGCCTACTGGGGCTACGAGATACAGGTGTCGAAGAAGACACTCGGCGACCTCGCCTCGGGCGGCTACTATGACCTCACCATCGCCACGAGCAGGACGGGCGCGCCCCTCGCCACGGAGGAGGAGCGGCTCAAGGCCAAACTAGCGGATGCGCGGAACGTCCTCGTCGCCTTCGGCAGCCACAGGATGGGCATACAGGAGATGCTGAAACGCGAGCACAGGGAGGTCGCGGACTGCTTCCAGTTCAACCTCAACACCGTCCCCGAGCAGGGGACCGAGACGGTGCGCACCGAGGAGGCCGTCCACGCCACCCTCGCCATACTCAACCTCCTCCCCTAGCCGCAGACTTTAAACCTCCAACAATTTCCTACAGTGTGAAGCCATTTGGACGACGCCCACATCGAGTCGGAGCTGAAGGGGAAGACGCTCCTCGTCTACATGCACATCCTCAAGGGCGGGCAGGAGACCGTCGGCGTACGCGAGATCCAGCGTACCCTCGGCTTCAGCAGCCCAAGCGTCGCCGCCTACCACCTGCAGAAGCTGCAGGACCTCGGCCTCATAGCGAACGCCTACGGGGACTACCGCCTCATCAAGGAGGTGAAGGTCGGCGTCCTCCGCAGCTTCGTCAGCCTCGGCGGCGTCATGCTCCCCCGTTACCTCTTCTACGCCGTCCTCGTCACCTCGATGCTCGTAACCTTCCTCGCCACCTTCCCCTTCGTGCCGACGCGTGAGTACATCACCACCCTCGTCATGGGGCTCGTCCCCGCCGCCGTCTTCTGGTACGAGACCGTGAAGATATGGAGGGAGAAGCCGAAGTGACGCGTTCTAACGTTAGAACAGCTGTTCGGAAGTCTAGCATTAAGAGCCCCGGGGGATCAGCTTAGTTGACCGCTATGAGGAATGGTGTCTACGCCCTGCTCGCCGTCGTCGTGGGCGTGATGCTCGTCGGGATGCTCCCGGGACAGCTGTCAAACCTAGCAGCGCCAACTGTTGAGACCGCGTCACTCCAGAGCACACCGAGGGCTGGTAATTTCACGAGCAGTGGATACGGGTCTACTCCATCTAGGTATAATGATTCAACTGTCTCGAACGATACGGCTTTCTCCATAGTGTCCGGCGACACCGTGGTGACTTCATCTGCAGCGTCCGCGGCATCTGCGGCTGGCACCAAGTCCGATGCGGCGAGCGCGCAGGGTGCCGCTTTTGTCATCGGTGAGGGGTACACCGACCCGTACGCAGATTTGAGGTACTACGGATTCTGGGGCGTCGGACTCGTCGCCGCCCTCGGCGTCTACTTTGCCGCCAAGAGACTGCTAGGGTAGATACTCTATCCTATCGCGTATCTTCTCGGCCCTCTCGAATAACTCGCCTCGCCCGATCTTGATTCTGGGTCCAACCGTCTCAACCACGGCTGAGGCTGCCGCCGAGCCGACGGCGGCGCACCACTCGACGCCCTCCCCCGACGCGTACTCCGCCATGAATCCGGCGATGAATGCGTCCCCCGCCCCCGTCGTGTCCACAGTCTCTCCCACGTAGGCGGGTACGACCATCCTCCTCCCCGAGTGGACTATGCGCGCCCCCTCCCCGCCAAGCGTCTCCACGGCGACCACGACACCCAGCCCCGCGAGGCGCTCCAACCCCACCCAGCCTGTCTCCCCTACGACGAGCCGCAGCTCCCTCGCCGACGCCTTGAAAACCGACAGGCGACGCAGCAGGCCGACATCACGCCAAGGGTGGAGGCTTATCGAGCCACCCGGTTCAAGCCTCCTGACGAAGCCCTGCGGGTCGAGAGCTAGCACCCGGGACTCCATCGCATCCAGCGTCTCCCCCGGTATCTCCCCCACTATCGGGGCGAGGATGGCGGCCTCTGGTAGCCCCACCACATCCCTTGGCTCGATTGGGGCGCAGAGGCTATCGTAGCCCAGCCCCCGCTCCGACTTCGTGTAATCGAGGACGAAACGTGTAGTCTTCGCCGAGGGGACGATGGAGCCACGAATGTCGAGTCCCCTCGCCGCCAACTCGGAGGCGTAGGAACCGGGGAAGTCGCCGCCAACCTTCGTCGCCGCCCTAAGCTGTGTGCCGAGGAGATTTGTGATTAGGGAGACGTAGGTGGGTGGCCCGCCGAGCTGGTGCCTCTCACCGCCGCGTGTGATGATCCTGTCTATGGCGACGTGGCCGACGACGGCGATTGGCTCCACGAAGAAGGTGATGATTCAACAGGATAAAAGCCGATACGTGCGCGTCCTCCTCTGGAAACCGATAAAAACCGCCGCTTCCGGGTATCAGCTAGTAGACTACTAACCTCGCTCGGTAATCGTTTTTAACCCCCGAGGCGAATGAGTTTCCAGTTGACCCTTATGCGTAGCGGCTGGGGCGTTCTGTTGCTTGTGGTTCTCATCCCCGCTTCCATGATGCAACTCGCACTGTCCGCTGACTACACCCCTAGCAGCCTGACCACGATCGTCTACTCAGACGGCGTAGTCGGCGTCGAGTACCACGTCGAAGCTGCACCAACCGCGGTACGGGTCTCCCTGCCCCTATTCGGCTCCACATACACGGACCTGCTCGTCGTCAACCAGGACGGCCTCCCCCTCGTCACGACCCAGGCGGGCTCCACGATCACAGTCGACTCCCTCGGCGCATCCCGGCTGACCATCACATACTCGACGCAGGAGCTAACATCCAAGCTGGGCACGCTCTGGACCCTGAACGTGACCTCCCCCGTTAACCTCGACGTCCTGCTCCCATCGGGGGCGACGATCGTCAGCATAAGCCAGATACCCCTAAGGGTGGAGACCTTCAGCGAGCACCCCAGCGTCACCCTACCGCCGGGCGTGGACTCGGTCTCATACGTCGTCTCCGCCGTGGGAACCAACCAACGCGCCCAGTCAGCCATACAGGCCGCCGAGGCAGCGATAACGACGGCGAAGGCGAGCGGGCTGGACACGACAGCCGCCGAGGCACTCTTAACCCAGGCGAAGACCGCTTACAACGCCGGGGAGTACCTGAAGGCGGAGCAACTCGCGACCCAGGCGAAGTCCTCCGCCCAAAGCGCGTCGAAGACCCCGACGGACAACACCCCCCTCATAGTAGGGGGCGCTGTGGTCGTGGTCGCCGCCGTAGCGGGCATCCTCCTCTATAGAAGGCGCCGAGTAGAGGCGCCCACACCGCAGCCGCCCGCCAAGAAGAGCGAGGAAGGACCCGTCGACCTCGAAGCCGTCTTCCAGAAGCACCCCGACCTACGCGTCGACGACAAGGAGGTGATAAGGTTCCTCTCCGAACACGGCGGCGAGGCGTTCGCAAACGAGATCAGGGACCGCTTCGACATCCCCCGGACGAGCGCCTGGAGGATGATACGCCGCCTCATCACCACGGGGATAGTCGAGGAGAGGAAGATCGGTGGGCAGAGCCTCATCTACGTGGTCAAAAAGTATCGGGGGGCGCAGGTGTGATGAAACGGGTGTTCCAAGGCGTTCCTGCGGGTTCCTCAAGTAGCCTCCCGCACAGGCTATGTGCAGGTGTAAAGCGGATGAACAGAAAGCTTATGGTCGTTTTCGCGGTCGCCCTGCTGCTGGTGCCCATAGCGCCAATGGCTTTGGCCACCGCGACTCTCACGGTCCAGACGGGGCCGAAGTACTACAACGCCGGCGATACGGTGGCCATCAAGGGGACGGCCCCCGCTAACGCCACCGTACACGTGAACGTCACGTACGCCTCGGTCTCCGTCTTCTCGGGCAACGTGGTGGCGAACTCCACGGGCGGATACGGGGTATCCTACGTGCTCCCCTCCACCGCCGCCACGGGCATCTACACGGTAAAAGCCACAAGCGGCACGCTGACCGACGACACCACCTTCATGGTGACCACGGTCTCCACAGCCGTGATGGCCCAGCAGCTCATAGGCGCCGCGGAGAAGTCCCAACTCCTGACGAAGGAGACCATCCAGGCCATAAAGGATGAGGGCTACACGGTGCCCTCGGCGGTCAACGCGAGCATGACCCAGGGAGCAGCGGCTCTCGCAGCCGCGAAGGCATTCTACGGTCAAGGTAGCTACGTCGCCTCGGCGGAGTCCGCGCAGCGCGCCATGACCCACTTCAAGAACGCCATGACCCTCGCCATCCGCGCCGGCAAGACCGAAGACAAAACAACAGAGGACGAAAACGAGACCCTCACACATCAGGTCGAGAGGCTCACCGGCGAAGCCGAGCGCCTCTCCGAGGTGCTGAAGAACCTAAATGACGCGGGGAAGAACGTCACGGCAATCGAGGCCAAGGTAGCGTCCGCCAACGCGAGCCTGACCTCAGCCTCGACCCTCATCGGGGAGGGCAAGTACGACGAAGCAGCCGCAGCCGTGAAGGAGGCGAGGGACAGCCTACGCGAGGCGATGCAGCTCCTCAAGGTCCTACTAAAGGACGTTCGCAAGGACCTTATGGAGCAGTTCAAGAACCGCCTGCATGATCGCCTCAACGCCACGGAGGATGACCTAGGCACGCTCAAGGGGCACGTTAAGGACTCGAACATGACCGCCGCCATGACGCGCTTCGGCGAAGCCAACGGCTTCATCAAACGCGCCGAGACCCGGCTGAAAAATGGCGAAGACGATAACGCACTCAACGACCTCGAGGAGGCGTCGAACGAGTTCAACCTCGGCCTAAACGAGGTCGACAACAACGGCTACTCGCAGGGCATGCGGCAGACCAACACGATACGCGCCCAGATTCAGGTCCTACAGGAGCTGGCGGCGACCCTCAAGGAGCAGGGTAAGGACACCTCCGCCGTCGACGCCAAGATCCAGGAGCTTCAGACCCTCCTCGACGAGGGGATGGGGATGATGCAGAATGGAAACGCCGGCGGCGCGAACAAGCTCTTCGAGGACGCCGAGAAGGGAAACAACGGCATGGGGCACGGCAACAGCGGCCACGGCAACGGCAAAAACGACTGACCCCCTCCTTTTCATCCCATAAAAATAAGAAACTCCAGCCAACATACTTCTTGAAGCGCCTTGGTTGAATGCTGGCTCCCATACGGAAACACCGAAGTATACGTCACAGTCGACATGAAGGACCTCCTAAGCATAGCGGAGCCCGCCCGCGTCGACCCGAGGCAGCACCCCCGGGAGATTGTAGCTAAGGCACTCTCCGAGCCGCGGGGCTCCAAGAGGCTTGAGGAACTCGCCGGCCCGGACTGCACGGTCTCGATAGCCCTCGAGGGAACGACGGCCCCCGCAAACGCCGTCGCGGTACTCGCGCCGATCGTAACCCAGCTCGTCAACCTCATAGTTCCCCGGGACAAGATCACCGTCATCATCGCCAACGGGGTCAGGGAGAGAAGCAGCAAGGATCTCATCAAGGCCCTGAAGGCTTCGGATGACCTCAAGGGCGTCAACATAGTCGAGCACACCAGTGCGACTACGAGCCTCTCCGCCCTCGGTGAGACCCGGCAGAAGACGCCAGTCGCCGTCAACAAGGCATACACCGACGCGAAGATCAAGATAGTCGCCGGGGAGGTCGAGGCGGACTGCTACACGGGCTTCACGGGTGCCCACACGGCGATTATCCCCGGCCTCGCCTCCCCCGCGACCGTGGAGGCACACAGGAAACTCATACTCAAGGGAGACGTGAAGCCCGGCGTCGTCGAGGCGAATCAGGTAAAGGAGGACGCGCTCGAGGCCGCGAAGATGGCGGGGTGCGATATCGCGATTCAGCTCGTCACCAACACGCGTGGCAGGCTCCTATCGGCCTTCGCGGGTGCCCTCGAGGAGACTTGGGGGCAGGCCATCTACGCCCTCGGTGCAGGCTACCAGATCAACGCGGAGGTCGGCGCCGACATAGTCATCGTCAGCACGGGTGGCTCGAAGCACGACTACGACCTATACTCCGCCGCGTGGGCGCTGCAGGGGTCGACGAGGCTCGTGAAGAAGGGAGGCGCCATCATCCTCCTCGCCGAGTGCCCCGAGGGGCTGGGCGCCGAGACGTTCTCCAACCTCGCACACGTCGAGCAGCAATCCGAGCTAGAGAGGCGGTACGCCATCGGCGCCGAGGCGCTGCAGGTCTTGAAGGCAGCCACGACGAAGTGCCAGGTCTTCCTCGTCTCAAGCCTCCCCAAGTACATGGTTGAGCCACTCGGCGTCTCGGTGGCCCGGACTGCGAACGACGCCTACCAGAAGGCGGCCGACGGCAGGAGGGGGCGCAGAACCCTTGTCATCCCCTACGGCTGCTCGACGGTCCCCGTCGGCGCCTAAGCCTGCAACAACACGATCAGCGACAGCCCCATGAGGACCGCGTAGCCGATCAACCCGAACTTCCTGCTCAGGCTCGTGGGGGACACGTCGTCGAGTGGCGCCATCGACTCGGTCCCCTCTCTCATCAGGAAGAACGCGATTATCACCGCCATTATGACGTAGCCCGATATCATCAGCAGGAAGACCCCCGCGATCGAGATGATCTTATGCGTCTCCCGCCCGAAGAGCGCCCTTATGACGTGGCCGCCGTCGAGCTGCCAACTCGGTATCAGGTTGACGAAGGTGACTAGAAAGCCGACCCACGCGGCGAATGCGAGGGGGTGGAGGACGAGGACGCTGCCCTCCGCCGTGGGGCGGATGATGTCCGAGATCACCTGAAGGGCGATGGGCATAGGTATCTGCTGGAACCTGACCTGCGGGTAGGCGATGGTCCACTCGGAGACCTTGTCGATGGGGACCGAGAACGAGAGCCAGATCCCGACGACCCCGACGAGTATGGATGTTATGAAGCCGAAGAATGGCCCCGATATGCCGAGGTCGAAGAGGTCGTCCCGGTTCGTCGGCGGCTCATCCTGGCTTATCACGGCGCCGAATGTCCCCCCCATCCCCGGCGGGGCCGGTATGAAGAATGGCCACGACGCCCTTATCCCCCTCCTCTCCGAAGCCAGCTTATGCCCCATCTCGTGGACCCCGAAGACCACGACAATACCCAGCGTGAATATGAGGGCATTCAAGAAGACCGGCGTCCCCACCATGAGCGACTGTGTGAGGACAGGGTTATCGCTTCGCAGGTAACCGTCCACGAAGACCGTGCAGACCGTCACGGCGAACAGCAGAATGTTCCTCGTCCTGCCCCGCTTCTTCTCGGCCGGCCTAGGGGACAGCGTCACATAGTACCTCCCGACGATCCACCTAAACTCGGCTAGGTACCCCATCGGCCTGAGCCTATCAGCGAGGTCCCTGAAAGCCACCTTAAGGACCTCCTGCTTGTCCCCCTCCATCTTCTGCGAGACTATGTAATTTGGCGTCTCCCTATCTAGGAAGCGATCCTCGACGACGAAGAGGGACTCGACGAGCCCATCCACCTCCGCGTTGACGAGGAAACTCCCTGACAAGGCTTATACAAAGAACCTCAAGAGTAACACACTTAAAAAAGGCTTGCAGGAGAATCCGACGCGTTTAAATCCACGTGATTCCCGAGTGAAAGGCGAATCGGGGATGAGCGAAGGGTACACTCTCAGGACGTTCAGGGGAGAGGACCTGAACAGGGTCATGGCCATAAACTTCGAGTGCCTCCCCGAGAACTACAGCAGCAGCTTCTACAGGGAGCTCTACAGTAGGTTCCCGGAGACCTTCATCGTAGCGGAGGCGGACGGCGACATACAGGGATACATAATGTGCCGCGTCGAGAGGGGCTTCAGCAAGCTACGCAGCCTCAGCCCGGCGCGCCTCATGCACGTCGTCTCCATAGCCACACGTGAGCAGTACAGGCGCCGCGGCATCGCCAAGGCCCTCATGCTCGAGGGGATGAAGAAGAGCGCAGCCTTCTACGAGGCGACGGAGTGCTACCTCGAGGTACGCGTCGGCAACGAACCCGCCATCGCCCTCTACGAGAGGCTCGGCTTCTCCAAGACGAAGAGAAACTACGGCTACTACCTCGACGGGGAGGACGCTTGGGTCATGTCCCTCGCCATCCCCGGAAAGGGGAAGCTTCAATAGTCCCCCGCACGCAGCGCTTCGTGGTGGCGGAAATGGACATAGTACTCGTCTACACGATACTCATCTACCTCGCTGCCTTCGCCATGCTCGCCTGGTTCGCCAGGTTCACCCTGAAGCTCATCAAGCAGCACAACGACATCTACCCCCTCCTCTACGACGTGGAGGAGGCGGAGAAGAAGAAGCAGCGCGGCGAAAGCTAGACGCTGGAGTTTTCGTCCCACGGGGAAGGAGAAGCCTCCCTCGGTGATTTGAGTCACCTTGGATGGTGGTTATAGGGCGGATTTCTTCGGTAAAGTATTTAGGCGCCCTGCTCGCATGGGAGAAAGATTGCATTGGGGGACAAGGCGCTCATACCCTGGCGCGAGGTCGCGAGCTGGGGCTGCAGGGCGTGCGGCAACTGCTGCGTAGGCTACAGGGTCCCCCTGAAGATGGACGAGTTTGTAAAGATTGGGGGCGCCTGCGGTCAAGATGTCTTCGAGTACGGCATGGGCAAGGTCTACCTGCGCAACGGGCTGGACCGCCGCTGCGTCCTCCAGCACCCCCTCATGGACAGGTGGATATGCACCGTACAGGGCATGAAGCCCACCGCGTGCCGCCTCTTCCCCTTCCGCATACAGCACAAACCCGTATACCCCCGAGGCGACAACAGCGCCTACAAGCTCGGGGACAAGATCTACTACATCTACCTCGACCCCGACTGCAAGGGCATCGTCCCCGGGCAGCCGACGGAGAGGTTCGCGATGCAGGTGCTCCCCGAGATCATCAGGAGCGGCTTCGGCGTGGCGCAGAAGCAGAGGTTCACGACGTCCAAGTTCATCTCGTGGACGCCTCCGTGACTCTGCCGTCGACTGAGGTTAATCTATATTAAACCTGTTAAATGGGTTCGCTGTTCGCTTCGTCGTTTTCCCTTCGCCCACAATTAATCGTCGTCACACTTCGATGAGACATTATTAACACCGTGGAGACAATAATATGCCGGGGCCGGGATAATTCCGATCTGAATTTGCCACACGCGTACAACACAGGTTGTAAATCCGGTGAGATCCCTCCTAGGATTGCCCAGGTGGGAGCGCCTCAAGGGTCGGAGCAGCGTTCAAGACCCCCGCGAGACGCGGAACCCAGAGGGACGGGCTGCGTAAGGCCTCGAGGGCTTAGGCTCTTGGGAATCCTTCGTCCCCTCGGTGAGAACACCTGGGCACCTCCATTTTACCGGAAAAATTACTAGCTCAGCCCGCGCGCCTTAGCCCGAAGAGCCCTCCGCCTTGGGTCGCGGCTGCGGCGCCACTGACCGCCCGCAGCGACCACAACCCGAGGGCGAGCATGATGATCGTCGGAATTAGTGCCACAAACGCCGCCTTGCGGCCTGAGATGCCATAGTTGATCATGATCGCCAACCCCACGAAGACGAGGCAGATTACCGAGAAGACGTTGAAGTAGCCGAGCAGGACCCCGATGAGGCCCCCGTTCGACGTCGCGGCTGTCTGCCCTAGGAACCAGTAGTCGACGAATCGGAGGAACTGCTGGACTAGGGCGGGGATGGTAGCGTAGCCGCTGAGGGCGAACATCCTGTTCCTGTCGCCCTTTCCGCCGAGGAGGTGGGCACAGGCGTGGTAGATCAGTGATGAGAGGACCCACCCGAGGAGGGTCATCACGATGGCGCCGATCGCGGCTATGGCCTGGACGGTCCCCGACATGCCGGCGACCGGGATCTCCATCCTCGAAGCGGCGGCGTAGGCTGCGCCCCCGGCGAATACCCCCGTGAGGGTGACGATGGCCGCGCCCTTCATGAGGTCCTTCGCCGTGACGGCGTCGAGCCACCTCTCGATGCGTGCAAGCCTGCCCTTGTACTGCTTCTCGGCCAATGTCTATTCCTAAGTAGGTCCATGAGCCCCAGATATATAGTTGACCTCTACCTAGTCAGCGCCGCCTGTCCCTCCTGCTTATATTTTCTGGGGGCGTGGATAGGCTCCAGAATGGTCGCGTCCGACGATGTCCGGAGCCACACCGCCATCCACATCCTGAAGGGGGCGGTCGTCCACGTCCTCGGCAGGGGCGCAAAGTGGTCGGCGAGCGCCCACAGCCAGGGCACACACGGGGGGCTCACCGTCCAGTTCGACCGCAAGCCCACCGACGAGGAGATGCAGAGGATCGAGGAGGCCGCCAACCAGAAGATCAAGGAAAATGCCCCCACCGAGGTCCACGAGTTGGCCCGCGGCGACGCCGAGGCCCGCTGGGGCGACGACATATACGACCTCTTCCCCCTCCCCGTCGAACTCAAGGTAGTCAAGGTCTTCCACCTCCCCGACTGGAACGTCAACACCTGCGGCAAGCAACACTGCGAGAAGACCGCCGAGGTGGGCGGGATAAAGATAGAGAAGTGGCGCTACAGGGCGAACAAGCAGCTCCTAGAGATGAGCTTCGACGTAACAGGTTAAATCCGGGTCGAGCCTAACCACTACCCGGTGTAACTCTTGAAGTTCAGCAGATACCTCTCGTGCATCGACACCCACTGCAGCGGCGAATCCACTAGGATCGTCGTCGGCGGGCTGCCGAAGCTCCGCGGCAAGACGATGGCGGAGAAGCAGAAGTATTTCCAGGACCACTACCACAGCCTCCTCGGCACCCTGATGAAGGAGCCGAGGGGCTTCGACGGCATGCTCGGCAGCGTACTCACGGAGTCCACCGTCCCCGAGGCGGACGTCGGCGTCATCTACCTCTGGACCGACGGCTACTTCAGCGCCTGCGGTGACTCGACGTACAGCTGCAGCGCAGCCCTCGTAAACACGGGCATGGTCGACGTCAAGGAGCCGTACACGGAGATCACCTTCGACACCGTCAGCGGCCTCGTCAAGACGAAGGTCGAGGTCAAGGACGGCGTCGCCAAGAGCATCGCCATGCAGGGAGTCCCCAGCTTCTACTGGAAGACGATGAAGTTCGACATACCAAAGATCGGCGAAGTCGAAGCTGACATCGCCTACGGCGGCCTCTGGTACGCCTTCATAAACGCGGACAGCATCGGCCTCAAGCCCACCCTAGAAAACAAGGGCGAGTGGATACCCCTCGGGTGGAAGATCAGGAACTTCATAGCCGACAGCATCAAGGTAGACCACCCCGAGTACCCGGCGCTAAACATCCTCGACCTCGTCACCTTCTACACGAAGCCCAGCAAGAAGGAGTACACGAGCAGGCACTGGAACGTCTTCGGCCCCAAGCAGACGTGCAGGAGCCCCGCGGGCACGTGCACAAACGCACGCATGGCGGCGCTCTACGGCAAGGGAGAGTTGAAGCCCGGGCAGGAGGTAAAGTTCGAGTCCACCATAAGCACCGTGATGACGGGCAGGATCGCGAAGGAGGTCAAGGTGGGCAAGTACAAGGCGATAGTCCCCGACGTAGTCGCCTCCGCCTACATCACCGGCTTCACGCAGGTGGTCATCGACCCAGACGACCCCCTCAAGGGCGGATTCCTACTCTAGACTCCTTTATTTGTGCGGCTTGGGAAACAACTCCTCGAGTTTCGCCTTTTTTAATTCTTGAGCGAAGATGCAGAGGTCGTCGACATGTGTTTTTAATATCTCTTTGCCGTGCTCCGGTGTCGCCTTCGTCGCCTCTATCGTCTTCCCCGCCGCGCCGAAGACCCCCGTTGGGCTGAGGTCGATGGTGTCCCACCCGAAGTCGGCGGGGCCCACCTTTTGGGTCTTCATCTTTATGCCCGCGAGTGCCTCGTTCTGCTTGGTGTCGACGGCCTTCTTCATCTTGACTAGGTCTGGGCGTATGTGGAGCATGATGCTTGTCTCGTCCTCTCCGGCGTGGCCGTCCAGTTTAGTGGGGTATGCGGTGGCGATGGCGACGAATATGTCTTCGTCGCTGCGCAGGTCCTCGGCGACCTCCTTGAGGCTCGGGGTGTTGCCGCCGTGTCCGTTGATGATTAGAAACTTGCGTGGGCCGTGGCTCGATGCGCTGAGTATTATGGCCTTGATGTAGTCGCGGAAGACCCGGGGTGGGGCCCAGAGTGTTCCGGGGAACTGCCTGTGGTGGCTGCTGACGCCGACGGGGACGACGGGGAGAACCGGGAGCTTGACCCTGTCCCCGACCATGTTCGCTACGGCGTCCGCTGTCATGTGGTCCGTCCCCAGCGGGCAGTGCGGCCCGTGCTGCTCCGTGCTCCCCACGGGCAGGATGACCGCGTCAACTTCCTTCAGTAACGCCTGGGCTTCGACCCAGGAGACCTCAGCGAGTTTCACCATTGCCTATCGATCCAATTGTGGGCCTCCTTGGGGTTAAAGGTTGATCGCGGTGACCTGCATAC
>JAPKYO010000037.1 GCA_026394265.1 Candidatus Bathyarchaeota archaeon
CTACTCGACGAAACCCAGCCACACATAGACGCACACCCAGAACTCGACCAATACGAAGAAGTCGAAGCCGCCCACGAAGAACACGCCGAAGCAACAATCCTCCACACACTCCTCCAAACCGACACCTACCCCACCCCAGAGCAAGCCGCAGCCACACCCACCCGATACCTCCTCGGACTCGGAGACGTCCCCGGTGAACTCCGCAGAGAATCCCTAGACGCACTCAGAACCGGAGACCTAGAAAAAGCCGAGCGCCACCTCAACCGCATGGAACAGATCTACCTACACCTCGTCGCCATGGAGGACGCCAGCCTCCTCAAGGGACTAAGACGCAAACTCGACATAACACGAGGGGTCACCGAGGCAACCCGAAGCGAGATAACCGCCGAGACCGGTCGCAGGCGCCTTAGCGACCAACTCAAACGACTCCAGCACCCCTAAACCGCCCCCGGACGCCCCTCAACGCTTATAAACACCCAAACCCACCAAAACCCAGCTAGAAAGGGAAGAATGAGACTATTGTGTCAGATAGTCCACGTCTAAAGATTCCACCCCACCTAGCGGAGCTTAGATTCTGGAGGAAAACAACGTGACCCCAGCCCACCTCGAACTATACGACACGATGACCCGCTCGAAGCGCCCCTTCGAGCCGCTAGAACCGGAAAAGGTCAAGATGTACGCCTGCGGACCCACCGTCTACGGCGACCCACATATCGGCAACTTCAGAAGCTTCGTCTCCACCGACCTGCTCCGCCGCTGGCTCGAATACCGCGGCTACGACGTCACCATGGTCATGAACGTCACAGACATCGACGACAAGACCATACGAGACTCCGCCAAGGCGGGGGAGCCCATCAGGGAGTTCACGCAGCGCTACACGCGCAGCTTCCTCCGCGGCCTCGACGCCCTCAACGTACTCCGCGCCACAGCAAACCCACGCGCCACCGAGTACATCCCCCAGATGATCACATTCATCCAGGCCCTCCTCGACAAGGGCGCAGCATACGTCGCCGAGGACGGCGTCTACTTCGACATCGACAAGTACCCAGACTACGGTCGCCTCAGCGGAATGGACCTCGCCCAAGCCCAAGCCACCGAGCGCATGGCAAAGGACGAGTACGACAAGGAATCCGCACAGGACTTCGCCCTCTGGAAGAAGAGCACACCCGAGGAGCTGAAACGCAGCGAAAAGGAGCCCGGCCTCGCCTGGGACAGCCCCTGGAGCATGGGGCGCCCCGGGTGGCACATAGAGTGCAGCGTCATGACACGCGACCTCCTAGGGGACACCCTCGACATCCACGCCGGCGGCGAAGACCTAGTCTTCCCCCACCACACAAACGAGATCGCCCAATCCGAGACACTCACAGGCAAGCAGTTCGTCCGCTACTGGGTCCACATCCGCCACCTCATGATCAACGGGAAGAAGATGAGCAAGAGCCTCGGCAACTACGTAAGCTTCGATGAGGTGCTCGCCAAGTACAGCGCCGACGCCTTCCGCTACTTCTACCTCGGCACCCACTACAGGCGCCCCCTCGACTACACGGACGACGCCATGAAGAGCGCCGAAGGCTCCGCGAAGCGCCTCGAGAACACCCTCGACCTCCTCGAAGCCGCGGCGAAGGCCCCGGACACGAACATCGACCTCGGACCACGCGAGCGCAAACTCCTAGAAGAGGTTGAGAAGCATCGCGCCGCCTTCGAGGCAGCCATGGACGACGACCTCGATAGCCACACCGCTTTAGACTCACTCCACGCCATGAGCGGAGCCATAAATGAGTACCTAACCACCAACCCCAACAAGGGGGTCACTCTCAGAGCCCACAACACATACCGCGGACTCCTCGACTCCCTCGGCCTCTTCGAGAAACGGGGCGGTGGAGCCGATAAGCTAACCGAGGATCTCATCAAGACCCTGATCGATCTCCGCAATCAGTACCGCAGGGAGAAGAACTACAAGAGCGCCGACGATGTGAGGAACAAGCTCACGGCCCTCGGCGTCACCCTCGCGGACAACGCGGAGGGCACCGCGTGGAAAATTGAGAGCAAGTAGATGATCTTGCGGACCTACTTTTTCAGGTACTCGTACGCGGAGAGCAGGTGCACCTTCGTGAGGTGCAGGAGCTCATCGACCTCGACGTACTCGTCGATGGTTCCCATTCCGTGGTTTGTGGGGCCGTAGTAGTAGCTCGGGATACCAACGTCGCGCCAGAACTTTAGGTCTGAGCCCCCGAGGCTGATTATCGGCTTCGGGTCGATACCGAGGAGGCGCGCGTTCCCCCTGATTATCTCCGCCATCTCCCCTCTTGGCGGGCTCCAAAGTGGGCCATCGTAGCGCATCTCTTCTACCTCGGCCCCGGGGTATCTGGACACGATGCTCTTGACGTGGGGCATGATGTCCTCCTTGGACAAGCCTGGGGGTAGGCGAAGGTCAAGCTCGAATGTGCAGTCCCGGGGTATCATGTTGATCTTCAGGCCGCCGCTGATCACACCTATGTTAACCGAGACGCGGGACATCACGTCGGCTCCGCCCGGACCTAGGGCTCTCTCGGCGGCTTGTCTCCCCTCGGTTATGGCCTTGGTGAGGTCTGCGGGGTAGGGGACTGGTATGTCTTTGAGCGCTTCGAGGTCCGTGGCTAATTTGGCCGCTATTTTGATGGGGTTCGGGCTGAGGTGCGTGTAGGCGCCGTGTGCACCCGGGGCGCGGACTGTGACCCGGAGCCAAAGTATCCCCTTCTCCCCGAAGCGGAGGGTGTATGGACTGCTCGGCTCGCCGTTTATGCAGCAGTCGCCCTTGACCTCGGGGACATTGTTGACAAGCCAGCCGGAGCCGAGTCGCCCACCCGACTCCTCGTCGCTGACCACCGTGAGGGTGGCGCGGCCTGAGAGTTCTTCCCTGAGCTCATGGAGGATCGCGAACGTGTAGATTGAGGCCGTCGTCCCCGCCTTCATGTCGCAGGCGCCCCTCCCATAGATTCGGCCATCGACGAGAGTGCCACCCCACGGGTCGTATTTCCAGCCCGCGCCGTCACCCACGGGGAAGACGTCGATATGGCCGTTTAGGACGAGGTTTCGGCCGGGTTTCCCGAACTTTACGCTGGAGACGAGGTTTGGCTTCTCGGCGTCGGGACCCATCGACTTGTATGGTATCCCCCGTTCATCGAGGAATCTGGCTACGCAGGACGCCGCCTCACGCGTGTCCCCGGGGGGATTGGGGCTCCTCGCCATGATCAACCCTCGGAGGAAGTTCGTGATTGTATCTTTGTCCGCCTCGACCCTTTCCAGTAACTGCTTCTTCGTCGACAAGCTGAATCTGGTTATGTAACGCGTCATTTGTGGTTAAAACAGTGAACCTCGAGGGGTCGCTAAAAAGCCTCAAAACCCTGCGCTAATACAAACTCTCATGGTCACATACACCCCAGACGTTCTAGTCGTAGGGAGTGGGGCGGCGGGTCTGCGCGCCGCCATCGAGGCGGAGAGACTCGGCGTCCACACACTCGTCGTATCCAAGTCCCCCGCGGGGATGAGGACGGCGAGCGCCGTCACGAACGGCTTCTTCAAGGCAGCGGTCGGAGGCGCCTCAAAGGAGGAGCACCTGAAGGCGACCATGGACTCAGGGAAGGGGCTCTGCGACCCGGCTCTCGTCAACGTGCTCGTTGAGGAGGGCCCGGAGAGGATCGCTGAGCTGGAACGCTTCGGCATGGCTATACAGATCCGTAAGGGGTCGGCTTCCTGTGGAGACGACCCGCAGGCGCGTGGCTTGGGTTTCGTCAAGCCCCTCATCACCTTCGCCAAGGAACAGGGTGTTGAGTTCCTGGAAAACTGCGTGGTCTCAAGGCTCTTGCTGGACCACGACAGGGTCGTCGGGGCGGTGGGATATGCGGAGGAGCCAGTCACCATCTACGCTAAGGCAACGGTTCTCGCCACGGGTGGCTGCGGCGCCCTCTACTCGAGAACCGATTGTCCCCTCTCACTCCTCGGCGATGGCTACGCCCTCGCCTACGAGGCTGGCGCAGCCCTCAGGGACATGGAGTTCACACAGTTCGTCCCAGTCGGACTCGCCGAAAAGGGCCACTCCCTCGTTGTCATCTACGGCGACCTAGTCGACAAGGGCACAGTCCTCAACTCCGAGGGGGAGGACATCGTCAAGAAGTACAACATAACCACGCGCCCACTCACCACCATGGCCCGGGACCAGTTCAGCGCCGCCATGATGAGGGAGGTCACCGAGGGGAGAGGCGTCGACGGAGCAGTCCTGCTCGACGCGACCAAGATAGTCAAGGAGGTGGGTCTCGAATCACTCATCCCCGTCGACGCCCAGAGAAAGGCCCTGGAGAGGGCGGGGGTCGCCGAGAAACCCATCAAGATCGCCCCCGTCAGCCACTTCACGATGGGCGGAGCCACAATCACCCCAACCTGCGCCACCACTCTCCCCGGACTCTATGCGGCGGGCGAAGTCACAGGCGGTCTCCACGGCGCAAACCGCATCGGAGGCAACGCAATGACAGAGATCATAGTCTTCGGCGCCAGAGCAGGGGCATCAGCCGCCGCGGAGACGAAGAAAGCCACCAAGCACACCTCAACCAAACAAGCGGAGGCCGAGATCGAGGCCTACTCAAAGACCATGACAGGCGAATCCAGTGTAAACCCCCTCGCGGAGTTGAGGGGGATAATGTGGGACAAGGTCGGCATAGTGAGAAGCGGCGAAAGGCTTCAAGACGCGCTCCAAAGCATCAGAAAACACCAGAAAGCCGCAGCAACACTCACCGCCGCCGACCCCGCCACACTCCGAGCCGTCATCGAGACCAGATTCGCCGCCAAAGTCGCCGAACTCGTCGCCGCCTCCGCCCTAAAGAGAGAGGAGAGCCGCGGAACACATTACAGAACCGACTACCCCAACCAATCAGAAAAATACGCCAAACCCATCCCCAACAAAAAACCCGCCTAAGCCACCCCAACTTTTTTTCATGATGTACCCAGCCACGGGTACAAACCCCCCTCCAAGAATTTTTTACGTTATGCTATGCTACGCACGCAAGAAGACAGCCACCGACGCGGAAACCGATGAATTTTTTCCCGTTATAATGGGCTACGCAAACAATGGGGCAACAGCGGCGACCCAGACAGATGAAAAACAGCCATACCATCTAGCGGCGACGCAAAAACTCAAACTTCCACGAAAATTAACGGGTCAGCCCCTCATCTTCTGGAGCATCATCGCCCCAGCCTCACGCACCTTACCCACGAGCAGGTCAAAGTCCTCCCGACGGCTACGATGATTCACGACACACACCCTAAGCGCGACCCTCCCCCGGAGCTTCGTGTCGGAGATCATCGCCACACCCATCCCCATCAGCATCATCGGCAACTTCCCGTTCAATTCGTTCAGCGCCTCATCCGACAACCCCGGCACCCTGAACCTGAAGCAGACCACATTCGACGCCACAGGGGCCAGCAGCTCCAACTCAGGCGCAGCCCTGATCAACCCAGCCAGGTACTGAGCCTGATCACAGTTCTGCTGCACCAACCGCCCATACTTGTTCAAACCATGCTCCTTCAGCCCCATCCACACCTTCAGACTCCTGAAGTAGCGACTCACCTGAAGACCATAATCCGTCCTCAGCTTCATCGTCGCCGAGTTCCCAAAGTAGTCGGGGTGCTCCGCGAAGGTCTTGAAGTGATCCTCCTCGCGCCGAATCAGGGTACAGGCAACATCAAACGGCATGTACATCCACTTGTGAAGGTCGAAGGCGAGCGAATCCGCCCTCTCAATACCCTCCACGAGCGGCTTCGTCCCCCCGCCGATCTTCGCCCAAGCCCCGAACGCGCCGTCCACGTGAAACCAGAGCCCC
>JAPKYO010000012.1 GCA_026394265.1 Candidatus Bathyarchaeota archaeon
TATCTGTTTATGAGGTTTGAACCATGGTAGAGGAAATTAGGCTACACGGTCAGGGCGGCCAGGGCGTCGTCGCAGCCGGTGAGCTCATCGCGATAGCTGCCTCCTACGAGGGCAAGTTCTGCCGCGCCTTCCCCATGTACAGGTCCGCGAGGCGGGGCGCGCCGGTCCTCGCCTTCGCCCAGATAGGGGACGAGTCGGAGGCAACCCGGTCCATGATCTACTACCCCAAGTACCTGATTGTGCTTGACCCGCCGATGCCGGAGATCATGGACGTCACAACGGGCCTACTCCCCGGTGGCGTAGTCGTCTACAACACCACAAAGAAGGCGGATGAGGCAGTGAAGCTGTTCAAGGCGAAGCTGGGCAAGATCGCCGTCGTGGACGCGACGGGGATCGCCCAGCGCGTCATAGGGCGCCCCATCCCCAACACGGTGATGCTGGGCGCATTCGCCAAGGCGACTGGGCTCCTCAAGATCGAGTCCATCGACAAGGCCATCGACAAGAGGTTCCCCGCGAAACTCGCCGCCTCGAATAAGGGCGCGGTGAAGATGGGGTACGATACGGTTGAGGTGAAGACGCTGTGAGTCAGGATAAGAGTTTGATCAAGGGATTCGCCCTCATGGATATGACAACGAGGGGCGGCCAGTACGTCGGCAACTGGCGTGTACTCATGCCGGAGATCGATGAGGCGAAGTGCGTCGCCTGCGGCCTGTGTGTTACGATCTGCCCCGAGGCTGCCATCACGGGCAAGCCGAAGGCGAAGCCGAAGATCGACATGCGCTTCTGCAAGGGCTGCGGCGTCTGCGCCAACGAGTGCCCACAGAAGGCGATCGAGATGAAGAAGGAGGCCGCATAGATGGCGGACTTTGACGTTATCCCTGGCAACAAGGCCCTAGCATACGGCGTGAAACTCGCGAGGGTGGAGGTCATACCCGCGTACCCCATCACCCCCCAGACGACCATCATCGAATACCTAGCCGAGTTCGTCGCCAACGGCGAACTCGACGCCGAGTACATACACGCCGACGGCGAACACAGCTGCATGGCCATGGCAGTCGGCGCAGCCCTAGCCGGGGCGCGTGTCTTCACATCCACGTGCAGCCAGGGCCTCGCCTACATGCACGAGTGCGTAGCCCAGGCAGTCAACTACAGGACCCCCCTACTGCTAGGCGTAACAAACAGGACACTCGGCTGGTACTGGAGCCTCGGCCCCGACTACAGCGACATAATGCCCGAGCTCAACCTCGGCTACCTAGTCAACTTCGCCGAGAGCAACCAGGAGGTACTCGACATGACCCTCCAGCTCTACAAGATCGCGGAGGACTACCGCGTCCTCCTCCCCACCATGATGAGCCTCGACGGCTTTTACCTCAGCTACAGCCAGGAGAGGGTCTGGATGCCCGACCAGGATGTGGTCGACAAGTGGCTCCCACCCTACAAGGCTCCGTATCCGATCGACCCGACGATCAGCGACAAGTTCCCGACGGCGAGCATCCCCGCCGTGATGCACACCCCGATGAGGCGCATCTACGAGGAGATACTGCAGGACAGCAGGGCGGTCATAAAGGAGGTCGACGCGAGCTTCGGTAAGACCTTCGGGCGCAGCTACGGCGGCCTCATCGAGGAGTACAAGACGGAGGGCGCGGAGGCGCTCCTCGTAACCATGGGAAGCATGACGACTGCCGGGCGCCGCGCCATCGATAAGCTGCGCGCCGAGGGCGAGAAGATTGGGCTTGTGAAGCTCCGCTTCATGCGCCCCTTCCCCGACGTCGAGATCAGGGAGATCGCCGCCAAGGTCAAGGCGATAGGCGTCGTCGACCGCATGATGCTGCACGGCACACGCGGCGGAGGAGCCTTCCAGGACATAAAGGGCGCCCTCTACAACAGCGGCGTTAAGATACCCCTCCAGGGCTTCGTCACCGGCATGGGCGGCGAGGACATCCCAATCGACGACATGTACCTCATGGGCAAGAAGGTCCTGGCCGTCGCCAAGGCGAAGAAGGTCGAGAAGGAGGTCGAGTTCATCGAGCACAAGATGCCCCCGATGACGAAGCCCATCCAGCTCGACTGGGACGAGCCCATCTACCCCGCCAGCGACGGATGCGCCGGCTGCGGAGCCAGCATAATCGTCAGGCACCTCCTCAAGATACTGGGCCCAAACACGATAGTCATCAACCCGCCCAGCTGCAGCGGAGTCAACTACGGTCAGGCCGTACGCGTCCCGTGGATACTCGCAAACTTCGCGGCGGCCGCCGCCTACGAGACGGGCGTCTACCGCGCCATGAAGAAGAAGGGCAAGGCCGACAGGGTCTGCATCACCAGCTTCGCCGGAGACGGCGGCACCGCCGACATCGGGCTGCAGAGCCTCTCTGGCGCGGCGGAGCGCGGCGAGCCGATTATGTGGCTCTGCTATGACAACGAGGCATACATGAACACGGGCATACAGCGGAGCGGCTCGACGCCCCTCTTCAGCGCGACGACGACGACGCCCGCGGGCAAGCTCATCCCCGGCAAGCAGGTCAGGCGCAAGAACCTGGAGATGATAATGGCCGCCCACAGGGTACCCTACATCGCCACGGCGAGCCTGAGCTACCTCCCCGACCTGGAGAGGAAGATAAAGAAGGCCGTCGAGGTGACGAAGGCGGGGAAGGGTCTCGCCTTCCTCCACGTCCACCAGCCATGCGCAACGGGCTGGTACTTCCCCGAGAACAAGACGGTTGAGATGGGCAAGCTCGCCGTACAGACGGGCGCATGGCCTCTGATGGAGATCGACGAGGGCAACTTCAAGCTCAACCTCAAGCCGAAGGAGCTCCGCCCCATCGCGGAGTACCTGAAGCCGCAGGGACGATTCCGCCACCTGTCCGAGGGGCAGCTTGAAATGCTGCAGAACGACGCAGCGACCGAGTGGGCCGCCCTGCTCGAGCTCGAGAAGAGGGGCCGCTTCCCCGGCTACTAAGCAAACCTTCTAGCAATTTTTTTTATTAATCATCAGTCCGCCGGTTGAATCGTTATATTCTGATTCGGGTGCTTCTACCCTGATAGCATTGCCAAGAAAGATCACTTACGAAGACGTTGAGGCACTGACGATTGGTGGCACGATCCTCGGCGGAGGCGGCGGCGGCTGGCCCGACGAGGGGCGCGCCGCGGGTAAGCTCGCCATGGAGCTCGGCGGCATCGAACTCTGGAGCCCCGAGGAGGCCCCGCCCGAGTGGAACGTGATCACGGTCGCCGCCCTCGGCGCCCCGACGCAGAAGGGCGACACCAAGGCGCGCCACTTCATACGCGCCGTCCAGATGCTCTGGGAGGCCGGCGTCGAGTTCGATGGCGTCATCGCCGCCGAGAACGGCGGCCAGAACAGTTTTGGCGGCTGGATACCCGCCGCGGCGCTCGGGCTGCCAGTCGTAGACATCCCCGGTGACGGCCGCGCGCACCCCACCGCGATGATGGGGAGCATGGGCATGCACCGCATCGAGTACAACTCCGTCAAGGCGGGGGCCACAGAGGGGGCGGAGATGGTCTGCTGGGGCACGCTCCAGAGGACCAGCAACCAGATACGCTTCATGGCGGGGGACTGCAAGGCCCTCATCGCCATGGCGCGCGACCCCATCCCCGTCGAGTGGTGCCTCGAACACGGCGCACCCGGCGCCATACAGCAGGCGATCGACCTCGGCAACGCCTACCTCAAGGCAAAGAAGGGCGAGGCAGCCGTCAAGGCCGCCGCAAAGTTCCTCGGCGGAGAACTAATCGAGAAGGGAAAGATCGTCGAGATGACAAACGAGGCCAAGGGAGGCTTCGACGTCGGCGTAATGACCATCAAGGGCGAGAAGACGTGGGAACTCGGCTACGTAAACGAGTACATGACCCTCGAAGCCAACGGCAAACGCATCATGACGTTCCCCGACCTCATGACCACCTTTAACGCCGACGGCGACCCCGTCACCAGCGCCGCTCTCAAGCAGGGCGACACCGTCTACCTCGTCACCGCCCCCAAGGAGAAGATCAAGGTCGGCGACGGCAACAGGTACCCCGAGATATACGAGCCCGTCGAGAAGGCACTCGGCAAACCCATGGTCAAGTACCTCAAGGGCTACCTCAAACCCTAGCACCAATTCGCCTTTTTCTAGTTCCTTTACGCCCCCGGCCGGGGTCCAAGCAGTAAGGCTACGGGATGAGGCTGAAGTCTTCCTTCATCGTGTTGAGGACGAGGTGTGTCTTCGTACGGAGCACATGTGGAATAATTAGGAGCTTCTTCGTGAAGTCGCTCAGCTCCTTCCTCGACCGGAACTTGCCCACGACCATGATGTCGGCGTCCCCCGTGACGTTGTAGACGCCAGTCGCCTGCCCCATCTTGGCGATCGTCTCGCAGGCCTCGATCATCTTGCCGTCGGAGACGGTGACCTCCGTTATGGCGGTGAGTTCGTAGCCGAGCTTCTCGTAGTCGAGTATGGCGGAGTAGCGGCGTATGATGCCGGTATCCTCCATCTCCTTGAGTCTCGAGGCGACCGTCCCCGAGGAGACGCCCACCTTCCTCGCGACCTCCCTTATGGATTGGCGGGAGTCCCTCAGGTACTCTTCGAGCACCCTTGCCGTGACATCGTCGGACAAGCAATCGTCCCTGCGACAAATGATGATTCGGGGACGGTTAAAGTTGACGATTGGCAAAAAGCCGAACGTTCTGGTGTCCCTAGAAGAAGAACTGGACGGCGACCATCGCGACCGTGAGCGCCACCAGCAGCTTCACCGAGATGGTGTTGAACTTCCCCGCCTCGTCGATCTTGTTCTTGTCGACGAGCCTCATGATGTAGACGGAGACGGCGAGGTTGAAGAGGAATATGATGTAGACTATGAGCATCATCCTGTCCGCGAGGGTCAGGTAGCCGGTGGGCGGGAGGGCATTCAGCAGGGAGAGGTGGATGGCGGAGGCCGCCATCAGCGTGCTCACGGCGAGGCCGATGCGCTGCCCGAAGTTCTTCGGGTGTATGACGAAGGTCAAGAGGCTGATGATCGTGATGACCGTAATCGGCAGCACGTTCTTCACGAGGCTGCTGAAGAAGGGGCGCCCGACGTTCAGGTCGAAGACGAAGTTGCTGAAGCTGTTGCCGCTGAACTGGTGCTCCACGACAGACGTCTTGAAGCTGAGCAGGTCCCAGCCGACCACGTTGACACCGGAGTCGAGGCTGGAGTCTGGGTCAGCCACGTATAGCAGCTCGGTGCTGTTCATGTTCTTGTGCTCGATCTTGACCTGCAGGTCCTGCGTCTCGAAGGGGTAACGCGTGAAGTCGAAGGTCTTCAAGAAGTCGCCCTTGACGCGGTACTGGACGAAGCCCTCGGCCTCCGTGACGTAGACGACCTCCTTCGAGGGGGAGCCGTTCAGGAACTCAAAGTCCTGTATCTGCTTAAGCGTTATCTGGGATGGGTCCCAGCTGAACCAGAGGTAGAAGTCGAGCTTGTAGGTGTTTGCCGCTAGGTCGACCTTCTCGACGTTGACGAGGCGCACACCCGTGAGGACCTCGACGGGCTTGCTCTCGGCCTTGACGGGGGCGGCCACGAGTGAGAGCAGTATGACCCCGAGGAACATGACGGGTATTAACTTCTGGATGGTTTTCATCGCGCGAATCATTTTCAGAAGCCTCCGGGTCGGGGATAAGTTTTACCCCCGGGGTGGGCCACTCGTCTCAGTAAGTGGATCAAACTCCTTAAATCCACAAAATAGAACTCCGTCAAAGCCTCCGTGGTCAAGCGGCCCCGGGGGAGATGACCCTAGTGAGACTGTCGATTGGCGCGTTGTCCGGGTGGTTGAGGGAGATGGACACCCTCAAGCTGGCCCTGGTGGCCCAGTTCACCGTGTCGGTGGCCTTCGGGCTCATGCAGAGCTTCATGCCACTATTCATCAACAAGGACCTCGGGGAGTCCCTCATCAGCTCCACCTACTGGTCGAGCATATCCAACTTCGCCTGGTTCGGGGGGATGGCGATCACGGCCCCCATCTGGGGCTGGGTTTGCGACAGGGTTGGGACTAAGAGGGTCCTCGTCATCGTGCTGGCGGGGAACATCCTCACCTACGCGGGTATGGCGTTCTCCGTCAACGTCGTGCAGCTCGTCGCCTTCAGGATAGTGCAGAGCCTCTTCGGCGGGTTGAGCACAATACTCTTCGTCGTCGTCGGCATAGTCTCACCGCCGAACAAGCTCAGGGAGCAGCTCGGCCTACAGATCGCGGGCTCGACGATCGGCAACCTGTTGTCGCCCGGCGTAGGCGGAACCATCGCCTCGTTCCTCGGGTACCGCATGACTATCCTCATGCAGGGCGTGATCTTCGTAGCCCTCTACCCGCTCATATTGAAGATGAAGACGGCGAAGCCCGCGGTTGCCGAGAAGGTGGAGAAGTTCAGCTTGGCCGACCTGAAGTCGATGCTGCCAACTGCGGGGGCGCTGATCTGCGCCTACGCGTGCATCGGCTTCATCAACCCGACGATCCCCTGGTTCCTATCATCCCTCGGCGTGGACTCCAAGTCGCTCCTGCTCTGGACCACCCTCACGACGATCCTCAACGGCACGGCGTTCGCCATCGCTACGCCGATCCTGACGAAGAGAGCCACCGGCAGGACACTAACCATCTTCCAGGTCCTCGCCGCTGTCGTCATCGAGGCGACGGCCTTCGCCTTCAACCCCGTCATGTTCATAGTTTTCAGGGTGGGCATCGGCGTCATACAGGCGGGTCTGCCCGCCAACCTTCTCGGAGGGAAGTCGGCGACGAAGGGCCAGGGCATGGGGCTCCTCAACTCTGCGAGGTACATAGGGACGGCGATCGGGCCAGTCATAGCGTCCACGATACTCGGCGACGGTACGCCCCCCAAGCCGCTCTACATGTTCTCGGCGATAGCCGGAATCTCCCTGCTCTCCGCAGTCATCACCTACACTACACGCGCCAACGAAGACTGAGCTGAGCACCCAGTAGGCGGGTTGGTTTTGCCCGGGAGAATTGAGTCCCCGGGGCGCTGAATAAGCCGAGAAACGGCTAGTACTCGACCGGGACCTTCTGCATGAGCTGGAAGAGCCTTAGGAAGCTCTTGCTGTAGCGGATGATGTTGCTCATGTTGCCCTTGAACTGGAGCTGGCGCTGCATGATGGCGTTGCTGCCGTCCAGCTCGCCCTTGTTGACCTTGCTCCAGACGTCGTATGTGCCCTCGAGGCTGAAGTCGGTCTTCTCACCCTCGTTGACGTTGCGGAGCTCGGCGATCTTGCCGTCCGCGAACTTGACGTAGACGGGCTTGAGGTCGGCCTTGTCGCTGACCTTGAACGTGAAGCTTGCCGCGAAGAGCTTGGCCTTTATGCCGAACTCCTGGTCGACGTTGGCGAGTTCCTGGACCTTCTTCCAGAATTCTAGGCTCAGATACTTTACCATGCAAATTCACCCTAGTGTTTCGTGTAATGGTTGCGGTCTCTTATTAAATAGATTGCCCCTGAGTAAATACGGCGCTTTTATAGGCGGCGGGGCGGCTGCCGGGCCCCAGTTTACTTATATCGCCTCCCACACCCCTTTCAATGGACTGGTGAATCGGATGAAGAACCCACTTAAGGAGAAGCTTCAGAAGGGGAAGCCCGTCGTCGGCGCATTCGTCGGCCTCGGCCACCCAGACGTTACCGAGACGCTGAGCCGCGCGGGATTCGACTGGCTCCTGATCGACGGTGAGCACGGCCCCCTCGGCCTCGAGACCATGCAGACGATGATGATGGCGATGAACGGGAGCAACTGCACCCCCATCGTACGCGTCGAGTGGAACGACCCCGTCATAATCAAGCGCGTCCTCGACATCGGCGCATACGGCGTACTCGTCCCGTGGGTCAACACCAAGGAGGAGGCGGAGGCCGCCGTCCAGGCGTGCAAGTACCCGCCCGAGGGCATAAGGGGCTTCGGCCCACGCAGGGCGGCACGCTTCGACCCCGACTACCGCGCCACCGCAAACGACGAGATCCTCATCAGCGTACAGGTGGAGACACAGACCGCCGTCGACAACCTCGAGGAGATCGCGGCGGTCGACGGCATCGACGCCCTCTTCATCGGCCCCTACGACCTGAGCAACAACATGGGCATCGGCATCCCGCCCCAGTGGGACAACCCGCGCTTCCTCGGAGCCATCGAGGCGGTGCTGCACGCCTGCGACAAGTACGACAAGGCCCCCGGCCTCTACTCCAACATGGGCAACATCAAGTGGGCCGTCGAGAAGGGCTTCATCTACAACACAGTCGGCGAGGCCGACGGATTCCTAGCCTACGGCGCAGAGCAGGCCCTCAAAGCCGCCAAGGCGAAGTAGCTGTTTTTGTTTCGGTAATCTTTAAAAGGTGTGTCGTGGAGGGTTTGTTGGGCGTGAGCCCACCGGCTTAGGTCGGTTTCCGGGTAGGGATAAGGGGTTCGCGGCTTCGCGAGCCCCGATTATCTTTTAACTATCTTTAACTGTTTGTTTGTTGCGCCGGTGGCAGAGTGGACGATTGCGCCGACCTTATGAGCCGGTGTCCCTACCCGGACACGCGGGTTCGAATCCCGCCCGGCGCGCAGAACCACCGCCGCTCCTCAGCCACCCTCCGCCGCCAACAGACCCAGAAAACAGCCCCAAACAAGAAAACAAGCCCAAACACGGCAAAACGCGACGGCGGCGGAGGAGGAAACGAGAAACCACACACACGCGCCACCAAACACGACAACAACCGCCCCCAACTTTAAAATATGGAATGCAGCAGTGTTACCTGAACTACATCCGAGTTGATCGTGATGGATACGAAGGAGTCAATAAATGCCATATTCAACCCCAAGAGCGTCGCACTCATCGGCGCCACCGCCGACTCAAGCAAATGGGGCTACATGTTCGTAAACGCCGTCAAGGTAGGCGGCTACCAGGGTAAAGTCTACCCCGTCAACCCCAAAGCAGCCGAGATCGGCAGCATCCTCGACTACAAGGTCTACCCCAGCCTCAGCGCCGTCCCAGACGAGGTCGACTGCGCCATCATACTCGTCCCCGCCAAAGTCGTCCCAAGCGTCTTCGACGAGATGATCGCCAAGAAGGTCAAGGGAGCCGTCGTCATCACAAGCGGCTTCGGCGAAACCGGCGAAGAAGGCGCCAAACTCATCGCCAGCGTCAAGGAGAAGGCCGCAGGCAACTTCCGCTTCGTCGGCCCCAACTGCATGGGAGTCAGCAGCAGCGAATCAAAGTTCAGCGCCCTAATGGTCCCCCTCGTCAGCAAGGAGGGCGAAGTCGCCTTCATCAGCCAGAGCGGAGGCTACGGACTCCAACTCTTCCTACGCGCAAACGCACTCGGCGTCGGAATCAGCAAATTCGTCAGCAGCGGAAACGAGACCGACCTCAAAGGCTGGGAATACTGCACACACTTCGCCGAGGACCCCTCAACGAAGGTGCTATGCATGTACATCGAGGGCCTCAAGGAAGGCCGCAAGTGGTACGAAGCCGCCAAGCAGATCACGAAGAAGAAGCCAATCGTCGTCATCAAGGTCGGAGTCACCGAAGCCGGTAGCAAGGCCGCCGCTAGCCACACCGGAAGCATCGCCGGAAGCGACAAGGTCTACGACGCCGCCTTCAAGCAGGCGGGCGTCATCCGCGCAGGCGACGCCACCGAGATGTTCGACTTCGTCAAGGGACTCCTCTACTGCCCGCTACCAAACGGCCCAAACATCGGCATCGTCAGCAACTCAGGCGGCGTAGCCGTCGAGACCGCCGACAGACTCATCGAGAACAACCTCAAGGTACCCACACTCAGCGCCGCCGCCCAGGACGAGATCAAGACCGTCATCCCCTCCTTCGGCAGCGCCAAGAATCCAGTCGACCTCACCGCCAACCTCGACGTCTGGAAGCTCGGCCAGGTAGCCGAGATGGTCCTCAAGCAGCCCGAGATCGACGGACTCATCACCATCGGCCTCGGAACCGCCATGGTCAAGGCCATGTTCCCCGACGTAGACCAGGAGACGCTCACCGGCCTCATCAAGATGATCGACAACAACCTCATCACCACCTACAAGAAGTTCCCCAAGCCGGTCATCATCATCGAGCCGAGCGCGGACGTCGAGCCCGAGTCCGCGAAGATTCTGGAGCAGGCGAGGGTCCCCGTCTACACGACGCCCGAGAGGGCGGCGGACGTGATGGGCATCCTCTACAGGCGCAAGCTCTACCTAGACAAGGTAGGCTCCGCCTAACCCCCCCAATTGATACCTTTTACCGATCTGTTTTCTGAATCCCTTAGAGTCTTATACGCGGAATTCTAGTCTCCCGTGGGATGCCGAGGAACAAGGTCGTCGATGTTGGGGGCACCAGATACAGGGTGCGTGGCCTGACATTCGAGGAACTGGTACGGCTCGGCTCCGCGAGCGCCGAGGAGAAGGCGAGCAAGGCGGTCGTCGCCGAGGTGCTATCCCGATGTTTGATCGCGCCGAGACTTGAACGCGAGCAGATTACCCGTCTCGATGACAGGACCCTCGTGGCGCTTGTGGCTGAGGCGCTTGACATTGCGAGGGGGAATCTGGAGAACACGGGTCTCGTCGCGATGCCGACGACGTGATCGTCTAGGTCTTCGCGTGTATGGGTCTGTTTCCGCGTGATCGCTAGCAACAACATCGTGCGTGTTTTTGCGTGGGTGTTGTGTTTGGGTTTGGTTTTTTGTGGTTGTTTGACTCGTTTGTGTTATTTTCGGGTGTGTTTTGGAGTCGGGTGCGGTATTTATGGTGGGTGTTATTGACCGTAACAACACGTGGGGTGGCCTCTGTCGTCGTCGGGTCGTCGAAGGCTTCTGCTGGGGCGTTGTGGATACGGGGGAACTCCCGTGGCGCCGGTCCGGTCTTCACTTGAGTTTCTTCCGCGTCCACTCGGCGAGCTCATTCCCCTTGGGGAACCAGACGTCCCCGCCCGCCTTCGCCTCGGAGACGAGCCTCTCAAGCATCTTTAGGCGGCTCACCCTGCCGATGCACTCCGGGTGGCACGTGAGGCCGAAGCAGCGCCCGAGCTCGTGCAGTCCCTCCCACTCGGGCTTCCACAGCCCGTAGATCTCCAGGGGGCTCCTCCTGTCCATCTCGAAGTGTGGCCAGTCGTCGAGCAGCCACTCGACGGGTAGCTCGACGAGCCCCGTCGGTTTGCCCTTGTGCTCAAGCATGTATGGCATGTCCTCGTCCATCATGTTGCTGCTGTACTTGAAGCCGAGGCGCTTCATGTGGTTGATGCTGCGCTCACCGAACATCCAGTAGGGGGCGCGGTAGCCCTGCGGCTTCACGCCGACGCGTTCGAGGGCCGCCATGCTCTTCTCCCAGACCTCCACCTCCTTCTCCGCCGAGAGGTCGGTCATCTTCTCGTGGGCGTAGCTGTGCGCACCCACCTCGTGGCCGCGGCTGATGATCTCCGCGAGCGAGTCCGGGTGGTTATCGCACGTCCAACCGGGGGTGAAGAACGTGGTCTTGATCTCGAGTCTGTCGAGGAGGTTGAGTATCCTCGGGATGGCGACGCGCGGCGCGTACCGTCCCTTGCTCAGCGATGAGAGATCGTCGGGGGTCTTCCAAGTCTCGGCGCTTGAGGCGTCGTAGTCGAAGCTTAGGAAGAAGCAGCTCTTGTATCCCTTTGGCCAGAATCCCATCAGTACACCGTTGGGGATAAGCGGGGGGATGTGGATTTGAAGCCTTCGGGGGATGGAAACCCTCAATTCCCCCGCCCCGGGAGTGGAGGGAGATGGAAAACCGCGCCACCCTCCGCCTCCTGCTGACCCGCCTGCTGGCGCAGACAAACGGCGAACCAGTCGAGGTAGAGGCGCTACGCGGCTCCCTACGCCTCACCTCGGAGACCTTCGACGCCCTGCTTCAGCACCTCGTCGACGAAGGGCTAGTCTCCATGCAGGGAAAGTCGATCTCCCTTGGGCTGGAACAGAGGCTCGATGTGGCGATGAAGGCTGTGGAGGCGGGCGCCGACCCCGAAGCCGTAAGCAGGAACCTCGGCTGGCTCGAATTCGAGGAGCTCTCAGCCAAGGTCTTCGAGGCGAATGGCTTCCGCGTCCTGCGCCGCTTCAGGTTCACCGCCGAAGGGAGGAGGTGGGAGCTCGACCTACTCGCCATCAGGTCCCCCCACCTCGTCTGCTGCGAGTGCAAACACTGGGGGAAGGGCATCGGAAACCAGACCGCCAGGAGAATCATAGAGACCCACCTCGAGAAGACCGAGGTATTCACGAGGCACATCGAAGTGCTCCGGGAGCGTATCGGGATCCGCGGCTGGTCGAAGGCGGTCATCGTCCCCATGGCCCTGACCCTCTCGGCGACACCCATGGAGATCTACCGACGCGTCCCATCCGTCTCCGTCCTCGCGCTCCCCAGCTTCATCGGCGAATTCGACGGACAACTGGAGCGCCTAGCCAACTTCAAAGCAGAGCTTCAACCGATGAAACCCGAGATAAAACAGACGACGAAAAAAAGGAGGGTCAGCGGCTCCAAGCGAGCTCGCCGTTTATGATGACCTTCTCGACCTTCGTCTTGAGCTCGAGGGGGTCACCGCTTATGATGCGTATGTCGGCGTCCTTCCCCTTCTCCAGGCTGCCGACGCGGTCGCCCACCCCTATGATCTGTGCGGGGCTGATGGTTATCGCCTTCAACGCCTCCTCGTAGGGAAGCCCCTCCCTGCAGGCAAGGCCGGCGCAGATGGGGAGGAACGCGATTGTGCTCCCGACGGCGTCCGTCTGGATGGCGAAGTGGACGCCCGCCTCGTAGAGCGCCTTGGGCGTCTCGAAGCTGAGCTCCCTCATCTCCCACTTGCCCCTGGCGGTGAGGCTCGGCCCCCAGATGGCGGGGACCTTCTTCTCGGCGAGCCACTTGGCTACCCTGTGCCCCTCGGTGGCGTGCTCCCAGCTCATCTCCAAGCCGAACTCCTCGCATATCCTGACCGCTGTGGCGACGTCGTCGGCCCTGTGGGCGTGAGCCCTGAGGGGTATCTGCTTCTTCACGACCGGTAGGAGCGCCTCGAGCCTCGGGTCCCTCTCCGGCATCTTGATGGGGTCCTTCTGCTGGGTCGCCGACTCCTTCTTCTCCGCGTATAGAAGCGCCCTGTTCAGCCACTCCCTGAGGAGGGCGGCGACGCCCATGCGTGTGCTAGGCATCTTCTTGAGCTCGACGCCGTAGACGCGGCGCGGGTTCTCACCGAAGGCTATTTTCATCCCCGAGGGATTCTTGAGGATCATCTCGTCGACTGTAACCTTGGGGGCCGTCTTCACAATGACGCCTGTTCCGCCGATGACGTTGGCGCTCCCGGGCAGGATCTGAGCCGTGGTTATGCCCGCCGCCAGCGCCGCCTCAAGCCCCTTCTCGTCGGCGTTCGCCTTTATGCCGTCAATCGCCCTCATGTGGGGAGTGATGGGCTCAGTCATCTCGTTACCGTCGCTGCCATACCAGCCCACGGTCTCCTCCCATATCCCTATGTGACAGTGAGCCTCCACCAAGCCCGGCATGATGACCTTCCGCTTCGCGTTTATGACCTTGACATCGGCTGGGATCTTCACATCCTTGCCAATCGCCTTGATCTTGCCATTCTCAATCAGAACGACACCATCATCGATTACGCCCTTCGTAATGGTTAGAACCTTACCACCCTTGATCGCAATCATGTGATTCCTTGTAACTAATACTAAATGCTATAAGAGTTTTAGTAAACGCGCCACAGGCTTCCCCTATTTAAGTTAAATTTATAATAAGAGCTTCCCAATTCATTTTAGGTGAAGAAAAAATGAGAAGTTTCATCAAGATATATGGTCCACCGGTCTACGACGCATTGAAGGCGCTGGAGAAGCTCGCCATCGATGTCCCGCAGGTCTGTATCATGGATCCCCTGATACAGCAGCTTTACACCGACGACGTCGGCGGGGGCAGCCCCGAGTCTGGGCCAACGACGAGTGGCGCCAAGGCGATGGAGTACTTCGTGCCCCTCAAGAAGAACATCGGCCCAGAGCGGTGCGGCAAGATCATAAGCAAGTACGGCGAGAAGCTGGGGGAGTACGACTTCTTCTTCGAGTGGTTCAAGACGCCGACCCTCGACGAATTGAACAACCTCATCAAGATGATCGATAAGGCCCTCACCCCCCTCGGGTGCAAGTACACCATAACCTCGAAGAAGTAAACCCTCTACCCACTAGCGACCATTTTTTTAGAAAAAGAAAGGAAGGTTGAGTTTAGACCGTTTTTGTCTTGTTCTTATTCATCAGGTCGTAGCCGATCATCGTCGCGAGCATTATCAGCGCGATGACGATGAAGGCTGGCCGAGCCTCGGCGGGGTTCGGCGTGATGCCCAGCAGGTACTGCGCGCGTCCGATGAACATGGCATACCTGGTAAGTATCGTGTAGCCGAAGCCTGCTCCGAAGCCTGCCATCATCGTGTACCTCGCGACCTTGTCGATGATCTTCATGGGTCCTGATTCTCTATAGCTTCCGGTGAACCAGAAGTAGAGGACTACGCAGGGCACCATGATGAAGATCATGATGTTGTTGAACATCGTCATCAGGTTGGTTGGCACCCAGAGGTTGAGCTTCGCCTGTGCTATGATCTGCGTCGTGAACTGGGCGAAGATTACCGTCCTGAGGGCCGCTCCTATGCCTGTGCCGACGATTATGGCGAGGGGCCAGCGGTAGAGGTAGAAGTACTGCTTCGTGAAGCGGAAGTACCAGAGCAGGCCGATCAGTATGGCTAGGACGTAGCCGATCATCATTATCGATGATGAAGACCACTGCCCCGCCCACTGGTCGCGGACATACTTCATGTCCAGTGCGACCTGGTATCCCACGGCGAGACCGAGGAAGACCGACTCAGCGAAGCGATACCATGGGTTTTCCTTGTACAGAATCGTGTAGATGGCTAGTGTGAAGAAGACCGCCGCGTAGACGCCGAGAAGTGCTAGAAGTTCCATTATGATTTCTTCCCCCTTGAGACGAAGTAGCCGACGTTACCAAGCACTACCAGAGCAACGATGAGTATGTGGCTCATCGAGACGGCGTCAACGCCCGCGATGGCAAGCCCCTTCCTGTTAAGTAGAAGCTCGTACTCTGCGCTCGACGTTAGGCCGGGCAGCAGTGCGCTGAGTTGTCCTGACTGGAGGAAAGGCGCCATTCCTGGGGCAGAGACTCCGATGCAGCCAACGACTATGGGTGTCCTAAATGGTTCCTGCCACTGGCGGAGCCACTCAGTAAGACCGGGCGTACCCGTCTCTATGCTGATTACGAGGTCGACGTCCGCTGCGCTGTTTATGCTCTTCATCATCGGGAACTCGCTGAGGTTCTTTCCCTCGACGTAGTCCTTGGCAACGGCCTTCGCCATGTCCTCGCCGAATGCCCTCATCGCCGGTTCACTTCCCGGGATGTAGCCGAGATTAATCCAGTCCACGCCGTATACCTTCCCGTAGCTCGTCGGATTCATCTGGTTGAGGAGCTGGGTGAAAACCAGCGGTCCCTCAGCCCAGAAGCTCACAACTATGATCTTAACATTCTTGCTCCATAGTTGGTGCATCGTTGCGAGTGTCATCGGGAAGAGTTCAGGCATGCCGGATGTGCCGTACATTGGGGAGAACACGACTACGCTGCCGTCAGGGATGTCGTTGATCGCCTTGTACCATTGTTGGGACTCCTTGTTGATTGGTACTGGTAGGCCGAGTGGGAAGATCAGTGGGAATAGTACGAAGAGCCAAGAGAGTAGATAGATCCAGCGTCTATCTAGATCATTGAACTTTTCAAAGAATGATGACATTAGTCACTGCCTCCTCTAAGGTAGCCGCGCTCGATACCCATCAGCGTCCTCACCGCGAGGGCGATGGCTCCCAGCGCTGCACCGATAGTTACGGCCCTGTTCGTCGCCATGTTGGGGACGTCGTAGATCCACTGGCCGATCGTCCTGAAGCCAGGCCACGTCGCCGTGAAAATAGGCGCGTTGTACATGACCATGGCTAGACCGGCTAGAAGGACTATGGTTGCCTCTATGTTCTTAGCCCTGAATGAGCGGTAGGCGGCCGAGGTGATGAAGAAGGCGATGAGTCCATACATCGTGCCCGAGAGGGGCGTCTGAGCATACGTGAACAACCAGTTGTACACAGCGTTCGTCGTACCGAGGCCGATCTCGGCTATGGGTAGTCCCGCGATGGTCATGACTACCGTGAACAAGAGTACGATGACGCTGAAGTACCAACCCTTGGACCTCTTCTGAACCGTCTTACCGTGGACCTGCATCAGGCTTAGAGGCCCGATGAAGGTAGCCCACGCGACGATGAGAAGGACCCAAAGGTTGACCGTGTTCGCAGCGTCGTTCAGCGGTGTGTAGTCAACGTAGTATGGTATGACCTGGAGTAGGGTTGCTACGATGGTCAGGAAGATGGGTATCTCGATTCTTCTAAGTACGTTACTCATAGTATCACCACGACATTACCGTTAGGAGCGGGTTTCCGGCGACTGTCAAAGCCGTCGTTAACAGTGCTCCTAAGATGCCGAGTATGACGGCGAGCATCCTGCCGAAGTCCTGGCCCGCGAGGCTCGCGATGAGCGGCGCCTCGTTTGTCAGGTAGGCTCCGGCGGCGTAGATCTCCTCGCCGATGAGGCAGTAGTCTGTAGAGACGAGGAAGAAGGGTATCTGGCTGGTCTGGGCCGTGCCCGAGATCTGCATGGCGCCGACGCGGCTGCCGGTCTCGGCTAGCTGCATCGACTCCGCCCAGTAGGCGCCGATCATGATGTTGGCGCCCGGTTTCTCCCTCATGAGTAGGCCGATGTAGTTGCTTGAGAATCCGAATTGTTCGGTGCTAAGGAAGACAATATCGCTCTGTTGGAACTCCTCTCCCTTCCCCGCCATCTTGTAGGCGGTCTCGACGACATCAGCCGCGATGGGCCACACCTCCGGTTGGCGTACCGGAACGATGAGACGTGTGCCGACTTCAGCACACTTCTTGGCCACATAGCTGAGGACGCTGAGACCGGCGATGGTCTGTGGTCCGGTTGTTGAATCCCTGAGGTTGGCGATGCCGTGGCTGGCTACGACGGGGCGACCCATCTCGACGGCTCGGCCTATCGCCTCGTCCATGGCGTCTATGCCGGGTATCCGTCGGACCTTGGGAACCTTGCCCCCTTGAGCCCGCTTGATGAAGTATGCAACTGCTATCATTATCGCTAGCAGGCAGACAAGTCCGAAGATTCTATTCGCTATCAGAATTGCCAATCATTAGCCTCCGTTTAGGCAAAAGTAAATCAGCTTCAAATCGTATATAAGATTTAATTTGATGAAAGTTAAATAAATACTATAATTGTGGGACAAAAGCGATTCTTTTCATACAAATATTATTACTGGCTACATTTTATAAATTGTAACAGCTAGGACGGAAAAATTGCCGTCCGCCGCGTTTAGAACGTTTTCTCACTTGGGACGTTCGTCTTTCTCTTGCTTCGCCCGCGCGAGTCTCCTCTTCATAGCCTCCTCGTAGTACTCTACCTCGTTGTCCCAGAGCCCCCTCGGTCCCTCCCGGGGTCTGTCGGAGTGTTCGCGGATGCCCATCCCCCATGAACCCATGAATCTGTAGTTTGGAAGCTCCTCTATAGACTTAGGTTTGTAGTTTGCCGCGTCTATGTCCTCCAAGCCTCGGGGCTTCAAGAGTGCCCATAGTCCACCTGCCATTAGTATCGTCCCGAATACCGTGAGGAACAAGATGGCGTTGTTGATGTCCAACTTCAGTTGACACTATCCGTTATGGGTGATAAAAGGGTGGCGCAGGGGGCTACTTCAGCTTGACGACCTTGTTGAGCGCCTCGGCCTCTTTCCCCAGGCCGAGCTTGTTCATCGTCGCCTTCGTGGGGATGCCGCGGTTGTCCCAGCCACGCTTCTCATAGTAGTAGCCGAGGAGGGCGTCGTACTTTGCCTTGTCGAGCTTCTTCCCAGCGAGGGGCCCCTCGGTCAGCGGCTCCTTGAACCAGCGCTCCGGCGGGTAGTCCATCTCGCGGTCCCACTTGCCGGCGAATTCGCGTACCCAGAAGGCGCGTATGAGGGCGTAGACCCTGTCCCCGAGAGCCCACATGTCGTCCAGGCTCCACTTGAGTCCCGTCGCCGCCTCCATGTACTTGGGGTAGTGGTCGACCTCGAAGCCCAGCTCTATCCAGGGGAACCTGCAGGCGACGAGGCACTCGAACATGCCGCCGCGTATGCGCTGGAACTCGATGACCTTGTCCGCCTTGGCCGGGCCGTATTCCTCCCGTGTGCCGCTGCTTATCTCCCAGCTTATCACCCAGGCGTCCTTGTGGTGGGCGCCGATGGGGCTGGTGCCGAAGCTGAGGCTCATGCCCGGGCAGAGGTGGCAGTCGTATGCGCTGCACTCCAGGCCCTTGACTTGCATGGCGAAGTCCATCGAGTCCCCGCCGATCTTCTCGGCGGCGGCCTTCGTGCCCATGCCGAAGAGTGCGCCGTGGCCGCGCATGTACGCTATGTCCTCGATGAGCTTCTGGGAGCCCTCGAAGTCGCCCCAGTCGAGCTTTAGGCCCTTCACCAGCTTCTTCTCGCTGCACTCCATGGCGAAGCCGAGGGCGCTGCCCGCGCTGATCGTGTCGAGTCCCAGCATGTCGCACATCCTGTTTAGGCGGCCCACCTGCTTGAGGTCGCCGACGCCGATGTTGCTGCCGAGCATGACGACGTTCTCGTAGTCGAGTTCAGACTCCTCCCCGTTTGTGTCGAGGATGACGTTTCCGCAGATCATGTTGCAGTTGGGGCAGCCACGCTGTTTGACGGTGGTTGCCTCCATGGTGTTGCCGTCGATCTCCTTGCTGTGGTCGAAGACGCCCTCCCTGAAGTTGCGGGTGGGGAGGGTCGAGGCGGCCTGGCACCACTCGACTGTGGCCATGGTGCCCTGGGCCTTCCAGTGCTTGTAGTTGGGTCTCTTGAGGATGTCTTGGAAGTCTTCTCTGCCCATCTTCTTCAGGGCGTCCATGTCGGCGACGGGTATCTCGCCCGTGCCCTTGATTATGACTGCCTTGAGGTTCTTGCTGCCCATGACGGCGCCCATCCCGGGGCGGCCGCCTGAGCGTCCCTCCTGGGAGACGACTGTGGAGAAGCGGCTGAGGTTCTCGCCGCTCTGGCCGATTGTGAGGACGCCGGTTGTCGCGCCGTGCTCCTTCTTCAGTCTCTTCTCGGTCTCGTAGCTGTCGAGGCCCCAGAGGTCGGCGGCGCTCTTGAACTCGACCTGGTCGTCGTTTATCCAGAGGTAGGTGGGCTTCTTCGCCTTGCCGGTGAATACTATGCCGTCGAGGCCGGCCTTCCTCATGTTGGGGGAGGCCATCGTGCCGAGGTTGCCGTCTCCGTAGCCGCCCGTGAGGGGGCTCTTTGCGGCGACCACCATCTTGCCGCTGTTGACCGCTGGGAGCCCCGCGTAGAGGCCGCCGGCGAATATGAGGATGTTATCGGGGCCGAGGGGGTCCGTCCCCGGCTTCAACTCGTCCCAGAGTATCTTCACGGCGAGGCCGCGGCCGCCTATGAACTTCTTGGCGAGCTCTTCCGAGTATTCAGTATGGACCGCCTTTCCCTTTGTGAGGTCGACTCTGAGGAGGCGTCCCGTCCATCCCTTCAAGGAATATACACCTGCTAACTGTAAAGGGTAAAGATTGATAAGGGTTGCACCCGCGAGATGCTCCTAAATACATATCGAATTTAGTGGAAGTAACCGATATAGATTAACTGTATAAAGATGGTGGTGTCTCAACCTTCAGTATTAGAGCTTATATGGTCACCCGAGTAGAGCCTTTGTGATAAGCTATGAAAATAGAAGCCAGATTGAGGGAGCTCAACATCAGTCTCCCCGAGCCAACTAAGGCTCCGCCGACGTTCAGGCAGACCTTCCCATTCGTTAGGGTCCACGGGGACAGGGCGTATGTCTCTGGGCACGGGCCGACGAACCCCGACGGCTCTATCGCGAAGTTCTCCGGGAAGGTGGGCGCAGGCGTCACCCAGGATGAAGCCTATAAGGCGGCGCGCCTCACCGGTCTCGCGATACTCGCGGACCTCAAGCAGGAGCTCGGCGACCTCGACAGGGTGGAGAAGTGGCTCAGGGTCTTCGGCATGGTCAACACGGCCCCCGGCTTCACGAATATGCCCGCGGTGATCAACGGGTTCAGCGACCTGATAATTGAGGTCTGGGGGAAGGAGGCTGGCAGGCACGCGAGGTCCGCCGTCGGGTTGGCGGAGCTCCCCTTCGGCATACCCGTCGAGATAGAGGCCGAGGTACTGGTCCGGCCCTAGCCGCCCGCCGTCGGCTGCATGACGACGACCTCGTCACCGTCCTTCAGCTTCGTCCCGGGGCCGTCGATCATGTCTATGTTCTTGCCGTTGACGAGGATGGCGAGGTCCTTGCCGCCCACTCGGAACTCGCCGAGGTAGCCTTGGCGCTGCCCGGACTTCTCGCCGACTACGGTGGTCACAGTGGATACCGTTGCGCCGGTGGGGGCATCGACCTCGTGTCTCTTGCCGATGATCTGGCTGATGTCCCCGAAGACGCGTACCGTGATCTTCATCGATACAACCCCGTCGGCGGCGGAAAATAAGGATTGAGTGGGGGGGTCTCTGCGTCTGCTCGTGGGTGGTGTGCGTGTATGTGGTTCCCCGTTTCCTCCTCCGCCGCCGTCGCGTTTCCTCGTTTTTGGGGTTGTTTTGTGGTTTGGGTCCTTTTTTTGGGTCTGTTGGCGGCGGAGGTGCGGCGGAGGATCGGTTGAGTTTCGCCGGTGTATCTTCTTTTTCCCTCGATTGAGGCTGATTTCGTCCTCTTCAGGGTTGGTTACGGCGTCTTTGCATTCCTTTATTCGGTGCACAAGGAGGATGGGCGGGAGGAACATGTCGCTGACGAGTCCGTTACGCCTAGGCGGTGGGTTGTTCTCCCTTTTTATCGCCCGGTGTCACAGTGTCTGTCATGGCTGGCCTTTGGGGTATCCCGCGTGCGCTCGGACGCGCTCGGAAGGCGATCATCTCAGTGGCCCTGCTCTACGCCCTATCGGTCACCGCTGGGGCGGTCATGGTTCAGGTGGGATACCAGCCCGCCCTCAGCTACAGGGATACCCTAGTTAACAGCGCGCGGGCCACCGACCCCGTCTTCATGGCGCTGAACAGCGGCGACAGGCTGGGGGCGGCGCTGCTCGACTTCTACGGCAACCTCGTCCTCGGGGCGATACCTAACACGCTAGGGGGGCTCGGCGTCGTGTTCCCGTACCCACTCGTGGCCTTCAGGGGCTGGGTCGGCGGAATCGTATCCGTCAACGACGCCCACGTCAGTAGGCTCGCCACCTTCGACGGCGGGGCCTACTACCTCATCACCCTCGTCCTCCAGCTCGTGCCATACTCGCTCTCTACGGGCGCGGGGGTCAACCTCGGCCTGCCGCTGTGGCGTAGGCAGCCCTACTACGAGGGCGAGAAATGGTTCGGGTTCTCGAAGGAGGCGGTCCTCGACCTGCTTAGAATCTACGCCGTCGTCGTACCTCTGTTCCTAGTGGCATCCCTCTGGGAGTTCCTAGCCGTATAGAACGGCACCCGATTAAGATACCTTTATCAGCTATATATTTTGGATATATTATTGAGATATATGGAGGTCCAAGTCAACGTCAAATTGGACGAGAAGATCGTCAAGGAACTTGACAAGATGGTTGACAGCGGCTTCGTGGGTACGAAAAAGGAGGCCTTCGAAAAGGCTCTCGTCGGGCTAATCAAGGATTACAGGGCTGCTGAGTTCAGGGAGAGGATTGATAAGGTCAGGAGCGGTACGGCGAACTTCAGAAGCGTTACCGATGAGGTCGTGAAGGGGCATGAGGAGGAGGGCTGATCCACGAAGAGGATCGCCGTCGACTCCTCGGTGGTCGTAAAGTGGTTTAAGGAGAGGGAGGAGTGGGAGAGGGAGGCCCTCGAACTCCGCGAAATGATCTTGTCATCCAAGATTCAGGCGGCCTGCTCGGAGCTTCTCCCCCTTGAGGTGTGCCGCGGGCTGGTAAGGGCAGGGTTCCCGGGGGAGAAGGTACGCGGAGCGTCATCAATCCTTAACGACATGGCAGACTCCGGTTTCATTGAGGCATCGCCGGTAAGCGGGATCCTGAAAGACTCGGAGGAGATAGTGATCGACCTGCACCTATACGCCATCGATGCGGTCACACTCGCGACATCATTTGCCCTGCAGCTCGACCTAGTAACCGAGGACAAGCACTTGCTAAAAGAGTCCGTAATAAAAACGGCTAGAAAGAAGGGAGTCAGCGTGCTGACTCTATCTGAGATGAGTTCGCAGCTTTAATTCCTCAGCTTCTTCATCTGGGGTTCGCAGTCGCTGAGCCCCAGCTTCTTCAGGGTCTCCTTCGTGGGTATGCCCCTGTTGTCCCAGCCGAGGGTCTCGAAGTACTTCTGAAGCTTCTCGTCGACGATCTTCCTGTCTGTCGTCTTGCCCTTGTATGGGCCGGTGGGCAGCGGCTCGTAGAAGCGTGGCGGGTTGTCGTCGTCCTTCACCGGCTCCCACGTGACGTCGGGGCCTCCGAGCAGCATCAGCACCTTCTGCAGGGTGACGATCCTCGGACCCGTGACCTTACGCCAACTTTCGAGGGTTATCGGGAAGCCGGTGACGGCCTTTGCGAAGTCGAATACGAGGCTCTGTGGGACGCCGTAGTAGCAGAAGTTGCAGAAGACGGCGGAGTCGGTGAAGACTGCGCCGCTCATGTCGCTGTAGCCGTCTACGGCGGTGGATGTGTGGTCCCCGCCCTGTACGGAGGCGGCGTAGGCGATGTCGTGCGTGTAGTCCATGTCGCTGCGTGTGCCGTGTGCGCCTATCTCTATGCCCTTCACGTGCACCGCGTACTTGAGCAGCTCCTCGGGCTTCATTTTCTTCATCTTGGCGATTTTGATGGCGGCGCGGTAGGTTCCCTCTGCAAGGACGTCGCCTATCCTCTCCCTCTTAGCGATTAGCCAGGCGAGCTTATCAATAGACTCGGCGTCGCCCCAGACGGGTTTGAAGCCGAAGTCGGCCTCCTTGAGGATGCCTCTCTGGTAGAGTTCCGCGGCGAAGGCCATCGTGTTGGGGCCGTTGATGCCCGAGTGGCCGAGGTTGTCGATCAGGGCGCTCATGTGTATGTTGTCGGCTGGGTCGAAAATGCCGAGGTTGGTCCCGCAGTATGCCTCGAGCTCGTAGTCGGGCATGTCGGTTATGTCACCCTTCCACCTGCCCGACTTTATGCAGCTTACCTTCATGCAGTTGGTTGTGCAGCCGTAGTCGGCCCACTTCTTCTTTACCCAGAACTTGTTCTCGAACTTGGGGCCGCCCATGCTCTTCTCGTCGTGCCACTCCTCCTGCCAGTTTCGGACGGGCTCACTGCTGGAGTCGGCGCCAGTCACGTAGCCACCGTAGCCGGTGCCCCAGCGGCGCATCCTCGTCTGCGTCCAAAGGTGCTCATGCGTCTTCTGGATCAGGAGTCTGACGGACTCGGGGGCGTCCACTGTGGGGATCTTGCCCCTTCCCTTGGCGACTATGGCCTTGAGGTTCTTGCTGCCCATGAGGGCGCCGTATCCACCGTAGCCGCAGGCGTGACAGAGCTTCGCCATCACCGCTGCGTTCCTGACGAGGTTCTCCCCAGCGGGGCCGATGTATATGCTGCCGGGCTCCTTCCAGAGGCCGATGAGTGGCTTCTTCTTCGATAGCTCCGCCGTGACCTCCCTGTTCAGGATCTTGATTGTTTCTTCACCGATCTTTCCCCAGAGGTGCTTCGCGGGCTTGATGACTCCACCCTCGTCGGTGATCTGGATGTAGACGGGCTCATCCGCCTTGCCCGAGACGATGACGCCGTCGTAGCCTGCCATCTTGATCTCGGAGGCGAACTCGGTCGCGGCTGTTGAGCCGACGACGCCGTTGCTCGTGGGCGACTTGCCGCTGCACATGATCCGGGCGCCGGGGTAGATCGCTGTCATGGGGCCGGTCAGGGCGAGGAAGACGTTCTCCGGGCTCAGGGCGTCGATGTCCGCCCACTTCTTCCCTATCCTGTCCCAGAGTATCTTCGTAGCCAAGCCGCGGCCGCCGAAGAACATCTCAAGAGTCTCGTCGTCGAAGGTGACGTCCTTCACCTTTCCCTTCGTAAGGTCAACGTCTAGGAATTTCCCTGCATATCCACCCGGCATATTAGATTACCTCCTCACCCTTCTCGCCGAAGAATAGGACGGCGAGGTCCTTCGCCGTCTCCATCGGCGGCTTCGCGAAGAGCTTCCTGTTTAAGCTCGGCCCCTCTGGGACGATCATAAGCGCGTTGTAGCCCGCCTCCTTGCAGACCTTGACGCACTCGGGGTCACCGTTGCATAGGTCGCAGATGGTGGCCTTGTTGTCCCCGGGGTGGAGCATCGGCACGTTCCCCGGACACGCCTTTACGCATTTGCCGCAGCTTATGCACTTCCCCCTGTCGACGATGACGGCGCCGGTCCCGGCGTCGGTGCTGAGTGCCTGCACGGGGCATGATGCCACGCATGGGTAGTCATTGCACTGGGCGCAGAGGTGGGGCACCTCGACGCCGGGGAACGGCATGAAGACGCGGACGCGCGAAGCCTCGGGCCACATCCAGCCCTCGTGCTTCCAGCTGCACGCTATCTCGCACCGCTTGCAACCACTGCAGGCGGCGTAGTCTCGGGCAATCCAGATAGGCTTACTCATTAACTCACCAGAATGCTAGATTTTTAGGGAGTTCTTCGAATTAAAGCCTTTGCAGGGGCGTTAATAAGCCGAAATATATGGAAAAACATATCGATTCGTGGAAAACCACGAAATAGGCCGAAATCACCATCGAATCGAGGTCTTCTCCCCGGAGGAGGCGTCAAATAGCTACTTCACCATCTGAGAAGATCCATCGGGGAAAAGTAAGACGAGGAAAAATAGGGGGAGGGACTATACCCTCATCTTCTTCATGTAGGGCTCAAGGTCGGCGAGGTCGAGCCTCTTCAGCGTCTCCTTCTCGGGGATGCCGCGCTCGTCCCATCCGAGGGTCTCGAAGTAGGCCTGTAGTTTCTGATCGACGAGCTTCTTGTCCGTTGTCTTGCCCTTGTAGGGTCCCTCTGGGAGGGGCTCGTAGAAGCGTGGCGGGTTGTCGTCGTCCTTGATTGGCTCCCACTTCATGTCGGGGCCACCCAGTAGCAGTAGCGCTTTCTGGAGCGTCACTATCCTTGGACCGGTCTCCTTCCTCCAGTTCTCGATCGTGATGGGGAAGCCTGTGACGGCCTTGGCGAAGTCGAACTCTAGCTCCCTCGTGGTTCTGCAGAAGTCGCAGAATACGCCGCAGTCGGCGAAGATGGCGTCGCTCATGTCCGTGTAGCCGTCGCCGATGGTGGATGTGTGGTCTCCGCCCTGTACGCTCCCCGCGTAGCTCGCGTCGTGTACGTAGTCCATGTCGCTGCGCGTGCCGTGTGCGCCTATCTCGATGCCCTTCACGTGTACGACGAACTTGAGGAGCTCCTCGGGCTTCAACCCCTTCATCTCCGCGATCTTGATGGCGGCGCGGTATGTGCCCTCGGCGAGGATGTCGCCTATTCCCTCGCGCTTCGCCATCATCCACGCCAGCTTCGTGAAGGCGTCGGTGTCCCCCCATTTGAGCTCGAAGCCTATGTCCTTCTTCGTGAGTATCTTCCTCTGGAAGAGCTCGGCGGCGAAGCCCATCGTGTTGGGGCCATTGATACCGCTGTGGCCGAGGTTGTCGATTAGGGCGCTCATGTGTATGTTGTCGACGGGCTCGAATATGCCTAGGTTGGTGCCACAGTAGGCCTGCAGCTCGTAGTCGGGGAGGTCTGTTATGTCGCCCTTCCACTTGCCGTTCTTTATGCAGCTGACCTTCATGCAGTTGGTGGTGCAGTTGAAGTCCGCCCATTTCTTCTTGACCCAGTACTGCTCGAAGCGCGGGCCGGCGTAGCTCTTCTCGTCGTGCCACTCTGTCTGCCAGTTCCTGATGGGCTCGCTGCTCCTGTCTGCGCCTACGGTGTATCCGAGGTAGCCTGTGCCGTAGCGGCGCATCTCGCTGTTTGCGATGAGCATCTGGTGCGCCTTCTTCCAGAGTAGCTTCGCGGCCTCGGGGGCGTCGGGTGCGGGCATCTTGCCGCGGCCCTTGGCGACGACCGCCTTGAGCTTCTTCGAGCCCATGAGGGCGCCGTAGCCTCCATAGCCCGCGGCGTGGCAGATCTTAGCCATCACGCCGCTGTTGCGCACCATGTTCTCCCCCGCGGGGCCGATGTATATGGAGCCGGGCTCGCGCCAGATGCCGACGTTCGGCTTACGCTTCTTCAGCTCCTCTCCGACCTCCCTGTTCAGCAGCTTTATCGTCTCCTCGCCGACCTTCCCCCAGAGGTGCTCGGCGGGCCTGATCTCGCCGCCGTCATCGGTCACTAGGAGGTAGACGGGCTTCTCCGATTTGCCCGTGAAGATGACGCCATCATAGCCCGCGCACTTCAACTCGTGGGCGAACTCGGTCGCGGCCGTGGAGCCTACTGTGCCCATGCTGACGGGGCTCTTGCCGGAGACGCATATCCTGTCCCCGGGGTAGATGCCCGTCATGGGGCCTGTGAGCACTATGAGTGGGCTCTCGGGGGCGTAGGGGTCGAGGTTCTCCCACCTCTTGCCGACGCGGTCCCAGAGAATCTTCGCCGCGAGTCCCCTGCCGCCGAAGTACTGCCAGAGCGTCTTGTCGTCGAAGCTGACCTCCCTTATCCTCTCCTTGGTGAGGTCGACGTCGAGGAACTTGCCAGCGTATCCGCCCGGCACCTAGATTACCTCCTCGCCCTTCTCGCCGAAGAAGTAGACGGCGAGCTCCTTCGCCACCTCGACGGGGTGGCGGCTGAACAGCTTCCTGTTGGGGGTTGGCCCCTCGTCGACGAGCATGAGGGCGTTGTAGCCGGCCTCCTTGCAGACCTTTACGCACTCGGGGTCGCCGTTGCAGAGGTTGCAGATGGTCGCCTTGTTGTCCCCGGGGTGCATGATCGGGACGTTACCCGGGCAGGCCTTTATGCAGGCGCCGCAGCTTATGCACTTCTCCCGATCGACGAGCACAGCCTTCGTGTTGGGGTCGGTCGACAGGGCCTGTGTCGGGCAGCTCCCCACGCAGGGGTAGTCCGTGCACTGTGCGCAGAGGTGGGGCACTTCGAGCCCCGGGAAGGGCATGAAGACCCTGATCCTTGAAGCCTCGGGCCAGATCCAGCCCTCGTGCTTAATGCTGCACGCGATCTCGCACCGCTTGCACCCGCTGCATGCGGCGTAGTCGCGGGCTATCCATATGTTCGCCATTAAACCACTGATCTGAGAACTAAGAGCACGTGATAAGAACGCTTCGAAGAGCATCCAAAAACATATCGCGGTTCTCTGCTTGAAACCCCAAGCATTATAGATGGACAAAGCCTCGTGTAGACCTATGACGACCGGAGACGCGATCAAGTACGCGTTCACCGGCCTCACCTTCCTCATCTTCGTCTTCTTAGCCGCCGTGGGCCGAATCGAGGCGCAGATCCTCGGAGTCGTCCTCCTCGCCCTCGTCGTCTGGAGCCTCTACCCGAAGAGACACCTCGAGACGAGCATACTGATCATCGCCCTCATAGCGGTCTTCGAGGCGAGTCTGAACATCCATGAGTTCATCACGGGTCTCTTCAGCACCTATGGGGGGAGTGGTCTCTGGATCATCCTCAGCGGATTCGTGTTGGCTAAGGGGATGGAGGTCAGTGGTCTCGGTAAGCGTGTTGCCCTAGTCATAGCGACGTCGATGGGGTGTAAGCCGAGGAACATCGTACTCGCCGTGGCTGTTGCGAGCATGGCCATATCCCCCCTAAGCCCGAGCACGACCGCCAAGGCGTTCATCATACTCCCCATCTGCGTCGGGTTGATCGAGGCCTTCGGGGTGGAGAAGGGGAGGAGCCGATTCGGTGCAGCCGTGATGCTCATGGCGATGGCTGGCAACAACATCTGCAGCACCGCGTTCCTCACCGCAACCATCCCCAACCCCATCTCCGCCGACTACCTCTCCACCTCCCTCGGCCTCGCCCTCGACTGGGGCGGCTGGTTCAAGATGGCCTTCCCCCTGACCCTTGTGCTACTAACCGCCAGCTACCTCCTCGTCATCTGGATGTTCAAACCAGAGGTGGCGGCCTCCAAGGAGACATACGACAAGGTATGCTCCATACGGGACGGCCTAGGCCCGCTGTCGAGGAAGGAGAAGATCGTCGCGGTCACATTCGGCGTCTCACTCATACTCTGGATAGCCGAACGCTACATCCCCTTCAACGCCGGCCTCATAAGCCTGGCCTTGAGCCTTGTGCTCTTCCTCCCCCAGACTCGGGTGATGGAGGTCGGCAGGTTCGGCGGCAGCGTCCCCTGGGGGAGCATCGTGCTCTTCGCGGCGAGCATGTTCCTCGCCAAGGCGGTCGGGCGATACAGGGCACTGGACCCGGTGGCCGAGGGCTTGTTCAACGTCCTCGGGCTGAGCCACCTATCCCCCTACATGTTCGTCGCTGGAGCCGTCCTCGTCGCCATGATGCTGCACGTCATCTTCACGAGCACAACCGTCTACGCGACGGTCATGGTGCCGGTTATGATCGGGTTGACCCGGATCTCCGGCGTGAACCCCGTCCTCACCGCGCTCCCGACGGCCATCCTCGCCCCCATCGCGGTCATACTCCCCGTGAACACCATACCAAACATAATCTTCCACACCGAGGGCTGGTTCACCGAGAAGCAGATCATAGTCTACGGTCTCGTGTTGAGCCTAGTCTCTGTCGCCGTCGTGCTCCTCGTGGGCATACCTTACTGGCAGCTGATCGGCCTCATCTAGGCGCGCCCCGGAGCCGGTGACCTCCTTCCTAACCTGCAGCATAAGCCGTGAGAGGAGGCCGAACGTTGTTATCTGGAAGCCGCCGAGGACGAGGAGGACGGCCGCTATGAAGCTGTAGGGGTTCATGAAGCCGGAGAGGGGGGAGCCGAGCTTCTCAAGGATTAGTATGGCGAACCATGTCAGCCCTGTAGCCATCAGGGGCGCCCCGAAAAGTAGGGCGAGCCTGTCCAATCTGGCTGAGAGGAGGTCCTCGAGCTTCGTCTCCACCTTCCGGAGTAGGGTTTCCCTGCTCCTGCGCATCTCGACGACGTTGACTGGGACCTCTGCTATCCTCATGCCCCGCCTCTCGGCCTCGACGAGCAGTTCGGTTTCGAAGACCCTGCTCGCCCCCGTGAGTCCCTCCATCAGGCTTGAGACCACGGACTTCCGATACGCCTTGGCGCAGGTGGTGTCCGAGAGTTGGGTCCCGTATAGCCACTTCACGAGCCTGTGGTATACTATGCTCGTGACTTGTCTGATCAGTGGTCTGTGGTCCTCCCCACGCCTCTTCGATGCTATGACTAGGTCGTATTCCTCTAGCAGCCTGATGCTCTCCGGGATGAAATCGAGGCCGACGGAGAGGTCGAGTGGGTAGTAGAGTATCTTCTCTCCGTAGGCGGAGTTTATGCCGAGTTTGAGGGCGTCGCCGAGGCTGGCCTCGGGGAGGGTCAGGCACCTTATCTCGTGGAAACGCTGGCTAAGGGCCTCGGCGACAAGCCACGTGTCGTCGACGCTGCCGTTCTCGACGAGTATCATCTCGAAGGACTCGCCGACGTTCTTCATGTATCTTCTCAGCGCCACTGCGCTGGACCACATCCTCGCCGCCTCGTTGTGGACCGGGACGAGGAGGCTCACGGATGGTCCCATACCTCACCGCCAAGAAGAATCTATAACCATCAGTAAAATATAAATGTATTATTGCGCTTGAAGGTACGCTGAGGCGGGTTGAGGGTCTGCTTCGTTTCGCCGGAGGCATTCGCTTGGGGCGTGCATGGAGGGTTCGGGTACGTCACGAGGACCCTGGCGCGTGAGCTCGCGCTCAGGGGCGTGGATGTGAGTGTCGTGACTCCCCGGCGTTCGGGGCAACGTGAGGTTGAGGAGCTGGACGGCTTCACCGTCTACGGGTACCCCCCGCATGTGGGTGAGCCGCATGCCCTGCGGGCGCTCCACTCCCGCCTCGACTCCCTCCCATTCTACAGGGGCGCCGACGCCGACATCTATCACAGCCAGGAGGCGAGCTACAGCACGGTCGCCGCCCAACGCGCCGAGCCGGGGAAGGCGCACGTCATCACCTTCCAGGACCCATACGACGAGGAGGAGTGGAGGCGGATCGGCCTCGTCGAGCCCAGCTACAAGATGACCTACCCATTCAGGGCTAGGCTCTGGTTCGAGAGGCGGATACTCGCCTACGCCTGCAGCAGGGCGGACGCCCTCTACACGCAGGCGCACTTCCTGACACCCCGAGCGAAGAGACTCTACAACCTCAGCGAAGACCCGGTCTTCCTCCCGAACCCCGTCTACGTCCCGAGGCGCAGGCTGAAAAAATCGCCGACGCCGATGGTCTGCTTCCTCGCGCGCTGGGACCCGCAGAAGAGGGTCGAGATATTCCTCGACTTGGCGAGGAGGTTTCCCGAGGTCATATTCGTTGCCATGGGGCAGGGGCACGACCCCGTGAGGGACGCCGAGATCAGGAGGCTATACCGCGGGGTCTCAAACCTCCGCCTCACGGGCTTCGTCGACGAGGAGGAGAAGTCCCGGGTGCTTGAGGAGAGCTGGGCGCTCGTAAACACGAGTGTGAGGGAGGCGCTCCCCGTCTCATTCCTGGAGTCGCTCGCCCACGAGGCCCCCGTGATAAGCGGTGAGGACCCCGACGGCATAACCTCCACATACGGCTACAGGGTCACCGGCGATGACTACGCCTCGGGCATCGGGTGGCTGCTGGGCTCGGAGGAGTGGCGCGGGAAGGGCAAGAGGGGGAGGAGACACGTCGAGGATACCTACGAGGTCGGGAAAGTCGTGGATATGCACCTCGACGCGTACCGGAGGGTGCTCGGGTAGGGCTGAGCTTGAGGCTGCTCGCCCTCGGCGGCTGGTACGGCTCGGGCAACGTCGGAGACGACGCCATACTGATAGGGGTGACGGACCTCTTCGCCGAGGTGGCCCCCGGCACAGAAATTGTGGCTCTTTCGACGGATACTGCCCAGACGCGGGCGACCTGCGGCGTCGAATCCCTCCCCCTGACGAGTCCCCGAGAGTACCTCACCCGCGGCTCCGATTACCGAGAGACATTCAGGGGCGCCGATGCGGTCCTCGTGACAGGCGGGACGCCCTTCTATGACTGGGATCACGTATCCCGGTTCATCCACATGGGGCTGGCGAGACGCGGGATGCCGATGGTCTGCTTTGGCGTGGGCTCCAAGCGGATAGAATCCATCCACGGGCGTCTGCTGACACGTTGGCTGCTCTCAGGTGCGCAAAAAGTCTCGGCGCGGGACGAGGCAAGTCGGACCCGGTTAAGTGGATTATCGGGGAGGGATGTAGCGTTGACGGGTGACTCGGCCCTGTGGATGGAGCCCGCGCCCAACGGCGAGGTAAAGGGTGCGCCGGGCATCGTGGATGATGAAGTGGTCGTGATCGCCCCGAGGGCGCTTTCGCTGCTGAACCAGTCGCATTATCACGACCCCGTATCAACTGCCCTGATAGTCTCCATCAGGGTGAGTCTCACACGATTAGCCGACGAGCTACTTGACGCTGGGTACAGGGTGGTGTTTCTGCCGATGCACTGTTCGGTGGGCGATGATGACCGGCGCGAGATCGAAATGATCACCGGGGGGATGAGGGGAAAACCCATCCAGGTATCAGAGCCTCTTGCGCCGCGGGAGACCGCCGCGTTCCTCGGCTCCGCCTCCCTAGTCGTTGGCCTGAGGCTCCACTCCCTCATACTCGCCGCCCGCCAAGGCGTACCAGTCGTTAGCGTTGGTTACGACGAGAAGATTCGGGGATTCATGGAGTACTCTGGGGTCCCCGAGTGCGTCGTCGAGCCCGGGGGTCTCTCGGGGAGGGTCTTCGAGTTATTGGAGAACGATCAGGGTGTGGGTAAGATTCTCTCGGGGTCGTGTGCCATGATGAGGTCGCGCATCAGGGGAGAGGCGGTGGCAGTCGCCGAGACGCTTGGGCTATGTTGACCCGCCCTTCCAGCGCCGCCTCGCCTCGCCGACGGCGAAGACGGAGCCTGTGACGAGTATCATGTCGTGTTTCCCCGCCTCCTCCATGGCGCGTTTCACCGCGTCCCCCACCTTCTCGACCGCCTCCCACGGTTTGCCGTGCTTCTCGATCTCCCTGCCGAGCCCCTCCCTCTCGGCGGCGCGCCCCATGACGCTGTGGCTCGTGACGACGAATGCATCCGCGACGCTCGCCAGGTTGGCGATCATCTCGGAGATGTTCTTGTCGCTGCTTATGCTGACGACGACGATGAGCCTCCGGTGGGGGAGTTCACCGGTTGCCTCGGCGAGCGCCCTCGTCGCCTCCGCGTCCTTGGCCGAGTCGAGGACGACTAGCGGGCTCCTCTGTACAACCTCCAGCCGACCGGGCCACTCAACCGACGCCAGCCCATCGGAGATGGCTGACCCTGATACGTCGATATTATAGCGGCTTAGGGCCTCGACGGCCCCGACGGCGGTGGCGGCGTTGTATAACTGGTAGCCGCCGAGGAGGGGGGTGTAGAGGGTGTAGCTCCCCCTGAGGCCGTCGACGGTGAAGCTCTGCCCGTCGAGGTCTCCCCCGAGCTTCTTGAACGTTATATCGTCCCCGACGCGGTGGATCTCGGTGTTGAGTCTCGCGCAGGTCTCCTCGAAGAGGGCGTAGACGGAGTCATCCTGTGTGGCGGTGACGAGGATGCTGTCGGGCTTGATTATGCCCGCCTTCTCGTAGGCGATCTTGAGGACGGTGTCGCCGAGGACCTGCGTGTGTTCGAGGCTGATGTTTGTGATGACGGAGACGAGTGGCTGGACTATGTTTGTTGCGTCGAGTCTTCCGCCCATGCCGACTTCGAGGACGGCGAAGTCGATGTGCCTCTCTTCGAAGTACTTGAAGGCCATCGCGGTGACTATGTCGAAGAAGAGTGGGCGCACCTTCTCCGGCTCAGAGTCTAGGCTCTCCACGAGCGGGTGGATGAGTTTTGTGAGCCTTACGGCGTCCTCCTCGGGTATCTCCTCGCCGTCGACGACTATGCGCTCGGTGAATCGTTCTAGGTGTGGGCTCGTGTAGAGTCCGACGCTGTAGCCGGCGGCGCGGAGTATGCTGGCAATCATGGCGGAGGTGCTGCCCTTGCCGTTCGTGCCGGTGATGTGGATGGCTTTGAAGCTGTTCTGGGGGTCACCGAGCATCCCTGCCAGTCGGCGGATCGGGTCGAGGGTCCTCTCGGGCCCGAATCTGCGCACCTGGAAGAGCCAGTCGACGGCGTCCTTGTATCCGCTTGTCGCCAAGGTCGTGGTGCAGTTACACGTGCACCGATAAAGGGTTATTCACGCATCCCTTGGTGGCGCCTAGAGGAAGTAGCCGAGGATTATCGGTGCCGTCTCCACCGGCTGGATACGGTCTCTCTTTCTCGTCGCCTCTGTCGGGTTGCTCCTCATCTGCTGACAGCGTTGGCAACGTTCTAATTCGCTGATTCCCCATCCAACTCCGATTGATATGGCGAAGGATGTCTGGTTCGGGGTCCACCTCCCCTCCGAGGGGAAGGACTGGAGCTACATGCGCGAGGCGTGCCTCGGCGTCGAGGCGAACGGCTACGACCTCTTCACGACGACGGACCACTTCATGAACATGTGGAACCCGAGGGGGGAGGGCAACCACCCACTGGAGTGCTGGACGCTGCTCTCCAGCCTCGCGGCGGTGACGAAGCGGGTCAAGCTTGGCCCCCTCGTCGGCTGCTACGGCTACAGGCAGCCAACGGTGCTTGCGAAGATGGCGACGAGCGTCGACATCATCTCGGGCGGGCGGCTCATCTTCGGCATCGGCGCTGGGTGGCACGAGGACGAGTTCAACGGCTTCATGGGCAGGTTCCCACCCGCACCCGAGAGGCTACGCGGCCTCAGGGAGACGATAGAGATATGTAAGGGCATGTTCACTAACGAACACTTCACCTACAAGGGCAAGCTCTACAGCGTCGATAACGTCCTGAACAAGCCCCAGCCGATCCAGAAGCCCGTCCCCATAATGGTCGGCGGCGGGGGTGAGAAGGTCACCCTCAAACTCGCCGCGAAGCACGCCGACATCAGCCACTTCTTCACGGGCGACCTCCAGATACTCGACGCGAAGACGTCGGCGCTCCGCGGCCACTGCGAGAAACTCGGCAGAAACTACGACTCGATAAGAAAGGGGACGGGCTTCAGCGTCCTCCTCGGGAAGAGCGACGCCGATGCGGAGGCTAAGCTGAAAAAGGTGGCCGCGATGCGCGGGCAGACGCCTGAGGCTATGAGGCAGCGGCTCGGCCCCGGCTTCGGCACCCCCGAAAAGGTCGCGGCGCAGATGGGGGAGTACATCGACAGGGGGATAGGGCTCATAACCCTGAGCTTCACCGACTGGGACGACATGCACGTATTCGCTGATAAGGTCATGCCACGCTTCTAGCGGCGTTCCCCGACCCAACTGTAACCCGTTTTCTCTTTCTTCACCACACCGAGGACGCCCGGTATGTGGGGGACAAATAGCAGCAGCCTCCTCCTGTAGGCGTCCTCGACAAGTCTTTCCCTGCCCGCCGCGGCCGAGACCTTGTCCGTCTCGAAGGACGGTATCCAGTCGGTGTGCTCGACGTGGACGGGGTGCAGGATGATGTCCGAGGTGTAGAGCAGTGTCTCGCTTTTGCTGGACAGCTCCGTGACGGCTATCCCGGGGGTGTGTCCGGGTGCGGTCCTGACGGTCACGCCGGGGGCGACTTCGGCGACGTCGGGGAGGCGCCTGAGCCCGTCGCCGAGCACGCGGAGGTATTCGAGGGCCCACCCCTCTGCCTTGGAGCAGATGTACTCCGCCTCCCTCGCGCTGATCATGTACTCGGCGTTTGGAAATGTGGCTTTCCCGCCCGTGACTGCCCCGCCGAAGTGGTCCCAGTGGCCGTGGGAGACGACCACAGTATCGACATCGTCTACGCTGAACCCAGCCTCGCCGAGGCTCTTCACGAGTAGCCCCGCGGGCTCGTCGGGGTTCTCGTCGTTCTCCGCCTGGTCGCCGCAGCCGACGTCGAGCAACGTTATGTGCCCCTCGTTCTCGGCGAGGAGGTAGTTGAAGGGTATATGTGTGTCCGGGCCGATTCCGCCGTAGGGTCTGAGGGCGGCCTCAACTTCCGCCTCGGGGGCGTCGCCGAAGATGAACCGCCTCGCCGAGCCCCTCGTCATCGAGCCGATGCTGCGGGAGCCATCGTAGAGTACGTGGCAGTCGAAGTCGCCGAGCTTGAAGGAGCGGTTCTGGGGCGCCATGGTTACCACTCACCTCATGGATGTTTGGAGTTTGCGCCTAAAAATGGGGATGGGGTTTGTTCCCATCACTTGTTCTTCTTGAACCGGGGTTCCAGTGCCTTTAGGACCTGTGGGAGGGTGGTGTACTCCATGGCCTCTGGTCCGAGGCGTGCGGGCTCGAACTCGCCCATGCGGCGGAGGAACTGGCTCATCTGGATCGCCTCCTGGCGTGCGCCGTCGAAGGCGACGTCCTCGAAGAAGTCGACCACGAGGGGGTTGCCGTCGTCGTCCGCGGCGAGCTTGCCGTTGCTTATCTGGACGCCGAGGCAGACTATCCTCGGCGGGCCGTCGAAGACTGTGCACTTGCTGTCCTTGAGCCCCACGGGCATGAATGGCCCCCAGTGGCTGCCCCTCATCCAGCCCGCGACCAGGTAGGTGTGCTGGAATGGGGCGATGATCTCGCCGACGCTTGGGAAGCCGCTCTGCCCCCTGACGAGGCAGACGGGGTCATCCTTCCCAACGTATGTGCCGGCGATCAGGCTGAGCTTCGTCGTGCTGCACGTGGAGACTATCTCGTTGTCGCTTGTGCGCCATATCTTGCTGACCATGTAGCGGCTCGTGGCGCCGATGAGGGCTATGAGCTGGTATAGCTCCTTCGGGCTCTCAAGCACGACGCTCTTGTCCTCGTAGGCGTCGAAGACCTCGAACTTGAATCCGCCCGTCATCTTTGGGTCGATGACGAGGCCGGCGGTGTTGCTCGGGTCGGCGAAGACGCGGTAGAGGAGGTAGTTGAAGGCCGAGGGCTCGGTCTTGTCGGCTGCGAATACGACTACCGGGTCGCTGCCTCGCTCCTCGAACTCCATCTCGGCGACGCCGGGGCCCATGCCCTTGACGTTTCCGCTGAAGGCGTCGTGTAGGAGGTCCTGCCCGGCGCCGTAGAGCTTCAGCTCCTTTGCCTTCTTGGTGCAGGCGAGGAAGGTGTCCCACGCGAGCTTGTGTATCTCGGGGTTGTCCTCGCCCTTGAAGTGCGTCATCAGCAGCTCCAGGTCGTCTCCCGCGTTGAAGACGAAGTAGCTGTTTATGAGGCCCTGCTTCTGGGCCTCGGCGAGCTTCTTCTTCGCTATCGTGAAGAGTGGCTGGGCGACGACGGAGTGTCCGGCGACGCTACCTATATCGGCTTTGATTAAAGATACCGTGGTCTTGACCATCGGGTTGTGCCTCACATCTGGGGATGTTTACAAGATATTTAATGATTGGTCTCCGCCCCGCCGAGGCGCTCCGTACTGTATTTATCGGGGCTAGTTGTGTTCTTCGGGCTTTATGTCGATGATGGGGGAGCCCTCGAAGGCGTCGAGGCCCTCTACTACGAGCCTGTTTCCCTCCATCTTGACTAGGTCGACGGATGTGAGGCCGACGGGGTTGGGGCGGTGGGGGCTGTGGGTGGAGAAGACGCCCCTCTCCTCTGTGGCGCCGTGGCGCCTCGGGACGACCCGAAGTGTCGCCCTGCGCGCAGGGTTATCCCCCTCGTGCAGCCAGTAGATGATGTAGAGTCGCTTGTAGGCGTCGAGGCCGTCGAGCCCCGGGGCGTACTGTGGGTATATGAGTATCGTGGAGAGGTCTCCCTCGACCTTCTCGACGACGCCGATGAAGTTGACCGTGCCGCTCAAACCAACCACGTTTCCAGAGTCTCCGAGCGATTATTTACTGCTTGCCCACGCCAGCGGGGCACGCCCGCGGCCCCGGGGACAGTTTCATATCCCCTCACCGGGCTAGTTCCCTTGATGGCTCATGGGTAAGGTCTCCATAGTCAAGAGTGCCAAGGCTCCACGTGACGCGGAGGTCGCCGGGCTCATTAAGAAGGCGATCGACCTCGTCGGCGGCATCGGGAGCGTCGTGAAGAAGGGCGACGTCGTCGCCTTGAAGCCAAACGTAGTCACGGGAAGGGTGTCGAAGCCCGGCGTCATCACCGACAAGCGCGTCGTAGAGGCGATGATACGGATGTGCCAGGAGGCGGGGGCCTCCAAGGTGCTCGTCGTCGAGGGCTCCGGCTACTTCACGCCCACCGACGTGGCGCTTGAGAAGAGCGGCATAAAGGCCGCCGCAGAGGCGCTCGGCGCGGTCGTGGTGGACGTCGACAAGGACAAGCTCGTCGAAGTCCCCGTCCCCGGGCACCTCATCGTGGACAAGATACCCATATCCAAGGCCTTCATGGAGGCGGACGTCAGGATCAACCTCCCCGTCATGAAGACGCACGACCAGCTTCTCGTCACCCTCGGCGTAAAGAACCTCAAGGGCGTCATACCTAAGCCGTGGAAGAGGAACTTCCACAAGATAGGGGTGGTGAAGGCCATCGTGGACCTGAGCCGCGTCGTACCCGTCGACCTCACGGTCCTCGACGCCATAAACGCCATGGAGGGGCTCGGCCCAAGCTTCGGAGACATCGTCCCACTAAACACCGTGATGGCGTCGAAGGATGTCTGGAGCCTAGACCTCGCCGCGAGTAGGGTCATGGGATTCGAGATCGAGGAACTCGACTACCTGAAGGAGGGGCTCAAGCTCGGCCTATTCGACCCGAAGAAGCTGGAAGTGGTCGGGGAGCCCATCGAGAAGGTGGCGCGGAAGTTCAAGAGGCCGCCAACCGACCTTGAGTTCGGTGAGGGCATCACCGTCGTCAGCGACGGTGCCTGCAGCGCCTGCCGCGGCACGATCCACAGCGTCGTCTACGACCTAGAGCAGATGAAGATGATGGGGGAGATAAGAGACCTCACCATCGTCGTGGGTGCGAACGCGAAGGTGCCGAAGGGGCTGAAGACGACGCCCCTCGTGATGGGGACCTGCCTGAAGGCGCAGGAGGGCGAGGGCTGCTACGTCGTAGGCTGCCCGCCCAACAACGACGGCATGCTCGCCGCGATAAAGAAGGTCTGTAAGCTGGAGTAGGTTACTCGTCGAGGGACTCGCCGAGTTCGGCGATGTCCAGCCCCTCCTCCTCTTCCTTGGGGGAGACCCTGAGCTTTGTGACCATGCCCAGCGCCTTCAGGATTGCGAATGTGCCTATGAAGGCGTAGGCGGCCACCGCGACGATGCCGATGAGCTCGGATACGAGCAGCGAAGGGTTGCCAAGCAGCAGCCCGTTCGCGCCCGCCGCGTTGATCGCGGCCGAGGCGAATATGCCCGTGGCTATGAGGCCGAGTGTCCCGTTCACGCCGTGGCAGGCGAAGACGTCGAGGGTGTCATCGATGCCAGACTTCGCCCTCCAGCTCGCCACGAGGTTCGATACGACGCCTGAGGCGAGGCCGATTATTATGGCTGCTACTGGCCCGACGAAGCCGGCGCCGGGGGTGATGGCGACGAGGCCGCAGACGGCGGCGACGCTGAACCCGACGGCGGAGGGCTTCTTCCTCACGATGTAGTCGACCGCCATCCAGCTTAAACCGGCGGCTGCCGCCGAGAGGCTCGTCGTAAGCACCACCGAGGCGACGACGTTGTTGGCCTCCATCGTGCTGCCCGCGTTGAAGCCGTACCAGCCGAACCAGAGGAGCCCGGCGCCGAGGATGACGTACGGGATGTTGCTAGGCGACGTGGATTCGCCCTTCTTCGCCTTGATCCGTGGGCCGACGACGATCGCCGCGGCGAGGGCGGAGAGCCCGGCGGCCATGTGGACGGCGTAGCCGCCCGCGAAGTCGATGGCGCCGAGGGTCCTGAGCCAGCCCCCCTCGTTGAACACCCAGTGGGCGATCGGGGAGTAGATGGCGAGACACCAGATCACGCTGAATGCGAGGATCGTCTTCAGCTTCGCCCTCTCGACTACCGCGCCCAGTATGAGGGCGGGGGTGATCCCTGCGACCACGGCCTGGAAGGCGAGGAAGAGCAACTCGGGTATCTTGGGCGCGTACACGGCGTTCGGGGTCTCACCGACGCCGGAGAAGCCGAGGCGCGAAAGGTCGCCTATGAAGCCACCCACGCTTCCACCGAAGACGAGGCTATAGCCCACGAGGGACCAGACGACGGCGACCGCCGCGAAGACGGCGAGGCACTGTAGGAACGTCGAGATCACGTTCTTCCTCCTCACGAGTCCGGCGTAGAAAATGCCGAGTGCGGGGACCATCAACACGACGAAGGCGGCCGAAACCGTCATCCATACGACGTCAGTATCCAAATCCAGATCCTCTTTCCGGGCAAAGCCGACGCTGCGTGTTTAAGGGTTTCTCGGTTCCGGTGGTGATTGGACATACTGTAATCTCTCGCCCGGTATCTGGCTCGGTCTTTTAAGCTTCAACACCCAGTTTCTGGTGATGGTGGGGATCACCGAGGGGGAGGCCCACCGCCTGCTGGAGGGTTCCAGCAAGCTCTTCCACTCTATCCTAGCGGCTCGGATTATGGAGGTCCTCGCCCCCGGGTTCGGCGCGGTGCCACAGGACTGGGGCCTCGTCGGCCTCCTGCATGATCTCGATCACGACGCCACCGTGGATGACCTGCCCCGCCACGGAAACCTGGCCGCGGATATACTCGCGGAGAAGCTCCCCGAGGCGAGCCTCCACGCGATACGGGCACACGACTACCGGTCAGGAGTAAAACCCATCACCATCCTGGATAGGGCGCTCATCTTCGCGGACAACCTAGCCATCCTCATCGAGAATCAGGGCATCAAGAGCCCCTGCACGCCCACCGTCCTCTTCGACGCGGTCAGGAAGGAGTGTCAAGACAAGCCTTGGATCGCGGAGTACGTCCTCGGCTTCGCGGAGAGGGAGGGGCTGGCGATCTGGGACGTCGTCAACAAGATAGGGCCCAGATAGGTGCCCCAGATATCCTTTTAGAAGTCGTGGGTTTCTGGGCGCACCCACCCTCTTTTATCTGGCGCCATCCGGGGATCACACGTGGCCAAGATGGATGTCGTGGGGCGCTGCGGGATATACTGTGGCGCCTGCCCCATCTACAGGGGCACGAGGGGGGACGAGGAAGCCAGGAAGTTCGCAAGGGAAGTCTGGAAGACGCCCGCCAACAGGATGACCTGCGACGGCTGCCACAACCTCGGCCCCGAGGCGCACGGCGTCGACTGCCCCCGCCGCAAGTGCATGGACGCCAAGGGCCACGAGTACTGCAGCGAGTGCCCCGAATACGCCACCGGTAAGTGCGAAAAGTTCGAGAGCATGGACCGCTACTTCGTGAAGAAGGGTGAGAGTCTCCGCGATAACCTTAGTCGGATCAACTCTGGCGAAACCGATGCTTGGCTCGCGGATCAGGGGGCGAAGTGGAGCTGCCAATCCTGCGGGGCGCCAACATTCTGGGAGGAGAAGAACTGCCCCAGGTGCGGGAAACCCCTCAAATAGCCTCGGGCAACAATCTACCCGTGGACACCGACGGGCTCATCGACTTCATAGCCGAGGCGGGTAAGCTGAAACGGCTGCCCCGGACGGGGTGGGTGGAGTCCGGTGTCCCCGACCCCGAGTCGGTGGCCGACCACAGCTTCCGCGTCGCCCTCATCGCTCTGGTCCTCGCGGACGCGAAGGGACTCGACTCGTTGAATGTGGTGAGGATGGCACTCCTCCACGACCTCGCCGAGGCGGAGACGGGTGACCTCACCCCCACCCAGAAGGGTGCCGACCCCGGCGCCAAGCGCGCCGAGGACGAGGCCATGGTGAGGCTGCTCAACAAGCTCCCCGAGGCGATCCGTGGAGCGTATCGATCAGCTTGGCGCGAGTTCTCCGAAGCATCAACCGAGGAGGCCCGCCTAGTCAGGGACGCGGACAAGCTGGAGATGGTCATACAGGCATCCGAGTACCAGCAAGACGGAGGTGACCGTGGGAAGTTGATGCGCTTCTGGCACGCCGAGATAAATGGCGAAGAGGCGAAGATGATCAGAGACACCATAAAGAAGAGAATCGGAAAGATTTAGCCGAGGAACTCGGCGACCTCGTCGACGGGGAGCCTCGGCGGCCCCTTCTTGCCTATCATCTTCTCGGATTGGTAGCCGAAGCCTACGCCGGCGATCAGCTCCCAGTCGGGGTGGCCGTACCTCTTCGTGATCTCGTCCTTGCTCCACCTGACGGCGGCGACCCAGAGGGAGCCGACTCCCAACCCGTGTGCCTTGAGCATCATCGTCTGTATGCAGGCGCCCACGCTCTGCGGGCTCGTCACCGACTTCTCCTTGTCCCAGACGAGGACGACGACGTCCGACTTCTCAAGGCTCGTGCAGCTCCAGAAGGCGATGTTCTGCACCTGTTCCGTCATCCCAGCCCTCTTGGACTCTAGGTCGGCCCTGTGGAGGCTGATGAACTCCGTCTTCGCCTCGCCGCTGAGTACGGTGAACCTCCACGGCTGGCTGTTCGTGCCCGAGGGGGCCCACGTCCCCGCGTGGACTATCTCCCTCATCATCTCCTTCGAGACGTGCTTGGTCTGGTCGTAGCTTCGGCAGCTGCGCCTGTTGAGTATTGCCTCGTCGAGCTCCATGGCGATCCTGATAAATGGGCTCGCGGTGAGGTTTAAGGGACTCGCAACATGAGGCTCCTAGCCATCGGCGATAACTGCATAGACAACTACGCGGAGCTGGGGAGGCGCTTCCCCGGCGGCAACGCCCTGAACGTCGCCGTGTACTCCCATAGGGTTTCCGGGATCGATTCTGATTACATCGGCGTCATGGGGGACGATGAGGCGGGGGGCTTCATGGTTGACCAGATGAGGCGGGAGGGGCTGCGCACGGATGGCGTGATCCGCCTGCACGGGGAATCCGCCGTCACGACCATACTCATCCGAGGCGGCGACCGCGTCTTCGCCAACTACGTCGAGGGCGTACAGAAGGACGCGAAGTTCCCCTCCAAGCTCCTACCCAAGGTGAGGACATACGATCTCGTCCACTTCAGCGTCTGGGGCTTTGGCAGAAATCACATCCCCTGGATAAAGCGGGGAAACCGCCCAACCCTGAGCTTCGACTTCAGCAACCAGCTCCAACACGACGCACTAAGCGTCCTGCCCCACCTCGACTACAGCTTCTTCAGCGGCAAGGAACTCATCACGAAGGGGCTGGACCCCGAGAAGAAGCTCAGGGAGTACAAGGCGAAGACGCCGGGACTCGTCGTCATGACCCTCGGCGAACACGGCTCCCTCGCATACGACGGGAAAAGGGTCTACAAGGGGGAGGCCGAGCCGGTCGAGGTCGTCGACACGCTCGGCGCCGGCGATAGCTACATAGCCGCCTTCCTCTGCGCCCGGCTCAAGGGCGCCCCAATCCCCGACGCCATAAAGGAGGGGCATAGGGCGGCAACGGAGACCTGCAAGCGACTAGGCGGGTGGGGCGGAAACTGACCGAGTACCCGCCCGAGGTAACCCGGTACTGGGAGACCTTCAAGAGGCGCTTCGGCGTCCCCGATGGCACACACTGGGAGGCGTGGGCGTTCGGCGACAACCCCCGCCTAGCCGACGAACTGCTCCGCCTCGTCCTCAAGGGCAAGAAGCGAGGCACTGCAGATATCCTCCCCGAGTACGAGGCGAAGGGTGAACCCATCCCGGAGGTTGGTGGCTACAGTGTCATCCTCGACGGGCGGGGGAAGCCTGCTGCGGTAATCCGGACGACGAGGGTCGAGATCAAGCCGTATATGGAGGTCACCGCCGAGTTCGCCTACTCCGAGGGCGAGGACGATAGGACCCTCGAATCGTGGCGCCGCGAGCACAGGAAGTACTGGACGAGGACGCTCACCGCCAGAGGCGAGAATTTCGACGAGTCATCACTCGTCGTCACGGAGACCTTCGAGCTGGCCTATCCGGAGAAATGAGGCCCAATCGGTTCCCGGAAAAAATATTTTCGTTATGAGTGGTAACACGCCACGACTACCACTCGACCTTGTCGTAGTACCGCCACTGCGCCATGTCCCTGTTCTTAGCGAGGCTCAGGTAGTAGCTCAGCCACTCAAGCTCGACGAAGAGGGTGAAGGGGGTGAGCAGGTTGTCTACCTCCCCGCCCTGGCTGTCGAGGACGATCCCCCTGACGCCGTTCTGGGTGCTCCAGTTGACCACCGCCTTCTCGAGCTCCCCCTCGTTCCCCCTGCTGCGTAGGAATATCGCCGGCGTCCCGGGGGTGAACATCTCCACCGGGCCGTGGCGGAACTCCGAGTAGTTTATGGGAGTCGCGTGGACCCAGCACATCTCCTGAAGCGTGCAGACGGCGTACTGGTAGGCGAGGCCCCAGTTTATGCCTCCGCCGAGGACGTACATCTCCCTGTCGTCCTTGAACCTCAGCGCCGTCTTCTTGGCGAACTCCCTCGCCTTCGGGATCATGGGCAGGAGCACAGAGGGCAGCGACTCCGCCGCCTTTATCATCCTGCCCCCAACCTCGAAGCCCTTCTCCTTCAACACCGTGCCGAAGAGCAGGTAGAGGGTGGTGAGCTTTCCCATGGTGACGCCGCGTGCCCCCGTGCCGAAGCCGATGTCAGCCGCCTTGCAGATTATGGCGTCCTGCTTCTGGCTCAGTCCCATCGTGAAGGCGCCGTTCTTCTTCGCCCACTCCATCGCCCGCACGACCTCCTTCGTCTTCCCGCTCTGAGTGATGAAGAGGCAGGCGGAGCCCTCGTTCGCCGCCCACGGCATCCTCTCCAGAAACTCCCAACCGCTATACTGGAGCACGGGCACATCCGAGTACTTCTCCGCAAGGTACCTGACGGGGAACTGGACGCTGTAACTCCCACCGCTCCCAACGAGGTAGAACCTCTCCGCCTTCGCCAGCTCCCTCCCGAGCCGCTGGATCTCCACCTTCGCCCCGAGGACCGCCTTCAGGCTGGCCTCCGTGACGCCATCCTTCAGCCAATCAGGACGATAGGACTCCTCAGATAGATAGGCAACCGGTTCGCCCATGAACTTGCACTCTCAGGATAAACCTTTTCACCGAGAATAAAGAGTTGGCGACGAACCAGGGGCCAAGGCATACCCGCCCCCCGAGAAACGTTTTCAAAAACAATTCCCTAACGCCATAAACGATATGAACCTAAAAACTCCCATCTAGTCATGGAGAAATGGGTTCTAATAGCGTTGATAGTGGTCCTACTCGTCGGCAGCGGCGGCGGGTACTTCTTCGCATCGAGCACTTACAAGCCTCAGGTCGACTCGCTGCAGACGCAGCTAACCTCCACCCAGCAGGAGCTTAGCACAAAGTCGCAGAGCTATGACAAGCTGAACGGTGAATATCAGGCGCTCACCGCGGCGAAGGCGAAGCTCGACGCCGACTACGTGAGCCTGCAGGCCAAGTACGACTCGCTGGACGCGTCCTACGCCACCGTCAGCTCACAGTACGATGTGCTGAAGGAGAGCAGCGACTCCGGCTTCGTCAAACTCTCCGCCGACTACGTGACCCTGAAGAACCAGTATGACGCCCTCAACCAGATGGTTGGGAGCGACGTATACAAAACCATAGGCTACACCCAGATGCTCCAAAACTATTACCAGCTCACACTGAACGTGAGGACGCTCAACGCCACGCTCTGGGCGTACTGCGACGAGCCCTACTCCTTCAGGAACACACTGACGACGAGCGACGTTATGAAGGTCGAATCCGCCGTCATAGAGGCCATCGGCTCCTCGACCAACGCCTGGAGCTGCTACCAGAAGATACACGAGTACGTCACGTCAAACATCAAGTACGTCTACGACATCGAGTTCCCCTCCATCGGCCAATACACATACACCGACGTCAACGGCGTCAGGTACCTGACGGGCTTCGACACGGGGACCATAACAAACTACATCCAGAAGCCCGAGTTCACCCTCCAGTACAAGCAAGGTGACTGCGACGACCAGGCTGCGCTCGAGTACGCGATGGTCAGGTACTACAACAAGTACATCCTCGGCTCCGACTATAACCTCTATATCGCGGAGATGAAGTTCTCCGACGGGTCGGGGCACATCTCGGTCTTCATGCCCGTGTCCGGGGGCAAGATCACCATACTCGACCCCGCCGGGAACTACCTGACCTCCACATCCTCCACAATCACCTTGTAGGCCTCCGCATCCGAGTTGGAGTCATACGATTCCCACTGGCTCTCAACCTACGGCTCGATCACCCACATGAACCTGTACTCCATCAACCTTCAGGATGGGAGCTACAAGTTGGTCGCGACGGGTACGACGGCCGAAGTAGCGGCCTTCCTGTCGGGTTAGAATAAGGGGCGCCCCTAGAAGGGAGCGCGTGTCTTAGATGTCGAGCTTCAGGGCTTCCTTGAGGCCCTTGTAGCGGTTCCTGATGGTGACCTCGGTCACGCCCGCGGCGTCCGCGATCATCTTCTGCGTCCTCTTCTCCTCATTCATCACGCAGGCGATGTAGAGCGCGGCTGCGGCCAGGCCCATCGGGTCCTTGCCGGCGGTGGTGCGCTTCTTCTCCGCCTGCTCGAGGAGGTTGACGGCCGTCTGCTGCGTCCTCTCACCGATGTTGACCTTCGCGGCGATCTTAGGAACCCTGTACTGGGCCTTCGGGATCGGCATCTGGATGGTCAGCTCGCGTAGGAGTAGCCTGTAGCAGCGGGCGAGGTCCTTCTTGTCGATGGTTGAGACCTTGGCGAGTTCGCGTAGGGTCCTCGGGGTGCCGGTTGCGCGACACGCGGCGTAGAGGCTGGCGGCTGCGATGGCGCTGATGCTGCGGCCCCTGACGAGGCCCTTCTCGAGCGCCTTCCTGTAGATGACGGCTGCGCGCTCCTTGACCTGCTTGGGGATGTGGAGCTTGTCGCAGAGTCTGCTGAGCTCGGTCATGGCGTGGCTGAGGTTCCTGTCGACGCTGCTCTGGTAGCTGCTCCTTATGTGCCACTTCTTGAGGCGGAGCATCTGGAACATGGTCTTGCTTGGTATGGTGCGGCCGAAGGCGTCCTTGCCGACCTGCCCGATCATGGTGCTGAGGCCCTTGTCGTGCACGCTGAAGCTTAGAGGCATACCAACGCGGCTGCGGCTCTCCCTCTCGTCCTGGCTGAAGGCCCTCCACTCGGGGCCATCGTTCAACATGTTATCCGCCATGACGAGCCCGCATCCACCGCAGATCTTCTCGCCGGTGTCGTTATCGATGATGACGTTCTTTGATCCGCACTCTGGGCACGTGTCGCTGGAGGCTTGCTCGGTCTTGACTATCATTGTTTTTTCCCTTTTCCTACGCTCTTCTACGCGGAATATTCCGATTAAGATCGGAATTGGGTTCCGCGACCCATAGAATATGGCATCAGTCATCAACTAGTATATAATACTTACCTCTGTACTTACTATAGGCGACCCGATAAATAGGTGGGTCTACAGCATTTACTAGTATTGACGGTAATTAAAAACGGGTAACCTTGAGCCCGATAGGAATATTACACCCCTAAATGTCTCAAATTTAACCGTTTCGGCGGGTACGGCAGTCGAAGTCGTAATTTTTACGTTTTCCCCGCGCGCGGGCAACACTTTAATCGCGCGGGGGCGGAATACGCGCCCATGAGTGATATCCCCCGTGTTGCCATAGCCGTCATCGGTGGCTCCGCGAACCTGAACTCCAAGTTCCCCGAGGACTACCCGGGCGTCGAGGTCATAACTAAGGACGTGGTCTACGACACCCCCTTCGGGCCGTCTGCCCCCTTCACACACGCTAGGATCAACGGGCGCGAGTTCCTCAGCGTCCCCTTCCACGGCATAACCAAGGCTATCAGGAATACGGAGCCTAACGGCGCCGGTGAGCGCGTCTTCTATGTGCTCTGGAAGGCGGGGGTCAAGAAGATACTCGGGACAGCCCTCTGCGGCTCGTCAAACAGGCTCCTCGACCCAGCCGACGCCGTGGTTCCCGACGGCTTCGTCGACTACACGACCAAGAGATGCCAGGCATTCTTCAGGGCGCTAGAGTCGAAGGGCGTCGAGGGGGAGAGGACGAGTTACCGCCTCCACCAGGCATTCTGCCCCGAGTTGAGCAGGAGCCTCTATATGAACGTGAAGAAGGCGGGGTTCCCGCGCGTCTTCCAGCGCGGCGTGGTGGGCGTCGCCGAGGGCCCCCACCTCGAGTCCCCGGACGAGATCAGGATCAGGTACACGAACGCGGGGATCGATGTGGTCACCATGAACCTCGTGCCTGAGATCTACTTCGCCCGCGAGATCGGGGCCTGCTACGCCTGCGTCGAGGTCGTCTCCAACTACGGGGAGGGATGCGTCTCCACGACGTGGGAGGGGAAGATGGCGTTCAGCGACTTCCAGGCGAAGTGGGCGCGCCCAACGGGGCAGGCGCTCCTCGACACCGTCGCCGAGATGGACGCCGGGAGCGAGGCGTGTGGCTGCCACACATACAGGTGGAAGTCGATCTTCGGCTAGAAGCCACGACCACCCGCCACATCACCGCTTTTCGACGCCTTTCACGCCCCCGCATAAGATTTAAGTGTCCCAAGTCGGTTTACAACCTCTGGTTTACAACCAGTGTCGAACAAGAAAAAGACCCAGAGGAAGGACTTCGAGTCAGTCGTAGGCGTCCTCGGGAACCCCGTTCGACGCAACATCATAAAGAAGCTCAGCGAGGGCCCCGACTACACCCTCAGGCTGAGCAACGAACTCAACATCCACCAGCAGCTCGCCGCAAAGCACCTCAAGGTCATACAGGACGCCGAGCTCGTCGACGTCGTCCGCCAGAAGAGCAACATCGGCGCGGACAAGAACGTCTTCCACCTCAACAAGTTCTACAGCCTGCAGATAGATTTCAGCCCAAGCCTCTACAACGAGAGGTTGATCAGCTTCAACAACCCCCACCAGTGGATACAGGAGGACAACTACATGGAGAAGCTGGAGGAGCAGGTGAAGGACATAGATGATGAGAAGCTCGACGTCGAGGACGTGTCCCCCCTCCGCCAGATAGTCGAGTTGATAGACGACGAACTCGATGGACTCGAGAAGAGGCGCGCCCGGCTACTCTACATACGCAACCTGGCCCTCGGCGCCGCACAGGGCGCCGTCGAGGAGCTGGGCCGGATAAAGCAGCAGATCATCCAGCGCCTCATGGACCTCGGCCCCACGAGCATCGAGGCAATGAGTAAAACCTTCCAACTGAAGGAGGCCGACGTCAGGGACGTTGTGTCTGAGCTTGAGAAGGAGGGTCTCGTCAGCCGGGACGAGGATGTTATAAGCCTGAACACGTGACCTATTCTAGGCCATCGAAAGGTTTTTTATTACAGTCGGTATACAACTGTCGGTTTACAACCAGAAGTGGTACACCATGATGCGTTGCATATCGACCCTGTTCACCGTCTCAACGGAGGAGGGGGTCCTTGGTGTATCCCTTGAATATCAAATGGAGATGAATGAATGAGCGCACAAGGTGGAAATCAGCCCATATATATCCTCAAGGAAGGAACCGAGAGGAACACGGGCAACGACGCTCGCGGTAACAACATCATGGCCGCGAAGATCGTCGCCGAGGCCGTAAAGACAAGCCTCGGCCCCAAGGGAATGGACAAGATGCTTGTCGACAGCTTCGGCGACGTCACCATCACGAACGACGGCGCGACGATGCTGAAAGAGATGGACATCCAGCACCCCGCCGCCAAGATGATGGTAGAGGTCTCGAAGACTCAGGACTCTGAGGTCGGCGACGGCACGACGTCAGTCGTCGTCCTCGCGGGTGAACTCCTCGGCAAGGCCACGGACCTCATGGACAAGAAGGTCCACCCGACCGTCATCATCGACGGCTACAGGGCGGCACAGGAGGAGGCACTGAAGATCCTCGACGACATAGCCATCAAAGTCAAGCCAAAGGACAAGGAGACCCTGAAGAGGGTCGCCAAGACCACGATGTCGACGAAACTCGTGAGCAGCCACAGCGGCTACCTCTCCGAGATCGCCGTCGACGCCGTCCTACAGGTCGCCGAGGAGGCGAACGGTGGGATGAAGGTCGACCTCGACATGATCAAGGTCGAGAAGAAGCCCGGAGGCTCGATGACCGACACGGTCCTCGTCAAGGGGCTCATCATCGACAAGGAGGTCGCACACAGCGACATGCCCAAGCTCGTCAAGAAGGCGAAGATCGCGCTCCTTGACGCCGCTATGGAGATCGAGAAGACCGAGTTCACGAGCAAGATCAGCATCGAGACGCCCAGCGAGATGCAGGCCTACCTCGATGAGGAGGAGAAGATGCTCCGCGACATGGTCAAGAAGGTGAAGGAGGCCGGTGTGACCGTGCTCCTCTGCCAGAAGGGCATCGACGACATGGTTCAGCACTTCCTCGCACGCGAGGGCGTCATGGCCGCGCGCAGGCTCAAGAAGAGCGACATGGAGGCCCTCGCAAAGGCGACGGGCGCCAAGGTCGTCAGCAGCGTCGACGAGCTAAGCGCCTCCGACCTCGGCTACGCCGACTCGGTCGAGGAGAAGAAGATCGGCTCGGACAAGCTCATCTTCATCGAGGGGTGCAAGAACCCCAAGGCCGTCAGCATACTCATACGCGGCGGAACCGAGAGGATCGTTGACGAGGCCGAGAGGAGCATGCACGATGCTCTCTGCGTCGTCAAGGACGTCGTTGAGACGCCCAAGATCGTCGCCGGCGGGGGCGCCGTCGACATCGAGATCGCCCGGAAGCTCCGCGCATACGCCGAGAAGCTCAAGGGCAGGGAAAGACTCGCGGTGGCAGCCTTCGCGGACGCCATCGAGGTCCTCCCGACGACCCTCGCCGAGAACGCCGGCATGGACCCCATAGACGCTATGGCAGAGCTGCAGAGCCGCCACGCCAAGGGCGAGAAGTGGGCCGGAGTCGAGGCGATGGAGGCGAAGATCGCCGACATGGAGAAGCTCGAGATCATCGAGCCCATGGTCGTCAAGGCACAGGCAATAAAGTCCGCCACGGAGGCGGCGACGATGCTCCTAAAGATCGACGACGTGATAGCGTCGACGAAGAGCAAGGGCCCGCCGCCCGGCGCAGAGGGCATGGGCGGAATGGGCGGTATGGGAGGCATGGGTGGCATGCCCCCCATGATGTAGGTGAAACATAATGGCATACCAAGGTAACCAGCAGGTAATCGTCCTCAAGGAGGACACGAAGAGGAGCCGCGGACGGGACGCGCGCCGCAGCAACATGATGGCGGGCCAGATCATAGCCGAGGTACTCAAGACGACCCTCGGCCCCCGCGGCATGGACAAGATGCTCGTCGACGGCCTGGGAGACATAACCATCACCAGCGACGGCGCAAAGGTGCTCGAAGAGATCGACGTACAGCACCCAGCGGCCAAGATGATCATCGAGGTCGCCAAGACCCAGGACAAGGAGGTCGGCGACGGCACCACAACGTCCGTCGTCTTCGCCGGTGAGCTACTGAAGAAGGCAGGCGAGCTGCTCGAGCAGGAGATTCACCCGAGCATCGTCATCAGCGGCTACCAGAAGGCAGCCGACAAGGCCCTAGAGGTCCTCAACAAGGTCGCCATGCCCGTTGACCTCAAGGACAGGGAGACCCTGCTCAAGCTCGCCAGCACCTCTATGAGGAGCAAGGCGGTCAGCAGCGACAGGGCACACCTCGCAGAGGTCGTCGTTGACGCGGTCATGCAGATCGTGGAGAAGCGCGGAAGCGAGACGATCGCCGACGTCGACAACATCCAGATCGTGAAGAAGGAGGGCAAGAGCCTCAAGGAGACCACGATGATCAAGGGAATCATCGTCGACAAGGAGGTCGTCCACGAGGGCATGCCCAAGAAGCTCAAGAACGCGAAGATCGCCCTCCTCAACGCCGCGATGGAGATCGAGAAGACCGAGATCGACGCCGAGATCAGGATAAAGACCCCCGACGGCGTCAAGGCCTTCCTAGACCAGGAGACCGAGATGCTGAAGAAGATGGTCGACCAGGTCGCTGCATCGGGCGCTAACGTGTTGCTCTGCCAGAAGGGCATCGACGACGTCGCACAGCACTTCCTATCGAAGGCTGGCATCATGGCGGCTCGTCGCCTCAAGGAGAGCGACATGGAGAAGCTCGCCAAGGCGACCGGAGGCAAGATCGTAAACAACCTCAAGGACCTTAAGAAGGCGGACCTCGGTGTCTGCGGTCTCGTCGAGGAGAGGAAGGTCGGCAACGACAAGCTCATCTTCGTCGAGGAGTGCAAGAACCCCGCGAGCGTCGCCATCTTCATCCGCGCAGGGCTGGAGAGGATGCTCGACGAGGCGGAGAGGAGCCTGAACGACGCGCTCTACGTCGTGAGCGACGTTGCCGAGGTGCCGAAGATGGTGCCCGGCGGCGGCGCGATCGAGATGGAGCTGGCGAAGGAGGTTCGCGGCTACGCGCGCCAGGTCGGCGGGCGGGAGCAGCTTGCCATCGAGGCCTTCGCTGACGCGCTTGAGGTCATCCCGAGGACGCTGGCGGAGAACGCTGGCCTAGATCTCCTCGACACGATGGTGGCGATGAAGGCTGCCCACGAGAAGAAGAATGGCCTCAAGATGGGGGTCAACGTCTTCGAGGGCGGCGTCATCGACATGCTCAAGGAGGGCGTCATCGAGCCCATGGTGGTCAAGCAGCAGGCGATCAAGAGCAGCATCGAGGTCGCCAGCATGATCCTGAGGATCGACGACGTCGTGGCCGCGAGGAGCAGCGGTGGCCCAGGCGGCCCCGGCGGTGCGGGCGGTATGCCCCACGGCGGCGGCGACGACGAGTAAACCAGATTTTTTTTAAACCGGGAGCTAATACGCTTCCTCATCAAATAATTCTCGATACTTGGCCCGTTCAGCGGGCTGTTCTCATGCAACTATGCCGGCTAGTCGTTGCGCGACGATTTTCCCGATGAGCACGCCGAGGATGACGAGGCCGTTCGTGGCTAGTAGGTACGAGGCGAAGCGCATGCTGTCCCCCTGCTCGAGGAGCCTGAAGGACTCGTAGCCGAATGTGCTCATGGTGGTGTATGCTCCGAGTACGCCGATGGTGAGGAGTGTCCTCGTCTCCGGGGAGACCCCTGCTGTGTACTCGGAGAGGTACATGATTGTGCCGAGGGCGAGTGTGCCGGTGAAGTTGACGGCGAGGGTCCCGAGGGGGAACCCGGATTGGCTGCTCCCCGCCCACCCGCTTATCAGGTAGCGGAGGATGGCGCCGACCATGCCGCCGAGGCCGATGAGAATGAGCGTGTTGATGTTTATCGTCAAGGTTAGCCCCGTGTCGTCTTCCCTCGTGGAAGTTGGAGGGGATTTAAGCGTTGAGGGTCAGCCGACGACCTTTTTGATGAGCCTGAGGTGGTTGCCGCCGAGTATGAGGCGGATGTACTCCTCCGAATATCCGCGTTTGACGAGTTCCTCGGTTATGGCGGGCATCTTGGAGGCGTCCTCCAGCCCCGCCGGTGTGGCGGGGATGCCGTCGAAGTCGCTGCCGAGTCCAACGTGCTCGGGGCCGACGAGGTCCACTATGTGATCGATGTGGTCGACGAGTGTCTCTACGCTGGGTTTGGTCTTGTGGACGAAGTCGGGTGCGAAGTTCATACCCATGACGCCCCCCTTCTCGGCGAGTGCCTTGATCATCTCATCCGTCATGTTTCGGGGGTGGCTGCAGACGGCGCGGCTGTTGCTGTGGCTCGCCACGATTGGGTCCTTCGATGCCTCCAGTACGTCCCAGAAGCCGGCGTCGCTCAGGTGGCTCACGTCAACTATCATGCCGAGCCTGTTCAGCTCCTCGACGACCTCGACGCCGAGCCTGCTCAAGCCGCCCTTGGTGCGGGTGTCTGCGACTCCGTCGGCGAGGAGGTTTCGGAGGCTGTGGACGAGTCCGACCATCCTGACGCCGAGGCGGTGGTAGACGCGGAGCATGCTTAGGCGCCCCTCGATGACGTCTGCGCCCTCGATGCTCAGCATCGCCGCGATCCTGCCCTCCTCGTTTGCCTGCATTACCTCGGCGTAGGTGGTGACGGGTTGGACGAGTTTGGGGTACTTTTCGCACTCGGTGTAGAAGGCCTCTATCATCTCCATCGCCGTGCGGAGTGGGTAGGCGGGTGTGGGGTCACGTTCGCTGCTTATGGCGAAGACCTGGAGGTCTACTCCGCCCTCCTTGAGGCGGGGGAGGTCTATGTGGCCGAGCTTCGACCTTTTCCCGAAGCCGACCTTGCTTCTATCCCCCCACATGCTGTCTCGGGGGCGCGTGAACTGGGGGAGTAGGCACTTGAGTGTGTCGCAGTGGGTATCCACCACGAGGGCCTGCCTGTGGAGACGTAGAGGGTACTCATCCAAGGCTAATCGATCAGAATACCGCCTCGGGGATAGAAGAGCCTTGGCTCCCAACGCTTATCACGGCGAGAAACGCCACTTCTCTGATCAATCATGGTAAAGGTTTCACCCGAGATCAAGGCGGTCTTCGAGAAGCAGCGAGTCATCCCCATGGCGACTGCGGACAAGCACGCCCACCCCAACGTCATCCTAGTCGGAATGTGGTACTGGGCGGACGACGAGACCCTGGTCGTCTCCGACAACTACCTGAACAAGACGAAGGCGAATCTGGAGGAGAACCCGGTCGTGGCCTTCAACGGCTACGCGGATGGAAAGAGCTACCAGATCAAGTGCAGGGTCCACTGGGAGTCCTCTGGTCCCCGCTATGATCAGATCCGGAAGATGGCGACCGGCGGGACGCGCCAGTTCCCGGGTAAGGCCGCGGTCGTCTGCGTCGTCGAAGAAGTGTATCAGGGTAGCGGCGGGGACGGGGCGGGTAAGAAACTCGCCTAGATGACGAAGTGGTTGCCCTGCTGCCCGAGCTGATCCTGCTCGCGCTGCTTGGCGACGCCCTTCTGCATACCCTCATTCGTGATCTCAGTGTCGTACTCGATGAACTTCTCAACCATACCCATGATGGTCTGGCTCATCTCCTCAAGCTCCTCCTTAGTGAAGTTGCTCATCACCTCGGGGCTGTTGACCCACTGCATCCAGCCGGCGAGGCTCTGGCCGAGTGCCATGAAGGCGAAGCGCATGGCCTTGACCCTGTCGAGGCGGTCCTGATCCTTCTGCTCCCTGAGCTTCTTCAGCTCCTCCAGGGTCTTCTCGCTGCGCTCGACCCAGTTGACGTTGAGGGCTTCCATTGCGTAGATGCCTCCACTGTCGCCCCTAAAAACGTCTCCGGTCAGCCGGGTAGGGTTTAAATCAATCGTGCCTCGGGTAATTGGTGGGGCCGGGGTCTCCTAGCTCGGTAGGGAGCCAGCCTGGAAAGCTGGTGTCCTTATGGACTCGAGGGTTCGAATCCCTCTCCCGGCGCCAATTCTACACCCTCGACGACTCTTATGCGGTGGAGGCGTTTAAATCGACATCGTCGGGGACCCACGGCACGATCCTGATGGAGGGGTCGTGGAGCCCGTTGAGGATCGCCGCGTTCAGCAGCAGGGGCGTCAGGGACTCGACCCACTTCGAGTTCTCCAGCGGCCCGACCCTGAGGGGCCGGAGGCCGGGGATGTCCCTCACGAGCCCCATAACTGTCTCCACCGCCGCCGCGTCGTCTCCCGCCACGAGGACGTCGAGGTCGAGTATGCCGTTTATGTCGTTGAGGTACTGGGCGGGGACCGTCTGGAAGGCGGAGACAACCCTCGCGGTGGGAACCGCCTCCTGTATTAGCTCCGCCGCAGACCTTGCCTGGTCGCGGCCCCCGGCGACGACGGGGGACCACGTGTAGAGCTTCCCGTGCCTCTTCATGGGGACGACGCAGGAGACGACTACCTGCCCCGGGGTGAACTTGTCTTTGATTGTGGCGAGGGTGGTGACGGCGGCTGAGGCGGGGAGCGTCTCGATTACGATGTCCCTTCCAGCTACGGCGTCCTCGTTGAGGGCGCCGGTGATGCTCCCCCTCATCGCGGCCTGGTAGAAGCCCCGGGCCTTCGCCTCCAGTTCCCCCGCCGCCTCCCCCGCCTTATCGACGCTCCTAGAACCCACAGTTACATCGTGCTTGAGCGAGAGGCGGAGCGCCAAGCCGCCCCCCATGTTGCCGGTCCCACCGAGGATACCGATCTTCACCAGGACACCCCATAGGTGTTTGGCGGCGGTGAATATCAACCATAAAGATCACAACATGCGCCGTTGACCGTGGAACTCTTATAAAGCAATCAGTGCCTGTTCTAGAAACATGGCTAATCTTGGGCGTCTACTGTCCGAAGGATCGATCATCCTCCTCGTGATGGCGCTGGAGTATTTCACGATCCGGCCCCTCATCGGGGACAACTTCGGCTGGGGGCTACTCCTCGTAACCGGGATAATCCTGATCGTCGACGTGTTGAGGAATATCCTCTGAGTCCCGTGAGTGGAGGTCACGGCGCGAGGCTCAGATCCAGGCTCTCTCCCCAGATCATCGGCACGTAGCGGACACCCGTATCCTGCGGAGTCACATGTTCGAGCCAGAGGTGGCCGCCCCTCTCCTGCTCCAGGGCGTTCTTGAACATAGCGTAGCTGAGGATGTCCTTGCCGTGGCCGATCTCGTGGAGGTGGAGCGGCACCAGTACGCGGCTCTGCGGCGCCAGCTTGTAGTAGTCCTCGGCATACAATCCGTCGACGTAGTGGACGAGGTAGAGGTCCACCCGCTTACCAGTGAAGTCCGGCTTGTCCCCCGGGAAGGAGCCGTCCCCCGTGTGGAGGACGCCGAAGCCCGAGACCTCGACGTAGAACCAGTCAACGGGTATCTTGGATTCGGGTGAGTTCGGGAAGCTGTGCTCCGCGGGGATGGCTGTGATCCTTACCCCCTTCACCTCGATGGTCTCCCCCGGCTTCACCCCGACGAGTGCCTGGGCGGCGAGTTCTGACCCGGTGAGGAGCTTGACCATGCTCGTGCCCGCCGGGTCCCTGACTACGCCGGGCGGGTTCGAGTCGTCGAGCCTGACCTTCTCGTCGGCGACGACTATCTTCGCCCCGGCCTTCGCCGCGGCGACCGCGACCGCTGGGTCGAGGTGGTCGCCGTGTGGGTGGGTGATTATGAGGATGTCGAGGAGTCCGCCGACGTCGGCGATTGAGGGGGCCTCGTATGTGCCCGCCACGTCTATGCCCACCGTGGCGTCCGCGGTCTTCACGACGACGCCCATGTTGTAGATGTACCAGACCCTCATGCTCCCCTCCGGGACCTTCGCGGCGCGTATCTCCTCGACGGCGCGCCTCGTCCTGAGTTCGAGCAGCTTCGTCACCTCGGTCTGGGTGGTCACCGCGGTGGGGAAGTTGCCCGCTATGAAGTCGTCGAAGCCGAGAAGGAGCGTCCTCCGGTCCTCCGCAGCGCCCCCGGGTGGCGTCGAGACGATCCGCTCGTTCAGGGCGTCGGCGGGGCCCTCGGTGAGCTGCCCGGGCAGGAAGGGTGCCTTCAGGTATAGGGCGACGCCGAGCAGCGCGATCAGGGCGACCGGGATCAATACGAGATAGTACCTGTGGTGCCCCATGCCGGTTGCCTACTTCGTGACCCGCCGCATAAAGCGTCCGAGGCGATCCAACCCCTGACCGAGGGTCTCACCCTTGGTGCCTATGTTTATCCTGAGGTGCCTCTCGACGCCGAATTGGTCTCCGGGGCTGACCAAGACGCCCTCCTCCTTGAGTAGCCTCTCGGCGAACTTGGATGAGCCGAGGCGGTTCTTGTAGCGGGGGAAGACGGTGAAGCCGCCGATGGGATCGGCGCATTTGACAAGCTCCGGGTTATCCTTACACCACTTGTTCCAGGTGCCGATGTTCGCCTGCCTGATTGACTGGTTCCTCTTTATGTAGCGTGCCCTGTTGGTGAGCAGCTTCTCCGCTATCTGCTCCCCTATGCCGCAGTGGCTGATGGTCGTGTAGTCCTTCATCACCCAGCAGCGCTCTATGATGTCCTTCTCCGCCACTATCCAGCCTATGCGCGGGCTGGTGGCCCCGAGTTTGCTTATGCTCCCCGTTATGATGCCCTTCTCGTAGAACTCGGGCGTTGGTGCAGGTTTGCCGTCGGCCTCGGAGCCGCGTAGGGCGTTGTCGCAGTGGACGTATGCGCCCACGTGCTCGGCGATCTCGCAGAGCGCCTGCATCTCCTCCTGTGTCATGATGGCGCCGGTGGGGTTGTTGGGGTTGTCGAGGAAGATCATCTTTGTGTGGCGGTTGATCTTCTCCTTCAGCTCCTTGAGGTCTGGGGTCCAGCCCTTCTCCTCGACGAGGTGGAACGGCTTCACCTTGGCGCCCAGCATACGGGCGATGCCGGTTGTCTGCTCGTACTGGGGGGCCTCCGAGAAGTATTCGTCGCCCGGCTCTAGGAGGGCGAGGTTGACGAGGAGGTTCGCCTCGCTCGTCCCCGATGTGATGAGGACGTTCTCGGGCTCAACCCTGTACCAGTCGGCTACCTGCGCCCTGAGGGCCTCGGAGCCGCAGGTCGCCCCGTACTTCATGACTGTGTCGGGGGACAGCTGGGGGACGACCTCCTTCAGTTGCAGCTTCGCCACCCCGCCACCGCCGAGGTCGATCTCAGCCTTCTCGAGAAGCCAACGCTCAAGCCTGAAAGGGTCGATCTTCAGACGCGGAGCCCCCTTACAATGCATGTGGTGAGGGAGTTTAAAACATAAATGGAGGAAGTTGGCCGGTTACTTCCTCTTCGTGAGACTGAGGTACTTTACTGCCAGCTCCTCGCTCATGCTCTTCAGGTTGTAGCCGATGTCGTCGGTCGTGAGTATGCCGGTGACGTGGTCCATGTCGTCGATGACTACGAGGCGCCTGATCTTGTGCTCGTTCATGGTGTCGACTGCGTCCTCGACCTGGGTGTGGACGGAGACGGCGATGACGGGCTTTGTGCAGATGTCGGCCGCCATGAGCTTCTTCGGGTCCTTCCCCGGGGCGAGTACCCTGTGGACGAGGTCGCGCTCGGTGACTATGCCCACGGGTTTCCCGCCTGTGACGAGGATGACGCTGCTTATCCCCTTCTCGCGCATGATGTTCGCGACCTCGTCCGCCCTCGCCGCGGGGGAGAGGGTGACGGGTGCCTTCGTCATGATGTCGGAGACTCGCATAAGAATCGAGTAACTATTGGGCGCTGGTGTTTAAAAAGTAGCGATCAGGCTTTCTCGATGCGTATGGGTGTGCCTCTGGCGACCCTGAGGGCGAAGGGGAACCTGTCGAGGCTCATGGCGGCGTGGAAGTCGCCCTCACGGAAGCTCGTCTGGGCCGGGTCGAAGAACTTGGCCCCCTGCGGGTCGGCCCTGATCCTGCGCGCCATGTCGGTGAAGTCGGGGCACTCGCCGCGTAGCCGGGCTTCGAGGTACTCGGCGCATAGCTCGTCCTCGATGGCCTTGAAGTCGCCCTCCCACCCCATGGCGACTATGGAGACGACCCCCGGATTCTTCTTCTTGATATATTCCACCGTCGCCTCGGCTATGACGAAGCTGCCGAGCAGTATCTCGTCTGCGCCTGAGGCGGCGAGTATGCCCTGTACGCCGCTGCTCGTCCTCTGGATGACGGTCTTGCCCCTGAAGTCGACGCGGCTGACCTCGTCGGGGCTGTTGCCGTAGTCGTAGCCGGGGACCTTGTGGCCGTGTACCTCCCCCATGACGAGCCAGTCGGGGTTGCGGCGGCGAAGCTCAAGCGCCTCTTCGACGCCGCCGACGGGGAGTATCTTCTCGGCGCCGTTTGCCATGACGAAGGCGGCGGTGGTGAAGGCGCGGAAGACGTCGATGATGACCGCTGTGCCCGTTGCCCTGCGCGCCCCCTCGAGGAGGCTGAACCGCCTGACCTCCATCGGCTAGATGCCCCTGTTTACCTCGACGTTGCCCGCCTTCATGACGAGGCGTATCCTCGCCTTGTCCTGGAGGAGCTTTATGTCGGCTGTTGGGTCTCCGTCGACGACTATGAGGTCGGCCCACTTCCCCTTCTCGATGGTGCCGGTCTTTGTTCCGAGCCAGCAGGCCTCGGCGCCGACCTTTGTGGCGCAGGTGATGGCCTCGATTGGCTTGAGGCCGGAGTTGACCATGAGTTCGAGCTCTTTCGCATTGTCGCCGTGGCGGTTGAAGGGGGTGCCGGCGTCGGTTCCGGCGGCGACCTTTACGCCCGCCTTGTAGCAGAGCATGAGGCTCTTCGGCGGGTATTCGGCGATCTCCTTCGCCTTATTTACTGCCCAGTCGGGGATGCCCGCCGCGGTGCCCTTGGTGACGATGTTCCACGAGGCGGTTAGCGTCGGCACCTGGAAGACGCCGTGCTCGACCATCGCCTTCACGGTCTCGTTCGTCTGTATGCTGCCGTGTTCGATGCTCTTGACGCCGCCCATGATGGCGTTCATGATGCCCTTGGGGCCGTGGGCGTGGCTGGCGACGAATTTGCCGACGTGGTGTGCCTCGTCGCAGACCGCCTTGATCTCGTCTACCGTGAGCTGGGGGGTGTCGACGGGGTCGCTGGGGCTCATGACCCCGCCCGTAGTGCATATCTTTATGAAGTCGGCGCCCTCGCGGAGGTTTATCCTCGCCGATCTTCGCGTCTCGACTGGGCCGTCGCTTATGAGGCTCATCTCGTTGTAGGCGACGCCGCTTGGGAGGTAGAAGTCGGCGTGGCCGCCGGTCATGCTTATGATCCTGCCGGGGGCGATGATGCGGGGGCCCCTGGCGACGCCCATCTCTATCGCCTTCTTGAGGCTGAGGGCGAAGCCCGAGGGGGCGCCCATGTCGCGGATCGTCGTGTAGCCAGCGTCGAGTGTCTTGGCGGCGTTGTGTGCTCCGAATAGCTGGATGAGGCCGGGGGTGTAGCCGAGCGCCGACATGACGCTTGGGTCGCCGTTGCTGCAGATGTGGACGTGGGCGTCGATGAGCCCCGGCATAACAGTCCTGCCGGCGGCGTCGATGACCTCCGCCCCCTTCGGAGCGTCGACGGTCTTACCGACCTCCTCTATAGTGTTACCCTTGATTATGATGGTCGCGTCTTTGACGGGTTTCTTCCCCGAGCCGTCGACGAGGTACGCGTTCCTTACCACTTTCACTTGCTCGTTCTGGGCCATGTGGTAGAAGTCGGGGCTTGGGGTTTAATGGTTTTCCAGAACCGTTATTGGAGTTGGCTTATCTCCTTGCGGAAGTCGATGTCTCCGCCCTTGCCGACCTTGGCGAGGAGATCCTGTACCGTGCTGTATGCCTCGTCGACTGTGCCGCTGTGCTCCTTCTGCGTCTTGAGGAGGTGCCACGCCCACTCGAGCGCCTCGAATGCGCCCATCTGGTAGCTTGAGACCGACTCCATGCTCTTCACCGCGAGATTCCGTCCCCTCAGCGTTAAAAGGGGTTGCGCACCGCATCGTAGGGGGGACCCGGGTGAAACTGAGGGGGGCGGCTCCTTGGCGCTCTTCTTCATGGGCAGTTTGAGCTTCTGGTAGAGTTCCGCCCCTTTCTTTGATTCCCAGATGGGGTATACCTCTACGCTCGCGACTTGGCCGTACTCGGTCACGTAGTGCATCAAGTCCTCCTCGCTGTCTGTCTCGAAGATGGTGAAGCCTGAGTATCCCTTCGGCGTGTTCGCCATCGTGTGTGGGGGGAAGAGTGTCTTCAATGTGTGCCCCGCCTTCATCCTCCTCTGCCATATCTCTATGAAGTCGTCGAGGTCTTCTGATGCGCATTCAAGGAACGCAATATACTTCAACTCTGTCACCGGGTGTCCGTGAGGATCAGTGGATAATAAACGTAATCCGTCTGGGGTGGGTGGTAACTTCTAAATGTCTCCTCGTGGTGATGGATACCTTGCGTGACTGCATTTGCTTGACATCAAGCTGATCAGGGAGAACCCTGAGATGGTGCGCGGCAACCTGGAGAGGAGGCAGCAGCCGGAGAAGCTGGAGCTGCTTCAGCAGGTTGTCGACGCTGACAAGCGGTGGCGTGAGCTGACCGCTAACATGAATAAACTCCGCAAGAGGCGGAACGAGATAAGCCAGGAGATCGCCCAGGCCATGAAGTCTGGGAAGGATGCCTCATCTCTGAAATCCGAGGCCAGTAAGATCCCCGAGGAGCTCAAGGTCATCGAGTCTGAGCTCGATGAGAGGCAGGTGTTCGTGAAGAACGGCCTGATGAGGCTGCCGAATCTCCTGCACGAGTCCGTGCCCTACGGGAAGGACGACAAGGACAACGTCGTCGTAAAGGTCTGGGGTGAGCCGCCCAAGTTCGGGTTCTCGCCGAGTAGTCACGCCGAGCTCTCCCAGTCCCTAGGCATAGCCGACTTCGAGAGGGGCGCCAAGGTCACCGGGACCGGCTTCTACTACCTGCGGAACGAGATGGCCCTCCTCGACTACTCGATCATGCGATACGCGATGGATGTGCTCCTGAGCAGGGGGTACAGCCTCATCGAGCCCCCCTATATGATTAAGCGGAGCTTCTACGAGGGCGTAACCGACCTCGCCGACTTCGAGAACGTCATGTACAAGATAGACGACTCGGAGAACGTCAAGGACCCACTCTACCTCATCGCCACAAGCGAGCACCCTATGGGCGCGATGTTGAAGGATGAGGTAGTGAACGCCGACCAGCTGCCCATCAAGATGTGCGGCGTCTCCCCGTGCTTCAGGAGGGAGATCGGCAGCCATGGCAAGTACACGAAGGGCATCTTCCGCGTACACCAGTTCAACAAGATCGAGCAGTTCATCTTCTGCCTCCCCGAGCAGAGCTGGGCCCTACACGAGGAGCTGCAGGGGAACTGCGAGGCCCTCTACGAGGGGCTCGGCATCCACTACCGCGTGGTTAACGTCTGCACGGGGGACATCGGGAGCATCGCGGCGAAGAAGTACGACACTGAGGCGTGGATGGCGGACGGCGAGTACCGCGAGGTGGGCAGCAACAGCAACTGCACCGACTATCAGGCGAGGCGCCTGAACGCGCGGTACAGGATGAAGGAGGGGCAGGCCCCGGTCGGGTTCCTCCACACCCTCAACAACACGGCGATAGCGACCTCCCGGACCATGATCATGGTTATGGAGCAGTATCAGCAGGAGGACGGCACGATCAGGGTGCCGAAGGCGCTCCAGAAGTACATGGGCATGGAGGTCATCGAGGGCAAGCTAAACAAGATGACGATATAGGCGCCCTACCCCGAAGCCCCCCTTGTTCCCACCGAGTCTACTCTTTCTCCATGTTCTTCCTGTGGAAGAGCAGCCCCATGTATGTGAATAGCCCCGTGTAGAAGATGAGGACGGCGGCGTTCAGAGGGAGGCCGAAGTATGATGTGCCGCCGAGTCCTACCCTCAGGATGTCTAGGGCGTGCGTCAGCGGGCTGGCGAAGGCCGCGTACTGCGCCGCGGCGGGGAGTTGCTCGATGGGGATGAAGATGCCGCTGATGAACATGAGGGGTATCCTGATGAAGTTGAGGGGCATCATCACGTCTCCCGGGTTCTCGGTGGGTATGGAGGCGAACATGATGCCCATCATGGAGAAGGCGAGGCTCGGGAGGAGCAGCCCGAGGAGGAGCGCGGCGGGGTTTATGGTGGTGGAGCCGAAGGCGTAGAGGCCCGCCGCGAGCCCCACGAGGGATATGAAGAGCCCGAAGACGGCCCCCGCGAGAGCCTTGCCTAGTAGCACCGTGATGAGCGACACCGGCGCCGTCAGGTACCTCTCGAATGTGTGCATCCGCCTCTCCATCGGTATCGAGGTGGGGCCGATTGAGGATGAGGCCCAGAAGATGGTCTGGGCGACGAGCATCGGCACGAGCCTGTCGGCTGAGACTTGGCGCCCGAGTGTGAAGCTGAGGAAGAGTGTGAATGGGAAGAGGACGCCGAACATCACGGCTGGGGGCCTCATGTAGTAGACCCTGATGTCCTTCTCGGCGATTGCGAGGGCGCGCTTAAACTCGTCGAGGGCGCTCACTGCTTGCCGCCTCCCCTGCCCTTTCCCTCTTTAACTACCTCCGCGACCATCTCCCTCCCCGTGAGCTTGACAAACACGTCCTCGAAGCTCGGCCCGAGCGTGTTCATCGAGAGTGGCTTCAGTTCCCTGCTTCGGGCGTAGTCCCAGACCTCGCCGAGTACCGTCGGGGGGTCCGACGTGTATAGGCGGTACTTGTCGCCGAGCTTCGCCACGTCGCTCACGGCGCCCAGCCCCGCTAGTTCGCGTGTCAGGTCTGCCTGCGCGGCGTCGAATGATACCTCCACCGACTGGACGTTCTTCGCCGTCTGCCTGAGGCGCTCCGGCGTGTCCTCCGCCGCGATCCTGCCCCTGTTTATGATGGCTATGCGGTCGCACATCTGGTTAGCCTCTTCGAGGTTGTGTGTGGTGAGGAAGACCGTCAGTCCCTCGCCGTTTAGCCGCCTTATCGTCTGCCTGATCTCGCGGACGCTGTCGACGTCGAGGCCGAGTGTGGGCTCGTCGAGGAAGAGGACGCGTGAGTCGTTCATGAGTGCCATGGCTATGCATATCCTCCTCTTCATGCCGCGGCTGAAGCCCTGCACCCTGTCGAGTCTTCGGTCGTGTAGGTTGAAGCGGCGGAGCAGGTCATCCGCCCTCTCCTCGCGGGTATCCTTGGGTATCCCGTAGAGTTTGGCGGTGAAGATGAGGTTGTCCCAGGCCGTCAGCTCCTCGTAGACGTTGCTTGTGTCTGGGACGATTCCCATGAGGGACTTTGCCTCGATGGGCTGCGTTGTGATGTTATGACCCATTATGGCTGCCTCGCCCTCGGTGGGGGTGGATACGCCCGTGAGCATCCGGATAGTCGTCGTCTTCCCCGCCCCGTTGGGGCCGAGGAACCCATAGATCTCCCCCGGTTTAACCGCGATGCTGACGTGGTCCACGGCTAGGAAGGACCCGTATTTCTTTGTGAGGTTCTTCGCCTCTATCGCATACTCGCTCAAACTGACCCTTCTTCATTCTCCGATTGCATATTCTGAAAACTCTGGGGTATAGCCGGTGCTCTAGTGGAGCCTCTCGGCGTGGTTGTCCAGTTTTCCCTCGGCGTACGCCTTGACAGCCTCGTCGGCGGACGGCGTGTCGGTTATGTATGGTTTGAGGCCCGCCCTCTCTATGGCGTCGTGTGCGCCCCATCCCATGCCTCGGGCGATAAGTGCCTCGCAGTCGGCGACGTTCGCCAGCATGTTGTTGTGCGTCGCCTCGTCGCCGTGGTTGTGGCCGTGTGTCCCCGCCTCGTGCTCGTGGCTTGCCCCCTCGACGTGGTGGCCCGCCTTGGGTCTCTGCTCCGAGCCCACGACGACGCCGTCGCGTATCTCGTATACCTTGTAGAACTTGGCTCTCCCGAAGTGCTGGGAGATGGTCTTACCGTCATCAGTTACAACTGCTACCTTCAATTCATTCACCTTTACTCGAATACGACCGCTGCCATGCGCCTCTTGGCGTCGGCGAGTATCTCCTGTATTTTCATCATCTTCTCCTCGTCCACGGCGTCGGTCATGAGTGCCATGGCCTGCATGTCCCTGAGTTCCTTCATGAGACCGAACCTGCCGACGGCGTCGGCGTGCTCCCTGCCCGCCCTGAGCCTCTCGACGGTCTCCTCGTTGTCGTCGAGGTGCTTCCTGCCCTCGGTGGTCAGTGTGTAGACCTTCTTCCCCTCATTCTCCTCCGAGGTGACGAGGCCCATGTCCCCCAGCTCCTGTAGGGTGGGGTAGACGATGCCCGCGCTTACTGGACGCAGGTACGTTTTACTGATCTCTTGGATGAGGGCGTAGCCGTGCATGGGCTTCTCGGAGAGGGCCACGAGGACGAGGAATCGGAAGTCTCCTCGCCTGACCCCGAAGTGTGGGCCTCTCGGAGGCCACCCTTCAGGTGGGTGGTTTTCCCCGGCGCAGCAACGGTGCCCTTTTCCGCCGTGGCAACCTTCACGCAAGTATATCAACTGATATATCTATAGACATATTATTATGTCTTGAGGCGGCCCGACGAAAAACTAGGCGCCTCTACTTGAAGACGTAGAGTTCCTCGTCGTATCTCCGGTCCAGTATCTGCCCCGGGGGGAGTATCTCAATTCTCCTCGACGCGAGGTGCTCCCGGAGACGCCTGTTTGCCTCTTCGAGGGTCAAGTCTCCGAGGAGCCACGCTATGGGGACGTTGACATTCATTGGTCTTGCGGGGATTATGTGGCGCGTCGTCTTCTGGGCGAAGACCCTGCCCGCGAGGGCGGTCTCCACGACCTCCCTCTTGGTAACGGTGGGCGTCATCAGACCCGCGGAGTACTCGCCCGAGGCTACGCGTGACCCGGCGTCCCTGTCCGTGCTGTACCCCATCTTGTGCCCCTTACCCTGCAGAATCTTCTCCATCCGCTTGACGGCGTCGTATCTGCCCTTGATGTCCGCGACGTGGCCGAGCGCGGCGAGACACCACGATTTGGAGAAGAGCGTCGTCACCGCTTCGCGCCCTTCTACCATCCGGTGCGCTTCCTCGTAGGGTTTCTCGGCGGGTTCGAGCCCCGCCTCCCTGATCGCCTCCGCCGCCTCACCCACGTCGCCGAGACCCATGAACATCCTGTACCAGCACCCTATCTGGATGTAGGGGTTGGAGTAGTCGACGAGGCAGACTGGGATGTAGCGGAACCCTATCTCCTTCGCGGCTGCGACGCGGTGCATGCCGTCGAGGACGACGAGGCTCCCCGAGTCGACGATGATGGGGTGTATGAACACTCCGTCCCCCGGCATCTTCTCCACGAGCTCCCTCATCTTCCCCGGGATTATCTCCTCGTGTATGTGAAGCCTAGTTAGCTCCTCAAGCGCGATCTCAAGGGTGATGAGGGGCGTCCCAAGGGTGAATCCGAGCCGATGACTCCCCAAGCCGCCTCACTCCTTGAAGAGGTCGGCGCGGCCAACCCGGCGGGCATCGACGGTCTTCAAGCGGTAATTCCTCATCCTCTATCCCCCGACGCGGTGATAAGCGTATTCCTTGGCCAACCCTCGCCTCACTGAGTTCTCCAAATATTCTCGTAGGTCCAAAAAACGGGTAAAAAAACGCGTACGCTGTTCTACTCAATAGTATTAAGAGTAAAACCGTCTCTAGAAGAATAGATATCATGTGAAGTCGATAAACTTCGTTGTCTACGCCTCCGTGATTTTCCTTCTCTCCATCACCATCGCGGGGGCATATTTCTACGAGCCCAAACTCCAATACACAATGCCGCCGTGGGTCCCGGCCCAATTCCTAAACCGGACGACGACCCTGACCCAGTGGGGCGACCTCACAAGATACAACATCACTATAGATTGTGATCTGAGCAGCAGGACTACCAGAGCCCCGGTCATCAGCTACACTGACGCCCCGATGACCGAGGAACAGCTTAGGACGATCGCCGCCGACCTATTCGGGATGAACGCGCCCGAAAAGATAGACGATAACCCCCCAGATGGCATCTGGTTGAAGCAGACGCACCGTGATATTAGATTGAATGGGCAGAGAGTCGTGTACATGGCATCAGCCCTCATAGAGCCCTTCGAGATACAGGACTGGGACCAAGCGGAGGTGAGGCGCATCGCGGACGAAGTCATCGCTTCCATGGAACCCTACTGGGGACTTCCGACCGACGCCATCCGGAGGGTGAGCTTCATCGGGCCAACAGCGTGGCATAACAGCGATAAGTGGATCATGGAGTTCTCAGTTCGCTACGTCTGGTCGGTCCAAGGGATCGACATCGTGGGAAACGGTTGTACCGTTAGTGTGTCGCACACTGGCGACGTCGTCGTGGCTATCTACAATGAGCCTGCGGTATACGTCGTCGGCGAGCAGCGAGTCACCGTGACCGAGGAGGATGCCGTGGCACACTTCATCAAGGGTCAGGGCATTAACTCGGTTCTCGGGGTCCCACGTATGATGTGTATTCCCCCGGAGACTGGAAGCGTCGTGATCAACGATGTCGGCCTCGTCTACTATCCACTCAGGTCGCCGGATGGGGATGTGGAGGAGGTTCTCGTGTACCGTATAGAGTTCGAAATGTTCTCCGGTCAAGCACTCGGGGACGAATCAGTTCTTACAGCCGTTGAATACGAGTATGCGAACTAGGCCTACTTTCCGCCCTCTTCCTTGACCCGGAACTCGACTATCCTCCTGATCAGGTCGTAGGGGATCGGCTCGTCGAGTGGGAACTTTATCGAGCCCTTCCCCGACTCGTAGGGCTCCAGCTCCTTCGCGAACGCGCCAGTCGCCGAGGGGGTGGGGTAGAGCCCTATGTGGCTCTTGTGCGCGGCGAAGTAGACGAGGTTCCTCCCCAGCTTGTAGCCTGGCATCCCGTAGCTGATCCTCTCCTCCGCCCCCGGAGCCGCCTTCCTGACGATCCCCCTCACCTTCTCCAGAATCACCCTGACATTCGGTGGGAACGAGGCGATGTACTCGTCTACCGTCTTGAACTTCTTCGACTCCATGGTTTTCTAGCGCCAACCGTGTCTAATAAATCACGGACCACCGACGAAAAAAGGGGGTCAGGAAAATAACCCAGATAAATGACTCTTTCGAGAAAATACCCCTTATTATTTCTCCACTCGTGATCTGATCTAGTCAAAAGAAGCACATATTCGCTACCAAATAATATTTTTCTCTTATCATGGGTAGCAGGTCATAGCGACGCGTCCCCCGTACGCGAACAGACATATACCCCAACGCGCCAGACTAGATCGCCTTGACCGACCAGAGCATGAAGGATATGGCGGAGATGCTACGACAGGGCGCCAAGATGCTCAGCATGAGCTGCCCGGAGTGCGGCACACCCCTCTTCCAGCTCAAAACCGGCGAAATATTCTGCCCACACGAGAAACGCGAGGTCAAGATAATAAAGGAAGGCGAGAGCTTGGAGAAGGCGAAACAGGACGCCACACTGGAGCAGACGCTACAGTCGAAGCTCCAGCTACTCCAGCAGCGGCTCGAAGCGGAGAACGACCCCGCCGAGATCAGGGAACTCGCGAAGACCATAACCGTCCTACTCGACGCCCTGAACCTGTTGAAGCCAGCGAAAGCCTAGAGCTTCACGCCGATGAGTTCCTCGACGAGCCTCTGCACCTCGGACTCCACCTCATCCACGGGGCGCCCCGTGTCAACCAGCCTCACCTCCCCCACCTTGGCGAAGCCGAGGTACAGGTCACGGACCCTGCTCAGGTAGTCCCTGTTCTCGAAGACCGTAAGCGTCCTCCCCGAGACCCTCATAAGGCTCCTCCCCGGGTCGACGTCGAGCAGAAGCACGAGGTCCGGCTTCAACGCGAACTTCTGCAGGTCCCTGAGCCACGCGACGTCCACGCCGGCGGCTCCTTGGTAGGCGAGCGTCGAGTGGTAGTACCTGTCGCAGACCACGGTTACACCCTGCTCAAGCGTCTGCTCGATGCGCCTGCTGTGCTCGAAGCGGTCTGCCGTGAAGAGGAGCGCCTCCGACTCGGGCTGCAGGTAGCGGTCCCCCGCCTCCGCGTAGTGGCGGATGAATCGCCCTATTCCGCCGTCGCTCGGCTCCCTCTCAAGAACGTGGTCGACGCCCTGGTCGCGTAGCTTCATACTCAGCAACTCAATCTGAGCGTCCTTAATACTCCCGTTGATGCCCTCGAAGACGATGAACCAGCCCCTAGGAGCCATCAATAGGTCAGTGATCCTTCCAATTATAAACTTTTTAAATAATTAAAATTTAATTGGATATTTATTAATTATATCTCATAAAATATTTATTTATTCTCCTCTTTTTTAGAATCATTTATGCCATTTGTAAAGTAATGGAGAGGTGTTGGCGATACTCCATTATTTTTCCCAATTTTATTATCTATTAAATATTTTTTAACAATATTATATATCTCTTTTTCAATTACTTCTATATCTTTTGTACCATCAACCCGCAATATCAACATATTATTTATTTTAACTTCTTTTATTGATTTCTCTTGTTTGATTTTTTTAATATTTTGATATTCTGTTAGATCTCGAACTGTTCTTTCCAAATTAAATATTTTGTAATACACCGATCTAATATTTTCTTGTTTTGTTAAATTTTCGAAATAATTATCATCATGAATTCTTGTTTGCCCTTTTTTTAATCTTTCAAGCCCAATTTCAGGAGGTATATCTAGAAAAATAACAATATTTGGAGAAATTGCATATTTGTTTATAATCTTTAACCAATTAATATCAAGTTGAGTTTTCATACCTTTTCCTTGATAAGCTAAAGAACTAAACACATAACGATCAGAGAGAACAACAAAACCGTCTTTTATTGAAGGAATGATTTTCTTTTTTGTATGATCCGCTCTGTCTGCAGCAAATAATAGTGCTAGAGCTTCGTCAGAAACATTTTCTTTCTTATTTAATACGTTTCGAATTAATTTTCCAATAACTAGGAAATTAGTTGGTTCTCGTGTTGAAGTCACTTTAAAATTTTCATCTATCAGTCGTTTTTCAAGTCTTTTTATTTGTTCAGTTTTACCAGAACCGTCGATCCCCTCAAAAACAATTAAACCTCCTTGGGACATTTCGGTTCCTTCCCTGATGCGGTTAAATTATTATTGGCTGAGTTATAACAATTAGGTTAGACCTGGAACTGATCCCTGCTGTAGGTCGTGAGGAACTCCGCCTTACCGTTCCTGATCAGGATCATGTCCTCGACCCTGAGGTAGTACTCCCCCTTGCTCCAGAGCTTCGGCTCCAAGCAGAACACCATACCATCCACGAGGGGCTGCGTCACATCCGGCCGGAGCCAGGGATCCTCGTGGACCTCGACGCCAATCTGGTGCCCGACCACGCCCGTCTTGAGCCTGTTCCTGAGGAAGTTGCCGTAGCCCAGCTTATCCAGCTCCCTCTCGATGAAGGGGTAGAAGTCGCATAGGCGCGTTATCTGGCCCCCGACGGCGTCCCCCGCCTGCACGACTGCGAGCTGGAGCGCCTGGTACGCCTGCAGTATGTCCTGGCGGGGCTGCCCGTAGTAGAGGCTCCTCCCCCAGTCGCTGCAGTAGCCGTCGACGACGAGGCCGAAGTCGAAGGCGATGCTCGTCCCCTTGACGAGTCCCGCCTCCTTGGGGTAGATGAACGGGTCATCCGCTGGGATGGTCCCCGTCTTGAGGTAGCCGCCCGTCGGCGGGAAGCTCGCGTCCGACGCGCCGAGCCCCTTACCCATCATCTCCATCATTATCTGCAGGTTCCTCTGCGTCAGCCCCTCGACGATGCGTGGCGCGATGACGCCCATGACCGACTCCGTGACCTCCGCCGCCCTCTTCAGCTTCGCCAACTCCTCGGGCTCCTTTATCATCCTGATGCTGTCGAGGAGTCCCTCGGCTACGCGGAACCGGGACCCGGCGCACGCCTTCGCCACGTCGAGGCTCGTGCTCCCCCAGCAGAAGTCGCCTATGGCGACGCGCCCCGGCTTGACGCCGAGGTCCGCCACGATCTTCTTGACGACGTCCCCGTAGGGCTGAGCCTTCTCGGCGACGCGTGCGTCCTTTATCCACGTCTTCTGCGCGTGGCTCTGGTTCTCGGGGTTGAGGGTGAGGACGGGCTCCCCGCTGCGGGGGACGAAGACGTTGTCCTGCGGGTAGAGGAGGTCCCTGCCTCGGCGCCACTCAATGTTGATGCCGGTGAGGTACTGGAGGTCCGGGCTGCCCCCGTAGACGATGAGGTCAAGACCCTGCTCCTCCATCTTCGCCTGAAGTCCGGTGAGCCGCCTCTTAAAATCCATATTGAATCTACAGTGGCGTCAGGCGATAAATCGGTTGCCCCTCAAACAGGGCTAGATGGACTCGACGAGCCCCTCGTCGCCGACGACGCGTAGCCTCATACCCGTCTTCAGGGTCTTCAGTGGGTCCCCGTCGAGCTTGTCCACGAGTGGGTTGCTCGATATGACGCAGCCCGTGGCGAGGATCGCCTCAGTCTCCACGTTGATGATGGCTACCGGGGCGGTGCCCTGCTTCTTCATCCTGTAGATGACGTAGCTGCCGACGGTGCTCCCCTTCCCCGTGGGGAAGACGAAGACCTTGCCCGTGATGCACTCGCCGCATAGGGCGTGCCCCGGCTCGGTGATGATGCCCGTGTCGGGGTCGACGCCTCCGTAGAAGCTGACGGGGTCCCTGCTGACGAGCGCCTCGCCCTCGGCGATGCCGCCGACTACCTTGCGCCCCCTGAGAATCACTTCAGAGCCTCCTTCACCAGCTCCCCCGCGGTGCCCATCCTCGTCTTGAGCCCCATGTTGACGCTGTACTGCGCGCCCTTGAAGCTGTTCAGCGCGACCTCCTTCCACCCCATCTCCTTCAGCGGGGCGACGACCATGCAGGTGTCCACGTAGACCCTGCCGCCGGCGTCCTCTATCTGGCCCACGTAGCCCTTCCTCTCCGCCTCGGCGTAGACGCCGCGGCTCGTGAAGACCCAGAGCTTCCCCCCGACCTCCTTACCCTTGCAGAGGCCCGCGACTTCCCCTACCTCGTGCACGCTGCAGTGTGGGCAACCGATACAGGTGACGGGGTCGGCGAGTTCGCACGTGAACTTCTCCCGCGCATCCTTGAGGTCCTTCTCGGTGACCGTGACCTTCTCCACCTCCCTGAGGTGGGGCTTGACCTTCTCCGCCTCGGGCGTGACTCCCTCGCCGTGCCAGAGGGCTACTCCCCCGCTCGTGGCGAGCGCAGCACCAAGAGTCTTCAGCGACTCAAGACCCGGCTTCCCCAGCCCCCTGAAGTATGGGACCGTCGTACCCACCAGCTTCCCCGTGACATATCCGAGGGCGCTGTAGTCGAGGGGGTCCGTGAGCTTCGCCTCGACCTCCACCAGCTTCCCGGGGAGCCTGTTCTCGTCGAGCCTGTACTCGTAGAGGGGGGTGAGACCCGTGATGGCGCTCGCTATCGTGGTCGGACCCGACTCCCTGTTCGTCCGGGCGCCGATGACGGAGTTCGAGTAACAGATCGCCGACGACTCCGCCCACGCTATCTGTGCGCCGAACCTCGGGACGTGCCCAACTAGGTAGGGTGTGCAGGTGCACGTCGGCTCGATGCCAAGTGCCTCGAATGCGCGTATGACCCTGAGCTGACCGTCGGCGAACTTCTCGGGGACATCCATCTCCCGCCACCGCGCCATGTCCATCCCCGCCGGGTTGAGCGTCGCGCGCACCTTCGCCCGGGCGCCCAGCTTCGCCTGATCCTCAAGCCACTCAAGCCCCGCGTCGCCTAGGTTCTTGTAGCTAACACCGGAGACGTGCGCGCCCTCCACGGGCACCAGCTTCTCCGCCCCGAAGACCTCGCCCAACGCTACCAGCAGCTCAAGCGACTTCGCCACGCCGACGCCGTACTCGCCGTCGAGCATACGCTCCTCCTCCCTCGACAGGTACAAGGGTAATCACAGAAACAGGAAAACCGGGAGATAAAAGGTGTCCCCCGGCTATTCGTACTTGTCGAGTATCTTCTTGACGCGGTCGGTGACGGTTATCTCGGCTTTCATGAATTTCTCCTTTGGCTTGCCGAGGGGGGGCGTGGCGTCGAAGCCGACCTTGCACCCGAGCTCCGTCTGCTGATCCGCGGTGGGATCGAGGCTGCTGACGCGGACGCCGGGGACGATGAGGAGGTCCTCGTCGCCCTTGAAACGCGTCGCCATCGCCCACTCGACCTCCTGCATGTTCGTCGGGTCGATGTCGCCATCAACCACGACGGCGTGCTTGAGGCTTGGATGCGCCGCGAACATGGCCATGAGGACGTTCTTCGGGTCCCCCTCCCTGACCTTGTCGAATGAGACGACGCAGTGAAGCCAACCGTTACCACCGAGGGTCATGTTGACGCCCTTCACCGTGGGAACGATGTTCATGCAGTACTCCCAGATGCGCACCTCGGGCGGCATCCCCATCAGCAGCATGTGCTCCGACCCCGCAGGGAGAAGCGCCTGATACATGTAGTCCCGACGATGCATGACGCCGACCACCTCGACGATGGGCTGCTTCCTCTTCACGTCGAATGTCCCCGAGAGGTCCACGAAAGGTCCCTCATCAACGTCTTCGTCGAGCCTTATCCGGCACTCCAACACGAGCTCCGCGTCCGCTGGAGCCAACGCGTCAACGTGCGGGCACTTCACAAGCTTCAGCGAGCCACCAAGCAGGTTGTTCGCCACGTCGTACTCGCAGACCCCCCAGTTGACGGGGGAACTTGCCGCGAGCAGTACCGCCGGGTGGAGCCCTATGCTCACGCAGCAGTCAAGCGTCTTCACCCCCGCCTGCCTTGCGAGCTGCGTCAATCTGTGAAGATGCCTTGGCACGATCCTGATAGTCATCCTCTGCGGGTCCAACACCATGAGCCTGTGGAAACTCACGTTCTCCACCTTACCATCAGTGCTCTTCGCGTAGAGTATTCCCGAGGTGATGAAGGGGCCCGGGTCGCCCTTGAAGTGGGTGAGAACCGGTATCTTCGTCAGGTCGCCCTCCTCAACGACCTCCATGACGGGACCCTTTGCAACGATCTCGCATTTCTTAGGGCTCTTTATCGCCTGCTGCAGGCGCGGGTAGAGGTCCTTAGCCTCCACCCCGAGACCCTGAAGGATGCGTGCACGCGTCCCGCAGACGCCGCCGACGACCTTCACGTCGTAGCCGTCAACCTTCTCGAATAGAAGCGCCTTACCGGCGTCGAACCTCTGCAGCGCCGCCGCGATCTCCAGCTTCGCGCTCAGTGGCTCCTTGATCTTTATGATGTCGTTATCCTTCTCCAGTTGCTTCAGGAATGTTCTGAGGTCGCTCAACTCTTCTCCTCCATAACGCGCCTAGTCAGGTCGAGCAGCGTCTTCCCGACCGCCTCCGAGTAGCCCTGAGACAGGTGGGTCGAGACCAGCGACATCTTCCCCGACTTCGCCGAGATGTGTGTCCCGAGCATCCTGCCGAGGAGCTGATCCCTGTCCCCGAGGAGCTGCGACGACGCCATCCCGGGGAGCGTCGCAGTCGTGGAGCCGAGCTTCGGCTCAGCCCCCTCCCAGAACAGCGCGAGGACGGCGTTCTCAAGCTCAAGCACCCCGCAGTGGAGCGTCTTGCCCTCCAGCTCCGCTTCGCAGACCCTGAAAGCTAGGCTCATTACCCGGAAATACCCGCAGCATGAGTTAAGCCTATCCCACACAGCGCCGAGTACACTTCGACACCCGTTGAAGGTCCTCGTCGTCTCCGACGTCCACAGCAACCTCGCCGCCCTCGACGCGGTTCTCGACGACGCGGGCCCCTGCGACGCCGCCGTCTCCGCGGGCGACACAGTCGGCTACGGCCCCCACCCCGAGGAGTGCGTCGACAGGCTCTACTTCAAGGGCTTCAGATGCGCCAAGGGCAACCACGACAACGCCGTAGCCACAGAGGAGACCGACTGGTTCAACGACGACGCACAGGACGCCATCAGGATCAACCGTGGGCAACTATCGGCGGCGAGCATCAGGTGGCTCGGCTCACTCCCAACGGAGCTGAAGCTTGAGCTGGGCGGGCTGAAGATCGCCGTCTACCACGGTAGCCCGACGCAGCCCCTCACCAGTTATGTATACCCCGGCGACGCCGAGGCCCACGCCGACCGCTTCCTAGCCCAAGCCGGCGCCGACGTGCTCATCCTCGGCCACACACACGTACCCTACAGGGTCGAGAGGGGCGGACGCCTCATGCTAAACCCCGGCTCCGTCGGCCAGCCACGCGACGGCGACCCACGCGCCAGCTACCTACTCCTAGAAACAAGCCCCCCAGGGGTCGAACATCGGCGGATCGAGTACAGCATAGACGCCACCGCCGAGGCGATAGACGCCGCGGGGCTCCCACACAGGTTCGCAACACGCCTATACCGGGGTACTTAGCCCCGGTGATAGCTACTTAAATAAAAGCGAAACCACCCTAATGGTTGACAACCCATGGCCGAGAAAGGGAAAGCCCCCGAACCCAAACAGGTTGAAGAGAAGAGCGGAGGCTTCCTATCAAACATAAGACTCAGCAGGGCAGCCGCCATCGAGATCGCCGCCCTCGTCACCATCCTCGCCGTCGCAATCATCCTAAGGGTCATGCCCCTACGATGGGGAGACTACTTCAACGAATACGACCCCTTCTTCTGGTACAGGATATCCGAGTACATAGCCAAGAACGGGTACGCCTCATACTTCACGTGGCACGACACCCTAAGCTGGTACCCCCAGGGACGCAACATAGCACTAAGCAGCTACCCCGGCAACCCCTTCAGCGCCGTAATCATCTACCAGCTCCTCAACGCCGTCCAGCTCAACGTCTCCCTATTCAGCGTCGCCATGTACTTCCCCGTCTTCATGGCTATAATCGTCTGCATAATCGCCTACTTCTTCGGCAAGGACTTCGGCGGGAAAGCCGTCGGCTTATTCACCTCCCTCTTCATGGCGATAAGCCCCAGCTACCTCAGCAGGACGGTGGCCGGCTTCTTCGACACCGAGAACATAGGCATCTTCGGCATGGTCGCTACGCCCTTCTTCTTCCTCAGGAGCATACGTAAGGAGAACTCCCTGCTGAAGAGCGTCATCTACGCCGTCGCGGCTGGGCTCACCATGGGATACGCGTTCGCCTCATGGGGCGCGGCGCGCTACATCTCCAGCCTACTGCTCCTCTACATCGGCGTGATGCTAGTGCTCGGGAAAGTCGAACGGCGCCACATAATCTCCTACAGCATCACGACGATCCTCGGATTCCTCATAGCCATCCCCATCCCGCGCCTCGGCGTCGGCTACGTGATGAACATAGAGAACCTAGCCGCGCTGGGCGCCATCGGGCTCCTAGTCCTCTACGAGGCCATGAAGACGAGGCTACCCGAGTCCAAGGCGCGGCTCGCCACGGTCGGCCTCGTCGCGGTCGGCGTCGCCGCCATCATTATCCTGCCCTACTTCGGCATAGGCAACCCCATCACCGGCAAATTCGCCAAGGTCCTCAACCCCTTCGAGGAAGCCGGCGCATTATACACCTCCGTGGGCGAGAACCAGGTCGCGAGCTGGGACGCCTTCTTCTCCGATTTCGGGATCACGATATTCCTCGCCGCCCTCGGCGCCTACCTCATACTAAAGGAAGGCGGGGAAGACCGGCACTACGTCCTCCTCTTCTTCCTGACCTCCGTCTACTTCACCGGCACAGTCGTCAGGCTGAGCCTCGTCCTCGCCTTCCCCGCCTCCCTCCTCGCCGCGTACGCACTCGTGAAGCTCGTGGAGTCCTTCCGCCCCATCATAATGAGGACGGCGGAGACCCAGAGCAAGAGACGCAAGGCACAGGCACTCGTTCTCAGCAAGGGACTAAGCATCATATTCATAGTGCTGCTCGCCGGCTCACTCATCCCACACGCCCTGAACGCCTCGGCGACGGCGACGAGCCCCGGCCCACTCGTCTACAGCGGCGTCCCCGTCTTCATCAACGGCAGCTACGCGCAGGACTGGATCAAGGCCCTAGCATGGCTCAAGACCAACACGACCGAGGACTCAATAGTCTGCTCATGGTGGGACTACGGCTACTGGATAGAGACCATGGCCAACCGCACGACGCTCGCCGACGGTTCCACGATGAACAGGACACAGATAATCAACATAGCCAACATGATGATGCTGCCCAAGAACGAGTCCCTCCCAATCATGCAGAGATACGGCGTCGACTACGTCGTCGTCTTCGTCACATTCAACCCCAACACGAAGCAGGAGTGGCCCTACGGAGACAACGCGAAGTGGACGCAGATGGCGAGGATAGCCGGCATCGACCTCACAAAGTACTACGAATACGACGCGACCTCGAAGTCCTACGTGTACACTCAGGCATTCGCCAACACGACCATCTACGGCCTGATGTCAGGCAACGCCGACACGGCACACTACAAACTCGCATACGAGTCGCCCACGGGGTGGGTCCTCATCTACAAGGTCGAGTACTGACCCACCCAACCCTTATCTCCGGCAACCACGCGATAGTTTTTCGACATGTCCACGAAGGTAAGGGCTTCACACATACTCGTAGAGAAGCAGTCACAGGCCCTCAAGGTGCTCGAGGAGCTGAAGGCGGGGGCTGACTTCAGGGAGCTTGCGAAGAAGTACAGCACGTGTCCCTCGGGGAAGAAGGGTGGCGACCTCGGTCAGTTCGGGAGGGGCCAGATGGTGAGGGAGTTCGAGCAGGCCGCGTTCGCACTGAAGGCGGGGCAGGTCTCCGAGCCGGTGAAGACGCAGTTCGGCTACCACATAATCAAGAGGACGGGTTGACGCCGAGCAGGCGCCCGCACTCATACGCGATACCCGTGAGGGCGGCCGAGGCCAGGCCCAGTCTGTCCCTCCTTATGTCGCGCATTGCCTCGCATTCTACGAGGCACCCCGGGCAACGCCCCGCGGCTATCCTTCGTCTCATTTCCTCCGCCCCACTGGACCGCCACGTCTCGTTGAGCGGTTTTTCCCTGATGTCACCGATTTTTTCGTTCACGAATAAGCATGGGTAGACGGCCCCGTAGGGGTCGATGAAGAGGGATGATGAGCCCGCGGAGCATGGCAGGTGCCTATTACCATTCGAGACGTATCCCGGTATCCTCCGGAGGTAGCTGATGACGGGTGCCGCCCTGATGAAACCCCTGCGTCTTATATGATGCTCAGTGACCATCCTCAGTCCCACCCGTAAGGCCCTGTGGTCCCACTCCCCCTCTACGCCCCTGTTCCGGTAGTAGGCCTCGCTGACGTTCGCTGGCCTCACGGTGAGGTCCGCGTCGTGGTACTCAGCGACCTTCATGGCCTGCTTGATCTGGTGCTGATTCTGGGGGGTTATGGTCATCCCCATGGAGAGCCGCATGTCCGGGTGTGTCTCACGGAGGCGTGATAGGCGGCACAGGGTCTCGAAGGTCCTATGGTAGGCGTCCTTGACGCCGCGCTGATCGTCGTGTGTCTGGCCGACGCCGTCGAGGGAGACCGTGACGCCCACGCCCCCCCGGTTGGGTGTGCTTAGGATATCGGCCGTCCTATCCGCGATCGTCTCGGGTAGCAAGCCGTTTGTCGCGATCCAGACGAAGGCCCCCGGGATACCCCGCCACACGGCTTCAGCCACACCGACGATGTCATCCCTAAGATAGGGTTCCCCACCTGTGAGCTGGATGGTCTTCACCCCCGAGAGGAGTTCCTTCTCCCCCTCGAAGAAGCCCTCAATCTCCTCGAGTGTTAACTCGTCGCGGCTGCGATCCTCCATCGCCCAGATGCCGCAGGTCGAGCACCTGCTGTTGCACCTGTATGTGACGGCGAAGTTGGCTATCATCCTCGGGCGCGGCGGATTTGACGAGCCAAACACCCCCATAGTAATCTGTTAGAAGAAAATAAAAGCTCTGCGGGGCCCAGATTTCCGCCGTTTCTGCACAATCTTTAATACTGTTTGGCGGCTTGAAACTGAACCAACAGGTGTATCCATGGCATACAAGAACTCGAGGGCGGGCGACCTAAAGGTCGGCAGCTACGCCCTTATAGACAATGAGCCCTGCCAGATAGTCGACATCGAGAAGAGCAAGCCCGGCAAGCACGGAAGCGCAAAGATCCGCGCAAGCGGCATCAGCCTCTTCGACGGGAAGAAGAAGACATACCTCGCGCAGGCAGACGCGGGCTGTCAGATCCCCATCGTCGACAAGAGGAGCGGCCAGATAGTCTCCATAACCCCGGATCAGGGCGTGCAGCTCATGGACCTCGAGACCTATGAGACCATCGACATCACAATGCCGACGGATGACGAGATCGCGGGCAAACTCGCCGCCGGCAAAGAGGTCGAGTACTGGATCATCATGGGCCGGTACAAGATCAACCGCGTCAAGAGTTGAGTGCCCGGTTGAAGCGCGTCCACCAGATGCGCCTCAGGGCCGGGATGACCGTCGGCGAGTTAGCCGACGAGATGCGTAAGACCGGCGTAATGCAGGCGGGGAGGGTGGGGAAGGCCGTCGACATAGTCGCCGAGATGTTCTCGAACCCTGAGTATACTACATTCATCACGCTCTCCGGGCCGCTCTGCCACGGCGGGCTCAGGGTCGTGTTCTCTGACCTCATCAAGGACGGCTACGTGGACGCCGTCGTCACCAACGGGGCGAACATGGTCGGCGACCTCATCGAGGCGATGGGGGCGCACCACTACATCGGGAAGGTCGACGCGGACGACGAGGAGCTGTACGAGAAGGGCATCAACCGCGCCTACGACATCTACTTCGAGGGCAAGGTCTTCGAGGAACTTGAGACGTACGTCTACAAGATTCTCGCCGACATACCCGAGGAGACGCGGGACGGCATCTCGATAAACGGGCTCCTCAAGGAGATCGGGCTCAGGCTCACAGACAAGGACTCGATCCTCTACAACGCGGCGAAGAGGGACGTTCCCGTCTTCAGCCCCGGGTTCCTCGACTGCATGCTCGGCATCCCCCTCTACATGTACTCGAAGCAGAAGAAGCTCGTGATCAACCCCCTCAGGGACTTCGACAGGTTCACCGACATGGTCTACGACGCGAAGAAGTCGGGGGCGATAATCTTGGGGGGCGGTACGCCGAAGCACCATACGCAGTACCTGCACACGCTCCGGGAGGGGCTCGACGCCGCGGTCCAGATCGGGTCTGCTCGCGTCGAGGACGGGAGCCTAAGCGGTGCGCCTTTGAAGGAGTCGGTAAGCTGGGGAAAGCTCAAGGGGGAGCAGATGGACATGACCTCCACCATATTCGGGGAGGTCACGAGTATACTCCCGCTGATAATCGCGGGTGCCCTCGAAAAAGTCGAGGGCAAGAAAAAAGCCTAAGCAACTTCTTCCCGGGCTAGTTCCGCGCCCTTCACCAGATTCCCCAGCTTCTCGTAGGCTACCTCCCACGTCCTCGTCCTGAGGCCGCAGTCCGGTGCCACGTAGACCCTCTCCGGGCCGGCGATGTCTGCGACGCTGAGTATGCGGTCCCTGATGACCTCGGGGGAGGCTATCTGGTCGGTGTGGACGTGTACGAAGCCGGGGGCGTATGCGCCCTCGTAGCCGTGGTCCTCGAAGCTCTTGATGAGGTCGTAGGCGGGTCTCTTCCTGCCCGGCGCCTTTGTGTCCCTGTTGGCGAACTCGAGGCTTAGCTGTTCGCAGTTCTTAAGGTCGGGGGCGTATCGTGCCAGCAACTCGTAGTCGCTGTAGCAGTTGTGGAGACTGAACCTGCAGTCAAGCCCCGCGACTAGCCTGTTCCACGCCTCGACGAAGAGACCCATCTCCTCGGAGGTAGGCTGCGTGGTTAGGGCGGGCTCGTCTATCTGTATCCACTTGGTCCCCGCGTCGATGAGTTTCTCGAACTCTGGGCGAAGCGCGTTGTCGACGACATCGAGTATCAGCTCCCTCCTGGCGCAACTCTTCCGCTCCTTGAGACTCTTGACCTTCCCCAGCTTGCCCCAGTAGTGCTCGTTGAAGCTCCAATCCGTCATCGTGTAGGGTCCTGTGATGGGGACCTTCAGCTCGGCCTCGGCGTGGGGCTTGATGTACTCGAACTCGTCGATGTAGAATGGGTCGCGGTACTTGACCTCGCCCACGACCGCCGCCTTCCTGTAGTAGCGGTAGTCGAAGCTCTTTATCCAGCCCGTGAACTCGAACCCCTCGACGTTCTTGGCGACGTGTGCGTACATCTCCTCGCGCCACTGCTCGCCGGTGTAGACGTAGTCGAGGCCGAGTTTCTCGAACATCTTGACGGCGTATAGGGCGCTCCAGTTGACGACCTGCTGCCTCTTATCCGGGGCGTCTCCCTTGAGGAGCTTGATCAACGGCTTGTATTCGATGCCGAGCCTCTTCCCCCAGGTCTCCGCCTCGGCGATGTCCGCCTCGGTGAGCTTCGCGCCGCTGAACCCCTTGAGCCTCCAGCTATGCTTGGCGAGGCTGCCTATCTCGTATGTCTCGAAGAGCTTCGCCATCAAGCGTCCCTCCTGAGGTTCTCCGCCACACGAGCCAGCACGCCGATCTTCTCCTCCGCCTTCTCCCACGTGAGGAAGTCGGCGTCGCAGTTCGTGGAGACATAGACGTCCTTCGGCTTCAGGGTCTTTAGTATCTGCTTGGCGGCTTCGGTGATCTCTCCGGCGTCCTCTATCGTCGAGTTGCGGGCGTCGATGAGGCCGAGTGATAGCCCGCCCTTCAGCTTGAGCCCCCTCAGGGTTTCGGGCGCCGTCTCGTATAGGTCGAATCCGAGGTCCGAGACGGGGTAGGCGAGTGCCTCGGGGAGGATGTCGCCGGCGTCTCCGAAGAAGGTCTGCAGGCACGTCTTCGCCTTCAGCCCCGCCGTGGCGACCTCAAGCACATTACCGTACGCCTTCAACTCCTTCTTCGCGGGCTTCGTGGTGACGTAGACGAGGGCGGGGTCGCTGAGCTGGATGTAGCCATAGCCGAGCTTTTCGAGATGCTTCGCCTCCTGGTTGAGCGCCGCGGCGTAGGCTCCTTGGAGTTTGGTCTTGTCGCCGTAGTGGCGGTCGTCGGCGAGGGCGGCGAACGTGTAGGGGGCCGGGAGGACGGCCTTGAGGATCGCCCCCTTGGGCAGGAGCTTCTTGTAGCCCAGCTTCTCCGTCACCGATCCCTTGTAGGTGATGGGTCCCTTGACTATTGGGACCTTGTAGAATGTGTTGTTGTTGAACCACCGGGCCATGGGGCCGAGTTCGACGCCTCCGAGGCCGAGGGTGAATGGGCGAAGGAGGTCCTGCCACTTGAGCAGCCCATCGTTGACGTGGGTGAGCCCCGCCTTCGCCTGCCCCTCGATGACCTGCTTCGACGCCTCCAAGTAGGCGGCCTCCAGCTCCTCATCCGATAGCTTAGCCCTGTCGTAGGCACGAGTCTTCGCTATCAATTCCTGTGTCCTAGGCAGGTTTCCCGATATGCTTGATCCAATCATGTCAGTTCATCTACTAGCCTGTGTGTCGCCTCGTCGCTGCCTATTGGCATGAGGTGGAAGCCTATGCTGTAGGTTGAGAGGCTTGACTTTAAGTCGTCTGCGACCTCCGCGAGGTGGCTGACGATGCCCCCGACGAAGTCGGGGTTTCCCTCGAGCATTTCGAGGGTTGTGTCCCTGATCTTTATGCCGGGCATCTGGGAGACGGCGCGGAGCCGCCTCGGGGTGGATGTGGGGGCGAGGCCGATCTGGACGTGGCGATCCACCCTGTCGCCCCGCTCCTCCGCCTCCGCGAAGAAGTCCTTCGCCTGCTCCGCGTCGAAGCTGATCTGGCTTATGAAGTAGTCGAACCCTGCGTCGACCTTCTTCCTGAGTGTGTCCTGTTCGTTTGTGCGGTCGAATACGAGTGCGCCCCCGATGGTGAATCTGGTGCTCCCGTTGATGGCCTGCTCCGAGCCTCGGACGTTCGCCGTACCTTCGTTGAGCCCCTTAACGATCCCGCAGAGTTCTATGCTGTTGACCTCCCAGACGGGCTTGAAGCCCTCCCTGTCCCGGGGGGCATCGCCCGTGATTATGAAGAGGTTGTGGTGGCCGAGCATGTCCGCCCCGAAGATCTCCGACTGTAGGGCGAGGAGGTTCCTGTCCCTGCAGCTGAGGTTGGGGATGACGTCGACGTGGAGCTTGTCCCTGGCTCTTGAGCCGTATGCGATGCTGCTGGCACGTAGCGTCGCCATGGGGTTGTCCGTGACCGTGACTGCGTCCAGCTTGTCCGCTATCGGTGCTACGTCGTCGAATCCATTCGTCTCGCAGCCGCGGGGCGGGAGGAGCTCGTAGGTCAGGGGGAAACGCTTCTCGAAGAGTGGTTATCACCTTTTCCTGAGCTTGTCCGGCCCTATCCGCTCGTCGACGTATGCGCCGAATACGGGTTTGCACTCGTGGTCGACGAAGTCGCCGTCCCACCACTCGAAGGTGAGGCAGTCCTCCTCGGGGACCATGACGTGTGGGACGCCCGCCTCGACACGGACGATCTCCCCCCTGATGAGGGGTATCTCGGTTATCGAGTCGTCGTACCGGACGTACTTGCCCTTCCCCGATATGAGCAGGGTGTACTGGTTTACCGGGTGCGTGTGGTTGCCCCTGTATGCTCCCTTCCTCGTCTCAAGGATGGTGTAGAAGCGGCCATCCCTGTGAAATCCGTGCCCCGCGCCGACCTCGGCGAAGGTGCCCCACTCCTTTATGTCTATGAGTTTTGGTATCCTCCGATTCGTGGATGCGTAAGGGGGGGTATTCCCGTATATAGGAGTTATTGACCATGATTATTCCTAAATGACTATTCACCCGTCGCAGTAAGCTTTTCAGGGGCTAAAAAAAGACAAAAAAAGATAATTTTACACAGAAAAAGATAAAATAAGATTAAAAAAGATAATCAATAATCGATATTTCAGCCTAAAACCGGAAAAGAGGCTCTAAAAAGGCTTGAATGGTTACCTCACGCATAGGTGGGAGGGGGGGTAGCGGCATCCAGAGACATACTCGCTCCCTTGTCGTCTCCTGCGCCACCCTACACGAAAATGCAGGCACCAAACAACGACGTAAGACGGATCAGACCGCCCGGCGGAAAAAATGCCTTGACCGCATAAAGTGGGGCAACCCGTATCCCGTAAAGAATATATTCCCACTCCACTCCCCTATCCTCCCATGCTGCCCGCACTTGAGATCATCCCCGAGAGGAGGCGGAAGCTAGGACTCACCCAGAGCCAGCTCGCCGAACTCGCCGGGGTGAGCCAGAGCTACATCGCCAAGCTCGAGGCCGGAAACATAGAGCCCAGCTACATCAAGGTCAAGGCACTCTTCGAGGCGCTCGACCGGCTTGAGCAGGAGAAGCAGGTCTCGGCGGGGCAGATAATGAACCGCTCCGTCGTCGGGATACAGAAGGTGACACTCATCTCGGACGCCATCGACGTGATGAGGAGAAACGGCTTCAGCCAGCTCCCCGTCATGGATGGTGAGCGCTCCGTCGGCAGCATAAGCGAGGGAACCCTCCTCGACCACATGCTCGCGACGAAGAAGAACGAGAGCCAGGCCAAGGCCGTCTCCGAGATCATGGACGAGCCCTTCCCACAGGTGGGGGAGGACGCCCCCGTCAGCCTCCTGACGAACCTCCTCAAGTTCTACTCCGCTGTCCTCGTCCAGAAGAAGGGGGGGATAGTCGGTATAGTCACGAAGGCGGACCTGCTCGGCATCCTCACCTAAACTCGCCGTGACAAACCTTTTAGATTCACGCCAGCGTTCTCCTGAATTATGAAGCTCAGCCGAAAGGCGCTACTCTCCATCGGTTTCATCATCCTACTCACAACCTCCGGCATAATCGCCTGGACCCAGTTCTTCAACAAGAAGGAGATCGTCGTCCTCGAAACCACGATGGGCAACATCGAGATAGAGCTCGACCGCGGGAAAGCCCCCATAACCGTCGCGAACTTCCTCTCCTATGTCAAAGCCGGCTTCTACGACGGCACAATCTTCCACAGGGTCTACGCGGGCTTCGTCATACAGGGCGGCGGATTCGCATCCAACGAGACCGAGAAGACGACGAACGCCCCCATCAACCTTGAGTCGAACAACGGGCTGAAGAACCTAGTCGGAACCATAGCTATGGCGCGGACGACTTCACCAAACAGCGCCACGAGCCAGTTCTTCATAAACCTCGTCGACAACCCCGACCTCGACTTCAAATCCTCCTCGGAGCCAGGCTACGCCGTCTTCGGCAAGGTCGTATCAGGTATGGAGGTAGTGAACAACATAGCGAAGGTCAAGGTCGAAACCCGAAACGTGACCATCCCAGGATACGGCGAATACCCATTCCAGATGTGGCCCGCCCAGGACATAGTCATCATCCGTGCTTACCTGAAGCCGTAACCCTCAAACGGCGCTTGAACAGAATACCCAGCCATGGGGGACGAATCCGTCTACACGAGCTGGATGTACCGGGGCAGGAGACCCCCGAGCGACTCCGCCTACTTCGAGAACATGAGCCGATGCGTCTTCCAGTCCGGCCTCAACTGGGCGACGATAGCATCTAGGTGGCCCGCCTTCAAGGATGCATTCGAGGGCTTCGAGATAACACGCGTCGCCGGGTACGGGGCTGTGGACATAGCCCGCCTCATGGGGGACGCGAAGATAATCCGGAACAGGAACAAGATACTCGCCACCATCCACAACGCACGCGAGTTCGAGAGAATCATAAAGGAGAGCGGAAGCGTCCCCGCCTGGCTGAGCAGCATGGATAAATCAAATAACTACGGCGGCGTCATCAAGAGGGTCGCGTCGCGGTTCAAGCACGTGGGACCCACATCCGTCCCCCTCTGGCTCTACTCGGTGGGCGAGGACATCGACATCACAGACCTCGTCGAGGCCCGCTTCAGGAAGTAGCCCCGTCACCGGGATAATACGTATCAGGGCTCCACAAACCCATTTAAGGAGCGTTGCAGCGGGCAAACATGCGGGGGAGGTGGTGTCCAGACTAATTGACCAATCATAAGCCTCTTGATACACTCCCCATCCATTATTTTTAAACCGGCATCAACCGGCTCACAGGCTGAGTATCTCCTTCTTCGACCACAGGTAATCCTCAACTAACGCCTCTCCGAGGTTCTTGGGGTCTGCGAAGAAGACGCGCCCGTTATTCACCTGGGCGATCCTCTTAGCCATCTCGCGGAGCTCGGGGTCGTCGTCGAGCATGACGACGTTTAACAGTATGTCGTGCAGCCGGTAGAGGCGGACCTCCTCGACCACCGCCTCCATGGCCCTCTTGAAGCCGACGAACTCCCCATCGATGAAGTTGGGGGCGGAGTCGGTGATGAGGTGCGCCTGCTTATTGCCGGGTTCCATGGCGACTGCGAGGCGGAAGGCGCGCAGTGGTCTCCGTATGTCGGTGAACTGCTGGGGGACGGCGACGCCGGGGAGCTCGTATGGCTCCACCATCTTCGTCTCCTCACTGAAGGCGTAGACCCTGAGCCGGTCCTCGGGGAACTCTAGACGCATCAACTCCGATAGGGCTAACGCCGTCTCTACGGCTGCCTCCATCTTCCCCTTCTTCTTCATCGAGGCGCTCTGGTCGACGAGGACGCCGAAGTGTACCTCGGTGGCGTGTCGGCTCTCGTGTATGCGGAAGTCGCTCGTCTTCATATCCCTGAAGCCTCCGCCGCGCTCTATGACTGCCATGAGGCTCCTCTCGATGTTGATGCGGTCGTAGGGGTCCCCGGGCTCGTATGGGCGATAGGTGGCTGCGAGCCATGGGCCGTGGCCGATGTCCTCGACGCGGTGTGCCCCGAGGCCCTTCCGGGCGAGGTTCATCAGAATCTTGTTAAGGAAACCACGGCCCAGGAGCTGCGCGCCCTTGCTGGTGAGCACGACGCCCTTCCCCCTGCCATCGAGGAGACCCCTCTTCTCCAGATCCTTGAGCGCCTCGTCGAAGTCCTCCTCACTGATGGCGTGGGGGTCGGAGTCTAGCTGCTCGATCTGCTCCTTGAGTCCCTCCATCTCCCCCGTGAGCTCCAGCTCCCCGAGAACCTCCTCCTCTCCATCCCCTTCTAGGAGCTTCTCGACGGCCTTCATCATCATCTGCGCCTTGAGTTGCTCAAGCTGCTCCTGCAGCTCCTCCCGCTTCTTCTGGTTGGATTGGAGCCTCTTCTCGGCCTTCTTCCTGACCTTCTCCATCATCTCGGAGTCTTGATCTAGTCCCTTCCCCATCTGCATCTTCGCGGCGTCCCGTAGGAGGTCCAGGGTGTTGTCCTCGATGTCGCTGCAGGGGTTCTGGGGCTGCACGGCTACTCCATCCGCTTGGGGGCGTAAATGTTCTCTATCTTCGCCTCGACGGTTTTGCCCGCGGTTAGTGCGTGGGCGAGGAGCCCGAGGGCACTCAACCTGTAGTCGCGCAGCGTATCCGGGTCGACCGCCTCGGGGCTGTCCCTTATGAGGTCACCGAGGCCGCTGACGAGGCTCGGGCTCTCCCACGGCTGGTTCTCCTCCATGAATCGGACGACGCGGTACGCCGCCTCATGATCCTGCATGTTGTCGAGTATGTCTCCGCCGGATAGCGCGGCGTTTATCTCACCCGCTAGCTGGCGCGGGTCGACGTCGACGCCCTTGAGTATGGCGACACCCACATCTCGTGCGGCGTACCAGAGGACGTCCTCGACTACCTCGTCGTTCTTGACCATGAACGCGGCTGGGCTGTCGTCGAAGCCGACTAGGTCGGCGCGGAGCCTTATCCTGCCCCTCAGGGCGAGTTTGAGGCCGTCGGATGCCTCATGAAGGCCAGCGACCTTAACGCCGACGCGCTCCGCGGAGCTCAGGGTGTGGTCGAGGCTCTTTATCGAGCCCCTGATGCTGCTGCCCCTGTCGATGTTGGGGCAGTCACGCGTGTACCGGACCGTCTTCTCGACGGCGTCCACGATCCACCAGGGGGCGGACGCCCTGCGCTTCAGCTCCTCCGGCTTCGCGTATATGGGCTCCTCCTTCACCGTCTTGCCCCGCTCGAGGAAGAACTCGTCCCGGACCCTGAAGCCCTCCTTGAGCATGATCTCGCGCTCGATGTCCTCCTCGGGGAGCGCCATGGGGATAAGTTCGAGGCGGTCGAGCAGCGGCTCGGGGACCCTGTTTACGTGGCTGAATCCGGTTGGGTTGCCCGTGGCGACGAAGAATATGTCGATGGGGCGTACCCAGTTGTACTCCTCGAGGACAACCTTGCCCTCCTGAAGCATCGGGTGGAATAGGACCTGCACCTTAGTAGGTATGGCGGGTAGCTCGTCAACGCAGACGACTCCCCTGTTGCCGCGGAGGACGCCCGTGCCTATGAAGGCGCGCGGGTCCGTCGGGCTCTCACCCTGCACTATCGCCTGTATGTCCTTAACGCCGAGAATCTTCGCCTCGTTCGTGTACTCGTTGCCCTGAATCCTGCTGTAGCGCTGGATGCCCGAGATTATCTCGACCTCCGGGTCCTCCACGCCCTGGCAGCTCGGGCACTTCCACTCCTCGGGCCACTTCGGGTCGCAGTTGTAGGGGCAGCCCTTGATCTTTGGGACCGGTGGGAGGAGCTTGGCGAGGCTCTCCGCCAGGCGCGTCTTCCCCGTGCCCTCTCTGCTGACGAGGTACGGGTAGCTGTTGCTCAGGACGGCCCTGATCACGTCCGCCTTTGTCCCCTCGCGCCCCTCTATGTCGGGCAGGGGGTCCTCGTCGTCTCTGAGCTTCTTCAGCATCATGTAGCGTAGCTCGTATGCGACTGGCATTGGGGTGTATCGTTCCATGTCGAAGTCCAAGGCTGATCCCCGTGTTCTGATACAGTCGAGGTGCCGACCTTAAAAAGCATCCCGACCACCCCTAAGCAGTCTTTTCAACTCATCCCGTCGACTTCTACTCGATTGGAATGGCAAAATCCTACGCGGAGATTGACAGGTGCATAATGGGGGAAGCCTACGGGAGCGTCGAGACGCTCTCGAGAACGTGACGACGCTCTGCGATGACTACGATTCGAGGTGGCCCGGATCGGGGGACGATAAGGCGTCCTGCGAGTACATGGCGGGCAAACTCGAGGGCTACGGGCTCGAAAACGTCCACCTTGAGAAGTTCACGATCCCCGGTTGGAGGCGTGGGCCGGCCAAGATAACCGTCCTCGAACCCCGCCGCAAGGAGATTCCCTGCATCGGGTTGCCCATGACCGCCGATGGGACCGTCGAGGCGGAGCTCGTTGACCTCGACGAAGGCGCCGTCGACGTCTACGAGAATAGGCGGAAGGAGATCGAGGGCAAGATAGTGCTTGTGAACAGCGCCCAGCCGCCGACGATGGCGAGGTACTTGCACAGGAGCGAGAGGTACCAGAGGAGCGTCATGGCGGGCGCCGCGGGTTGGATCTTCATGACCCATTACCCTGCATACGGGCCGCCGACGGGCGGTATCAGCCCGATAATCCCCGGGGTGGGTGTGAGCTACGAGGACGGCGCATACCTCACACGGGTGCTACAGCGGAAGGGGCGCGTCAAGCTCCGCCTAGAGGTCAACTGCGAGAACCTGCAGGTCGACACGTGGAACGTCGTCGCCGACCTACCCGGCAAGGTCGAGGGGGAGACCGTCGAGCTGGGTGAGAAGCTGAAGGCGTACCTGTCGAAGAAGCGTAAGTCCCTAAAACCCGAGGCGCGAGACTATCTCGACCGCCTCACAGGCGGTTGGGAAGAGATAATCTAACTCTACCTCGATCAATCCATCCTCCTCAACAGCTTGTTTATTTTTAATTTCTCGCCCCTAAGGTATTTTTGGGAACAACGCCTAAATATTGCCAAGTTTATTGCCAATTGGGAGAAGTTATGGTGGAGAAGGTTGACCGCTTCGGTAGAGTGCTCATCCCCCGAAGGATACGTGAAACCCTGAACCTCACCGCGGACACCGAGATCGAGTTCGAGCTAAGGGGTAGAGAGCTGGTAATAAGGGGACTCGATTCAGACCTCGAATCCACAGTAGATGACTGGGAGTCCTCCTTGAAACGGAGTCTTCCCCGTGCGTTCGCAGCCGAGCCGATTGAAGAGGAGTCAAAATGGTATCCGAAAGAGTATCCACGCGCCAAACTCGGCCTCTAGAAGCCGTCATCGACGTAGGCCCCATCGTCTTAGCCCACTTCCAGAACCCAGCACAGGACGAAGCTTTGAAGCTCCTGAGTGATGTGCTCAGGACGAAGCGAAGATGCCTTATTCCAACCTCCACGCTCCTCGGCGCATACCACATCATGACAAGGTATCTCCGAGTTGAGTCAACGTTAGCATCTGAGGCACTTGTACAAACCCTCTCGACGAGGTCCCCCTCTTTCTACCCCGACATCGACGTTGAGACCGCACACAGGGCGATATCGCACGCTAGTGGTTTCAGGATCGAGTCGTGGGACGGGTACCTTGTTGCGCTGGCGGAGAAAGAGAGTGCCCCTGTGATCTACTCGATGGATGAAGAGTTCTCGAAAAAGGTCAGGTCGATCAGGGTTATCAATCCCCTTCCTGAAGATGTCTACGAGGAATACAAGGACTGGATGCGGGACAACATCAACAGGTGACACATTAACTATCTGTTACCTGTCCATCTCGAATGTCTGCCCCGCGCCGCGTAGCAGGTTCCTGATGGGCAGGTGCTGTGGGCAGAGTTCCTCGCAGCGCCCGCAGCTGGTGCAGTTCTTCGCCCACTGCCCCTGCTTGAGTTGTTCCCTGTACTTCGCCTTGACGGCGGGGTCCCGGTTCTTCATGTAGAACTCGTTGAAGAGGGAGAATATCTCTGGGATGGCGACGCCGCTGGGGCAGGGTGTGCAGTACCTGCAGCCGGTGCAGCCGACGAAGCCCATCTCGCGGTACTTCTCGGCGACCCTGTCGACGAGGCGCAGGTCCTCCTTGGTGAGCTTGGCGACTTCGCTCCTGCCCGCCGCCTTGACGTTCTCGACGACCTGCTCCATCGTGTTCATTCCGCTGAGGAGTAGGCTTACCTCGGGGTGGTTCCAGACCCACTGTAGCGCCCACTCGGCGGGCTCCCAGCGGTGGTGGCCTTCCCGCCAGAGCTTCTTTATGCCCTCTGGGGGGTTGATGGCGAGGCGTCCGCCCGCGATTGGCTCCATGACGACGACGGCGAGCCCCTTCTTCGCCGCGTAGTGGAGGCCCTCGGTTCCCGCCTGGTACTTCGTATCCATGTAGTTGTATTGTATCTGGCAGAAGGTCCAGTCATGCGCGTCAACTATCTCCTTGAAGGCTGGTAGCTCGTCGTGGAAGCTGAAGCCGAGGTGCCCGATCTTGCCCTCCTTGAGCTTCTTCTCCGCCCACCTGAGGACTCCGAGGTCGCGGACCTTCGGCCACCGCTCCTTCCCCAAGCCGTGGAGGAGGTAGAAGTCGATGTGGTCGGTCTGAAGCTTCGCCAGCTGCTCGTTGAAGTATTTGTCGAAGTCGTCTGCGGTGTTTACGAGCCAGCAGGGCATCTTTGTGGCGAGGTTGACCTTCTCGCGGTAGCCGTCCCTGAGCGCCTTGCCGACGACTATCTCGCTCTGTCCCTTGTGGTAGGGGTAGGCGGAGTCGACGTAGTTGACGCCGTTGTCGATGGCGTACCTGATCATGTCGATGGCTAGGGGCTCGTCGATCTTCGCCGCGTCGCCGCCGATGATGGGTAGCCTCATGGCGCCGAAGCCGAGCGCCGAGGGCGTGAAGTCCAACTTTCCGAACTTCCTGTACTTCATGGTTGGTCACTAAAACTGAATTGGATTGTGATACGGGGTTTATAGAGGTTCCCCGCCTCGGGGACGGCTTTTTATGTTTAGTGCCTCCCTATCCTCTACGATCCGAGATGGAGTCCGAGAGATACGACCGCGTTTTGGCGGTCATGCAACGTAAGGTCCCCGACCGCGTCCCCTGGGCGCTCTGGGGCCACTTCCCCGCCTGCAAGTGGCTAAACGGCTACAGCTGGGAGAAGTCTCTGCGCGACGGCGAGGAAGCCGCCAAGGCGCACATGGCGCTGCTGCGTGAACTCGACTACAACATGGACCTGCTCAAGGTCACGCCCTACTACCGCTTCATGGCGATCCAGTGGGGGAGCAAGTTCGAGTTCATAAACAACGAGGAGGAGGCCGCCACGAAGGAGGTCACGGTCAAGAAGACGAAGGACTGGGAGAAGCTCTGGGTCCTAGACCCAAAGAAGGAGCTGCGTGAATACGTCAGGTGCAACGAGATACTGGCGCGTGACCTGCGCAGGGTCCCATTCATCTACACGATCCCCAGCCCAATTATCCAGGCGATGAACGGCGTCAGCACGCCCGACCAGGTCCTCAAGGACATGAAGGAGAACCCCGACGCCCTCAAGCAGGGGCTTGAGACGATCGCTCAGACGACCATCGACTTCGCCAAGGCGTGCGTCGACGCCGGCGCACCCGGCATCTTCCTCGGCATCGGCGGTGGTGGCCGCATCTGGAAGGCACTCGACAAGAAGCAGCTCGAGACCTACGCCCTCGGGTACGACAAGAAGGTGCTCGACGCGGTGAAGTGCCCCATCAAGCTGATGCACATCTGCAGTACCCCCGAGGGTGACCCGCAGAAGCTCTTCGAGGATGGCTGGTTCAAGAAATACCCGGTGGACGCGCTGAACTGGGCGAGCCACTCCTGGACCCCCGTCAAGAAGGGGAAGGAGTTGTACGGTGACAAGTTCTGCATCTGCGGCGGGCTCGACCACGAGGCGGTCCTCAGGAAGGGGACTCCAAAGCAGGTCGAGGACGCCGTCAAGAAGGCTATTGGTGACTGCGCGGAGGGCGGCGGCTTCATGCTCGGCCCCGGCTGCACGGTATTCCAGGATATGCCGATCGCCAACTACAACGCAGTCGGCAGGGCGGTCTGGAAGTACGGCGCCTACAAGAAGTAGGTCCGCCACACCCATTTTTCACAACTATTTCCCTAGAAATGGATTGTCCCAATAATTATAGCAGAATTGGGACAGTCTCGTTAAAGGACACGCTTTTAAGCCCTAGACCGAATCACCTACACAGATCAGTATTCTGAAGGGAGCAGGGTGGCGGACGACCTCAAGCTGAAGGGCCCGGTCAGGGAGATCGGTATCGAGAGGGACAACGACAGGCACGACTCCTTCAACATCACCATCGGGATAACCATCAAGACCGAGGGGAAGGTCACATACGAGGAGGCGGAGCGCCTCTCGACGAAGTTCCGCCGCGAGTACCTGGGCAAGGACGTGGAGTTCCGCGCCATCCACATCCCCTGCCCCTATTGCGACAAGATCCTGAACAGTGAGTCGGGTGCCAAACAGCACATACTCAAGATCCACCCCGAGAAGGCCGAGCTGATCAACCCCCCGAAGGTTGCGGCGAAGGTGGAGGCGCCGGTGAAGAAGGGGCGGGGGAAGAAGGCGGAGAAGCCGGTCAAGAAGGCCGGGAAGCCGGCTAAGAAGACTGGAAAGCGCAAGGCCAAGACGACGCCGGTGCAGGCTGTGAAGGCGGGTAAGACCGTCGACGCCAAGAAGCCAAAGGCGGCGAAGGCCGAACCGAAGGCGAAGAAGACGCGCCCCACACTAAAGGAGGATGCACCGGAACCGGCTAGGTCCCGGGTCAAGGTGGAGCCGTACAAGCACACGCCGATGATGATGGAGCCCGCGAAGCGCTCCCCGAAGGCGAAGCAGCTAACACTAGCCTAGCTCACTATCATCGACTAAACGAATCTAACATCGAATATTCTTACCATCCACGAGTCATCCACCTTCCTAAGATAGACCTCAGCCCCACCCCAACCGATGACACGATCACCATTCTTCGGTCCAGAGTGATAACTGAGACTCAGAATAACGTGGGCATCGTCCCCATCGATAGTAATCTCCCAAAACTGGAGAAACACCGGATAGTATCCCTGAGATAGCTTCGAATTCCCAGTTTCGTCAAAGAAGTATGGCTTGATCTGGCTTGGATCGATCAGGGTGAACGTATGTCCGGGGACGGACAACAAGGTGTTACCTGGAATGTTATGCGTCGAGACGATTATCGGGCCTTGTGTCATGTTAGCGAGATACTCTAACTCGTTGTTGAGATAATGGTTGTTGAATGCAGCTTCTAGGACTGTTCGGGCGATCTCTGCCGATTCCCTGTCCTTGGGGTCGATTGTATAGAAACCAGTGCTCAGGCCTGGGTCGGTTATCGGGGGATTGGATATGGTGCTTGTGATGGTTATGGTAGCGAGTAGTAAGGCGGTGAGGGCAACGATCTTGTTAATCAAGGTATATCCCGCGACTATCTATCAGGGAAAGTTGATGATAAGATCATTGGGAGATGTGGAGCCCCGGACGGGATTTGAACCCGTGACCTACAGCTTACAAGGCTGCCGCTCTAGCCAGGCTGAGCTACCAGGGCACACCACCAGAAAACACTCGAAGCCCACATAAATGTTTCACCCATGCGGCGTCGATAAGACACTTATTCCGGCGCATCCCTGTGTTTCGGGATATCGATGACCGTGAAGATCACGCGTACTGAGGGCGATCAGTTCAAGGCCGAGTCGGACGGCTACCAGGTCCTGAGCGGTAGGCTCAACGAGCAGACGCCGCCGATAGGGATGAGTCCGGGGAAGTTGATGGTTGCGAGCCTTGGGCTCTGCAGCGCCTTCCACGCCTCCTGGTACTTTAAGAGGCACAGTATAGAGGCGTCGAGCCTTGAGATCGAAGTCGATGAGACGAATGATAAGGAGCCGAGCAGGGCGGCGGGGTTCAACATCACCGTGAAGGTGGGGGCGAAGCTGGACCAGAAGCAGGTCGAGGGGCTGCTCGCCGAGGTGAGGCGGTGCTACGTGGGGAACACGATGCGCGGCAACCCCCGGTTCAGCTACGAGGTCAAGACCGTTTAGGGTCCTTTACCCGTCGGTTCGGGTACTTTTTTTAGTCGTTTTATGCGTCTTTTTCGCGCATTTCGGGTCATATTATGTGCATTTTTGTACATTTCCGATCCCAATCGGGGCCGTTTTTGGCCTTATTTTGGGTGATGGGGCCCTTTTTCTGGTTGATTTCTGGACCCCCCCTCCCCCCCTTTTGCGCGTGGCGAGGGTTTCCCGCCGGCGTGGCACATGTTTTTTCGGGTCGTGTGGGTTTCGCGCCCTAGAAGGCATTATCTGGTTGGTGATGCAGATAGTATTGGAATCTAGGTAGTGGTTGCATGCACAAGGGTAAGTTCGCTACAAAGGCGGTGCACGCCGGCCAGCCACCGGACCCGGTGACGGGCGGCGTATCCGTGCCGATCTACGCATCTTCGACGTTCGTCTTCCAGAGCGCCGAGCAGGGCGCCGCGAGGTTCGCGGGGAAGGAGACCGGCTACATCTACAGCAGGCTCGGTAACCCGACGGTCAGGGCGCTGGAGGAGAGCATAGCGGCGCTTGAGGGGGGCGAGGACGCACGCGCCACGGCGTCGGGCATGGCAGCTATCTCGAACGCCACCATGGCCGTCGTAAAGCAGGGCGACCACATCCTCGCGGGGGACGCCCTCTACGGTGGGACACACAAGGTCTTTACTGACATCCTCAAGGGCTACGGGGTACAGTGTACACTCGTCGACACGAGCGACCTCGCCGCCGTCGAGAAGGCGATCAAGCCCAACACGAAGCTCGTCTACATCGAGACGCCGTCGAACCCGATGATGAAGCTCACCGATATGAAGGCCGTCGCGAAGATCGCGAAGGCGCACGGCATAACCACGATGGCGGACAACACTTTCATGTCGCCATACCTGCAGCGCCCCCTCGAGCACGGCATCGACGTCGTCGTCCACAGTATCACGAAGAGCCTGAGCGGGCACAGCGATGTGCTCGGCGGCGCTATCGTAGGCTCGAAGACGTTCCTGAAGGCTATGGACCCCATGTACAAGAACATGGGCGCCAATCTAGGCCCGTTCGAGGCGTGGCTCACCCTGCGTGGAATAAAGACGCTCCATGTGAGAATGCAGCGCCAGACCGAGAGCGCGGAGAAGATCGCCA
>JAPKYO010000053.1 GCA_026394265.1 Candidatus Bathyarchaeota archaeon
GTTGTGTGGGATATTGGAGGGCGCGACGAACGTGCACTGAGCCTTTATATGTATCTTCTCGTATCCCATGTAAAGGTCGCCCTCCCCCTCTTGGAGGTATCCGATCTGCTCATGGGGGTGGCTGTGCGCCGGAGTAGGGAGCCCGGGCTCGATGGTGTTTATCATCATCATGCACTTTTCGCCCGTCATGAGTATCTCGCCGTGGCGCCCCTTCACCGTCTCCAGCTTGGGCGCATCCTTCCGCTTAACGATGTTTACCATAAACGCTCAGTATAGTCTCCGTTTCTCCACATTTATGACGCTTTTGAGCACATCTGGGTAAGGTTCATAAAAATGGGTTCCGAACCGTCCAACGATACAGTTGTCTCTGAAGATCGGCCATCTCTACGGCGTCGAGGTCCGCCTCCACTACACATGGTTCCTGATATTCGCGTTTCTCACGTGGTCGCTGGCGTGGGGCTACCTGCCCGCGGGCTACCCGGGGCAGAGCGACGTCTTCTACTGGGGCGTAGGCGCCGCCTCGGCGCTGGTGCTCTTCGTCTCGGTGCTCATCCACGAGGTCGCCCACTCCGTCGTGGCGCAGAGGTACAAGATCCCGGTCAACAGCATCACCCTCTACTTCCTCGGCGGCGTCTCGGAGATCGCTGAGGAGGCTCACACCCCCGAGGCTGAGCTGCGTATGGCGGCGGCGGGCCCGCTTACGAGCGTGGTCCTCGGCGTCGTATTCTACGCCGTCTTCTTCTTCGGCGGCGGGTTGCTCCCTCTCCCCGTGGTCGCCGTCCTCGAGTACGCGGGGTACATCAACATCGTCCTCGCTGCCTTCAACCTCATCCCCGCCTTCCCCATGGACGGAGGCAGGGTCCTCAGGGGCATCGTCTGGGGGAGGAACAAGGACATACTCAAGTCGACCCGGACGGTGACGAACGTCTCCCGCCTGATCAGCTTCATCTTCATCGGCTTCGGCCTCCTCGATACCGTCTTCATAGGCGACTTCAACGGCATCTGGCTACTCTTCATCGGCCTCTACGTCCAGAGCAGCGCGCAGGCGAGCATGAACGAGACGCGCGTCACGCAGGCCCTCACGGGGGTGACCGTGGGCGAGATAATGACGCGTGAGGTGAAGACAGTCGAACCCAACCTCACCCTTCAGCAGGTTCAGGACTACGCCCTGATACCCTTCAAGCACCACGGGTTCCCCGTCGTAAAGGACGGCGTGCTCCTCGGCATCATCACCGACGATGACATCAGGCGGGTGAAGCCGGAGCTGTGGGACGAGAGGCGCGTCGGCGACACCATGAGGAAGACGAGTGAACTGGTCTCCGTGAAGCCGGTGGACGCCGCCGTGGACGCATTGATCAAGTTGGCGAAGGCCGGCGTCGGCAGGCTCCCCGTCATCGAGGATGGCAAGCTCGTCGGCATCGTGACCCGAAGCGACTTCGCGAAGGCGATACAGGATCGCCTCAGGTTCAGGAGCTAGCCGAGCCTCTCGGCTATGGTGGGGAAAAGGCGCACTGTGGATAAGATGGGGGGCTACTTCCCCTTGCGGAGCGTCCTGCCCGGCAGCGCCCCGGTGTGCTTGCCCTTGTTTATCGTGAAGACGCCGTTGCAGACGACGTAGGGGATGCCCGTGGGGAACCTGTGTGGGTCGGCGAAGGTCGCCTCATCCTTCACCGTCAGGGGGTCGAAGACGACGACGTCCGCCTTGTAGCCCTCGCGCAGGAGGCCGCGGTCCTTTAGGCCGAGGCGCATGGCGGGGGCGGAGGTCATCTTCCTGACGGCCTCCTCCATGCTGATGACCTTCTCCTCCCGTGCGTATTTGCCCAACACCCGTGGGAATGTGCCGTAGTAGCGTGGGTGGGGCTTCCCCTTGCCGAGGATGCCCTTCGGGCTTATGGCGGAGCCGTCGCTCCCAACCATCCCGATGGGGCTCTTCAGGACGTACTTGACGTCCTCCTCGTTCATCCCGAACATGACGCTCTGCACGACCGTGTTCTCGGCGAGCAGTAGGTCGCAGACGGCGTCGTGTGGCTTCTTCCCCTGCTCCTTCGCTATCTCCGCGATTGTCTTGCCGTTGTACTGCGGGTTGTTCTTGGCGAATACGACGAGGACTCCGTCCCAGTCGCGCTCCATGCGCTGCTCACGCGCCATGCGTTTGCGCTGCTCGGGGTCGCGGAGGCGCTCCATCATCTTCTCGGGTCCTCCCTCGTGCCCCCAGTGGGGGATCAGGGCGGCGAGGCCCGTGCTCGACGCGACGTATGGGTATTGGTCGTATGTGACGTCGATGCCATGTGCCCGCGCCTCCTCGACGAGGGCGAGGCTCTGCTTAGTCATCCCCCACGCCTTTTTGCCCGAGGCTTTGAAGTGGGCTATCTGCACGGGGAGGTCGGCCTTCTCGCCGATCTCTATCGCCTCCCTGACGGCGTCGAGTAGCGACTCCTTCTCCTCTCCCCTGATGTGGCTCGCGTAGAGACCGCCGTGCTTCGCGACGACCTTCGCCAGCTCTATGATCTCGGGCGTCTTGGCGTAGACGCTGGGCGGGTAGATGAGGCCGGTGCTCATGCCGTATGCGCCGTCGCCCATGGCGTCGTCGACGAGCCTCTTCATCTTCCGCAGCTCGGCGTCGGTGGGCTCCCTGTTATCGTGGCCCATGACGTTCTGGCGGATGGTGCCGTGGCCGACCCACGTCGCCACGTTGAAGGAGACACCCTGCCCATCGACGCGGTCGAGGTAATCCTTCATCGAGGACCAGTCGAGCTTGAAGTCGTCCGGGACGCTTCCGCCCGCGTACTTCTCCCTGTACGCCTTCACGGCCTTGTTCATCGGCGCGGCGGATGTTCCGCAGTTGCCGACCACCTCGACTGTGATTCCCTGATAGACCTTCGACTCGACGCGCGGGTCGACGAGCAGGGGGATGTCGCTGTGGCTGTGTATGTCCATGAAGCCGGGGGCGACCATGTGCCCCTTCGCGTTCACCCTCCTCGCCGCGGAGGCGCCCTTCAGGTCGCCCACCGCCACGATCTTGTCACCGACGACGCCGACGTCGGCCTTGAACCAGATGTTGCCGGAGCCGTCGACGACGTGCCCGCCCTCGAACAGGATGTCATACTTCAAAACGGTTACACGGATAGGGTGTGGGCGGGACGCGATAAATGGTTTAGCATCAAACCGACCAAAAACCCTATCCCGCTGGCCGTCGAATGTTTTATGAAGGTTCCGGTGATGGTTGAGCCCTATTACCATGTCAGGTTCAGGTGGGGCGAGCCCCTCGATCTCGCTAGGACGAAGACGATGTTGAGTGGTTCTTTCAGGATCACGGTCCTGGGGACGCCCCACGAGGGGGAAGGGCTTACTTTCCCGTCAGCGGAGAAGGGGGAGGTTAAGGTCGCGGCGGACACCCTGAGCGCCATACTCGAGCCCTATCGAGCCGTGCTCTACCAGAGGGCGCCCAAGCCCTTCACGAGGCTCGACCTCGCCCTCAGGAGCGAGGTGGCGCACCTCTACGAAAAGATGGGCCCCTACCGCTCCGCCCCGATACCGGAACCGAGCTTCGAGGTCGAGAAATAGGGCTCAGTCTTTGGCGAGTCTCTGCGCCAGCTTTGCCATCGCCTCGCCGATCTCCCTCGCCTTGTCCATCCCCTCCTTGTCCTTGAGGACGTCCCCGGGCTCGCTGGCGATGGCGTTGGGGAAGCTGGCTATGCCTGGGACGATCATCCTCTGGGCGAGTATGAAGATGATCATCTGGCACCAAGTCGTGGCGAGGCCGGTCCTGTAGGCGACTGCCATGGCTCCTCCCACCTTGCCGTCGAAGGCGTGCCTACCCGTGGCGCGGTTGTTGAAGAAGCCCGCCCTGTCTATGAGCGCCTTCATCTGCGGCGTCACCGACTCGAAGTAGCTGGGGCTCGCGAAGAGGATGGCATCAGCCGATGTCATCTTGTCGAAGATCTCAGCGAAGTCGTCCTTCGTCTTGCACTTCTTCGTCTTGGCGCAGCTGGCGCAGCCGTCGCACGGCGCGACAACCTTCTCGCTGAGCCTGATCATCTCCGTCTCTGCGCCCACGCCCTTCGCCGCGTCGAGCGCGGTCTTAACCAGAATCTCAGTGTTCCCGCCCCTGCGCGGGCTGCCCGATATGCCTAGGACCTTGACCATGCTGAGAAAATGGGCTCTAGGTTGCTTATCAGGATGCTAGCCGGTGCGCGTCTTGGCGGCGAGGTCCCTCGCCCAGGCACGTATCGCGTCCCAGTCCCTCGTGTCGTAGAGGCCGGGCCTCGTCTCCTTTGCGCCGGATGCCATGATATCCTTCTTTGCGGCGTTCATGAACATGCTCGCCCACCACGGCATGTTGTTGTAGTCATAGGCAGCGCCGAAGAAGCCCAGAGCGACGGGGCGCAGGCCGTACTGGGCCGCCTTGTCGTCGAGGTAATTCTTCCTCGCCTGCGCGACCGCTTCGGGTTTGGCGGTCGGCGAGGGGGAGGCGGAGCCGCAGGAGACGAAGAGCGCGACCTTCTTCCCCGCCAACTCCGTCTGGAACCTCTTCAGAAAGTCCTCGGGTTCGCCCATCCACTTGCCCATCGCTATGCCGCTGCCGACGACGACGAGGTCGTAGGCGGCTATGTCCTTGACCTTCTCCTTCTTTGCGTCGACCAGGCGGACCTCTAGTCCCTCCTCACGGAGTACCTTCGCTATCTCCTCAGAGGTGCTGGCAGTCGCCCCGAGGCGGGTCCCGTAGACGATGAGAGCGTTAACCATGGTCGGCACCCGAGAAGGGGCTACTGGAGCTTCTCCTTGAGGAGCCTGCCCAGCGTCTGTATGCCCGTGACTATCTCCTCCTCGGATGGGAGACTGTAGTTGAGGCGCATGTAGTTGTGGACGGGCTTCGAGAAGAAGAGGCTCCCTGGGACGAATGCGACGCCCTTCGCAACAGCGTCCTTGAGCAGCTCATCGGTGTTGAAGTTCTTCGGGCACTTTACCCAGAGGAAGAGGCCGCCCTTCGGCGTCTCCCACTTCGCCTTCTTTGGCCAGCTCGTCTCCATAGTCTCCAGCATGATGTCCCTCTTCTTCCTGTAGACCTTGGTCACCTTCGGGATCTGGCGCTCGACGTCGCCGCGCCTGAATAGCTCGGCGGCGGCGTACTGGCTGAGGCCGTCGTTGCAGATGCTGATGTTGTTCTTCGCCTCGATCATGTGGCCCGTGAAGTCGGGGTTGGCGGTGATCCACCCGATCCTCATGCCAGGGGACACCATCTTGCTGAAGGTACTCGTGTACATGACCCTGCCCGACTTGTCCATGCCGGCGAGGGGCGTGGGCATCGGCCCCTCGAAGCTTATGTAGCCGTAGGGGTTGTCCTCGAAGATGATGAAGTCATACGCGTCGGCGAGCTCCAGCACCCGTTTCCTCCGCTCCATCGTCATGAGGCTGCTGTCGGGGTTCTGGAAGCTGGGGATGATGTAGAGCATCTTCGCCTTCTTGCCCTGCGCCTTGATCTTCTTCAGCTTCTCCTCCAGCACCTGCGTGTCCATGCCGTCGTGGTCGATGGGTATGTCTACGAACTTGGGGTACTGCGTCCTGAAGGCGGACAGTGCCTGTAGGTATGTGGGGGCGCCGAGTAGGATCTGGTCGCCCTTGTCTATGAAGACCCTGCTGACGAGGTCGATGGCCTCCTGGCTGCCCGTGGTGACTATGATCTCCTTTGCGGGGTCTGCCTTGATCTTGTGCCCCGCCATGAACGTGGACAGCTCCTTTAGGAGGGATGGCATGCCTGCGGTGCCTCCGTACTGGAGCATCTCCGCCCACGCCTGTGGGGAGGCCTCCTCGAATATCCTCTTCACCTCGGCGGTGGGTAGGCTCGGGACGTCGTAGCTGCCGCCCGTGAACCTGATGAGCTTCACACCCGGCTTGGGTAGGAGTATCGAGTTCATTATGCCCGGCGCATACGTTGTGCCGAGCTTCGAGTAGAACTTCTTCGAGTCTAGCAAGGCGATCGAAGACGCTAGCGCTGCCGCGATATTAACGGTTACGCCCCGCCGCGACGGCGTGTATGCCCTACAGGAATAATTAGTGTATATTCAGACTCTGAGAAACCTTATAACTGGTTCAGTCCAAGTTTCAAGGAGTCGAGGATGGTCAAGGCAGCGACGTTTAGCCTCGCCGTGTCCCGTGCCTCGACCCGTATCTGTTTATGAGGTTTGAACCATGGTAGAGGAAATTAGGCTACACGGTCAGGGCGGCCAGGGCGTCGTCGCAGCCGGTGAGCTCATCGCGATAGCTGCCTCCTACGAGGGCAAGTTCTGCCGCGCCTTCCCCATGTACGGGTCCGCGAGGCGGGGCGCGCCGGTCCTCGCCTTCGCCCAGATAGGGGACGAGTCGGAGGCAACCCGGTCCATGATCTATTACCCAAAGTACCTGATTGTGCTTGACCCGCCGATGCCGGAGATCATGGACGTCACAACGGGCCTACTCCCCGGTGGCGTAGTCGTCTACAACACCACAAAGAAGGCGGATGAGGCAGCGAAGCTGTTCAAGGCCAAGCTGGGCAAGATCGCCGTCGTGGACGCGACGAGCATCGCCCAGCGCGTTATAGGGCGCCCAATCCCCAACACAGTGATGCTTGGCGCCTTCGCCAAGACAACAGGGCTACTTAAGCCGGGGTCAATCTACAAGGCGATCGAGAAGAGGTTTCCCGCCAAACTTGCCGCCACTAACAAGGATGCAGTCAAGATTGGGTACGAAACTGTTGAGGTGAAGACGCTGTGAG
>JAPKYO010000051.1 GCA_026394265.1 Candidatus Bathyarchaeota archaeon
GAAGGCGGGTTTTAAGCTGTTGATCCCGTCGTCGTTCTTGATCATGTAGTCGCTCGAGGCTATTGCGTCTCCTATGCCGAAGCCGAGTTCTCTGCGCTCGCGCTCCTTGAATTCCTCCCATGTTTTGGGGTCGTCGCTGCGACCTCGGCGCGTGAGCCTCTTGTACCTGCTTAGGGGGCTCGCCCAGAGGGCGATGAGTACGACGTCGAAGTCGTCCTTGAAGGAGTCGACCTCGGCTAGGCTCCTGATGCCGTCGACGACGATGAGGCCGTCTGGTCCCCTCTTGAGCATCTCGACGCAGCGGCGGGCCACGGCGTCGGGACCTTCCTTCCGAATCTCCTCGGCGAGGTTACCAATATTCTCACGTGTGGGCTCAAGCCCCTTCTGCTTCGCTAGTTCGCGGATTACGTCGCCCATAGTTATGACGCGTAGGCTCGACTCGCGTATGATTCCAGAAAGCGTGGTTTTTCCGGAGCCGGCCATCCCTGTCAGGAGGATGAGTCGTCTCCGGGCCATTCTCAGCCCATCCTCTCGAGCCCATTACTTCGCGTCTTGATGAAGACGTTTGTCAGGCCTGTCCTGTGGGCTTCTTGGGCGAGGCTCATCATCGTCTCCCTGCTAGGCGGTTTCTCCTGTTTAAGGGTTTGGCTGAGTACCTCGCCTAGGTTGTCGTATTGTTGGAGGTAGTAGACGTCGCAGCGGCCCTTGATGGATTCGGCTATGCTTGCGATGAATGTTGGGGCGTCGCTGAGGCCGGGGGCGACGGTTGTGCGTACCTCCATTTCCAAGCCGAGTTCCTTGCTGAGATTGAGGCAGTGTTCTACGGCTTCCACGGATGCCTCCCCGAGGTCGGGGCGGCCGGTGACTCTGCCGTAGTCGGTTGGGTTTAGTGGGGCCTTGACGTCGAGGGCGACCCTGTCTATGTAGCCGCTGCGGAGTATTCTTTCGAGGTTCTGCTTGACGCTGCCGTTTGTGTCGAGCATGACTTTGAGGCCGAGGCTCTTCGAGAGCTTCGCCGCCTCGATTATGGCGTCGGGTTGGAGTACGGGTTCTCCGCCCGTGAAGACGATGGCGTCGTCGATGAGTTTGTTAGCCATGATGCGTTCCTTTAGGAGGTTGAGGTCGATCTCCCTGCCCGAGTCGGGGGGGATTAGTGCTGAGTTATGGCAGTATGGGCACCTGTAGTTGCAGCCGGCGCAGAAGACGATGAGGCTGACGTTGCCGTACCAGTCGATGGTTGACATGTCGGTTATTCCGCCGACGCGGAGCCTCACCTCTGGGTTCATTGTTGTCAACTGATTGATGCGGGCTGTGATTTATAGGGGTTGGGCTCGTCGGGTTTCACGGGGGCGGTGCCTCCGATGATGCTTATGTGTGTGAAGTCTTCGCCGACGGAGCCGTGCCAGTGGCTCTCCCCGGCGGGGATGAAGAACACCATCCCCGGCTCGGCGGCGTACTCCTTCTCCCTGCTCGCGACCCTTCCCCTGCCGCTGAGTATCCAGAGGCACTGGTCGTGCTCGTGGGTGTGCCAGGTGTTTCTGACGCCCGCGGGGAACGAGACGAGGCTGACGTTTAGGCTCGTCGCCCCCGTCTCCCTGCCGAAGACCTTCTTTATGGTGACCTCGCCGGTGAATATGCCTCCCGAGGTTGGCTCCGCCTTCACTTCCCCAAGCTTCCTGACCTTCAATGCGATCAGGTTGATTGGCGGCGTATGGCTAAATCAAATTAGCGGCGGGAACTAGATGGGGATTGTTTAGCCGAGGATGCTCATCACGACTATGCCGCCGATGACCATGAGCATCCCCCCTATCTTGGGGGCGCTGAGGTCCTCCTTCAGCACGGTGTAGGCGAAGAGGGCGACGATTATGGCGTTCCCCGCTGAGATCGCGGTCGCGGGGCCGGCTGGGCCGAGGGCAACCGCCTTCTTTATGCAGAACATCCCCGCGGCGAGGCATACGCCGGCGACTATGGGGATGAGAAGCATCACCGCCGAGGTATTCGAGAGATTTGCGGTAAATGCCCCGGTTGAGTAGTAGTATCCTAGGAAGATTACACCGAAGACGCCGACGCTCAGCCAGAGTATCTGCGACGCGAAGATGCTGTCCATCTTCTCATGCGCCGCGTATTTGAGTAGTGAGTTTGTGATTCCGAACATGAACATGGTCCCGAGGGCGTACCCCCACCATGGTATAGCGCCGATTTCCATAGCTCGGTGAGGACACATGGGTCGTATTTACGCGATTTGGAGGTGTAGATTGAGCAGTAATTACCATCGGAACCGCAGAGGGAACCACCGCCATCTTCTTCAGGCGGCTGTGGGAAGCAAGGATTTAACTCTCACATATGAGGGTGAGATAGTAGAATCACTTCGAAGGGTGATGTTGTGGCCAAGAAGAAGCTGATACTCAACGAGGATGATCTCCTCTTCCTCGACACCCTGCATGGGTGCGGCTTCGAACAAGCCTCCGAGGGGAAGCTCAGGGAGAAGCTTCAGGAGCACGGCATGGCGGAATCGACCTACAATGCCGTGAGGCGTAAGCTTCTCTTCGCACGCTTCATAGGCGCCGTCTACGGGAACCTCACACTAGAGAAGAAGGATTACCGTCCCCAAGAAGCCAAGGGCGATGAGGAGACCGCCGAGCAGGGCGCTTAAGCCTTCTTAGCGGCTTCGCGTTCCAGTTTTCGTATGAGGCGCTTGAGGCGTTCCTTGTCCTCGCGGGTCGCCTTGAACTCGGCGCTGTGTGGGCAGACCGTGTCGTAGACGAACTTGTGGGAGTCGACGTCGTAGACGAGTGGGTATATCCTGCAACCTTCGGGGCGGCTCTCGTATATCCTGCATCTTGCGTCTTCGAGGAAGAAACAGTGCTTCGCCTTGTTTCTGAGGCGCGTCTCCCCCTCGGCCTCTACGGTGAAGTCGCCTCGTTTGAAGCCGAGTTTCTCGATCCTCTTCAGGTCGTCTTCGGTGAGTGGCATCTCGGTCTCGATGCAGCAGGCGACGCAGCCGTGGCGCAGGCACGGTGAGCCGTTTGATAACTCGCCTTCAGCCATCTGTGACCCCACTCAGGAGACACATCGTCTCCCCTGTTATCAACCTGTGTATAAAGAATCGGCTGGGCTTGGTTGCCCAAGAAAGAGACTAGAGGGCGAGTAATCCCACTATTTAGCGGTGGGTTGTTTACTTCGCCGCTTCTTTTTCTTTCTTCTTCTTCCGCTTCTCTTCTCTTTCCTTCTTGGTCATCGGTTTTGTCTTGGCTGTGTGCATGCCCATTTCAGTTGCCTCATAGATTAGTTGTAGCTGATAATACATAAGCATATCAACAGAATTGTGTGCGCCTGCATCGAGGGAGAATATAGTGAACGATGCCCCCGCAGAACGCTTATACTAGGATCATCCGATGATGGAGCCATGACTCACCCCTATTGGCTCAGGCAGCCTAAACCCGCCGAGATTAAGCGGAGAATCGAGGGCTACGGCTCGTGGCTTGAGATCGATCTCGACGCCGTTTCGAGTAATCTAGCTGAGATCAGGAAGCATACCCGGGCCGAGGTGATGCCCTGTATAAAGAACAACGCCTACGGGCACGGTCTCCTACCCATCGCGGCGCACCTTGAGGACAACGGCGTGAGGCGCGTCCTCGTCGCGAAGACCCGCGAGGCCATCCAGATCAGGGAAAACACCGGCCTCGGCGCCGTGAACATGGACCCCCTCTGGACCCCAGAGCAGTACGAGGCATCGGTCGCCAAGGGCGTTACTCAGGTCGTCTACACGCTCGACGCCGCGGAGGGGCTAAGCAGGGCGGCGAAGAAGCTGGGCAAGGCCGCGGGCGTATTCGTGAAGGTTGACACCGGTCTCCGCCGCGTCGGCGTCTGGCACGAGGAGGCGCCCGCCCTCATCGAGCAGATCACCAAGCTGCCGGGGATACGCCTCGAAGGCATGATGAGCACGCTGATGCAGAACCCCGAGCAGGACCGCCAGCAGATAGCCCGGGTGAAAGCCGTCGCCGACGAGCTAATGTCACGGGGCATCGAGCCGGGCGCGCTGAGCCTCGCCAGCACCGACGCCACACTCAACAACCCCGAGGCGCACCTCGACCTCGTCCGCCCCGGCATGAGCCTATACGGCGTCTACCCCGAACCCAAGGACGCAGCCTCCGGCCCAAAGCTCAGACAGGCGCTCTGCTGGAAGGCGCGGATAGAGTACGCGAAGACCATCAACAGGGGCGACTCCGTCACCTACTGGGGCAAGTTCGTCGCCCCCGAGGACATGCGGATAGGCACGGTCCACGTCGGCTTCTACGACGGCGTCCCCCGCGAGATGGCGAACAAGGCGCGCATCCACGTCGACGGCCAGTACCGCAGCAGCCTCGGCTCCATCAGCCTCAACCACATCCTACTCGACCTACGCGGCGTAGAAGCCAAACCGGGCGACATCGTCGAGGTGATAAGCCGCGCCGGGGAGAACGACCTCAGCCGATTCTCCGCCACCGCCGGGTGGATGACCTACAGCGCCCTCAACCACCTAAACCCCTACACGCCACGCGTCTACACGAAGAACGGGGAACCCGCAGCCCTCCTGGAACCATGAGAACCGGCGAAACCAACACCGTCACGAATCGCCTAAATAATGACCTAAACGCCTAAACAACTCCGGAAACACTCGAATCGCGACGGTGAAGGGGACCCCCCTCCCCCCCCACCCACGTGCACGCGGAGAACCTAGAACTCCTCGACTGGCCTGAGCCACTTGCCCTGACCCGGCTTCCCGATAACCTGCCCATCCTCGTAGATGACGGAGCCGCGCAGTAGCGTCATCGCCGGGGCGCCGACGCCCTCGATGCCCTCGTAGGGCGTGATCTTCTGTATCGTCTTCAGGTCCTCCCCCCTGATCTTGAAGGGCTTATCCATGTCGACTATCACCACATCAGCGTCCGCGCCGATGTTCAACGCCCCCTTCTTCGGGTAGACCCCCGTGATCATCGCGGGGTTCGCGCTGAAGACCTCGACGAGGCGCTCCAGCCCGATCCTGCCGTCGTTGACCGCGTTCAGCATCAGGGGGAGCGTCGTCTCGATCACGACGCCGCCGCTGGGCGCGTCGAAGATGTTCTTCCACCCCCTCTCCTTCTCCTCCTTCGTGTACGGCGCGTGGTCACTCGCCAGCACGTCGATGACCCCATCGTTCAACGCCTCCCAGAGCCTCTCCTGATCCGCCTCCGTCCTGAGCGGCGGATCAACCTTCGCATACGGCCCCCTCTCCCTCATCGTCTCCTCGTTCATCAGCAGATAGTTTGTCGAGGTCTCGCCCGTCGCGTCGACGCCCCTCATCTGCGCCTCCTCGAGGACATCCACGACGCCGCCGGTCGTGATGTGGCAGACGTGCAGGTGCATCCCCGCCTCCTCCGCGAAGAGCAGCGCGCGGCTCGCCGCCTCCACCTCCGCGATCGGTGGGCGGAACTCGCCGTGAGCCATCGGGTCGACACGCCCGAGCCTCTTAGCCTCCGCGACACCCCTGTCGACGATCACCTGATTCTCCGCGTGGATGAGACAGGGGAGCCCCTCGTCCGCGATTATCTCAAAGTTCTTCCTGAGCTGCCAGTCATCAGCCGCGAGCTCCTTGAAGCGCGCGATCATGAAGCTCTTGAAGGCCACCGCGCCCGCCTTGGCGAGCCCGCGCAGCTCCTCCTCGGGGACCTCCCCGGCGCCACCAACCAAACCGAAGTCGACGAGCGACTTCTTACCGGCTATCACCTTCTTCTCCTCGAATACCTTCACGGTCACCGTCATGGGGATCGTGTTCGGCATGTCCATCACCGTGGTCACGCCCCCCGCGGCGGCTGCGCGTGTGCCAGACTCGAAGTTCTCGCGCTCGGGGTTGCCGGGGTCCCTGAGGTGGACGTGCATGTCGACCATGCCGGGTAGGACGTATCTCCCGGCTGCGTCGATGACCCTGTCCGCCTTTGGTTCGCTCGACTTCATGATGCCGATGATCTTGCCCTCATCGATGATGAGGCTCCCCTCCCAGAGGCCGGAGGGTAGGACTAGCGTTCCGTTCTTTACGACGACGTCGACTGGCATTGCTTTACACCTGCAATAAGGCGCGTGGCGGGGGAGATAACCGTTACCCGGCTAGAAGACGACGTCCCACGGCATCTGGTTTAGGACGACTGGGTCGCCCTTTGTGACGAGGACGATGTCCTCGACGTGGCTCCTCATCCCCAGCTTCGCGTCGATCCTGATCGGCTCGTATGTCAGCGTCATACCCGCCTTGAGTGGGAGGGCGTCGTTCTCTATCGAGCCGAAGTTGGGGGCGTATGGCATCGTGTAGTCGTGGACGTCGAGCCCTATCTGGTGTCCGCTGCGGGGCGTCGGCTCGAAGCCAAGCTCCTCGTGCAGCGAGTTGGCGTAGCGGAGCACCTCGTTCCCCGAGACGCCCTCCCGGATGTGCTTGATGCCCTCCCTCTGGACCTTGACGACCCTGTCGAGGAAGTCCTTGGAGTCGGCGTCGAGGGTGATGGGCCAGGTTCTGCCCATGTCGCTGCAGTAACCGGACTCGACGCGTACACCGACGTCGACGCTCAACATATCCATGTGCTTCACGACGCCGTGGGGTCTCCGTGGTCCCCTGCAGAAGCTGACGCTGGAGTCGAAGCTGTGGTCTTGTGCGCCGAGCTCGATGAGGCGGGCGTCGAGGCGCTTCTTGAGCCTCCACGTGTCCGCGCCGGGGACGGCGGCTTGGATGAGTTCGTAGACGGCGTTCTCGGTGATGTTTATCGCCCGCTTGATCTCGGCTACCTCGTACTCGTCCTTGATGCTGCGCATCGTGAAGATGTGGTCGCTGATGTCCTTCTTTGGCTCGATCTTGACGTGTAGTGTGTCGGCGAGTGCGTAGGCGAACTGGCTGCTCATGGTGCTGAGGTCGAAGCAGGCTTTGTCTGGGTTGTGTCCTGTGAGGGCGACCTGTGTCCCCCTCATGTGGTGGCCCTTCTCCTGGCGGACTGCGATGACCTTCGTGTACTTCCCGCTCTCCTCCGCCGCCTTGGCGCCCCAGTGGGGGGTGACGAGTGTGACGTCGCCGTTTACGCCGAGGACGAGGCTCTGGTGCTCGTCGCCGATACCGTCGGGGAGGATGTAGCAGAAGTTACCGGGGTTCTGGTTGACGACCTCGTTGAGGAGAATGACGGTCTCGAATCCGCGTCGCTCAACCTCTTTGAGGAGGTCTTTCCTGCGCCTCTGTAGAGACTCGTCCTGGTTCAAGTTGGTCACTTCTGGGAGTAGAGGCGCGTCGGGTGGATATGGCTTTTCCCCCGGTGTTTCTTCGGAAAGGATTTAACCCGTCTCGACGGCTCTGCTCCCTATGAATAGGGACCTCGTGACCTTCGGCATCCTCGGCGCCGCCCACTCTCTCAACCACAGCCTCTTCCTTGTGCTTCCGCCTCTGCTCGGCAACATCGCGGGGAGTCTCGGTGTGAGCTTCCAGACGCTTGGGCTGGTCGCGACGGTCACCTTCCTGATCTACGGGACCGGGGCGCTGGCGGGTGGCCCCCTCTCGGACATGATAGGGAGCGTCAAGGTCGCCCGGATCAGCATCGGGCTAGCCGGCGTGTCGAGCCTGCTCTTCCTCGTCTGCAGGGACATCTACGTCTTCTCCGCCGCGATGTTCCTGATGGCGCTCTGGGCGAGCTTCTACCACCCCACGGCGAACAAGCTGATCGCGCAGGCGTTCCCGAAGGCGCCGGGGAACGCGATGGGCATCCATAACGCGGCGGGGAACGCGGGTCAGGTACTCACACCGACTGTTGCTTTCCTGCTCGGCGTGCTCGTCGACTGGAGGTTCAGCTTCATCTTCTTCGGCGTACTCAGCATGGGGACCGCCCTCATCATGAACAGGATCACCATCGAGGAGGACGCCCCGACTGGGATGAAGAAGCTGGAGATCGGCGAGTTCCTCAAGATTCCGAACCTCTGGATGCTTCTCCTCTTCAACGCCTTCGTGGGCTTCATCTTCAGGGGTGTCGAGGTCTACTTCCCGACTTTCCTGCGCCTCGGCGAGGGGTACACGGGTGAGTTCGCGGCGATCGGCAGTTCCCTGATCCTCTTTTTCGGCATAGCAGGGCAGTTGATCGGCGGGAGGGGTTCGGATAAGGTCGGGCCGACGAAGATACTCCTAGGCGCGGTCGTTGTCGTGCTGGCGAGCCTAATGATTCTGCTGCTCCTCCCGACGAGTTACCCCGCCGTGGTCGCGTTCACCTTCCTCTACGGCGTGGCGGTCTTCGCGCACCAGCCCTCGATGACGACCCTCCTCAGCAGGGTGACGCCTCGGCGCCTGATGGGGCTGAGCTTTGGGGTGATGTTCTTCTTCAGCTTCGGCGTTGGCTCGATTGCGGCGGCTGTGCTGGGGTGGTTGACTGATGGGTACGGGGTGGTCGTCGCGTTCTGGGCGAACGCAGTAGTGGCGACCGCGCTCCTCCTGCTGACGCTCCTGATCTACAGGACCTTTAAGGGGGTCAGCCCCGCGTCAGGTAACTGAGAATACCCGCGATAGTCTTCGCGTCCTCGATGGTGTTCTTCTCCATCATGTCGAGGAGTTCGTCGGGTCCGTGGGCTTCGAGGGTGATGTTCTCGTCCTCCTCGGTGCTCTGGTCGCCCGCCTTGAGGTCTGTGGCGAAGTAGAGGTGGAGTACCTCGTTGCTGTAGCCGGGGGCGGCGTACATGGTGAGTACCTTCTTCATGGAGCCGGCTGTGTACCCCGTCTCCTCCTTTAGTTCCCTGCGTGCGCATGAGTCCGGGGCTTCCCCCTTTTCGAGGGTTCCCGCGGGTATCTCCAGCAGCTCCTTACCGGCGGAGTAGCGGTACTGTTTGACGAGGAGGATTCTCCCGTCGTCTAGGATGGGGACGATGGCGACGGCGCCGGGGTGGTCAACGGTGTCGCGGGTGGTTGTTTTCCCGTTGGGGAGCTGGACCTCGTCTGTCTTGAAGCTGAAGTTTTTGCCCTGGTGGAGGAGCTTGCTGGTTATTGTCTTCTCCATGTTGGGCTATGTGGTTGTGTGGGTGGTTATGAACTATGTGATGGCGCCCTCATCATTGGGATTCGTTAACGGATGTAGGGAATATGTGCTCCTTTTGCTGAGATCAGATCACGAACGGGTCGATATTCGAGTGTATTTTCCTGTTTTGGGGAGTTTTTCGGGTTATTTGGGTAACCCCGTTTTTTCACTGGGGGCGTGTTGGGTCTTGGTAGCGAATTGATGCTTCTTTTGCGTAGATCGGCGTGTCAACGGAGTCGTTTTACGGTCCCTTTTAGTGGGATAAGCTTGGGAATAGAATATCGGGGGTACCCCCTCCCCCCTACCCTTTTTGCGGCTGCGTGGTATCTTGGAGTGCTCGCCGCCGAGTTTGTTGACGGCTTATTTCAGTGGGGGCGAGGGGGCGCGGGAGAGTGGCGGCAAGTTTCTTCCCTGCCCGCGGCGTCTCAAATGTCATGGGTTCTCTGCGGTTCGTGAAGGATGAGGTCACCTCCGAGAGTGGAATGGTGACGGCTTCGATGCCGTCCTCCGCCGAGGCTGGGCTGAGGATACTCAAGACGGGCGGGAACGCCTTCGACGCCGGGGTCGCGATGGGGTTCTGCAACACGGTGCTGGAGCCCTACCTCGCGGGGCTCGGCGGCCTCGGCTTCATGGTCGCCTTCTCCGCCGAGGAGGGGAAGGTCGTCTCCATTGACTTCAACACGCGCGCCCCCAGGGCTGCTCGCCCCGAGATGTTCAAGGTCGTCGGAGACGCCGCCGCCGGGGGAACGAAGATATTCGAGGTCGAGGGGAATGCCAACAGCGTCGGCGGGAAAGCCCTCACCATCCCGGCCACCTGCGCGGGGTTCCTCAAGGCACACGAGCTATACGGCGTCCTCCCCCTCGGGGACGTCGTCGAGCCGGCGCGTAAGCTGGCCGCCGAGGGCTTCACCCTAGGCTGGGACCAGGCACTCGTGCTCGGCGTACTCGCGAGGGAGAGCCAGAGGTGCCCAGCCATAGACGATGTCTGGCTCCCCGGCGGGTTCCCCGCCGCGCCAGGCACACGGATAGTACAGGCCGACCTCGCCCGGCTCCTCGGGCGGATAGCCGTGGAGGGGCGGGACGCCGTCTACTCCGGCGAAGTGGCGGAGAAGGTCGAGGAGGCGGTGTCAGCGGCGGGGGGCGTGATGACCGCGGAGGACCTCGCCGACTACGAGCCCATCGTAGGGCAGCCCATCAAGATAGGATACCGCGACCTCGAGGTGGCGACAACGTCCACGCCGAGCGGAGGCGTAACGATCCTAGAGACGATGAAGATACTGGAGGGCTTCGACCTCGCGGCGATGGGACACAACTCGGGTGAGTACCTGCATACCCTCGTCGAGGCGTCGCGCCACGCCTTCGCCGACAGGTACAGCCTCCTCGGGGACTGGGAGCACGCGGACGTGCCGCTCGCCGGCCTACTCAGCGACTCATACGCCGAGCAGATACGCAGCCTCATCTCGGAGCGGGCATCGTTCCCCAAGACCGGCGCGGAGCCGTGGGTCAGCTACCTCGGCGCCCCCGCACACGACCCCTGGGCGCACGAGGGCAGGAAGAGGCCGAAGCAGGCCGCCGCCTCATCCCCCAGCCCCGCCATGGGGGAGACGAGCCACTTCAACGCCGTCGACTCCGAGGGAAACGCCGTCGCCTGCACCCACACGCCCGGGTTCCAGGCCGGCGTCGTCCCCGAGGGAACCGGGCTGTACCTGACCGCCGCCATGGGCTGGTTCATTCCCGCCCCCGGCTACCCTAACAGCGTCGCCCCGTGGAAGAGGCCGATGATGAACATGGGCCCCCTCATGATCCTGAGGGACGGCGCCCCAATCCTAGTCGAGGGCGCGCCGGGGAGCCGCAGAATCATCGAGCGGAACCTACAGGTCGTCCTCAACATCCTAGAGTTCGGGATGGGGCCGCAGGAAGCCGTCTCAGCCCCCACCGTCGACGCGAGCGGCCTCGACACCCTCGTCGACAACAGGATACCCCACGGCGCCGTCGACATCCTCGTGAAGAGGGGGCACCGCGTCAAGGTCGTCGAGGAGGGACCCGGACTCAGCTACTTCGCGCGCCCATCCGCGATCCTCATCGAGGATGAGCGGCTGCGCGGCGGAGTAGACCTGTACCGGCGCTCCACCGCCCTCGGCCACTAGCCGGAAGGGTCTATATTCACCCATCCGAAACCAAGATCGATGGTCAAGAGGGCAATCGTCGAGATCGACGAGGAGAAGTGCAACGGCTGCGGCCAGTGCGTCCCCAAGTGCGCCGAGGGGGTGCTCAAGATCGTGGACGGCAAGGCGAGGCTCGTCAGCGACGTCTACTGCGACGGCCTAGGGGCGTGCCTCGGCACCTGCCCGCAGGGCGCCATCAAGGTCACGGAGCGCGAGGCGCCCGCCTTTGACGAGGAGGCCACGAAGGAGTACCAGCACGCCCAGAGGCGCCCCTCCAAGCTCAGGAACTGGCCCGTACAGCTCAACCTCGTGAACCCACGCGCCCCATTCTTCAAGGGGGCGGACCTCCTCATAATGGCGGACTGCGTCCCCGTCGCCAGCCCCGACTGGCAGGGCACACTCCTCAAGGGGCAGGTAGTCCTCGTCGGCTGCCCCAAGTTCGACGACGTCCCCGCCTACCTCGACAAACTCACCACGATATTCAGGGAAAACGACGTCAAACGCGTAACCATCGTCCACATGGAGGTCCCATGCTGCCACGGCCTCGCCGGCCTAGTCTCCAAGGCCATAAAAGACGCTGGCAAGAAGACGCCGCTAGAGCGCCTCGTACTCAGCGTCGAGGGTGAGCCACTAGAACCATAGACCGCGTCTTCAACTACTTTTTATTCGCCGAAGCCGCTGTTTGATGGTGTTCGTTTTCCAATTCAGTTCTAGCTGGTACATACTCCTAGCCGCGTTCCTCCTCGGCTGGCTGTCAATCACACTATTAAGGAAAAAACTGTTTGACCGAAAGGAGGCGCGGCAGCAGATCCTCCTCGGGGTACTAGGTATAATCGCTCTCGCCTGCATGGAGGTGTTCGCCGTCTCGACGAACCTCTGGACCTACGCACCGGACAACTGGCCGGTGATACTCTGGCCCACGTACTTCGCCGCCATCCTCTTCGGGTACCAACTGCTCAAATTCGTCGAGAAGATCGTCTAGCTCATCTTCTCGGCTAGCGTCTTCCCTCAAAACCTCTCTCTTACTTCTCCAAGAATCAAGAAAAGTGGCAAATACTGTGCTAATACGCTATTGTACAGAGGAAACGCGATGACTCATTTTCCCAAACTCTTCAGCACCATGAAACTGGGACCCTATGTACTAAGGAACCGTATCGAGGCGGCGCCCATGGGGGCGCACGGCTCCCCTGATGGATACCTGACCTCCGAGAACACTGCCTACTACGAGCTCCGGGCGAAGGGCGGGGCCGCCATTGTCACCCTCGGGGAGAGCATGATCGACTCGAAGGGGACATCCCACGGCAGGGTAACCCCGCTGGACGACCCCGGTATCCTGTCCTCGCTCGTCAATACCACGGACGCGATCAAGAGACACGGCGCGGTCGCCTCCATCGAGCTGCTGCACGCCGGGATCAGGTCGGGGACGCCGCGACCAGACGACCCGGTGTATGGCCCAAGCGCGGGCACCTCCTTCTACGGCAAACAGATCATCGAGATGGGAGACGCGGAGATCGATAAGGCGGTGAACGCCTTCGGGGACGCGGCCGCGATGGCCAAGCTGGGGGGCGTGCAGATGTGCATGATCCACGGGGGCCACGGCTGGATGCTTTCACAGTGGTTCTCCCCCCTGCACAACCACAGGAAGGACCAATTCGGTGGAAGCATCGAGAACAGGGCACGCATCGCGTTGATGATCATCGAGGACATACGGAGAAAGTGCGGTCGCAGTTTCCCGATCGAGATGCGCCTCAGCGGCGACGAGTTCACGGAGGGCGGGATGAATCTGGAGGAGACGGTTGAACTCGCCAAGGTGCTGGACGGCAAAGTCGACATGATCCACGTATCCGCGACGACCTTCAACGATCGAACCGCCGGCCTGAGGATGTTCCCCAGCGTGTTCCTCCCGCGGGGCTGCAACGTGTACCTGGCCGAGGCGATCAAGAAGGTCATCAAGACTCCGGTAGCCACCGTCGGGTCGCTGAACGACCCCGCCCAGATGGAGGAGATCCTCGGGAGCGGGAAGGCGGACATTATAACCCTGGGAAGGGCGCTCCTCGCCGACCCCTACCTGCCCGAGAAGGCGAGGAAGGGCAACGAGGACGACATCACGCCCTGCCTCCGCTGCAACTACTGCATCAGCCAGAACTTCACCCCCTACGTGAAGTACCCGAGGGGCATCGTGCAGTGCGTTGTCAACCCGATCATAGGCAGGGAATACGAGAGCAGGTTCGTCCAGGCGAGCGGCGGGAAGAAGAAGGTCCTCGTGGTCGGAGGCGGGCCGGCGGGGATGCAGGCCGCGATCACGGCCGCAGACCGTGGACACGAGGTCATCCTCTGTGAAAAGGGCAAACGACTCGGCGGGACGCTGCTATACGCCGAACACGAATACTTCAAAGAGGACATAAGGAAGCTGACCGAGGTGCTGATCAGGCGGGTACAGAAACGGCCGATAAAATTAATGATTGGTACTGAAGTCACACCCAAGGTCGTTAGAAAGATCTCCCCCGATGTCCTGATAGCCGCGGTGGGAGCCGAGCCAATCATCCCCAACATACCCGGGATAAAGAACAAGAACGTGGTCGTCGCGGCGAGCATGTACGATGAAGCCGCCATCGGCAAGAAGGTAGTCGTCATAGGGGGTGGGCTTGTGGGCTGCGAGGAGGGACTACACCTCGCCCACCTGGGCAGGGAAGTGACCATCCTAGAGATGCTCGAGAAGGCGGCGCCGGAAGCACCATACCTGCACTGGCTAGGGCTGATGAAGGAACTCGAAAAGAGTGCCAAGTTGGAAACACGTGTAAAGGTTACACGAGTAACGGAGGGGGGCATGTTCGCGGTAAACGAGAAGGGAGAAGAGCGGTTCTACGAGGCGGACACGATATTACTGGCGGTTGGGCTGAAGCCGAGAACCGAGATGGTCGAGTCCCTGCGCAACAGCGCACCGGATTTCGTAGTGATCGGGGATTGCCAACGGCCGGCAACCGTCATGGAAGCGATACACATGGGCTACTTCTCCGCCATGAACATCTAAAATCTCTTTTATTCTCTAAAATCCCGCGTCCAACCCACCGGTTGATTCTACAGATGCTCGGACCGGGTGGTTGAGTTTGGGTTTGGAGCTAAAGTTTTTTCCCGCATCAGCGGCAGCATAGTCTAGGCAGATTCGGAGGTTAGTGAAACGAAGATAACCGACATCAAGACCTACCCCATGTGGATACCCCTCAGGGAGACGGAGCCACTCTCCGCCTACCCCAAGAGGCGCAGCGTACACATACTCGTCGAGGTCACAACCGACGAGGGCATAAAGGGCTACGGCGAGTCCATCCCCTATACCTACGGCGCCGTCGGAGGCTACATAGAGCAGCAGCTAAAGCCCCTGCTCGTCGGCGAGGACCCCATGCAGGTGGAGCGCCTCTGGAACAAGATGTTCCACATAAGCTTCGGCCACGGCGTAAAGGGCATCAGCATACAGGCGCTCAGCGCCGTCGAGATCGCCCTATGGGACATCATAGGCAAGGCGAGGAAGCTCCCCGTCTACGAGATGATAGGCGGCCTCTGCAAGCCCCGGGTCAAGGCGTACGCCAGCCTCATGGAGTACAAGAAGCCCGAGGAGGTCGCCAAGATCAGCCAACGCTGGGTCGAGGAGGGCTACAAGGGCATAAAGATCCACCAGGGCAAGGACGACGGCGTCGCCTGCACCAAGGCGATCCGAGACGCAGTCGGCGATGACATCGCGGTGATGCTCGACGTCAACGGCGCGTGGACCCCCGGGGAGGCACTCAAGGCGGCGCGCCAGCTGGAGCGATACGACCTGACGTGGCTTGAGGAGCCCATCTGGCCGGTAGACGACTACGACGGCCTCGCCTGGCTCAGGACGAAGACTGACATCCCCATCGCGGGCGGCGAGAACGAGTACACCCACTACGGCTTCAAGGACATCGTCGAGAAGCACCCCTACGACCTCCTCCAGCCCGACGTAATAATGACTGGGGGCATCACGGCGTGCAGGAAGATATTCGCCCTCGCCGAGGCGTGGAACCTAGACCTCGCCACACACAGTTTCTTCTTCGGCCCCGGCATACCCGCCAGCGTCCACCTGAGCCTCAGCAACAACCGGAGCGAGTGGGTGGAGATAAACGCGGTCCCCCTCGAGTCCTACTTCATAGACCCCGCGTACCGCCCAGAGAAGGGGTACCTCACGGCGCCTAACAAGCCGGGGCTCGGCTTCGAGGTCGACTGGGACGTCGTGAAGAAGTACGCCATAAAGTGACCCCTCTTTTTCCGCCACGAACAACGTTTATACACCATACTCCCCAGTTTCGAGCGATGTCCGACGACGCCATAAGGCGACAGGTAGAGGTCTGTGAAGCGGCCAAGGGCACGAAGGGCTTCGCCCCCTCCGTCGACGCCCTCCTCAACATGCTGCCGCCGGAAACACGCTCAGAGATAGAGAAGATGAACGGCGTCTACAAGGAGACTGAGACCTACATGAATCGCTTCATAAACATGGTACTCATCTCAGTCGAGTTCGTGACCACCCGGACACTCGACCACGACGCCCTATACTCCGCGATCCTCGCGAGGATCGAGAAGCCGTAGTCTCGGTGATTTGTTCGGCTAGAAACTCGCCCCTCTCCTCGGGGTGACGCTGCACGGGGGTTTTAGATGGTGGGATCGGTGAGATTTGAACTCACGAACTCGTACGCCCCAGGCACGAATCTTACCAAGCTAGACCACGATCCCGAACCCAACACTAGACACAGCAGCCACAGTAAAAAGGTTACTAACCCCGAATGGGGGGTGAAAAGACCCCTAAAAGGGCGCGCGGCGCTACTTCGGTTGCTTCGCCTGCTCCGCGAGGCGCTGGGCGTGCTCCTTCTTGGCGGCTTCGAGCAGCCCCGGCTTGGTGATGAGGTCGATGGCTGTGAGGGCGAGGGCCTTCGCCGACTTTATCATGACGTCGTGTGCCTCGGGGGTGGCGGTCATGGCGGCGCCCTCGGGGCTGTGGAGTGTGACGTTGCCGATGTTGACGTAGGCGCTCAGTGCGGGCATGACCTGGCTGACGTTGCCGAAGTCTGTGCTCCCCCCGCCCTGGCGGGGCTCCTTCTCCTCCGGGAAGTCGACGCCCACATCGATCATCTCCGCCCTGAATAGGTCGGTGAGTGTCTTGCTGGGGAGGGAGTTGGCGTAGGGGTTGGCGACGCGTGTCACCTTGCTCCGGGCGCCCGTCATCAGCTCCGCGCCTTTGATGATGTTCTGGACCTTGCGGTAGTATTCGTCGAGCATCGGCATGGTGGGCGCGCGGACGTAGAGGTGGGCGCTGGCGTAGTCGGGGACGACGTTCGGGCTGGCGCCCCCGTTCTTTATGATGCCGTGTATGCGCACGTCCCTGCTGATGTGCTGGCGTAGCGCGTTTACGCCGTTGAACGTCTGGATGACTCCTTCGAGGGCGTTCACCCCCTTCTCGGGGGAGCCGCCGGCGTGGCTGCTCTTCCCATAGAACTCGACGAGGAAGCTCTCGCGTGCGTTGCTCTTGTTGTAGCTGCCCCACATGTTCGCGGGGTGGACCATTATGGCGGCGTCCGCCTTCCTGATCTCCTCCAGCATGACTACCTTGCCGCCGGCGTTCTCGACGACCCCCTCCTCGGCGGGGGAGCCGTAGATGACGACGTTTCCGGGCAGCTTCTTGGCGACGGAGGAGAGGCCGATGGCGGCTCCCAGCGCGGCGGAGGCTATGAGGTTGTGCCCGCATGCGTGCCCGATGCCGGGGAGGGCGTCATATTCTGCTAAAACCCCGATAGTGGGCCCCTCCCTCAGAGGGCCACGCGCCACGAAGGCCGTCTTCATCCCCGCGACGCCAAGCTCAACCTCGTAGCCGTGCCCCCTAAGCGCCTCCACGAGAAGGGCGCTGGCCTTGAACTCCTGATGCCCGAGTTCCGGCTCCCCGTGAATCCTGTTGCTGACACCTATGAGAACGTCCCTGTGCTCGTCGATGCTCCGGCGAGCCGCTTCCTTGTACTCCATGGGATTAAGGTGCTGCAGAGGGGGTGAAATCTTTTTCCAGCCCAGCGGCGCACAGGAGCGCCTCGTAGTTCCCCCCACTCATCTTCCTCCGGTACTCCCTGAGGGCACCGAGCAGCCCCTCCCTCTCGGGGAGCCCCATGATCCTCTCCACGACGAGGCTCGCCTGCGTGTTCAGGAAGAGCGACTGCATCACGGTCGTCACGTTGGCGACGCGCCTCGCGGTGCCCGCCGACTCGAAGTCGATTATCACCGGCTCCAGCCCGCGCAACATCGTGTGCCTCTTCAGTCTTACGAGTTCGCCGTGGTCGAGCCCCGCCTCGTCGAGGCGCCGAGCCTGATCGACGAGTTGGCGGAAAACACCGCGCAGCACCCCAGCGTCCGACGGGGTCAGCTTCTTGATCCACTCGCTCAGGTAGGGTCCCTCGACAAGCTCCATGAGCAGGGCATCCGGCCCCCATGTGATTAGCTTCGGCCCGACGCCCACGCTATTCGCCACCTTTAGGAGCCTCGCCTCCTCATCGAAGCCGACCCTGTCGGCGTCCGACCTCCGAAGCTTAGCGGCGTAAACACCGTCCCGCGTCAACACCTTGAGGACGATAGACGTGTTTCCCTTGCCGAGGACCGGTATGGTCTCGACCCTGTGTGGTCCCTCGAAGGCGATTTGCTCTACGCCCATCCCCCTGAGTTCCTCGATCTTCGCCTCCGCGGCCCCCACGTCCCACTTTGGCCAGTGGATGAGGTAGCCGCGTGGGTGTGTGAGGAGCCGGTCTAGGGGGACGCGCTCACCCAAGCCAGTCAGGCCTGCCGCGTAGGAAGCCCTCGAGGAACGCGGGGAACTCGCCCCGCAGCTCGCCCTCGATCTCCTCGTTTATGTAGACGTCCCCATCCTCGCCGAGGAGGTCGGCGAGGCGCTTCGGGACGCCGAGTTCCTCGTAGCCGTCGGCGAGCGCCTTCCTGAGGTATGTGCGGGGGAACACGTGTTTCCTCTTGACCATGACCCACCACTTGCCGCCCTCGATTCCCGGGCCGCCTACGAGTTCCGGGGACCCGATGTAGGTTTGGATGAAGTCGTTGCTCTCCTTCGGGAGGCGGACCGGGGGACCAACCTTCTTGATGACGGGGGACAGCAATATTGATTCGAGTTCGTAGACGAATATGTGCCTCTTCGCCTCGTCGCTCCAGCTCCCAGACCTGAATACCTTGAAGCCCCTCTCCCCCAGCGCCCTGCCGAGGGCCTTCTCAGTCCTGTAGAGCTGCCCCCAGAGGGTATCCGGCACCGGGGGGTCATCGTCGGGTATGACGACGAATAGGACATCCGCCCCCCTGTTCACGAGCTCTTCCTTGAGCCTCGAAGCGTCGTTGATCTTGGATTTGAAGAATCTCTCGCTGGGCCTCTCCGAGAGGGCGCGTGCCGCCGCCACGAATGTCCAGAGCGCCGTCTCGGTGACCGCGGAGGCCACGTTCCTGTTGGCGTCGACCGGATCGACAACCACGAGTGGCTCCTTGAACTTCGAGAGGTTCGAGACTTTCTCCACCTGTATCACGGGGTGGTCGCCCCAGTTCGCCGCCGCCTCGATGAGGCCTTCGAATGAGCCGTGGGCGACGACGAGCAGCTCGCAGAGGTAGCCTGAGAATCCGCCGACCTTGATCTCGGCTCCGTAGACGCCGATGCCCCTCATGAATGCCTTGAGGACCCTGACGTCGTCCCTCAGGGGGTCCGTGAGGCGTGGGAGGAGGTAGCCGGTGTGCAGGGGGGTGCGGTCCGTTGATGATGCGAAGCCCTTCCCCGCCTCAGCCCTGAAGCAGGGTATGAACTCGACCTCGAATCCCTCCATCTCCTTCTTCACGTAGGGATGCTCGGCGTAGGCCTCGACCCACCCCTTCCCGACGTAGCCCTTGACGACCTCGTTCACCCTTAGCAGGTCCCTCCGCTCGGAGCCGTGGCGGAGTATGATGAAGGTGTCGATGTCCCTCTGCCCGACGAGCCACGTGTCGCGGGCGACGGAGCCGTGTACCTCGACGTCCGCGTCGACTCCCCCCCTCCTGAGCGCCTCGGCGAGGCTGACCTTCAGCTTCACTATGAACGCGGTTATCTCCTCGTGATGGCGCTCGTTTGGCTTGATCCCGGCGAGTATCTTCTTCTTTAGTTGGCTCCAGGGCTCGGGCAACGGCAAGGACGATGTCACTGTGGATGCATAGGCGCGGGGACCGTAGAAATATCTACCGAATGAGACGCGTCTATGCGAGTGCCCTCGATTCCGCCGCGTTCGAGTAGATGGGGCCGTCCCTCGTGAGCACGCTTTTCTTCAGGCGGATGTGCTCGACCCTGAGTGGGCCGAACTCCTCGTCCTCCATGTCCTTCACCGCCTCGGCGAGCTGCGCCCTGTTCCTACCACTCCTGACGCGGCACAGCGTTACGTGGGGCTGGAATGGCCTCCTCTCCGGCTCAAAGCCTAGGGCCTTGAGCCCCTTCTCAAGCTCGGTGAAGACCGCCAGCATCTCCGAGGCTTCCCCTGCGACACCCGCCCAGACGACGCTCGGCCTGCTGGGGGTGGGGAAGACGCCGACGCCCCTGAAGTCGAGGGTGAATGGCTTGAAGGCTATTCCCTTGACGAGTTCCGAGACGCGCGCCGTCCTCTCCTCGGGTATCTCTCCTAGGAACTTGAGGGTGATGTGGATGTTCTCCTCCTCGACGGCCTTGACGTCGGCCCCGGTCGCCACGAGTGCGCCCTGGGCGCGCCGAAGCGCCGCCTTGAGGGTGGGGTCGTCTATGTCGACGGCCACGAAGCACCTATCCATGGGTTATGGGTGGGGGAGGCTGCTAATGATTTTAACTCTGGTGGCTCCATAACCTGCATGGAGCCCCTCGCCGTCGTCCTAATACTCGTGAGCGCGGCGTCGCACGCGGCTTGGAACTACCTCGCCAAGGGGGCGCGTGATAAGGACTCCTTCATGCTCCTCATGAACGTGACCAGCCAAGTCACATTGCTGCCCGTCTTCATCCTGCTGCTCAGGGACTGGTCGCTCCCCATGAGCGCGGTGCCCTTCCTCATCGCGAGCGCCATCGCCGAGGCGGTCTACTTCCTCGCCCTGAGCCGAGCCTACGACGCGGGCGACCTAAGCATCGTCTACCCCGTCGCCAGGAGCGCCCCCCTGTTCGTCGCAGTCGCGGGGGCCATCTTCTTCGGCGACCCCCTCACAACCGCGGGATTGGCCGGCATACTCCTCGTCCTCGCCGGCGTCTACATACTCCACCTCAAGTCGCTCAAGTTGAACAGCCTCCTCGAGCCTCTCCGTAGCTTCAAGGGGCCCGCCTTCGGCTTCGCCCTGATCGCCGCGGTGGGCACGACGGCCTACTCCCTGAGCGACAAGGCGGCGGTCACCCGGGTTGACCCCGTCCTCTACGACCTCTGGCTAGAGGTGGCGATCACCCTCGTCCTCACCCCCATCGTGCTCCGCAGCAGGGGTTTGGGGAACATCCGAACCGAGTGGGGCAACACGTGGAAGAGGATCACCGTGGCCGGCGCCCTGATGCGTGGGGGCTACCTGCTCGTCCTCGTGGCTATGACACTCGCCCCCGTCGGCTACCTCCTCGCCTTCAGGCAGATCAGCGTCGTCATAGGCGCCCTCCTCGGCCTCATAATCCTCAGGGAGGGATACGGCGCGCCCCGGATACTCGGCTCCGCCACAATCTTCGCCGGGGTCTACATAATCGCCACACTCGCCTGAGGCAACCACTATAAACCCGCCACCCAACATACCCCCATGTTCGAGTTCACCGACCCCTTCGACGCCGACGGCGAGTGGCTGCGGGGGAATCTGCACACCCACACGACCGCCTCCGACGGCGTCAGGAGCCCGCAGGCGGTCGTCGACCACTACGCCGCCGAGGGCTACGACTTCCTCAGCATAACCGACCACGGCAGACTCACAGACCCGTCGAGGCTTGACCCGCGGGACATGACGCTCATCCCCGGACAGGAGATAAGCCTCGGCAGGACCGAGGCGGGCACCACCTTCCACATTGTAGCCATCGGCACCCACACGCGTCTCAGGCACAGGGACTTCGACCTCGAAGGCGACCCCCAGCGCGCCATAGACGACGCCAAGAAGCAGGGCGCGGTCGCCATCCTCGCCCACCCCTACTGGAGCGGGCTCAACAAGAACGACATGCTCCGCCTCACAGGCTACGACGGCGTAGAGATATACAACAGCAACTGCGAGATATACAACGGCGCAGGCGACTCCCGCCCACACGCCGACTCAATCCTCGCAGATGGGAGGCGGGCACTCCTCTTCGCCACAGACGACCACCACGGCACACCCGAGCCCATGAAGCTCCCAGACTCCGCCATCTCGTGGATAAGCGTCAAAGCCAAGCGGAACCCCGCCTCCATCCTAGCCTCCATAAAGGCGGGCAAGTTCTATGCAAGCAACGGCCCAGAACTCAAGCGTATAACTTTCGAAGAAGGAACGATCGTGGCGAAGACCAGCCCCGCGGCATCGATCGGCTTCATCTCCGCCCCAAGCCGAGGCACAAAATACTGGGCAGACGACAAACCACTAACAGAGGCAGTCTACACCCCGCGCAAGAAGGAGACATACATACGCGTCGAGGCAACCGACGAAAACAGCAGAACCGTCTGGTCTAACCCTATATACATTTCATACACGTTAGTGTAATGAAACTTGGGCGCGCAAAAAAAGATGTCGTCATTTTTCGACACTCTTTTCTAGTGCATAAACCAGCCAACGAGCCAGAGAGTGAAATCGCCGAATAATATTGAGCTAAGGTATCCCATCTCTAGAACGAATAGAAATGGGAGACTATATGAAACCCATACTCGTTTCCTTTCCATTAAACGAAGTTTTTTTATGGTCTCAACGGCCCCAGCGTCGTCGAAAAAGTTTGGCATTAGTAATAATGTAACGGTGTCGTATTCTCCAATCTTTTCAAGTGGATATTCAAATGGTGGCCCTCGAATAGTGTTAATATCTTTATTTAATCCCGTAAGAAATAGCATAATTCTCCTCCAAGGGCTAATGGGTATATATCCCTGGAAGATTTTCATATCTCTTATATTCATCAAATTATAAAAAAATACCACTACCATGCCCGAAGCTGCTATTAATACGGAGTTAGAGATTACTGTAAGTGGGAATATTACTGATGATATTAATGGTGATTTAAACCCTAGAACTGGGGCTACTGGGTTTAGTAGCCCAATAACTATGATCGCGAGCAGATCAGCACCTCCAAAAAGACCGAGGTAACCGGTTAAAATGGAAAACCCGATGCTGAAACCTACTGCGACTAGTAGAGGAAGTAACCCGAGTGTCCCATTATAAAACTCATAGATATTAAGAATTAACCCAGCGACGCCAAATATTATCCATACTAGGTCGCTGATCTCTCTTGTTTTTATGTCCTTATATGATGCGTAGCTAAGCATTCCTATGGAAAGGGCAACTCTGAATATGACTTCAATCGATAGTTCGGCCCCCATCAGGAACTCTATTAATGTGTCTTCATACACATATATAATTATTATAATATCTAAAATCTATTATCTATCTCAAAAGATTAATCGTCATCTTAACTCTCCCCTTCACATAGATTTTACAATTAATGTTATTTAATTCTCTGGTAATTCATTATTATCTTAATCTATATTATTTATTAGTATTAGTTATATAACTTATTATAGTTTAATATTACTATCTTCTTTAATAATCCCCAGATCTCACTTTCTTTTTATAGGGGGAAATAACCCGCAATTGAATTACGACGAAAGAGTCGACGTAGTGGACCTCATACTCAATGTTTTAAAGGAGCATGAGAAAAATCTTGATTCCTTAGTCCTGCAGCTAGGAGAGACAGTTAGCCAACAAAATACCCCTGGTAAAATTTCGCCCCATGGGCTTAGCCAACACAAGATTGTCCTCCGTAAGTGGCCGGAGTTTCGAGAGAGATGCCTGCATTCTGATACCCTTACATTTGATATTGAAGGTGATAAATTTAAGGTATTTTCATTAAAGAATGATGTTTTTTTTATATATTTCGAAACCATACCTGAAGTGGCAATAAAAATGGAGAAAAACAGTGATAAAATCATCATTGAATCTGGGGATTTGATGTCTACTGAAGATACTTCCTATGCATACAATGGAAGGCTTCAGTGTGGTTTGAGTCTCAATGTGAAAAAGTTAAAGGTTAACATGCCTAATGGAGATACCGTCCAAAAGATAATGTATAAAGTCGATCCAGAAAAAGCGAAACTGTGGTTATCTGAAGAACTTAAAACCGAAAAAAGATCGATTATGTTTGGATGGATTGAACTTTAAAAAAAGGTTTTAAATATTTATCTCCAGTTTCGAAGTTCCGGGACTCTATCGTTCTCAACCAATTCCTTAGCTTTGTTGAAATATCTTAGTACGTTTATTCCCTTTTCAGTAAGATTATATGCCTTCTTAGTTCGTTTATCTCCATTTTCAGAAATAAACTCCTCAATGAGCTCCTGATTAACTAGTGATTTCAATATTTGTTGGAGGGGTTTCCATGAGAGATTAGCGCCGTACATGATCTTTGTAGGTATGATCACGCCGTTGTTAATCTCTTTGAGAATGTCTATGTATATCTCAAGCTTCGATCTTCTATTTATCATCCTAACAATCTTCTCCAGTGTCCTGTTTACGAAAATAAACCCGGTTAACTAGAGTTTAAGCTAGTGTCAATTGGTGTTTGCTACACACATATTTGGGATATGTATCTTTAAGTTGGCATCTTAAAACTAGGTTATCTGTATTCCGCGCTTATGATTCTCAACGGTTATTCGTCTACTTTATCATATAGATTTATAATCTAGATCAAGGATCCATTCGTTGAACTAAATGCTAAATCAAACCCCTTTATCCCGCTTCGAAATTAGTGCCTATATAATGCTAGTTATTGGGGTAATAGGGGATCATTTTTCGACAGGGATTGCACTAACCCGTGAAAATATCTACGAAAGTAATTCTATAGTTCTTAGATTTATGCAGAATGGATTATGGGTCCCAATAGATGTTACTTTAATCGTATTTAGTGTGTTAAGTACTTATTTTTTAATTAGAGTATTGAAAAAACCTCTTGCTCAATATTTACTTATATTTCCAGTTTTAACTGGATTAATTAGGTTACTAGTCACATTCTGGAATATTTCGTTAATAATTTAGATCTAGACGAAGAAAAAATTTTTTCAAAAATGATCTTTTCGGTTCTGATTTTTCCATAACATATCAAAAAGATTCTCATAAGATTTAACTATAGATCTATCATTAGTCTCCATAACGCAAAATTTGTTATTATTATTTTCCATGAAAAGAATCATATAACCTGCATCAGAAATGATGAAACTTGGCTGGTCTTTTAGATGTAAGAAAGCGAAGTCACAGTTTACAAGATTCATCTGTTCTAAAACAAAAGTACTAGTGGGTGAATAATCTGTTAGTATCTTTACATCAATGTCTTTCTTCTTCTTAGACAGAGTCTCAAGTTCCTCGAAAAAAGATGAGTTATATACCCCGATAAGATTTCTATCGTTCAGTACTCCTTTAAACCTTTTTTCAGATAGCTTTAGGAGCTTTGAGATTTTTCCGATTATCTTATTTTTTCCTTCTACAACCTGGAGCATTTTTTCTTCGTTTTCAGGTTCGTTGACTTCAGGTAAGGATCCCCAAAGGTGAAGAAGTTCAGTTTTCCTTTTCTCTAGTTGATAGATTCGTTCTCTCTTCTCCTCTAGTTTTAAGTCGAGAAACTTTTCTAACGGAACTGCTTTGAACTTCATCGGTCTCTCAAGGACACGGTAAATTATTCCCTCATTTTCAAGAGTCCTTAAGATCTTATACACTTCTGTTCTGTGTAAGTTAAGAGATTCAGCGATTTTCTGAGCTTTCTGTGCACCGGAACGTGCGAGGTAGAGAAACACTTTTGCTTCATTTTTTGAGAGCTTTAATCTGATTAGTGCTGTTTTAATTTCTTTGAGTGCGTTAATCTGAAATGCGTTTTCTTGGGAAAACTCCGATTTTAAGGTTGGGTTTATAAGCTGTAGTAAGTCTGAATCCGCGTCTTCATTTGTTAGTGTTGAGTTGGACTTATCCTTCTGGATCTTTGATAGTACCACCTGCATTGGTATCCCACCCTACGAAAGGATTTAGTCTAATAGTGGCTTGTGGAGAAATGATCTATATTATTGTTCTATACACTTTTCCTTTTTAAGATTTCACGCACGTCTAGTCATGTATTAGATAGAAAATAACAGTAATAAGTCAACTAAAATAATCTTGAATGATCGTCGCGTGCGTGAGGCCACACAGAACAATGTTGAGGCCTGAAGCAAGACCTGATGACGAAACACAACTACTTTTAAAATTTCAATAAACCTCATACTGAAAGAAATCATGTCCAAACTCAGTAATAATGATGTTAAGAGAATGGTAGCCCGGAAGAGATTCGAACTCTTGTCAGAGGCTCCAGAGGCCCCGATCCTTGACCGCTAGACGACCGGGCTACTGCCGTTTCATAAACCCAGATGGGTAATATAAGAATACCCCCCTCGGGAGCACACTCACTTGTGCTAGCCTCTATCCTATAATAAAGGCAAAACCTTAAATAATCTCTTTTTAAGGATTTCTATGCTCCACGTGATCAGTTTTAGCAAGCCTCCTCAGGAGTGGGGCATCTGGGATGGAATGCAGTAATAGGTGATGGTCATCCGACGCGGACGAAAAAGCCACGGAGATGGCGAGGACCGCTGCCCGGAGTGTGGGGGCGGGAACATGGTCCACGACGAGGACTCAGGCGAGATAATATGCGGGAGCTGCGGCCTCGTCGTCAAGGAATCGATGATCAACGACGGCCCTGAGTGGCGCGCATTCACACCCGGGGAGAAGGAGAGTCGCAGCCGCGTCGGCGTCCCCCTAAGCTTCGCCGTCCACGACAAGGGCCTCACGACAGTCATCGGCCGGATCGGTAAGGACGCCTACGGCAGAAGCATCCCCCTCAACACGAAGCTACAGATGCTGAGGCTCCGAAAATGGCAGATCCGCTCAAGGGTACACAGCTCCACCGACCGAAACCTCGCCCAGGCCATGGCCGAGCTGGATCGGCTCTGCGATAAGCTCCACATCCCGGCCAACATCAAGGAGAGGGCCGCTGTGATATATCGGAAGGCGCTCGATACCGGATTGGTCAGGGGGCGCAGCATATCCGCCATAGCGGCGGCTGCACTATACGCCGCCTGCAGAATTACGCAGACCCCACGCACCCTCCGGGAGATCGCCCGCCAGAGCCCAATCGAGAAAAAGGACATTGCACGCTGCTACAGACTCATGATCAAAGACCTCAACATACAGATGCCCAAGCCCAACGCCCAGCTTCGGGTCCCCAAGATAGCGGCCAAGGTCGGCGTCGGAGAAAGGACACAGCAGGCCGCCGTCGAGATCCTGCGCCGCGCCGAGGAAGTAAAGACCACCGCTGGAAAAGACCCGATGGGGCTGGCAGCCGCGGCATTATACATCGCGTGTGTTATGAACAACGAGAAGCGGACGCAGAAGGTCATAGCCGACGCCGCCGGGGTGACCGAGGTGACGATACGCAACAGATACAAGGGGTTAAAGGAAGCCCTCGGCCTCGATGTTTAACCCCCGAAAAAATACAAGAATCATATATATCTTCGAGCACTACTCGGTTGGGAGAGATATCCATGGAGGCCAAGGCCAAGACCCTGATCCTGTGCATAGATCAGGATGACGACATAGGGAAGAAGGCCAAGGTCCTAACGCCTATTGTTGGCGTTGATGCGAATCGAGAAGCAGCCGCCACCCTCGCTATTGCGGACCCCGAGGAAGCCGACTCCAACGCGATGTTCGGCGCCATCAAACTCTACAAGGAATTGGTCGTAAAGTATCCTGACGAGGTCTTTCAGGTGGCGACCGTGGCGGGCTCCGCCTCCGGCGGGGTGGAGGCAGATCGCAAGATGGTCGAGGAACTGCAGGTAGTCCTCGCCTCATTCGCGGCCTCGGGCATAGTTCTGGTCACAGACGGGTTTGCAGACGATGTCCTGAAGCCGATACTCCAGAGCCGTGTCCCAATAACGAGTGTCCACCATGTAGTCGTTAAACACAGCGAGCGAATTGAGGAGACGTACGCGGTCTTTGGAAAGTACCTGAGGATGATTATTGATGACCCCTACTACTCCCGGATAGCGTTAGGTGTGCCCGGGATACTCCTCCTGATCTTTGGCTTTCTCATTGCTTCAAATCAGCTTCAGAACGCTGGTTTAGCCGTCGTGTATGTGCTTGGCGCAGTCTTCTTCCTGAAGGGCTTTGGGATTTACGACCGAATCGTTAACTTTAAGCCAAAACTGCCTCCGCCCGAGGAGCAAGTCATGTACGTCGCGCGTGTGATAGGCGCGATGGTGGCCCTCGTTGGTATATATCAGGGATTGAGTTCGGCAATCGTCTACATTTCCACCCCAGTCTCATTGGGTGAACTATCGTGGTGGGCTGGGATGTTACCCATGTTTCTGTCCGTCTTCCTGCTGAAGGGGATCGACCTCATCATACTCGGCGTCGGCGTCTTTTTCATCGGAGGCGCGGTATCCCACTACCTGCGCAAGGATGAGCGGCTAGCACAGAGCTTCGTAAGCATAAACCTCACCTTCTGGGTGTGGCTGATCGTGATCGAGTCCGCGAAGATACTCCAGGACCCCGGGACACAGATCGGGTTCTGGTCCCCTCTGATCTTCTACACCCTAGCCAGCATATTAACGACCATAATCATCGTCTGGATAACTTACAGGCGGTACAAGCGTCTCCCCTTCACATAGTTGGCGATGTTAGTCAAGGTTTTATCGTGGCACCTCCCCCCTAGTGTGAAGAGTGATGCTCAAAGACCTCCTAACCGCGCTGGGCGTCTACAAGGTCTATGGGCGTTGGTTGAAGACTCAGCTGACGGACGCGGAGATGCCCCGCCACATAGGCATCATCCTCGACGGTAACCGCAGATGGGCCAAGGAACAACACATGAACCCTTGGGAGGGGCACTGGGCCGGCGGGGAGCACGTCAAGGGGTTCCTCGAGTGGTGCCTCAACCTCAACATAAACACAGTCACACTCTACGCCTTCTCCACAGAGAATTTCAAGCGAAACGAGCAGGAGGTCGAGGAGCTTATGAAGGTCTACGAGAAGGCGCTTCGCGACGTCCTCGCCTCCGACGTGGTCGAGAAGTACCAGGTACGCGTCATGGCGATAGGCCGCAGGAACCTCCTTCCCGAGAACCTTCAGAAACTCATCGCCGAGGTGGAGGAACAGACTAAGAACTATGACAAGTTCTACCTCAACGTCGCCCTCGCCTACGGTGGGCGCGCCGAGATAGTTGACGCCACGCGGGAGCTAGCGGAGCTAGTGAAGGCGGGGAAGCTCGAACCCCAGCAGATAAGCGAAGAACTCATCGCTGATCACCTCTACACGAAGCACCTCCCCCAGCAGGAGCCCGACCTCATAATCAGGACGGGCAACGAATCGAGGCTGAGTAACTTCCTGCTCTGGCAGGCGGCGTACAGCGAGCTGTTCATCGTCGACGTCTACTGGCCCGACTTCAGGGAGATCGACCTGCAGAGGGTCATAAGGAACTACCAGCAGAGGAACCGGCGGTACGGCAAGTAGCTAGAATGTAGCTTTCTCGATGTCCCTCGGGAAGTTTGTGAGCCTCTTCGCCCCGCTCCCCGTTATTTTGACGGTGTCCTCTATCCTTACGCCGCCAAATCCATGGATGTAGATACCGGGCTCGTCGGAGACGACGTTACCCGGCACAAGTTTCTCGTTGCTCCTCTGGCTTACTGACGGGGGCTCGTGTATCTCGAGTCCGACGCCGTGGCCGAGGGAGTGGGTGTAGTTGGGCCCATATCCCGCGTCCTCGATGATCTTCCGGGAGACCGTGTCCACCTCTTTGCAGCCGATTTCCGGCTTCATGGCTGTATATGTGGCGTCGTGGGAGCTGAGAACCGTCTCGTATAGCTCCCTTCTCTTCGAATCGGGTTTACCTGCGATGAATGTCCTAGTAATGTCGGAGCAGTAACCATTGTAGGAGGCGCCGATGTCGACGACTATGAGGTCGCCTTTCTCAATTTTTCTACCGGTGCTCGATGCGTGTGGGTAGGCGGACCTTGGTCCAGAGCCTACGGTGAACTCGAAGGCGTGTGCCTCTGCGCCCTCTTTCATCATCGCGTATGATGCCTCCGCGGCGAGCTGGTTCTCTGTGACTCCGACGCCGAGCTTTTCCCAGAGCGCCTCCATGGCGGCATCCGCTAGCCTCCCCGCCTCACGCATCAGCTTCAACTCCCCCGCGTCCTTCACGCTCCTCTGTGCCCAGACCACTTCCTGATCCTGTTTGAAGGCGATCTCGGGGAGCCTCTTCCCAACACGGTTGAGGGTGGCGAGGGGGAGATCGTCGAAGCCAACCGAGGCGCCGTGGCTTCTCCTGAGTATGTCGGCGAATTTGTTGAGTAGCCCAACTGGGGTGTAGGTCTCGACATGGCAGTCCCTCGCCTGATCCCTCGTCACGTTCTCGTCGAGGACCGACACTAACAGCAGAGGGTCTGAGTCGGGGACTACGACTAGAAAGCTCCCCCCTATACTACCTGCATAATACCTGATGTTTGGTGGCCTCGCGGCTATGTAGGCATCGAATCCGTGCTCGGCTAGTTTATCTGCGAGTTTGGTTATCCTGTTGGGCATAAGTTATCTCTGGTAGGGAAGGTTTAAAAAAGCGACGAAACATATGATGTTCTCATCTGATGAGAGCAACCTCCACGGGAGACGATGAACATCAACCATAATCCAACAATAATACGTAATAATACTGCCACAAAGAAGCCCATCCCGAACATCAGACTTGAATTATTCACAGGAATATGATAATTCAAGCGATCACCCGAGGATAGTTGCCTAGTCAGACAAGGGGACAGCCCGCCACACGAGGGGAACGAACACGGTATACATAAGCAAGATACTGGTCAAGAACTTCAAGTCATTCGGCGGCCAGATCAAGCTAAATTTTCAACCCGGGTTCAACGTCATCACCGGCCCCAACGGCAGCGGGAAGAGCAACATCATCGACGCGGTCCAGTTCGTCCTAGGTGAACTCGCCTCGAAGAGGATGAGGGTCCCAGACTTCTCCGGCCTCATCTACGACGGCGCCGGCGAGGAGGACCAGAACAAGCCACAGATCTCCCAGGTCACCGTCTACTTCGACAACACCGACCGCGGCCTCGCCTCCGACAGGAGCCAGGTCAGCATCGGGCGCAAGGTCGACAGGGAGGGCAAGAGCGACTACTACCTCAACGGTAAACGCACAAGCCGCAAGGCCGTGCTCGACCTCCTCCACCTCGCAGGCATCACCCCCGGAGGCTACAACATTGTCCTCCAAGGCACGGCGACTCGGCTGAGCGACCTGACTCCCGGCGAGCGCATGGACGCCCTCGAGGACCTCATCGGCATAAAGGAGTACGACGAGAAGAAGGCCGAGGCAAAGGGCAGGCTCACGGAGGCGGAGAGAAAGATCGAGGTCTCCGCAGCCCGCATCGATGAGGTCAGGAAAAGAGTCACCGAACTAGAGCGGCAGAGGAACGACGCCCTCAGGTTCAACCACCTCACGAGGGAGGAGAAGCGCCTCACAGCCGTCAAGCTCAGCTTCCAGATCAACCAGCTCGAGGAGAAGCTCGGCGTCCTCATGACGCAGATGAAGGAGCGCGAGGCCGAGGCGGCGAAGCTCGAGGAGGAGAAGACGCAGCTCAGGGAGGAGAGGGAGGCCGCCCGCAACAGGATCGAGGAGTTCAACCGCGAGGCCGCCGAGCGCGGCAACACGCGCCTACCCATGCTAAGATCCGACCTCGTCAGCAGGCAGACGCTCCGCACGGGCCTCAACAACCGCCTCAAGCAGATAGACGTCCGCCAGGGCCAGCTCACCCAACTCATCTCCCAGAAGGAGCAGGAGATCAAGAAGACCGAGGACGAGGTAGCGGAGCGCAAGAAGGCGCTGGAGTCCCTGCAGGTCTCCGAGGCCCCACTAATGGGCCAGCTCGAAGCCAACAGGCACGAGCTTGAGGGATACACGCAGACGGTCAACGGCGCACGCCAGTCGGCCGGCGAATACCAGAGGCGCGCCGAGGAGCTCGCCGAGAACCTCGTCCCCATGCAGGAGAGCCTCAGCGGCATCGAGATCGAGATCAACGGTCACAGGAATAGCATAACAAGCCTCGGCGAGAAGGTTGGCGACATCGAGGGCCGGAAAATCGAGTACGGCAATACCATCGAGAGCCTACAGGCGAAGCTCGGGGAGTACGCCTCCCTTAAGTCGCAGGAAGCGATGCGCCTCGAGGAGATGCTCGGCAACATCGAGGACCAGATAAAACGCCAGCGCGACCTCCGCAGCACCATCGAGAAGGCGAACGACCTCGCAAAGGAGGCCGAGACCACCATCACCGAGTTCTCGGCGAAACGCGACCTCTGGAGACACGTCATCGTCGAGGAGCGCGCCCTCGAGAGGATCAGGGAGATCGGAGAAGCTGGCGCCCTCACAGGCTACCACGGGATGCTACGCAGGCTGATAAAGGTCGACCTCCCAAACCAGCGCGCCGTCTACTCCGCCGCAGAGACGTGGATAAACGCAGTCGTTGTCGACGACGTTGCGACAGTCCTCGATTGTGTCGATAGACTCAAGAAGACCAAGCTCGGCGTGACGAAGTTCATACCGATGGATCAGCTCGGGAAACCCGAGCCCCTCCCCGAGATCGTGGGGGAAGGAGTCATCGGCCCAGTCTCCGACCTGATCCGGTACGATGAGATGTACGCGCCCGTCGTCCACCTCATCTGGGGCGACACATACCTCGTCAAGGACGACTCGGCAGCGTTGAAGGTCGTTGCCCAGGGACACAGGGCTGTAACCATCACTGGCGACGTCTACGAGCCCGGCGGCGGAATAAAGGGCGGCTTCTACAGGCGACCACCCGACTACTCAAAGCTCATCCCCACCGAGGAGTCGATAGACAACCTCAGCAAGACCATCAAGGACCTACGCGAGCGCCTCAAGACCCGCATGACCGACCTCAAGTCGAGCGGCGGCAGCCTGCGCGGCTTCAACTCCTTCATGGACGGCTCAAAGGAGACGATGTCGAAGATCGACGTCGAGGTCGTCGAGACGAACGAGCGTATCGAGCGCTTCCAGAAGACTCTGGCGCAGGCCGACGAGTCGATCGCCAAGCTCAAGGCGGAAGCCGAGCGCTCGCAGGGGCTCATCATAGCACTCGACGAGAGGAAGCAGCGCATACTCAAGCAGATCGAGGAGTCGAAGGCAGAACTAACCAAACTCAGGGAGTTCAAGCCCAGTGATGTGACCGACCTCGAGATCAAGAGCGCTTCGCTGAGGAAGTTCGTCTCCGAGCAACAGGAGAAGCTAAACAAGGTCCAGAACGAGATCGCCGTCCAGAGGAGCTACATAGAGCGCATACTCACCCTCCGCTTCACCGAGTCATCGGAGCAGAGACGCAGGATGCTCGAGGAGGTCAAGGCGCTGGAGGACGAGCAGATACAGTCCAACCAGCGTCTGGTCGAGGTCAACAGGGAGATGGAGTCCGTGGAACGCGACCTCGACGTCGTCTCAACCGAGGTCGAGGCGACGAGCAAGGTACTCGACCAGCACCAGAAGACGCTCCGCATGGTCAACCAGAGGATGGAGGACCTCGAGAGGAGGCGCGAAGCCGAGGACAAGAGGATGAACCAGCTCAGCCTCGACATTGAGCGCCTCAAGCTGCAGAGCGAGCAGCGCCTCGACGAACTCGCCGCAAACGGCTACGAGGACAAGGTCGACATCGCCGGCGTCGAACTCGAGCGTGTGGAGGGCCGCCTCCAGCTCGTCCGTCAGGAGAAGAACGGCATTGGCGCCGTCAACATGCTCGCCCTCGACCACTACGACGAGTACATGAACAACTACAAGAGCCAGAGCACGAGGATCAACGAGCTCGAGGAGGAGAAGGCGGGCATCCTCAAGTTCATCGAGCAGGTGGAGAAGGACAAGACCGAGCACTTCATGGCGGCCTTCAACGAGGTGTGCGAGAACTTTAGCCACCTCTTCAGCCGCGTCACGGGCGGCGGCGACGGCAGGCTCGAGCTTCAGAAGCCCGAGGACCCGTTCAGCGGTGGCGTCGACCTCTACCTCCAGTTCCCCGGTAAACCGATGAGGCTGGGGAGCGGTGCCTCAGGCGGCGAGAGGTCCGTGGCTGCCATCGCTTACCTATTGGCGATCCAGAGTTTCCTCAAGGCCCCATTCTACCTCTTCGACGAGATAGACGCCCACCTCGACGACCTCAACACGAGCAGGCTCGCCGAGGTCCTCAAGGAGAACAGCAACGAGGCACAGTTCCTCATGGTGAGCCTCAAGGACGTGATGGTTCACAGGGCGGACAGGATATACGGCGTCTTCGCCCAGGGTGGCAGGAGCCGCGTGCTCGCCCTACCCATGAAGGGGCCGCAGAAGATAGAGGAGACGACGCCTTGACCGAGCGGAAGGAGAAGCCATACTACCTCCGCCAGCCCTGGGACATCCTCTTCAGGGAGAACAAGCTGGAGAAGGTCAGCCCCTGGGACATCAACCTCGTCACGCTCCTCACCAGCCTCCTCGAGGAGATGCAGCGCGTCGGGATCGACTACAGACTCGCTGGCACCGCGGTGAATAGCTCCGTCTACATTTACTTGAAGAAGGCTGAGCTTCTTCTCGCCATGGAGGAGCCGCCCGCGCCACCGGTGGAGCACGGCGACGTCTACCTCCCACCCCCCGTGCCGCTCCCATTCAGGTTCGAGTTCACAACGACCTCCGTCCAGGACTTGATCAACGCGCTTGAGCGCGCCTTGCAGGATGAGAGCAGCCACAGCGAGGTGCCGAGGCTCCCTACTCTCCCCATTCCGATCCCCAACTTCCTCGACTTCGAGACGTACCTCCTCGAGGTCGAGGCGAGGAGCGACGAGTTGCTCGAGAAGATGAAGGCGTCGAATGAGGCCGATCTCAGGCTGAGCAAGATGATCGCCGGTCTGGGCTGGCTCGACGCCGTCAGGCTCTTCATGATGCTCCTCTTCCTCGCGCAGAGGATGGAGATAGACCTCGACCAGGATGAGGACGAGACGGATGTTACGATCAAGGTGAAGGTGAAGAACCTTTGATGACTATACCCGATAAGCGGCTGGTAAAGCTCGCGGAGCTTGAGGCGGCGCTCTACTCGGCGGGACACCCGCTGGATATGGAGGAGCTGATGCAGGCCCTCGGGAGCAGGTCCGAGAAGATTGTGCTCCGATATGTCGAGGAGCTTGCCGGTAAGCTGAGGGCGCGTGGCTGCGCGTTGGAGGTCAAGACCCTGCCGGGGAACAGGGCCGTGATACAGCTGAGGCCTGAGTACGGTAAGATGGTGCGCCAGTTCACGAACAGGCCGCTGCTAACCGTTGGCCCCCTCAAGACCCTCGGATACATCGCCTACAATCAGCCAATAGAGCAGGCGCAGGTCCTCGACTACCGCGGCGTACACGTCTACACCCAGCTGAAGCTGCTGGAGGACATGGCCCTCATCAGCAGGGAGCGCACGGAGCGTGGTGTTGTCATAAAGACGACGCCTTTCTTCGCCGACTACTTCGATCTGAGCCCCGATCCTGGGAAGAGCCGGCTGCAGATAATCGAGTTGTTCAGTAACTTGCACCCGGAACTCGTGGCGCGTGGCTAGCAGACGCGGGGGATCGGCTCCCCTATCGGTTTTCTCAGTATCCTCGTGCCGCCTACTAGGGTCTTCATCAGGACCATGCCGGGGCGCTCCGCCTTGACTTCTCCTATGATTGCTGCGTCTGCCCCGTATTTGGTGGCCCTGATTGCGTCGAGTATGGCGTCCGCCTTCTCGGAGGCGACGCAGATCACCGCCTTTCCCTCACATGTGACCTCGTAGGGGTCGAGGCCAAGCATGTCCGAGGCTGAGCGCACCGCCTTCTTGACCGGGACCTTGCCGTCTTCGAGCCAGATGCTTATCTTCGATTTCTCCGCGAACTCGTTCAGGGCGGCGGTCAGGCCGCCCCTCGTCGCGTCCTTCATGGCGTGGACCCCGCCGACATCTAGGGCGGCCCTGATCGTCTCCACGATGGGGGAGACGTCTGAGACGAGTTCGGTCTTGAAGCTGAGGCCCTTGCGGACGCTCATGAGGGCGGTGCCGTGGTCGCCGACGGTGCCCGTGACTATGACTTTGTCGCCGGCCTTGGCGAGGCTGTCAAGAATCCTAGGTCCGCGGAGAATGCCCACGCCCGCGGTTGAGATTACGATGCCGTCTAGGGAGCCGGCGGGCATGACCTTGAAGTCGCCGCTAATGATAGCGACACCCGCCTCCTCGGCGGCAGCGTTCATAGAGGCGATTATTCTCTGGAGGTCTACGATCGGGTAGCCCTCCTCGACGATTATTGAGTCGAGTATGGCGACGGGGTCTGCGCCCATCACGGCTGTGTCGTTTACCGCGCCGCAGACGGCGAGTTTTCCGAGGTCGCCTCCGGGGAAGAAGATGGGGTCGACGGTGTGCCCGTCCATGGTGAGTATGACCTCCTTGCCCCCGACCCTGATGGATGCCCCGTCGTCGAGGGCGTCGAGGCCCACGCCGTCGAGAGCCTGCCTCCTCGTGAACCCCTTGAGGAATAGCTCCCTGATGATAGCGTCCATCGCCGTCCCGCCTGCGCCGTGTGCGAGCTTGATGAACTCGTCGCCTGCCAAATCGATTCCCAGCCATATGTTGCGCGATGAGAGATATACCTATCCAAAAACAAGGCAATCCGGAGGCCGGTGTCCCCCGAAAACCAGGTTCTGTAAAGTCTTCGTCGGATGGAAGAGGCTGTAAATTTTCGTCGGATAATGGTATGGCCTTTCTTCTAGTTACAACGAAACGATAAATTATACCATCTAAACCTTTTCCAGTAACAATTTTTTTATTTTTATAGGAGTCGTCACGACAATAAATTACGGGGATGGTTTTCCAACCATTTATAGATGGATCACATTCATGGGAATTGAAGACCTCTGCGGAGAACACTTGATTACAATAAGAGCATTTAACTAAATTAGCTAACGAGTTAATTCCCCCATGCCACCAAAGAGTTTATTCGTGCTTTCTTTATAATCCACATACTCTTTAGAAATACGCTGATATTGTTTATCAAGCTCATCATATTCTTTCTTTAAAGAATTATTCTCTTCATTTAATGATTCTGTTTCTTTATTTATTTTTTCTAATTTACTTAATACACTTTCGGTTTCATGTACAGCCCCTACAATTTTCGCGTGATTTATTAAAAGAAGACAATCACTAGCAATTTCCGCCTTTTTGATATTATTTTCCTCATTTCTAACAATCTCATAGTTGCTCAATTGCCATGATAGAAGTTTACCTAATGTTGATTTAACTCCACTGTGGCTCATGGGGACACTGAACGCATCTTTAAATTCAATATCCCCTCTGTTAAATTGCTCTAAGAACGTATCAATTTTTTTTGAAATATAAGGGTCAATATCTTGAGTTGAGGGGGATTCATAAACAAATAATGGGTCTTCATCCTTTTTTTTCCTAAACAATTAATCACCTATTTGACTTTTTTAACAACCGCTACTCGTTCACCGTTAATAATTTCCATTCTCCAATCAAGCCTTTCACCTTCCTTTACTTCGAGGAAGGCCACAATTCCCTCAGGGACAGTTGCCCTGAGAGAAGCGGTTCCGGTTCTAGCTATGCTCAATTTACTTGTTAAGGACATTTCCAATACCTAGTTATATCTACCTATTAATAGTATAAAAAGCTACCTATGCATACACCAATAAATTTATATATACATATAGATATACTAACATATAGGTAGATAAATATGCTTACGGAAGGTCGGGAACTGAAGGGAAAACAAATCGCCAACACCAAGGGCCAAGTCAAGCGAATAAGTGAGGAAGCATACAAAGTCAAATCTCAAAGCGGAAACGGAGTCTACGATGTATTGAAAACCGTTCAAGGATGGATGTGCTCATGTCCCGACCACACCTACCGAAACGTGAAGTGCAAGCACATCTGGGCTGTTGAATTATCAACCACGATAAGGCAGAGGGTTGAGGTCAACCAGATCAATAGGAGAATCATAGAACCCATGACGGGTGCACGCAACTGCATTTACTGCGGATCGGATAACATCCTCAGAGACGGTGTAAGGCACAACAAGCACGGGGACATCCAGAAATACGTCTGCTCTGACTGTGGACGATACTTCACTATCAACATCGGGTTCGAGAAGATGAAGCACAACCCACAGGCGATCACCTCCGCCATGCAACTCTACTTCAGCGGGGAATCCCTACGCAACACGATGAGGTCTCTGAGGCTTCTCGGCGTCGATGTAAGCCACCAAACCGTCTACAACTGGATCAGCAAATACGTCGCCCTGATGAGGGAATACGTCGAGAAGATCACCCCCGGCGTCGGCGACACATGGAGGGCAGGTGAAATATACGTGAAAGTGAAGGGCGACATGAAGTATCTCTTCGCCCTCATGGACGATGAGACACGGTTCTGGATCGCTCAGGAGGTAGCCGACACCAAGCATCGGCACGACGCGGGTAGGCTTTTCAGGATGGGTAAGGAGGCGACGGGTAAGAGCCCTAAGACACTGATAACGGATGGTTTAGCCGCGTATCAGTTAGCCTATAAGCGGGAGTTCTGGACGCGGGAGAAGGCGACTAGACCGGAGCATGTGAGGGACATTCACATCTCCGGGGATAGGAACAACAATAAGATGGAGAGGCTTAACGGGGAGATCAGGGATAGGGAAAAGGTGTTGAGGGGCTTGAAGAGGAGGGACAGCCCCGTTTTAACCGGTTATCAGATTTATCATAATTATGTTCGCCCACATGAGGGGTTGAAGGGTAGGACTCCCGCTGATGCGTGCGGGATAGAGGTCAAGGGAGAAAACAAATGGAAAACCCTAATAGAGAACGCAAGCCGAAAATCGTAAGTATTATATCAATTTTTCATAATTAATCGAATTGACGCGCACACCGTAGGGACCCATATCAAAGTTAGATAGGCATCTCTTGTTCCACCGAAGAATAAGTGAGTGAGTATGTGGCTTCACCGCCTAATATTTCCCATAGCAACCCACTCTTATAATATGTAAAAGAGTAAGTTTTTTCCACTTCAAAGATAAGATTCCCCGAAAAAGAGATCGAAGTTCCATCATAGAAGTTGACTTGCGTGAAGGTGTGAAGATCCCTTTGATAATAAGAAAAGGACGAAATCTTCCCTGTAAACGAGTATGGTCCACTTTGCATACTAAGGAAAATTGCGATTCCTACTATGAAACCGACAACGATTAAGGTAACTAAGACTTTGCTGACTTTCATATTCTCACCTTCAATCTCTACCGGTTATGCTAATACACATCTAAAATAAACGAACTGTCATTTGGGTTTTTCCTTATCCGACGATTTTTTACAGGGATGTCTATCCGACGAAGACTTTACAGAACCGAAAACCACACCTTTTTTATACCCCGCCCTCTTCTACGGCTATAGCAACTCGCTCTACAAGGAGGAGCAGGTTATGGTCTGGAACGATACACTCACAAAGCGCAAGGCGTCGGGTGGCAAGAAGAGACCCTACAGGGCCCACCGCATCTACGAACAAGGTAGGCACCCCGTCGAGACGATCGAGGGCGAGCAGAAACTCAAGACAGTAAGCGGCCGCGCGGGCATAGAAAAGATAAAGATCGTCCGCGCCAACGTCGTCAACGTCAGCGACCCCACGACTGGGAAGACGGAGAAACTCGATATACTCGACGTTATCAGCAACCCCGCCAACGCAGACTACAACCGCCGCGGCGTGATCACGAAGGGCACCATCGTGAGGACCGAGAAGGGACTCGCGAGGGTAATCTCCCGTCCAGGTCAGACTGGTGCGCTCAGCGCCATCATCTACAAGGAGTAAACGTAAACCTTTTTCACCCACACCCCTCCAAGGGGCTGTAGGGTGCTCCACTTGAGATCCAAAGGCAAGATCATTCTCTGGCCCATCTACTTCGACTCCGCCGCGACCTGGGGTGGTGGGCGCCGCGTCCCAAAGGCAGTGGCGATCAGGGTGCCTAAGACTGAGGACATTGTGAAGGCAGCCGTCTCCGCGGGACTCAAGGCAGAACTACAGCCATCCGCCGCCCACCCACGGTACCCATGGATCAAGACGGGGTACGTCCTCGTAGAGTCGAAGGAACCGAAGGCCAAGGTCATAAAACTCATAGCCGGGAAGCTCCCGCGCGGCGGCTGAGCCACCCAACGATTATAAGTCTCCAAAACACCGCTTAACGCGTGCCCTATAAAGAGGAACAGCGCAAACCACACAGCATTGGCTCCGTTATGCACGTCTCCAAGAGCACAGGCCAGATGATACTAAGGGCCAAGGAGGAGGCGAGCATAGGCGACTTCGTCTTCGACTCCAAGCGGAAGCGTGTGGGGGTTGTCTTCGACTTCTTCGGCCCCGTCGATGCTCCTTACATCGCGGTGAAGCCACACGGTGACCCCGCGGGCTTAGTCGGCGCCGAACTCTACGTCGAGGAGAGGCGCAGGGAGAAGCGACGCTAGGGGCAGCCGGGTTGACGCCCGAGTATATCCTACTTTCCTTCCTGATCTCATTATTATCCGGTGGGGCGGGGGCGCTCCTCGGACTCGGGGGAGGCGTCTTCCTCGTGCCACTGCTCATCTACCTCCTCGGCGTCCCAATACACTTAGCGGCGGGGGCGAGCATACTCGCCGTAATAGCGACAAGCAGCGCCGCGGCGGCAAACTACGTCGACGAGGAACTCACAAACATCAGGCTCGGGATGTTCCTGGAGCTTGCGACGACGCTCGGGGCGGTGACTGGGGCGTTCCTCGCCTTCGCCTCCGGCGACAACCTCCTGCAGGGAATCTTCGGCGTCAGCCTGCTCTACTCAAGCGCCACCATGCTCCTCCAGTTGAGGCGAACCGGATCGGTTTGGACCCCGAAGAAAAATGATGGCATCGCCGAGAAGCTGAAGCTCAGCGGCGGGTACCATGATAAGGCCACGGGGGAAAACGTCGCGTACGGTGTTGACAAGTCCCCCTTGATCCTCGGTGTCAGTTACGTCGCTGGCATAATCTCCGGGTTACTGGGCATCGGGGGCGGCGCCATCAAGGTGCCCGCCATGAACATCCTCGGTGGCGTCCCCATGAAGGCAGCCGTGGCGACGAGCAACTTCATGGTTGGGGTCACTGCCGCCGCGAGCGCCATGGTTTACATCAGGTACGGGTACTGCGACGCGTTCATAACGGGGCCGGTCATCTTCGGCACCCTCATCGGGGCCTCGGTAGCCGCCAGGATGACGAATCGGCTGAAGGGATCGACGATCAAGATGCTCTTCATCGTCGTGCTCGCCTTCATCGGCGTGAAGATGATACTCACGGGGGCCGGGATATGGTAGAGCGGAGAATGGAGTCGCGCCTGAGCTTCATCCTCCGTGTCGGGGTCGTGGCGAGCGCGGCCCTGATGGTGCTCGGTCTCGCCCTCAACCAGATAACCGGCGACGTATCATGCCCAACCGGCATCCTCAGCCTTGAATGGATGCTCTTCGGTGACCCGTTCCTCGCGCCGAGCCACGTACTCTTCCTGGGATTCATGATCCTCCTCGCGACGCCCGTGGCGAGGATCGTGTACTCCGCCGTCTCATTCACGGTGCGCCGAGACTACGTTTACGCGGCTCTGACATCTTTCGTGTTGCTTGTGCTTATCTTCAGCTTCACGATGGGGGTCGGGGGCTAGCCTTGAAGATAGTCGCGTACCTCAACTGCTTTTCTGCCCTTCGTGAAGACACGGGGGACGCGTCTGGCCACTGCACAGGTTACCTCGTGAGGTATCGTGTCCGTGAGCTTCGCCACCTCCTCTACCCTCGGGGCGCATCCGCCTCCGAAGAGGGTGACCTCGTCACCGATCTCCGCAGCCCCGGCGTCGGTGAGATCGATCATGCACTGATCCATGCAGACCCGGCCCACAATCGGCGCTCGATCGCCGTGGACGTCGACCCACCCCCTATTGGATAGCGCCCTCCTGTAGCCATCCGCGTAACCGATGGGTAGAGTCCCTATGATGCTTGGACGCTTTGTCGTGTAGGTGAGTCCGTAGCTGATCCCGGCACTCTCCGGGACCGCCTTGACGTTCGATAGGCGTGCCTTTAGCGTCATGGCGGGTTTGAGGCTCACGCGGCTCAGGGCCACGTCGGGGCTCGGCTCGTAGCCGTAGAGCATGATGCCGGGGCGGACCATATCGAGGGCGTACTCAGGCAGGTCGATGATGGCGGCGCTATTCGAGACGTGTCTGATCGGTGGCTCAACACCCTTCTTCTTTAGTTCGGCGAGCACCCACGTGAATAGCTCGAATTGGTGTCGTGTGTAGGTCTTGTCGGCTGCGTCTGAGATGGCGAAGTGAGTGTAGATGCCCTCAATTCTCACATTTTGGAGCCCATCGATCTTGGCGATGGCCCTTATTGCCTCGTCGCTCGGCTGAAACCCGAGGCGCCCCATACCCGTGTCGACCTTTATGTGGGCGACAGCCTCGGCGCTGAGTCTTGCGGCGGCCTCGTCCAGTGCCTCAGCTTGGCGGGGCGTGTAGATAGTCGCCGCGACCCTGTTCCTGATGAGCGTATCGTAGTGTTCATCCGGGGTGTAGCCGAGGTTGAGTATCGGCGCATCTATGCCGGCGTTACGCAGCTCCACCGCCTCTGTTAGCGTGGCGACGCCGAGCCTGTCCGCGCCGTTATCGAGGAATGTCTTGGAGGCTGTCACCGCGCCGTGGCCGTAGGCGTCGGCCTTCACCGCTGCCAGAATCTCTGCGTCTCTGTTTGTGAGGCGTCTAACCTCGCGTATGTTGTGCGCGAGGGCGTCGAGGTCGACCTCCGCCCAAACTGGTCTGGGGACGAGCATCGCGTCCATGCCTGAGAATCAGGTGCATCCCCCACATATTGGTTGCCTTCCACACTCGAACCCATTTTAAGCGATACCGATGATCAACAGGCATGGCCTCGGGCAGGGTCCTGATAATACAGAACGACGCCACCGAGAACCTCGGACTCTATGAGGCGTTCCTCAGGGAACGAGTCGAAGTCGATGTTATCCACGCCTACTCGATGAAGGTCGGTGATTCCTTCCCCGGAACAGAGAGGTACTCCGCGTTCATCGTGGGTCCCACGCCCATCTCTGCTAACGATGTCCAGAAGCACCCGTTCCTCGCCCGGGAGTGGGAGTACCTGTCTAGAGTCGTTGGTAGCGGGAAACCGGTGCTTGGCGTGTGCTGCGGCGGGCAGATGCTCGCGCGGCTTCTTGGCGCCGAGGTTGTGAGGAGCCCGCGGAAGGAGGTGGGCGGCTACACTGTCACACTGACCGATGCAGGCTCCACCGACCCGCTTTTCCGTGGCTTCCCCCGGGCGGTGCCCGTTTTCCACTGGCACAGCGACATGTTCAAGGTCCCGCCCGGCGGCCGACTGCTGGCGCGCGGCGACCCATGCCCCATCCAGGCATACGGCTGGAAAAACGTGAGGAGTGTTATCTTCCATCTGGAGATCGACCGCCGCGAGGCGGAGCGGTGGGCGTCGGCCTACCCGGCGGAGCTTGAGGCCGTCGGGAAGACGAAGGCGCAGGTCATCGAGGAGTGCGCCGTCAGGGAGTCCGAGATGAGACACCTAGCCGAGATGCTCGTGGAGAACTTCCTCACCCTCGGGTGACTGGTAAACCTCATCAATGTGGAGGGCCCCCCTTTATCCCGGTGTTTCTGGTTTGAAGATCACGAAGGTCGAGATTATTCCAGTTAACCTGCCGAAGAAGAAGGTGTTGGCTCTCTCCCGCTATGGCAAGCTGGGTGAGGGTATGCCCTTCGAGTTCATCCTGACGCGCGTACACACCGACGAGGGCGTGACCGGCGTCGGCGAGTGTCCGCCACTTCCCCCGCTCAGCCCCGAGAACCAGGCCGTCGTCGCCGAGATGCTGAAGAGGTGGATCGTCCCGAACGTGCTGGGGATGGACCCCTTCGACTTGGAGGGCATCTGGGAGAAGATGGACTACTGGACGCCTACGTACCCGATGGCGAAGGCTGCCCTCGACATGGCCCTCTGGGACATAATGGGCAAGAGCCTCAACGTCCCCGTCTACAAACTCCTCGGGGGCGGATCGAAGGCCGAGAAGATACCGAACGTCGCCTTAATCGGCATCGATACCCCCACGAAGGTGGCGGCTGAGGGGAAGCGGCTCGTCAAGGAGGGATACACGGGCATCCGCCTCAAGATAGGCCCGAAGAGGGACGTGTCCTGCGTCGAGGCGATGAGGCAGGCGATCGGCGAGGACGTGGTCCTGCGCGTCGACTGCAACCAGGGCTACTCCGCCACCGAGGCCATCAAGATGATCAGGGAACTTGAACAGTTCGACATCGAGCTGGTCGAGCAGCCGACCGTCTGGTGGGACTTCGCCTCAATAGCCAAGGTCGCGGGCTCCGTGGACACCCCGATAATGCCACACGAGTCACTCTTCTCCATGGCCGACGTCAAGACACTCATCGACATGGGCGCTATCGGTGTTCTCGGGCTCAAGACCTACCGGCCAGCGGGAGGTATCACGAACGTCAAGCGGATACTCGACATGGCGCGCGTGATGAACATCCCCACGCTCATGCACGACGACCTCGAGATGGGCGTCAGTCTATGCGTCGCGTCCCACATCATCGCGGGCTGCGGCAAGGCCATCACACAGAAGTGCGAGCTATCAGGGTTCCCAGAGTGGTTCGCTGAGGACGTCATCAAGGAGCCGGTGAAGTTCGATGGTGGCTATATCTCTGCGCCTAAGGGGCCGGGGCTCGGATTCGAGCTCAACGAGGCTATGCTAAAGAAGTACACGACGGGGATCATAACCGTCGGATAGGGGTGCATATTCCACGAGGGATAACTCGTGGAGGCCCCCTCCAATCATTTATATTCCAAGACCCGCGCGCTGATTCTTTAGGAGTCCAACGACAGTATTGTCCCTGGAACCTTGTCCGAGAGTTCTGACGGGCGGCACCCTCATCGATGGTACGGGCCGTCCGGCAATCACCGACAGCATCGTTGTGATGCAGGGCGACTACATTGTAGCCGCGGGAAAAAAGGGTAAGATCGAGATCCCGAAGGGGGCCGAGGTCTACGACGTCTCCGGCATGACGGTTGTGCCGGGGTTCATCGACAGCCACTGCCACTTCTACCACATGGGCATATCGATGATCCGGGACGTCCAGCTCCGCGACACCCCTACCCTCGAGGCCGCCGTGGTGCGCCTCAAGGAGAGGGCCAAGGCGACGAAGAAGGGTGACTGGATACTCGGCAAGGGCTGGGACGAGTCCAAGTGGCCCGAGAACAGGTACCCTACGAAGGCGGACCTCGACGCGATCAGCAAGACGAACCCGATCATGATCGTGCGGATATGCGGCCACCTCCTGACGCTTAACACACCCGCGCTAAAGATCGCGGGTATCACCGGGAAGACACCCCAGCCGGAGGGCGGCCAGATCGACGTCGGGACAGACGGTGAACCCACAGGCATCCTACGTGACTGCAGGCACCTTGTCGAGTCCTTCATCCCCAAGATAACCGAGGAGACGGCGGTAGATGGGCTTAAGATAGCGTCCGAGTATGCCCTCAGCCTCGGCTGTACGAGCATCGGGGACGCGGGTTTGGGCGCCGATGCCTTGAAGGCGTATCAGACGGCGCTCGCCAAGGGATACCTGAAGGTTCGTGCATATCTGTTCATAGACGAGACCGTGCAGAAGCAGAGCTACGAGATGGGCATCCGGACGGGCTTCGGTAACGACATGATAAAGATAGGTCCCTCGAAGCACCTCATGGATGGGAGCCTCGGGGCACGTACGGCCGCGCTCTTCGAGCCCTACTCGGATGAGCCCTCGACGAAGGGTCTCCTCATTATGCCTCCGGAGGTTCTCGATGAGAAGGCGAAGGCTGCTCACAGGCATGGGAACCAGCTGGCGATCCACGCGATCGGCGACTACGCGATCGAGTGCGTCATAAACAGCATCCAGGCTGCCTTGAAGGAGAAGCCCCGGAAAGATCATCGCCACCGGATTGAGCACTGCGAGATCCTGACCGCGGGGCAGATCGAGCGGATCAAGGAGCTTGGCATCATCCCGGCTGTTCAGCCGAACTTCGTCGGCGAGTGGGCTGGTCCGGGCAGCATGTACGAGCAGCGCCTCGGTGATGAGAGGAACCGGCTCAACAACCCCTACAGGATACTGCTGGATGAGGGGATCACGATCGCCTTTGGTAGCGACGGTATGCCCTTCCACCCGATATATGGTGTCTGGAGCGCCGTGAACCACGGGATAAAGGATGCGCGGATAACCCTCGTTGAGGCAATCAAGTGCTATACCCTGAACGGTGCCTATGCCAGCTTCGACGAAGACGTGAAGGGAAGCATCGAGGTTGGGAAGCTGGCTGACGTTGCCGTCATCGATCGTGACTTGACGAAGAGTAAGCCCGAGGATATCCGCGACGCGAAGGTCTATATGACCATTGTAAACGGTAAGATCCTCTATCACAAGGGGCTTTAGTCCCTTTTTTTTATCCGGGGTATATTATTCCTTCTCCGCCGCCTAGTAGGATTGAGGCTAATATTATTACTATTGCGAGAATTGCGATCGAGTATCCGATCGCCATTATTATGCTTCGGCGATTTGCCATGGTTCTATAGTTGAGCTTGTTATTATTAGTACATTTTTTTTCAATTATCAGTTTATTGGTGACATGTACCTTATCTTTAACCGATATCTAAAAAACCGATAACACAATCTAGTCGACGGTCTCTATCGCCTCGAGTTCCCTTACATAATCTGGGTCGAGGCCATGCTCCTTCGCGCCACTAATCATGAGATCGACGTACCTCTTCGTGGGCTTGAAGGGACCCTTGGGGTTGGTCGTCCTGTAGGTCGCCGCCTTCACCGCCTTCCCCGGCTCATCGACGACGTAGATGGTCTGCCTGTAGTAGATGCCATCGGGTACCCCCTCGATCGAGTCGAGGTGTAGAAGCTCCTCGTCATTAACCTCGTAGAGAACACCCCTGACAAGCTTCGCCGCCGCGGGCTCGACTCCGGTGACTCCACCCTTGTATGTACGACTCATGAAGTTGAACTGGACCTCCCAGTTGGGGAGCATGGCCTTACCCTTGTACACCGCCTTCGGGCAGTGCCTCTTCAGGGTCTCAGAGTCCAAGAACGAACCATATGAGAAGTACAGCATGGGGCAGAAGAGGGTTGAATTGGTTAAAAGCGTTGCTTCAGGGGAGTCAGCTATGCCTGTGCACGCTTGTACTGTTTCTCCCCGAGTATGTAGCGGTGATACATCCAGCTCACGTGCTCCGTTGTGAGCTTGACCCTCATTAGGTCTCCAAACTCTTCGGTGGTTTCTACGTGGTCCATCCCCATGGCGAGGTACCAGTCACGAAGCTTACGCCCCTTCTCATCAACCTCCTCCGTATGGCAGCTGAAGTGACTGTACCCGTTCTCGAAGCAGTAGGTGTGGACGAGTGTGAAGAGGCTACTCCCTACGCCCCTTCCCTCCGCGAGGCTGGCCATAGTGTCCCCATAATAGCCCCCCGGGAGATCAGGGTCCTCGTAGCCGAAGAAGAAGGCGAGGGGCTCCTTACCCCGCCGAACCATGAGAAGGGCGAAGCCACGCCTCTCGCTCCTCGACATGAGATCCCAGAGGTCGTATCTGAGCTCCTCCCTGAACATGTGGGAGTCTATCTTGATTACGTCGTCGATCAATCTTCTGTCGAGTGAGAGGTGGACGCTTATCGTTACGGGCTCCCCGAGAAGAGTGCTTAATCTCTCCTCTACCCGTCTGGATGCCTCCTCGAAAAAGGGTGGCTCCTCGCTCATCGAGGAGCTACTTGATGCCGTACCGCTTAAGACCTGCGGCGACGACCTCGCGGATCATGTCGTCGAAGCTCCAGCCCCCACGCAGCCACATGAAGGGGTAGAAGCTGAAGTCGTCGACGGACGCGTCGGCGTCTATGCCCGGCAGGGGGTTGATCTCTAGGAAGTAGAGTTCGCCGCGGCTGTTGTATCTGTAGTCGAGGCGGCCCCAGTCGTTGCACTGTAGGACCTTGACGGCCTTGAGGGTCGTCTCCTCGATCTCCCTCTTGAGCTTCGTGGTGAGCTTTGCGGGGCACATGTAGTTGGCGGAGGAGTCGTAGATTGTCTTGGCCTTCTGGCCGAGGACAGTGCCGAGCTCCGGGGCGAACCTACTGAAGTCCATCTCGAAGATGGGGAGGATGCGCGGCTTCTCGTCGCCGATGAAGTTGCCGACTATGCCGACGCTGAACTCGCGGCCGTCTATGAACTCCTCGGCTAGTATGCCCTGCTTGTAGACCTTGAGCATCTCCCCGAGCTTCCTGCGGAGCTGCTTCTCGTCGTGTACGACGTTGTCGATGTTTATGCCCATGCTGCTGCCCTCGTGGCTGGGCTTTAGGATGAGGGGGTACCTTAGCTTGGGGTCGATGGGGTCGCCCTCCTCGAAGAGTACGGTGAAGGGCGCGGTCTTTATGCCGTGCCATTCTAGCACCTTCTTCGTCGTGGGCTTGTCGAGGCAGATTGCCGTCGCCATGATGCCCGCCCCCGTGTAGGGGATGCCGAGCATCTCGCAGAACGCGGGGACCTGGCTCTCCCTGCTCTCCCCCCTGATGCCCTCGGCCCTGTTGAGGACGAGGTCCGGCTTCTCCCTGCGAAGGGTCTCGAAGCAGGTCTCGTCGGCCTCGATCTGTAGATACTCCCAACCCGCGGCCTCGATGGCGTGCTTCACGAGCTCGATGGTGTGCGGCGGCTCGTACTCGACTTGGAACTCGCCCTTGTCGTGGCGAGTGTTACAACAAAAAGCGATCCTCAACTTCCTGCGGCTAGGGGACGTCCGAAAGGACCTCCTTGTATATGCTGAGGGTCTCGTTCTTGATCTTCTCCGGCATAGTGATAGCCTCGTGGACGCCGAAGAAGAGCTTGTAGAGCTCGTCCTCCCTGCCCTTGGCCTCGTCTAGGAACCTCTGCTCAAACTCCTGTGTGAGTGGGCTCTTGTCACCGTTCTTCCACGCGAGGTAGAAGGCGAAGAGCTGCTCGTCGCGGCCCCTGCCCGTGAGGGCGTAGGTGTTGACGTCGCTGCCGCCGAAAAGGCTGAAGTACTCCTTGCAGTCCTCCGTCAGCATGTTCTTGGTGAGGCCGACGGTCTTGGGGTCGAAGCCACACGCCTTGATGAGCAGGTACATCTTGCTGCAGACGCTACAGCTCATGCACCAGCGCGTGTCGCGGCCTGCCTCGGTCTCTACGAAGCAGCTCATGTGGTACTTGGCGACCTCGGGGTACCGTTTGTAGAGGGCGTAGACGACGGCGATGTCGTTCAACGGCTCGATGACGCTCATCGTGCGTACGCCGCCGCCCGTGAGGAGGCGCGTGATGGCGTCGATGCTCACCGTCCACTTGTGGCTCTGGTCGAAGGCTGGGTAGCAGATGTAGCCTTCCCTGTCGTAGTAGTACTCGCTGCAACTCTGCTCGTTGCCGAAGAGTATGTACTTCGCCTGGAACGTGTTGGCGATGGGGAGGAGCATCATCGCGTACTGGGTGTTCTGGAGGCCCCAGCCGATCTCCGTCTTGCCCACGCCGAGGCGTATGCCGTCGCGCAGGTGGCCAGTCGTGTGGATGATCTTGTTCAGCTTCACCTTGAACTCGCTCTCGAACTCCTTTGCGAGCACGTCCTTGTGCTTCTCCTCGTATAAGAGGAGGGGCTCGACGACGTATGCTGCCTGGGGGTTGAGGCCGAGTTCGCGGCAAACCGCCCAGGTGAGTAGGCTGTCCTTACCGAAGCTGAGGGCGACGACGCTGCTGTCGTCCCTGCTAGGCTGCTTGTAGGTGGGGATCTTTACGTCGTAGTCGTTGAACTTGATCTTCAGGTTCATGAACTCCTTGAGGAGCTCCGACGTGCGTGTCCCGTCTACGTCTGCGCAGCTTGGCAGGTCCATCACGAGGTTCTGGAAGAACTGGGTCTGGAAGAAGGGGGGTGAGGTGTTGTATCTCAGCTCGCTCTTCCGGAGGGTCAGGGGGAGGTGGACGGTCTCGGCGTAGACTAGGTTGTCGAAGAGGACGTCCTTCGCCTCCTGGGGGTAATTCTTCCAGAAGCCGTTGGGGTACTTTACGACATACCGCGACCCGCGGAGATTTATTTCATAACCCGTCTCGATCTGTCTCGCTTCCACAGAGAGGCTCGACACTATACACATACCTGCGTGGACTTTGTATCCAGAGTCGATAGTCATTAATGCTACTTATTATTGCTTACTATCAGGTTAGAACCAGATCTTGACGGCAATGTTGCAAGGGGAATTAATCGCCCACGGGATCGGCGACACGATATTCACACATTCGCGCAACATCGAACAGTTGCTCGGATATAGCAACATATATCTCAAGTTTGAGGGCGGGAACCCGACGGGGACGATGAAGGACCGCGCCGCCTACGCCTGCCTAAGGGTGGCTAAGGAGCGGGGCTACAGGGAGCTGGCGATAGCTTCCTGCGGGAACTTCGGGGCGAGCTTCGTCCACCTCTCCCGCATCTTCGGCATCACCACCCACGTCTACATCCCGGAGAAGTATCACACGCCGCGGATAGCGGAGATGGAGAGGCAGGGCGGAGTCATCCACAGGGCACCCGGAACCTACGAGGAGGTAGTCGAGTCCTCGGGCGCCGAGGCCGTTGGGCGTGGGTGGTATAACGCCAACCCGGGCACACCCGAGAACAGGGCCGCATCCATCGAGGCCTACGCCACGATCGCTTACGAGATAGTCGACAGGATGGGGCGCGCCCCGGACGCCGTCGCCGTCCCAACGAGCAACGGCACGACACTCGCCGGGATCAACCGCGGCTTCCAGAACCTCCTCAAGGCCGGGAAGACCAAGAAGGCCACGACGGTAATCGCCGCGAGCACAAGCGGGGGCAACCCCATAGTCTCCAGCTTCCTCGCCGGGAAGAGAAAAGTCGAGGACCTGAAGCCCAGCGGGATCGACGAGACGCCGATAAACGAGCCCCTCGTCAACTGGAAGAGCCTCGACGGGCAGGAGGCCCTCGACGCACTCTGGGAGAGCGAAGGGTGGGCGGCACACGTCGCCGACGGGGAGATGGCGAGGTATTCTGAGATCGTGGCGAGGGAGGAGGGGCTCTCCGTCCTCCCCGCGTCATGCGCCTCACTCGCGGCACTCACCTACTACATAAAGGAGAAGAATCTCCAGAAGGGGCTTGACCTCGTCGCGTTCTTCACCGCCCGGAACATGTAGCCACCGACCAACAATCTTATTCCCGACGGCTACGCCATAGACAATAATTCCGGTGAAGTAGTATGCCGAAACCTATCTGGATCGCCCGTGACCCATCCCACTGCTCCGGCTGCAGGCGCTGCGAGTTGGCGTGCAGCATCGAGCACGAGGGTTGGATGTGGCCCGACGCCTCGAGGGTGCGCGTCTTCATGCCGTTCCCCGGCGTCGAGGTGCCCCACCTGTGCGCGCAGTGCATGGACTACCCCTGCATAGCGTCCTGTCCCGTGCAGGCGCTTTCGAAGGACCCCAACACAGCGGCGGTCATCGTTGACCGCGCGAAGTGCATAAGCTGCGGCGCCTGCATCAGGGCGTGCCCGGGCACGGTCCCGTACCTCCACCCGGGGGACAACAAGGCGGTCATCTGCGACCTCTGCAACGGGGAGCCCAAGTGCGTCGAGGTCTGCGTCGAGGCGGGGTACAACTGCCTCACCATCGTAAACGAGCCGCCGAACGTCAGCAGGAAGATCTACAGCAGGAACCCATACGACACGGCTAAGGATCTGGCTGTGAAGATGTTCGGGGAGAAGGGCGAGGAGGTAATAGAATGAGCGCCCCCGGCGGCTACGCGGGCAAGTGGCTCGACGTAGACCTCACGAAGGGCACCTTCGAGAAGATCACCTTCACCCGCAGCGTGCTGGAGCAGTACTTCGGCGGCAGGGGGATAGCGGCGAAGATACTCTGGGACAGGGTCGGCGAGAAGTGGAGTGAGCTTGACTCACTCGCCCCCGAGAACCCGCTCATAGTGGCGACGGGCCCCATGACTGGCATCTACCCAGGCGCGCGCATCTGCGTGAGCGGAAAGAGCCCCGCCAACAACAGCGTCATAGGCAGCACGGCGGCGACCGAGACCGCAGTCGAGCTGAAGGACGCCGGCTACGACGGCATAATCTTCACCGGCAAGTCGGAGACCCCCGTTTACCTCCTAATCACGGACGAAGGCGTCGAGCTAGTAGACGCCAAGCACCTCTGGGGCCTCGACTCCGAGGAGACTGTCATCAAGCTCAACAAGGAGGTCAGGGACACCCTCGCGAAGAAGATGCCCCGCGTCGGCCTCTGGAAGGAGCCCGCGACGATGTACATCGGCCCCGCGGGGGAGAACATGGTGCGTAACTCGGCGGTCTGCACGAAGATCTGCCACGCCTGCGGCTACGGCGGCTACGGAGCCCTCATGGGCTCGAAGAACCTGAAGGCCATCGCCGTGAAGAGCAGGGGCAAGTTCCCACAAGTGGACGCCCCCGAGACCGTTAAGGTACTATGGCGTAAGGTCCACGCTGACCTAATCGCCGTGTCCCCGATGCGCAGGTGGGGCACAGGCGCGATGGGCTACGGCGCAGGATACGGCACGAGCAGCGAGCCCATCAGGAACTGGCAGGAGGAGTGGCACGACGAGAAGCAGCTCGGCGTAAACCGCTACATGGACCGCTACTGGGTCAAGGTAAAGTGGGCCGACTTCAACTGCACTACAAACTGCATGAAGGTCAGCTGCATAAAGTCGGGGAAGTGGAAGGGCGACATCACGGATGTCCCCGACTACGAGCTTCAGGCTTACTGCGGCACGAACTTCGGAATCTACGACGCCGGCGATAACATCCACCTGAGCACCCTGATGGACAAGCTGGGGCACAGCGGCATCAACGGCGCAAACACCGTCGGGTTCGCCGCCGAGCTCTACCAGCGCGGCATCCTGACCGAGGAGGACATAGGCTTCAAGCTCGAGTGGGGCGACGTCGAGGCGTTCGACAAGCTGACGCGTATGATGGCCTACAGGCAGGGCATCGGCGACATCCTCGCCGAGGGCAGCTACCGCGCCGCGATCAAGATCGCGGAGATGAAGGGGCTGCCAAAGGATGATGTCCTCAAGTACGTCGTCCACGTCAAGGGCATCGAGATAGGCGCACACGGCACACGCAGCGACATGGACTACACACACGACATGACCTACGCCGCGAGCGTGCAGGGCGGAGACCACACCGCGAACGTCGTCGACGGCTACAACGACATGACGGGCAACCTCTACTTCGACAGCGCGGTCTACTGCAGCTTCACCGGTAGGGGACCAAGCATCGCACTGCAGTTCGACTTCGCGAAGGCCGTCACTGGCTTCCCCATCAGCGTCACGAGCTGGAGGAAGGTCAACGGCCCGAGGATAACGACGCTGCAGAAGGCGTTCCTCCTCATGGGTGGCCCAGACCTCACCTGGGAGCCGATCAAGGATGACGTCAACCCGCCGAGGTACTACGAGCCGCTGCCCTCCGGGCCCTTCAAGGGCAAGACGACCGACAAGGAGCGCGTCGACCTCAAGATACAGGCCTACTTCGAGACCCTCGGCTGGGACGCTAGGGGCATCCCGAAGAAGGAGACTCTTGAGAGGCTCGACCTCGGCTTCCTCGAGAAGTCGATGGCGAAGTACCGGTAGCCTCCTCGCTCCGCCCATTTTTATTAAAATCTGTAATGAAGAAGACGGTGGCTATACTAGCCGATTATCGCCGTCATGCTCCTGCTCCACGTCTCCTGAACTCTCTCCTTGTCGAACCCGGCGTAGAGTTGGGTGATCATCTCCCAGTAGAGCGCGAGCACGATGTTCGCGAGCGTATACGAGTCCACGTCGCTTCGTATCGCCTTGTTGTCTATTTGGTCTTGGAAAAATTCTTGCAGCGCCCCCAGGTCCTTCGCCCTCTCCTCCCTCAGTATCTTGGTCACGTCCTCGTCGTTTGGGGATAGCTTCACTATATCCATGCTAGTGTGTATGAACTCCTTCAGGAGGTCTATCTTCCAGTTGACAATTCCACCGAGGGCCGCCACGTAGTCGTGGTTGTTTAGCGACGTTTGGAGGGTGTCTCTGAGTCTCTGGTTCGCCGACGTTGCGATGATGTTGTAGATGTCTTTCTTGCTGTCGAAGTAGGAGTAGAGCGTGGCCTTCGTGACGCCTATCTCCTTGGCGATGTCGTCCATACTGGCGTCCTGGTAACCCTTTTCGGTGAATATCTTTGTGGCTGCCTGGATGATTCTTGTTCGGGCTACCTCCTTGTACTCTGGGACGACCTTCGGCATGTGTTATTCTTTTATTGGGAAGTATAAATACAAAACGGTAAGTATATAATAATGACCAATAGTATAGTATAATATACTCCTGGTTGGTAGTTGTTTCAATGTCCGAAGTAATAAAAACACAGAACCTGACGAAGCGATTTGGAAAAGTGACGGCAGTAGATCGGCTGTCGATCACGCTCAACGGTGGGGAAATATACGGTTTCCTCGGTCTGAACGGAGCCGGGAAGACGACTACGATCCGGATGCTGCTCGGGATGATAAGCCCCACAGATGGGTCTGTAAGCCTCTTCGGTGAGCGGGTATCCCATGGCTCCAACGGGCTCTGGTCACGGGTCGGCTACCTTGTCGAGCGGCCATCTGCCTACCCCGAATTAACAGTCCGGGAAAACCTGGAGGTTGCACGCCGACTCCACATCATGCAAGACCACGCGACTATCGATGCCGTGATCGAGAGGTTGGGCCTCGCCGAGTTCGCCGATCGCCGCGCCCAGGCGCTCTCTACAGGTAACCTGCAGCGCCTCGGGTTGGCAAAGGCGCTCATCAATGAGCCGGAGCTTCTGATTCTGGATGAACCCTCGAACGGGTTGGACCCGGCAGGGATAGTCGAGGTGCGGGAGATGCTCCTCGGCATTGTGAAGGAGGGGACGACCGTGTTCATGTCGTCGCACATCCTCAGCGAGGTGAATCTCCTCGCGACTCGGATAGGAATAATCCACGGGGGGCTGCTGCTCGAGGAGATAGACGCCGCTGAATTGGAGAGGCGTGCCCGGAAGTCGCTTGTCATACAGACCCGCGATAACGAGGCTGCTCTCCGGTATCTCGTATCTACCGGACTCGACGTCTCACTCGACGGCGAAATCACTGTACACGGCCAGGACGCTGTAGACTACCCGGACCGGATCGCTTCGCTGCTCGTGAACGCGGGGCACCCACCGATGTCTCTCAGGGTCGAGCAGCCTGACCTGGAGGCGCACTTCCTCCAGTTGGTCGAGTCCAAGGAGGCAGTGTGATGAAGGGTTTCGCAGGTGCACTCTGGGCGGAGTTGCTGAAGGCTAGGAGGTCGAGGGTTCCTCTCTTCATTGCCCTAGGGTACGTTTTACTCCCGTTTGTGATGGCGTTTTTCATGGTGATTATGAAGGACCCGGAGGGGGCGCGTCGCCTCGGTATAATCGGTCTCAAGGCGCAGATACTTGTTGGCGTGGTTGACTGGTCGACGTATCTCGGGATGTTGTCACAGGGCGTCATGGGGCTCATCATATTATCCGCCCTGATGGGTGGCTGGGTCTTCGGCAGGGAGTTCGCGGACAGGACGATGAAGGACCTGCTCGCGCTGCCGACCTCACGCTCCGCGTTCATCGCCGCGAAGTACATGGTGTTCGCAATCTGGTCACTCCTTATGATCAGCCTAGTTGCCGTGCTCGGAGTCTTCCTAGGCTACGCCGTGGGCTTGCCGGGCCTATCCTCGGAGGTAATTCTCAACGGGATGTCGACGATTCTCGTAGTCGGGGTCATGAATATCCTGCTGATCACCCCGATCGCGCTCGTCGCCTTCGTTGGGCGGGGGTATCTCCCGTCGGTGGGCTTCATGTTCTTGGCGCTGGCGTTGGCACAGATATCGGAGGTAATCGGGTACGGCGCGTTTTTCCCCTACGCCATCCCGGCACTCTTCATCAAGGGAAGCATGGGCGGCGACCCGCTAGGCGCCGTCAGCTACCTCCTCGTCCTCCTCACGTGTTTGGGTGGGGCGATCGGGACCTACGCGTGGCTTCGCTACGCTGACCAGACCTAGAACGAGCCCGTTCCCATCGTATCCTCTGGGAGAAACCCGTTTTATTCTAGTCTCACGCACGTTTGTTTGTGCCCTCGGTCTTCGATCTTCTCAATCCCCAGCTGCGGGAGGCTTTAGCCGAGTTCGGGATGGTGAAGCCGACGCCCCCGCAGGAGAGGGTTATACCGCCTATTCTCGCGGGGGAGAATGTCCTGCTCATCGCCCCCACGGCGAGCGGGAAGACCGAGGCCGCCATCCTGCCCGTCTTTGACGCGTACCTGCGCGAGGGGGACAAGACGGGCATCAACATCATCTACATAACCCCCTTGAGGGCGCTGAACCGGGACATCGACAAGCGCATGATGACGTGGGCGGAGAACCTAGGCATCGACGTTCAAGTGCGCCATAGCGACACGACGCAGAAGCAGAGGAGGAGCCAACTCAAGAAGCCGCCCCAGATGCTAATCACAACCCCCGAAACACTTCAGTCCATCCTTACTTCGAAGGACATGCGAAGACATCTTGCCTCCGTCAAGTGGGTTATCATCGACGAGATACACGACCTCGCTGCCTCGAAGAGGGGGGCGCAGCTCACCGTTGGACTGGCGCGCCTAGACGAGGTCGCGAAGTCACCACAAAGGATCGGGCTCTCCGCAACCGTCGGCAACCCTGAGATCATCGCCGCATTCCT
>JAPKYO010000028.1 GCA_026394265.1 Candidatus Bathyarchaeota archaeon
GGTATCGGTCATAGCTGAAAGCGAAATTTGGAAGTATTGGTAGTAGACGGCTTTGTTCTGAGCCCACATTCGCTCATAGATCAACCTGTCGAATGTGACCCATGAGTCAAGAGGCTTCAACGAAGAGGGAAAGTAAAACCATCCAACACTCCACACGTCGGTGGAGAATGGATCCCAATCATGCAGTATCTCGAGTCTCCTGCTCGATTCAAGGCTCGTATCAGCCACTGTTATTTCAGCGGCTTGATTTCCGGAATATACAATATTGAATTCGGGCTGGAATATGAGTTTACCAGGATATTGAAAGGCCGGCCAAGCCCCCCTTGTCCAAATTGAAGGTGAGGTGCTGTTAACGTAATTGTTGTATAACATATAGTCCCCCGTTCCATCTACTCCCCATTTGAATGAGGCATCTGACTCGAAGTCAGCGGTAAACACCCCGTCGGGATAAGTGAGGCTTCCGGAGGAGACTATATTCTTTGAAGCCATTAAGGTATCTCCAACTACGTTGGAAATGGATACTATTAGAAGGAAGGTCATAAGTAAAACTAATATTTTTTTTGTGCGACCCTGAAAGACCCTCTTATTTTGATACACTATAGTTTTAACTGAAACGATGGAGTCCCACCAGGATTGATGGATTTGTTGGTTCATTGAATCCCTTTAGATATAATAAAGGTTATCGTGCTATGCCGATAAATAAACAGTCTTGTAAATTGTAACTTTTAGTTATGTATAATTGAATCCTTAGATATCTGTCCAGATATTTGACCACTTTATATTATGAAGGGGTTTTCGATAATCGTGATACTCTAATAATTTACATCTGAATTTATTTTTGAAGTTATATATTCCCTGTGCTTTCTTTTCTCCCACGGAAATCTTTCCTAATTCTATGCCGCTTATATCTAAGTAGGTACAGTCGTTGTCGTGCCCTCACGGTATTATGTTCCACCAGAGTGCCTCATTTGAGTTTATCCTATTTAATCTAGCATAATCGGACTGAGATAGCGTGAATACGTGAATCACAGGGTTAAAATTCAAGCATATTGAGTTCGCAATAGGAATATCTTTTATCCGAGCGGTAAATATCTCAATTTTATTTAGAGGAGAAAAAAATTTCCATAAGGAATCAATATATGAAAAGCGGTATGTCTTTATTTTAGATCGCTTGGAAGCTTGAACATGTAAATTGTATACTTCTCGTAACTCCGAGCGCGCGCATTAATATTAGGAATAATCTTAGCATATCAATGAATGTAATTTCTAAAGCAATATGATGAGAACTATTATCTACATTTTTTGGGAATAAATTAACATCGATATTAATAAAATAATACTAATCGAAATTAATATTGGATACGTGGTTAGAGGTAGTATAGTAAAATTTCACAATATAGCATTTAATATAAATCCAACTAACATCAATGCTGACAAACTTACTCCTATTGAAGATATAAAAGTAATGACTGGATCACTGTTTAGGTTTAATATTTTAACTAAAAAATATCCGGGTAAAACGGTCAAGAAAATGATTTTCAAAACCTGTCTTACTATTGGTAATATATTAATACTTCTAACAGAAGGTCATTTTTCATTTATAACAATAATATGTTTTTTAAATTTCAAAACAACTCACCACATCTTTCCATATTACCGAAAGGAAGCAATAAAGAGTGAATATAAAAAAATGTGGGCCATGAATATGTTTTTCTTTGCCAAGTTAGGATGCGCTCTCCTAGCAAATCATTCTTAAATAATCTTAATCCGTTGGACTCCCGTACACCTTCCAGGTATTTATATGCCTTATTGATCCCGCTTTCGTTAATTCCTAAGAGTTTCCATATGCGAGTTGCTTGAGCTATTGCATCAGACGTTTTAGGCTGCGGTTTGATATTTGAGAGAGAGTATCTTCTGTAAAAAGAGCCGTCAGAGTTTTGATTTTTAGTAAGCCAGTTGGTGGCATTTTGTGCTACCTCAAGATATTTTTTCTCTCCCAAGATATAATAGGCGTATAGATATCCCTCTGTTGCATAACAATGGGGGTGAATCATAATGTCTGTAGATTCATCATTAATTCTAAAGCTCCCCCCATCCATCTGTAGCTTGATATATTTATCTAGGATTTTCCTTGCTCTTTTTTCGTATTCTTTTTCTTTAACATATTTTGAAATTTTTAACAGGGGTATAGCTAATTTTGTTAGGTGCACAGACGGTTTATGATACCATTCTGTCTGCGGCGAATCGAACTCGCCGGCTGAGAGGCCATCCTCATTACACTTTTCGAGTATCCAATCTGCACTTTTTATTGCTTCTTCTAAATATTGTTCCCTTTTTTCTACCCCATAGAGGTCAATTGCACCTGAAACGAAAATACCGGTATCGAAGACATAATAATTCCTATCAGTAAGTGATGGAATGGCACCATTCTTACTTACTTTTATCATGTATCTGAAACATTCTCTTCCTCGGTCAAGGAAAACAGGGTCTTTTTTGATCTTGTATAGCAAACTGGAGAGGCTTAACGCGTAAGATGTTATTTCGGGATATTGTGGTCCAGTACTAAAAGCTGAATAGTACGAAAGATATGACTCACCATCGAATATTTTGGAGTGAAGAAACCAGTCTGTAAGATTATTTAGTTCAGCCATCGATTATCCCTCTCTGTTCTCCTTAAACGTCATACCCACACATCTTATTTATGAATGATTTTAATTTTCTGGATTGTCTTTTAGAGTCAAATAATTGAACTGTTTTTAGCGCATTTTCACCAGCTTCCGCCATGTCCCATCATCCCTCAGAACCTCGATGGCTTCCTCTATTTTTTTGCCTTGAAAGTTCAATTACAGCTATTCCGATCTCGTATTTGTTGATAAAGGATTCAACAAAGCTTCCGCGGGGTGTCAGGACGAAAGTTGGCTGACCAACTGCCATATACTCCAAGAGTTTACATGGGAAGGCATATGTGATCTCCTCTTCGTAACTAGTATTGAACGCAAGGGTAGAAATAGGACGTCCGGGCTGTTCTGTAAGTTAATACATTTTTCCTTATCGAGAAATCCTACACCGATCTCTTTTAGCACTGACTTTAGTTTCTCAATTGTCTCCCAATCCTTTGGCGTGGCAAAGAGAAGTTTCAGATTTTTAATTTGAGTTGCTGTATCAAGGAATTTGATGATCGCATTCTCGTTTGCACTATAAGCCGATCCGGTAAACACTATCTTTAATTCATCCGTTTTAGGTTTCTCACCAATTTTTTCTAGCTTTAAATAGTATTTATTAGAAAGATCTCTAGTTGGCGGAACCAACACCATTTTATAAGCCTCTACTCGAGTAACGACTAACATATTTTTCGTTCATAACAATAATCGTTGTTGCTCCAGCAAAGACCATTTTTTCAAGTTTCTTCCATACATGAAATAATGTGCCTTTTTCCTCGTCTCCGAGAATAAGTATGCATATAGATAATGAGAGGCCTGCCAGTTAGCTTGCCCAGTATGTAGCCTGACAACAGGTCAGTAAAATAGGGGTAAATATCTAAGATGCAGTCGATTTTCTTTTTTCTCACAATGCTAAGGCCCTATACTATCGAGAGGATAAGAAATTTTGCGCGCGCATGTTTCTATCCATCATCAAGTTCAGCGCTTAACGTTAGTTTCTAAGTAATTTATATGAAATACATGTATGCGCCTAGAGTAACGAAAGGTAGTCTTCAAAGTCTTCAGCCACTTTCATCCAACTATATTTCTCTTCCATAAGCATCCTCCCGTAGATCCCCCAGTCCTCTAACAGTTTTCTGTTTTCAGACGCATACTCTATTGCTTTAGCGATTCCTTTCGGATTTGTTGATGAAGTGTAGATTCCGCACCTGCATTCCCCCAGAACGTCCCTATTCGCTGGAATGTCCGTGGCTATGACTACTTTCTTCATTGATAGGTATTCAAGAAGGTTCAACGGGCATTGGTATCTCCAATCAGGTTCGTCAGGTAAAGGAACGATTCCTACATCACACAGGGAGATAAATCTCGGAACTTCAGAATAGGGTACAACATCGTGCGCAATAACCATTTTCTGCAGGTTCAACTTACTAATCAGGCTCTTCACACTCGTAGGGACATTTCCTAGTAAGAAAAGAACAAGATCCGGACATTTATTTCTCAGTAGATCAACAGCCTGAATCGTTTCGGTAATTCCTCTATTCTTCGCGAAGGCACCGTGATAGAAAACTACGAATCTGTTCTCAAGGCCGAGTATTTTTTGCATATCTTTCTTGCTGTAATTCTTAACATTGAAAGCCGTCGTGGAAACTCCAGATGTCCAAATACCAACAGACCTTGGATTAACATTGAACCTCTTGCACACGTCTTTTTTCATCGATAAAGTTATGATCGTAATCCCTTGGAAAAATCTCTTGGCAATCTTTAGAGAGATGCTGAAGAATGCGTTTTTCATGTATCCGCCGACACCAACTATGACTACCGGCGTACTTCTAATGTCTAGGACGATTTTTGGTCTTCTTGACCTAGGTAAAAAGAAGGTTGTGCATAAGCTCAAAACGGTAGGATTTGGCTCGACAATAACAATGTCCGGTTTGAGTTTTAGAAATAGTAGCGGAAGATACAGAGTAAGTAACAATGCGTAGGCGCTTGCAGAGAAAGCAGGCATTTGTCTTAAAGGAATTGAGATCGTTCGAATAAGAGATGTTTCAATTGGCTTTTTTCTCGAGTAAGATCCAATAAGAAAAACCTTGTTATTGTGTCTTGCTAATGACTGGAGCATCTCTATCCTAGAAGTTTTATGAATGTGAACATCCAAAATTAACGGGCTCACCCAGACAATCGTCTTGTCTCTCAACATAGCCTTCGAGTCATCCTTAAATCACTCATCAGTCTTGGTATCTCGGAAAAAATCAATTCTTTCCTTGCTTTGAGAAGAACTCTCTATTCGCCAATTCAAGATTTAAGAGATCGCATATCAGAGTGCCATGATCTCTTTCGCCTTTCATGTGCTCTTCTACGATTTGTTTCACGTACTCGTTGTTAAGAAATTCGTTCTGCTTGATTCTTGATTCTATTAAAATATGACGTACATAGTCTTTGGAGCCGGTTCTTAGCCAATAACTGTAGCCTCGATAGTCAAGTGGTTTTTTATGAATCTTGCCTGTTGTGAGTCTCTCCACTGTTCCATCTAATTTGTTACGCATCAGAATTTTGCCTTTCCCGTAGTATGTTTGAATTAAATTCGAGTCTGGGGGAACCCCTGTGTATTCCCACGGTATATCTGCGAGAGTGGGAAATTGAGTTTTCAAAGCTTTTTGAAGGAAACTCTCATTCAGCTTGAAGTGACTAGGTAGATTGAATGCGAAATCGACGAGATCATTGTCTAGAAATGGATGCCTTGCCTCAATATACCAATTGTAGTACTGGAACGCTTGGTAAATGTATCTAGGTAAATAATGAACGATTTCCCAATAATGGGCAACATCCACTATTGAAGGAAAGTTGATATCATTGAAAGTTTGTTGGAAGTCCTGCTTAACCGTTTGGTTGATTTCGGGAAATGATTCTACAAAGATTTTGCTGTATGCATCAGAGGAATGGGCTGTTCTCGTTTGGAATATGTAGTCGACTAGTTCCTCTTTTTTTTCGAGTTTGAATATTTTAGGGAGAATCGTCTGTCCGAAGAGTTCCCCTCCCGCCATTCCGAGCAATATTGTGTCGACTTTCTTACTTATTGACTCCAGAAGTGAAATAAAATGACAATCCCGAATCCTTACAAGACCGTCTCCTTCGTGAACGATCAAACTTGCGTAACGAGCGATAAAATCCGATGGAATTTCGAGGAAAATATTTTCTACTCCAAGTCTCTCTGCCACCTCCTTTGCAATCTTCTGCTGTTGGCAGCCCTCAACTCCAAAGGTGAAGGTGATTAATTCAGTATTGTTCTTGTTCGTATAAGCTGTTATGAGACGTGAATCTAACCCGCCGCTCAGGAAAACTCCTATCTTCTTTTTATCTCTGACTCTTCTTTCAATTGATTTCTCCATCAGTTTTCTGAATTCGCTGAGGTAGGTCTCCATTGGCTTGTCTGTCTTGGGTTTCAGAGTCGGGCTCCAGTAACACTCGAGACTCAGCTTGTCGTTTGTCCTATCGTATATTAAAATATGGGCTGGACGCAGATATTTAGCATGTGTGAAAAATGTTCTATCATTCAATAAGAACTTAAACATAAAGAACTCGGATATTGCTGTTTTATCAATATCCTTAGAAACAGATGCGTCAGTAAGTAAAACTTTTAGTTCTGAACCGAATGAAAATTTTTCTGGATCCAAGGAGTAGAAGAGGGGGAAAAAACCATGTCTATCGTTAAGGACTATTACTCTATCCCTTATTCCGTCGTAGATCGCTGCAGCAAATGATCCATTTAAATCGCCTGCAAACTTGAACCCATTCTTCTCATATAGTTGAGCTATTAGAGATGCATCGTCTTCATAATCATCGACCCCAAATTTCAAGGCTATTTCCTTTTGATTATAGATTCTTCCCATCAAAATACAAAGCAATGGTTTATTTCTATCATAAAAAAAGTTTTTTTCGAAATCCCTATCTAACAATTCAGTTTTTCCGAGAAGACATGATTCAAGAACCCATTTTTCATTGCGAGGGTTCTGGTGTTTTATCGAATTGACCATAGCAATCGCTGTATCTTCTCTCACTGGCTGGCCATCTCGATTTAGACAACCAAAAATTGCAGGCATAATTAATTCTTTTTAATATTTCCTAGGGAAGCTTATAATGTTTTAGACTTAGGCTCATACCGTATTACTCTTTAAAATCAAAATTATTCGCTGGGTTAGGGTACTACCTTTTTATATATTTCGAGATACTTGTCGGCCAATTTGTCCCAGTTATGCTTATTTCTAATATAAATTGATGCGTTTTCACATATCTTCTTCCTGAGTTTTTCATCATTATAGAGCAACTCGATGTTGTTGCTTAGACTCTTGACATCTCGGACCTGAGATAGAAGTCCAGTCTCGCCATTTGTTATTATCGCCCTAGAGAATGGCAAGTTGAACGCTAAAAGTGGTTTACTACATGCCATAGCCTCGAGCATGAACATTGACTGGGATTCTTGGAGGCGAGGAAACACACTATTTCTGACTTTTTTATCTTCATTAAAAGTCTATTGTAGGGTATGTATCCGAGATAACTAACCCGATCTTTAAGACCTGAAGCAATAATAGTCTGCACAAGTTTGTTCTCCAAGGGGTCTTTACCAAATATGTTGAGGTGGATGTCTGGAAGGTGATCTGAAATGAGTCGGAAAGCCTCTAAAAGATACATGACACCTTTAGATAAGTGGAGTCTACCCGCATAAATAATCGTAAAAATCATCGACTTCTATTGGCTTAGGCACGTTTTCGATCTCTTCAAAGTCTACACCATTTTGAATTACCTGTATTTTTTCAGACTCAGTTTAAAGCAGGCCTTTAGGTTCTCTAATAATGTATTGTTACAACAGGTCGTCGTATCGGATGCTTTTATCGATCTATATACCGAGTAATCATATAGAGGAAACGCAAAAAAATTAAAACCAAAATCTTGGATAGTCCAAGTCGAGATTGGTTAGTTAAAGAATACGTTTTGAGTTGTTCTATGGCTTTCATGGATAGTAGTTATGAAAGGCTGAGGAAATCTACCCTTGAAGAATGTTAAACCAAAACTAGCGTAGGGACTAACTCCGTGGATGACGGAGTAGCCTCTTAGCAACTGGGATAGTTTTTGAGGTTCAACACCTGAAACCACTAGTTTCTTGGGGGGACATTTAAGATGGGGAGACGTACAATGTCGACCTGTTTGTTTAACTCGTTGTTTTGTTTTGCGCGCGCGCAAGCATTCCTAAGGATAAATACGAATCAATAATTAGGACGATTATCCCAGTATGTTTCTTGCGCGCGCAGTCGATCTATAACGTACCAAATGGTGTAGTAACTATAGCCTACTAATCATGCATCTACTAATTTCCAACCCATAAGAACACGAGTGGGAAATAACATATTTCTCTATTATTTTCCTTTTAGTCGCCTGAAAGAATAATATCATCGAAGTAGATGTCATTATTCGCATTGCCAATTCCATTATAATTACTTACCCCAGAACAGAAAACCGCTTGACCCCACGATTCTGCCTGACGCTTCGCCATCAACAATGGTGAAATACCTATCGTCCTAATTGGCGTTGCAGGATTCCACCCATACTCATCAGAACCACTGCTCGTCATATACAAAAGATGATCAATATATCCATCCATTGGGAAAGCCACGTGCCATTCGATACGTCCATCGTCCCAATTACTAAGGTTTCTAATGACATTACAAGTCACTTTTATCCAATGTCCCTTGATGTTGTCGACTGTCCATCTAAGCTCAGAATGCGATTTATATGGTTCAATCCAATCCCATTTTCCTAGTGACCCGCTATATGCCTGTTGCATATCGCTTAGATAGAGATCGTATGATGCTGGAAGGGGGTGCTCATTCTCGACATCTCCATGATTCATATAAAGATTAAGAACTGGTTGTCCATACGTCGGTCTACTAGACCTACCATCACTCCCAAATATCCCAAAGGTTGCTCCATTGTACGACATGTATCCAGGCTCACCTAGACTTGCGTCACCCCAGTATCTCTCATAAAGTGGACGAACAAGGGCATTAAAGTCGCCAGCAACGAAATTTGAGGGTATGTATATCCATGCTTCAGTCGTCATTACAGTAGTTGTTTCAGGGTTCCAAGTATGAAGAACTTCATTTCTACGTCCTGACTCCGTCGAACTGCTTACAGTCAGCTTCATACTATCTAGTCCTGTGTGTGCTTGTTCACTACTTCTTGTCACAGTAACTAAGTCTGGGTAATATGTAACTGAAGCATAGTCCCAAGTATTTTGTCGTCCTGTTGAAACATCAGAATCATCTTCCATATCTAATATCAAATTGTTTGAGACTTGGGTGAATGTGGCGGTCACAACCATGTTCCCCGAGACCGTGACTGATCTGGTTGAGCCAGTCCCGGAGCCGTCTCCATTCCAGCCGGAGAAGGTGTATCCTGTGTTGGGTGACTCTGTGAGAGTGACCACGTCGCCATAGTGATATGTAGCCTGGTTTGGACTCTTAGTCACTAAACCTCCACCGCTTGGACTGACAGTGACGGCCAGCGTGTATGTGTTCTGCGCGTATGTGGCAGTCACCGCCATGTTACCTGTGACCGTCACCGAACGAGTCGCACCAGTCCCAGTACCATCACCTGACCATCCGGAGAAGGTGGGGTTAACGGTGACTGACAGCGTGTAGGTGTTCTGCGTGTACGTGGCCGTCACCGCCATGTTACCTGTGACCGTCACAGTCCTCCTAGTACCAGTACCAGCTCCGGCACCAGACCATGTCGAAAACGTGTAGCCAGCGTTAGGCGACTCCGTCAAAGTCACTACATCTCCGTAGTGGTATGTGACTTGGTTCGGACTCTTGGCAACTGTGCCGCTTCCGGTTGGGCTGATGGTAACTGATAGTGTGTAGGTCGTCTGAGTGAAACTAGCGGATACCGCCATGTTACCGGTTACAGTCACCGTCCTCGTAGTACCAGTACCAGCCCCGGCACCGGACCACGCTGAGAACGTGTATCCTGCGTTGGGTGACTCCGTCAAAGTCACTACATCGCCGTAGTGGTATGTGGTTTGGTTCGGACTCTTGGCAACAGTACCTCCGCTGGCTGGAGTAACGGTGACGGATAGCGTGTAGGTGTTCTGCGTGTAAGTGGCTGTTACAGCCATGTTACCAGTAATGGTGACAGTCCTAGTCGTACCCGTGCCAGCGCCATCACCAGACCACGCTGAGAAGGTGTATCCTGCGTTGGGTGACTCCGTCAAAGTCACCACGTCCCCGTAGTGGTAAGGCGGTGAAATGCTCGGAGTCACTGTACCCGCGTTCGTGTTCGGGCTAACTATTACGGTTAAGGAATATGGGGTCTGGCTGAAGGTCGCGGCCACGGCCTTGTTACCATCGATCGTTATAGTAACCATGTTAGCGATCCCTGTTGCGTCGCCACTCCATTGCGTTAAACTCCAGCCATTCGTTGGAACGGCCGTCAACGTGACTACGTCGCCGTAGTGGTATGTAGTCTGATTCGGGCTTTTGGCCACCGTGCCTCCACCGCTTGGACTGACAGTGACGGCCAGCGTGTATGTGTTCTGCGCGTATGTGGCAGTCACCGCCATGTTACCTGTGACCGTCACCGAACGAGTCGCACCAGTCCCAGTACCATCACCTGACCATCCGGAGAAGGTGATACAACGGTCCCAGCTGAGTAAACGCCACCAGGTGGATCAAAGAGGACTGAACCACTACCAGAGCCGACATTTGTTGATGTTAGGGTAAACTGTAAAGGCGCAGATTGAACGAAAGTCGCTGTTACAACCATGTCACTCGTTAGAGTCACAGTTGTGGGGTTGTTAGTATCCGAAATGCCACCACTCCAACCTGAGAAGATCCACCCGGGTCCGGTTATGGCGGTCAGTTGAACAATCGATCCAGTTGGATAACTAGTATGATCAGGGCTCTTGGAGACCGAACCCTGACCAACAGTTTGGACTACAAGGTTATACGTATCAGGAGGATTTGATGGCTGGCCAGGGGTTGGTCCTGAGGGGGTATTCTGCACGAATGTGGCAATTACAGTCTTATTTGCGTCTAAAACAAGTAAAACAGAGCTCTCAAACCCCGAAACAGCGCCACTCCAATCGGAGAATACCCAACCCGTCGGGGTGACGGCAGTTAACTGAACAGTCGATCCCGGCGCGTACGTTTCTTGATCCGGATACTTTACAACAGAGCCCTGACCCGATGTCACCAACATTACTTTGTAGGCATTCAGGGCGAAACTTGCAAATACGGTTGTGTCGCCACTGACGGTCACTATTAACGAGTTATTTGCATCGACGAAGTCTCCTGTCCAGCCATTGAACTTTGAGTCGACGCCAGCATCGCCGGTTAGTGTAACCACGGTTCCTGATGGGTATATTCCCCCTGGGGGACTCAACGTCACCGAGCCACTACCTGTACCAGTCGTTGCTACTGTCAACTTATACGAAGGCGGTGAATCAAGTGTGAAAGTTGCAGTCACCGTCAAATCCGAGTTCATTATAACATTGACGATGTTACTTGAACCTGATACGCCTCCAGTCCATCCTGCGAAGGACCACCCCTCCGGGGGTATGGCAATCAATTGTACCGATGACCCCGAGACATAGTTGGATCTATCAGGAGACCTTGATACGCTACCCTCGCCAATCGTGTTCAAGACTAGGTTATAGCGGCGTCTAGTGAAAACAACCTGCACGTTCTTGACGTCGGTGGTGTTCAGTGTCTGGGGGTTAGAGTAGCTTGTAATTGCCCCATTTATCACAGTGTGATTATACGCCCATCCATCCAACGGAGTAGCCACAACCTGAATAGTAGTTTCATTCACACTCGCGTATTTCCCGGCAGGAGGAGAAGTCACCCCTAAACCCTCAACGGTGATTGTATAATTTACACTCGGAATAGAAATTGGGACAATTTTAATCGAATCATTTGGATTCGGAGACGTTGATCCAGGATTAAGTGGACCGAGAAGACCAGTACTCGCAAGTGCCAACCCGCTGACTGCAGTTAACAGAATGAATACACCAACTATTACGAGTTTAGAAGATGTGCCGGATGACTCACTGCGAATGCTGTCCAAAGCAAAGCAATACCCAGTTAGTGTTGATATAATGTTTTATGGAAATGAAAATCAGAGAAATAATATGAATTAATAGTATAATATAGATTAAAATAAAAATATGGGAAGTACTACTGTTGGAATTGTAGGTGGGTCGGGGTATATTGGTTCTTCTTTAACAAATTATTTATCCCAAAAATATTCTATACATGTTATCGATCAAAAAAAACCTCCTTATCAATTAAATTCTAACTGTTCCTTTGTACCCTGTGATATAACTAACTTCGATAAAGTAACTCAAGCCTTAAGCGATGTTGATTTTGTATTACATTCAGCTATAATCCAAATTCCATTAATAAATGAACAAAAAAGACTAGCTTATGGTGTAAACTATATTGGTACTCAGAACGTTTGTAAAGTAGTTGATTCTAATCCCCAAATTAAAGGTATGATTATGACTGGTACGTGGCACACAATAGGTGAGAGGGAGCTTAAAGGAAATATTGATGAAGAATTTGGATTCAGACCAGATAAAGTTGAGAGCAGAGCCAGGTTGTATGCTCTTTCTAAAATGGCTCAGGAAGCGATGGTTCGATTTTATGATGAAATGTCCGATAAGATATTTGGGGTTATTAGGATGGGCACTGTACTGGGAGTTGGTATGCCTGAAAAGACGGCTGCCAACATCTTTATCGAAAGAGGTCTAAAGGGACAATCAATAACGCCCTATCAATCAAGCATGTATCGTCCTATGTTATATGTTGACATAGATGATATTCGCAAGGCCTTCGATCTTTACCTAGAAAAGATTTTCAACGGGAAAATTGGGAAATCTGATAACAGTTTAAGTCACATCGTGAATGTATACTACCCGGAACCAATAACAATTCTGGAGTTAGCCAAAATAACTAAAGTAAAAATTGAACAACTATCGGGTGGAAGAATAAGTCCCCCTATAGAGATCGTCCAAGATCCAAATCCCAGTTTGTTTAATGAAAACGACAAATATGAAATGAAAGTTAACTGTGAAAAAGCAAAAACATTACTTGGCCTAAAAAAAATTACCTCTCCTGAGAAATCCATTGAAAAACTCATTAAAATTAAAATGAATCTCTCTTAATTTTCGAATGTTAGAAGATTGTTGTGCGAGTGTATCTTGATTCCTTTTTCATTCAGGTAACATGAGGATAAGCGATACCGTGTCCACCGTAACTGATCCTCATCTTCCAGATCATCCTAATCATATCGGAGTATCTGGTGTGCGCTTAGAGCGCACGTATTGCGGTGCTCTTTATTGAGAATTAGTAAATTTCCGTTGGTAGTTTGTAGTAGTCGTTTTGCTGTACGTGGGCTGTGACTGTATAAGAATTATCTTTAAGGCTACAAATTCAACTTTCTTTTTACAGCCTCTGGCAAGAGGGAAAAAACACGATCATAAAGCGGATGCAGAGCGCGCTCGTCAATTTTTTCTCATTTCCAGAGACATTTTACTAGGTTAGTTTATCTGGTTTAATAAGGATATGAATTCTTGAGACTGTTTTTTAGAATCAAACAATTTGACAGTATTTTTAGCGTTTTCCCCGAGTTTTCGATTTGTCTCAACATCCCTCAATAGTTCAATCGCTTCTATAATTCTATTTTCATTAAGTTCGGTGACGGCAATACCCACTTTGTACTTATTGATAAAATATTCAACAAAGGTTCCTTTTGGGACCAATGCTAAGATAGGTTTTCCAACAGCCATATACTCCAACAATTTACATGGAAAAGCACAACGGATCTCATCAGGATAAACTGAGTTGAAAGCTAGAGGAAGTAGAAGAACATCAGCACTTTTTTGTAAGTTTATACACTGCTTTTTATCCAAAAAGCCTATACTAACCTTTTTTAACTTACTTTGAAGTTTTTCTGATTGTCCCAAAAGTGAGGGCGTCGCAAAAACAACTTTTAAAGAGTCTAAACGCTCGGTCGACTCGAGGAATTTTAAAATTGCATTCTCATTTGCACCATAAGCAGATCCGGTAAACACAATTTTTAAATCATTAGTTTTTTCACTTTCATTTATTTTATCTAAATCAAAATAGTAGATTTCAGATAGATCTATAGTAGGCGGGAGTAATACCATGTTATTAATTCCTTTACTAGAGTAATGACTAATATATTTATTATTCATCACAAAAATAACTTTAGCCGAAGACATTATTCTCCACTCAAGTTTATTCCATACTTTGTATAGGTGTGCTTGTTTCCGAGTTTCGGAAAACAAGTCATGCATATAAATCAACAGTGGCTTGCCAGTTATCTTATGAAGTAAATAACCTGATATTAGATCGCAAAAGTAGGGATAAATTACTAAAATATTATCCACTTTTTTCGTCATTAATAATCGTAGGCCAATAATTAGGGATAAAAACGTAAAAATTAACCTATTTAAATTACTTGTTGAATAGACAGGCAACTTATGTGCATTAACATTAAAAACATAATTTAAATCATACGTGCCTAATTTAAACCAAGTGGAATCACTTACCGTGATAACTTCGTATTCAGTTTGAGCTATATATTTGAACATATTATAGTTGACAGTACCTGCTCCTGTAGAACAAGGCGGGAAAAAGTAGCTTATAACCGCTAATTTCATTTTAATAATTACTCCTTATGCGCGCGCACACCATCAAGATTTTCATTTTCAATCACTTTCAAATTTATAAGAGCGATTTCAAATATTTCTCAAAGTCGTTAGCCACACTCGACCAAACAGACCTTTTCTCGATAATTACCTTTCCTTCTGCGCCCCACTCATTAAGCTCTGTCTGCGCGCGCTGATTATAAACTGTCACTTTCTTTGACTTTATCCCAATTAGATGGACATTATATCCATGTCTTACTAGCTGTTTCGACATCTGGGTTTGAGAAACGGTATTAAAGAAGTCAAATGTCAAGAACGTCACCCACAGAAACTTCTTACCCTGTTCCTCGTTTGGCTTATTCAAAGTGTAATTATCTTCTCCCGATCAGCCTCAATGGTTTAGAGAATCATTTTTTCGTATAGCTCAATGTACTTGTTTGCCTGTATGTCCCAATTATGTTCGCGTTTAACATAATCTAGAGCATTTTTCTCAATACTCGCCTTTAAACTACCGTCGCGATAAAGAAGTTCAATGTTTTCACACAAACTATTGACATCGTATGCAGTTGCTAAAATCCCAGTTATTCGATGCTTCAATATCTCTCTAGAGAAGGGCAGATCGAAGCAAACTAGGGGCTTTTCGCAGGCCATCGCTTCAAGCATAAACATTGACTGCGATTCCTGTAGACTTGGAAAGACGACAATGTCAGATCGTTTAATCTCTTCCAGGACTCTTTGGTGGGATACGTATCCTAAGTAAGTGATCCGATCTTTGAGCTCTTCTGAGCTAATCGTTCTCTTGACTACGTTTTCGAGAGGACCTTTGCCACATATCGTCAGATGCATATCGGGGAAACGCTTGGATAAACGCCTAAAGGCGTCAAGAAGATACGTGACTCCTTTTGAGAGGTATAATCTACCCGCAAAGAAAATGTTGAAATCCTTCTCATTTGAAGGAGGGTGAATTCGATTAATTTCATCAAAGTCAACCCCATTATAAATCACCTTGATTTTTCCCAAGTCAAGTTCTTTGTATACCTTCAAATTCTCGAGCAAGGAGTAGCTGCAACAAGTTACCACATCAGAAGCTTGTATCGCTCTAAAGACAGAATAATCGTACAAAGGAAAAGCAAAAAAATTGAAGCCAATATCACGAGAGGTCCAACTCGAAGTTGGTTGGTTGACAAAGGCCTTCTGGGTTATCCTGTGACTCTCATGAATGGTCGTAATAATTGGCTGAGGAAACAAATTTCTGAAAAAAGTCAAACCAAAAGTGGAGTATGGACTTACTCCGTGTATCACGGAGTAATCCTTTAGAAGAGTTGACAATTTTTTAAGATTTAACGCCTGGAACCATACGTTTCTCGGAGGAAAATTCGGGATCGGCAGACTGACTATTTCTACTTTTTCGCCAGATAACTCATGTAATTGTTCTTGGGCCCCTGTGAATATTGTAACTTCCACGCCTTTCCGTACTAGACTTTTAGCCAAACCTTTTGAAACTGAGGAGATACCCCCACCTTCGTGGCTAACTAATGCCACTCTCATGAATCAATCAACTTAGGATAGGTTTATTATGACTGCTTTTTGCAGGGACATTTGGAATCGTACTTTTTTCTAGCCACTGATGTTTGTCTTGGGTGAATTGATATCTGTACTTCGATCTATCTTCCTCCATACATGCATGCTCTTATATGAGGATAATAAACCAATGGCAAGATATACTTGATGTAATAAGAAACTAATTACAAAACTAAAAAATGGCATATTATAGTGCACACCGATAACGGTCATTAAAATCATAGCTAAAAATAAGATATAAATTGGTGGATAATAAAGAATTGACGTTACTAAAAATAAGGGAATTGATAACAATATCATAATTGGCACAAAGGTCATCATGGCAAATCGTAAGGGGAATATTGTCCGACTAAAATCACCATATTTACTTGTGTTCAAGATTTCTCGATGATTTAGCGTCGATTGTATTAATCGTGTAGCTCTGCGGATTTTCTGTCGCCTCTGCTCTAGAATATTCTCGGAGATTGGCTCATAATACTCAACAGACGGCGCCCAAATGAACCTGAGACCCTTTTCGATTACTCCTAAGCTTATGTTTCCATCACTTGAACCAAACGAGTTTGACATAGGCGTAAAGGCTGATTTTTGCATAAGCATACAACTGGTTGATCCGGGAAACGTTGAATATATCGAACTCTCGGCGAGAAGCATAGAGTTAGACATGTTATTATAAGAAATGGAAGTCTTTGCGGTTGTTGTTAGGTTATGCTTAACAGGAATCATTTTTGCGGCCACGCCGCCAACATCCTTTAAACCCACTAGTATTTTCACTAATTTCTTGAGTGAATCAGGGGGTACTATTGCATCAGCATCCGTTGTGAGAACATACTCGTCATTTACTTGCTTCATAGCATTATTATAGGAGAAATTAACTCCACTACGGATCTCGTTGCTTAATACACACCCATCCAGGTTAAGATCTCTAATCGCCGACTCAGCAACGTTTTTAGTAGCATCTTTTGAAGCGTCGTTAAGAAGAATAACCTTAATTTTTTCCCGGGGATAATTGAACTCCGATATATTCTTTATTTTCTCGTAAATTATTTCTTCTTCATTATATGCTGGAATCAATATAGTAACTCGGGGTAAATCCTCAGATTTTACATCAACATCTACGGCATCATTTAATGCTCTTACGTACTCATCCGTTTTTTTAGTCTTAAGAACTAACATAAAATATGAAAAATATATGAAAGCAGGAATCAGGATTAAAATAATTGTAGAAATTAAAAGGGGATACATGAATATTACACTAGTCTCTTTGTTTGATCTCTGTTAAAAAGGCCTTTTTATATGATCCGGGATCACCAATATCTATTCTACTCTCTTTTTCGCCTACTTCCAATGCGAGAACCTCCTCCCCCTGATCCAACAGCATCTGAATAGCGTCAGTTAACTGCTTTTCATTATTAAAACCGGGTTTAAGATCTTGAATAGCACGATAAACCTTCGAGTTGAAGATATAAATCGCAATTATTGCTAAATTTGATACAGGTTTTGAAGGTTTCTCTACAACCTTAGTCACATTAAAAACACCATTACCCAGCTCGTTTCCGATGACAACACCATATTTTGAAGGGTCTTTTACTCGTTCAACATAAAAAATTGCATCACATTTTTGCTCAGTAAAAGTCTTCGATAGTTTTCGGATATAGTTTCCATCGGATAGTATCAAGTCATCGCCTGCGTGCACTAGGAACTCATCCGATCCTGAAAAAAACTGTCCATAATTCACTGCATCAGCAAGGCCAGCGGGTTTTGGCTGATTCCTAAAAACTATAGTACACTCATTGATCTTCTTATAAAATTGGTTTAACACATCGAATTGATTGGTCTTATTCTTAGACTTCAGATAGTCAAGAAAGCCTTCATCTAAGGTGAAGTGATCTTCAATTATTCTTTTGCCCCTTCCAACGATGAAGCAAATTTCCCTAATATCGGCTTCGTAAATTTGTTCGAAAACTAACTGAAGAAATGGTTTGAGTTGTAGATCTCCGGCTAGACTTCTAGTAAGTACCGGCAACATCTCCTTCGGCTGCTCCTTTGTTGCCGGTAAGAGCCTGGTTCCTAGACCAGCTGCGGGAATAATTGCCTTTCGTATCATTTTACCGCATCCCTTGATTGTCCCAGACCAATAGCTCTCAGTTCTATTTTATGCTCGAAGCTCTTGAGATCGTAAATTCTTCGCCCATCTATCAAGACAGGCGTATTCATCCGCTTAAGGAAATCATCGGGAGTAAGTAGTTTAAACTCATCCCATTCAGTAACTAACATGCAACATTCTGACCTTTCAAGACACTCAAAAGCAGTCTTACAATAAGTCAGCTTATCGCCAAAGATTCTCTGAACATTCTCCATTGCCACAGGGTCGTAAACACTTACGCGCGCATTCAGTTCTAAAAGCGACTTAATGATGGATAGCGAAGGGGCGTTTCGAATATCATCTGTTTTCGGCTTAAAAGATAATCCAAGGAGAGATACACATTTACCATTTAACCCCCCTACGGCTTCCTCTGCTAACTTTACCATGTGTCTGGGCCGCTCATCATTAATTGTGATAGCATCCCTGACGAGCATTAAATCGCATCCGAGTTTCTTTGAAGTAGAAACGAGTGCGCGGGTGTCCTTGGGTAAACAGCTTCCACCCCATCCAACACCGGCGCTAAGAAACTGAGAGCCTATTCTCTTATCGTATCCAATCCCCTTCATAACATGAGTAACGTCTGCACCAGGTATTTGCTCGCATAAGTTAGCGATCATGTTTGCGAAGCTTACTTTCGTTGCCAGGAAAGCATTATTAGTGTACTTGATTAACTCAGCATTTTCCAAATTTTCTCTTAAAATTGGAGGCAGCTTTTCACCATAAAACTCTCTGAATAGTTGCTCTAAATTGTCACCCGACTTTTTATCGGCTTCGCCAATAATTATCCGGTCTGGGTTTAACATATCTTCAACAGCCGATCCCTCGCGGAGAAACTCGGGATTCATACAGAGCCCAAAGTCTACACCTAGGCGTTTAGATCCCCGTTCAAGTATCGATTTGACGATTTGGCTCGTCGTGCCGGGAGGAACAGTGCTCTTAACCACAACCAGATGCCAACTGCTTTTCATCTCTAAAGACTCAGCGATCATCGATGCAGCACTTTCCACATAACCAAGGTTCGAACTGCCACTAGCATCGGTTGGAGTATCAACGCAGATGAATGTGACGTTGCTCCCCAACACTGCATCCACATAGCTTGAAGTTGTTTGGAAAGCCCCTTTTTTAATTACTTTATCCAAGATATCATCGAGGCGCGGTTCAAAGAAGGGTGCTTTTCCAAGTTTTACTTCCTCAATTTTCTTGGCATTAGTATCGAATCCAAGCACATCGCACTTGGTTGCTAAACAAGACGCGGATGTAAGGCCCACATAGCCAAGCCCAAAGATAGATATACGATCAATCAAAGAGGACGCCGGACCATTTTGATTTAGGGTGTTTATATTTTAAGACTGTTATGTTAATCCCTAATAAACGGGGGGAGTACATCTCCCACTATTCTCGCATAGAGCCTTAAGAGACCTATTTCAAGTCCCCAAACATACTCAGTAGGTATCAAGCCGCTCTTAGGGAACAGTTTCTGGAAAGTATTGATTTGCTCGCCGACGGTTCTGATTTGCCTATGATCCCCAATCTTCTCTGTTTCAGCTATTCTTAAGAAGTCTAAACTCGAGGGATTAAAACCCATTATTTGGGAAGCTATCCAGTCAGTCGAGAATGGATCTCGACTCGCCATTAAAAGATTAAGCTTTACAGGATATTTTCCTAATCCTACTAACCCATCGACAAGAGTAATTTGGGGCTTAAGTAACTTGTTGATTCCAACCACTGCCTCGTTCAGGTAGGGATGATAGATAACCTTCCGAGGAGTTGCTATGCAACCAAATATGTTTTTCATAGCACAGGTAATTCGAGTAATCTGCATTATCTTGAGCTTGGGGACATTTATGAAAAGATCAGTCTCATGCAGCAACTTTGGTACTTTAAACTCCATTTCTCGACGGTTTACAGTAGTTTTTTCCTGTACACAGGGACCATCGGAGAGATTATACAGCCCAACACCCTTGTCTTTGGCTAATTTTTCGTATCCGAGTATTTTGAAGGCAAGTTTGGTCCGCATTGCACTGCCGTCAGCCTCAGCAATGGTTATATCTAAATGTTCTCCATATTTTTCTCTCACCCAATCTATAAGAGCGGAGACGATAACGGGATCTGTCGTATATCCCGTTGAAGCATTCCAGTAATAACATAAGTTGGGTTTTATTACCACATTTTTTACAGAGTGACTATTTATATCAATTTGGCTAAGGGCCTCAAATACCCCTCTTTTAACTTCGTTATTGGCTTGACACCGTACAAGACTAACTTTTTCGCTCATTTTATCATACCATCTAGATTATCTGGAGAATTTTCAATATCCTTCTTTTTAGAGTAAGTATAGGCGTCATCGATGATTTCCATCGTCTTAAGTCCATCTAATGCGGTCACCGAAGGGTCACGGTCTTCTCTTATACTTTTAATAAAATCACTCAACTCTTTGAACTGGGATTCGTAGTAATATGTGTAAGAAAGGGGATGAATCGGCCTTCCAGTAATTCTCCGAGAAAAGTTCTTGATCCCTTCTTTCATCGCGTGGAAGTATAAGTTCCTAGGCAGAACCTCTTCGGTTGATATAAAATCGGCATTTCCATGGAGTATCATCCTAAAATTAAACCGAGGGAAAATTGATTTTTCAAACCAACCAACATTTATAACACCACTTGTTTGCTTGTCATTGGTCTCAAGAACCAAGGTAGCTTTGTCTTCAACAGGTAAACCGTTGATATTCTCAACGAAAGAAAACTTCACTCTTGATTCCCCGGCGAAGTATCGAAATAGGTCAATGAGATGGTAGCCTAAATCTATTAGTGCGCCTCCACCCGACCTAGAAGGGTCGAACCACCATTCTGGTACAGGTGATGGAACCAATCCATGACTTAAGGGCCCGTTCTGAATCGATTCAAGAGTGACTAATTCAAGGCCGCCTATTCTTCCTGAATCGGCAACTTGCTTCATTTTCTCGATTGCGGGGAGGAACCTCATGGAATGTCCCGGCATCACTGTTTTGCCGCTCTTTTCGACAAGGCGCATTATATCTCTGCATTCAGCAGCATTGACCGCAAGTGGCTTTTCGATAAAAACATTGAGGCCAGCTTCTAATGCAGTATTAATGCTTTCGAAGTGTAAGAAATTGGGGAGAGAAATAATTACTGCATCGAGTTGTGAAGAATGGTTAAGAATTAAGTCTTTATAATCTTCGTATGCATTTTGATATCCATATTTTTTAACTTTATTTAAGATGTTCTTTGATTTATCCGATATTGCCACAATTTTTACGTCTTTCATATGGGTACAATTCATCAAGTGTAAATTACCCATGTTACCTAAACCTATGACACCAACGTTAATTTTCTTCATTATGCATCAGTTCTTTAATTAAAGAATTATATTTTGGAGTTCTATGGGATGTAGTTAGATTTCTCCGAGGTAAATTGGCCCTGAATATCCGAGTTTGATAAAGCACTCGGGTAAATCCTAACCTCATCGATTGCTCCATAGTACCAATTTCCAGATGGTATAGAACCTACTCCCGTAGCGCCAAGGAATAAAGAGTCATCAATCTTCGTAATTATACCTGGCGCAGTTACATCGCTCTTCAGAACCCCATCAACGTACACTAAAAGTTTACTTCCATCATATGTAACCGCGAAGTGGTGCCAGTTTTCATCCAAGGCTCCTATCGAGGAATTGGATGTGATTCCCGAAATAGTCGACCTTACATAGTAATTGCGAGTGTTCGGAGCAATATATACAGTTAAACTTTGATTACCAAAGAGCCCGATCGTGTGCATTTCATTCTGGGTTGCTCCGGTTTGCCTGCCCCAATAAGTAACAGTGAGTTGCGAATTGGAGACTTTGGATAATGATGCCCTATTAATGTAGGTATTCACTCCATTAAAGTAGTAACAACCTCCATTTCCGTTAAGCCAAACGAGGTATCCATGTGTAAATGCATCATTATTGTTACCTGACGCATCTACCGTCGAGTTTGACATATTAATGAAGGGTAAATATAGACTTAGAGGGACAGAAGGATAAGTGGGGGAGAACGCCCTAAACCACATATAAACAGAGGCGGAGCCACTGTCACTTGATTTCCATTCAAAACTATACTGATTCGTAACGGAATTATATACCCATAACTCCAAAATGAGGCTATATCGAGCATCCGTGGAGGGGACTGAAACATCGTATTTTATCCCATTTACCGTCAGGCTTTTTAGAATTTGAGTAGTATTTTTCTTTTCAATATTGCCTATTCCCCAAACTATAGGAAACGAAATGGATTTTTTAGCACTAAGATTCACGGGCAATTCAAGAATCGATGCCGAAGGACTTGGAATGTGATTAAAATCATTAGGCAAACTCATCGTAGAGTTCTGAAGTTTAACTTTAATTAATGCCTGTTTATCGACTTTAAAATTATTTCCAACATATAGTGTCCAACTCACAGTCGTACCACTATTTACTACAGAAGAATTTGTCACGAAGTAGTGGGATGCTTTACCGTCTTTCCCTAGCAGACCTAATTCCAAATAATCCTCATTTTTCCCGGGTAAAGATAAGTTGAGAACGTATATTGAGAGAGCAAGTGCTATAATTAGGCTGATTAAATATACATATGTTTTATAATTTTTAACCATATATTAACCTCTTACTGAATGCAACTACGCAGTAAAGTTCTTTATCTTTTATATAATTTGCGTCGGATATTGGATAAAGTATGGAGTATGAGAGCAGTTGCTCCAAGGAATATTCCCGTTGGGAAAAAAATTAAAGATAGTAGCATATTAATGCCACTGTATCGAGAATCTTGAAAAATACCCATAAATTGTAAAATGGTACTTATTGCACCTATGGTAAACACAATACAAGACAGTGTGCCTAAATAGAGGAGGGGATGTTCTTCGATGGTAAGGCGCAGGATAGTACCGATTATTTCTGAACCTTGAATAATTGGATTCTTTTTCGATGCCTTATATATTCCACTATATCTAATCTCCACCGGTATTTCCTTGACCTTCAAGTTATATTTATGGGCCAAGGAGACTTGCTCAAGTTCAACCCCGAAATCGTCAGATTTTCCTTGAATAAAAATTTCCAGAGCCTCACGTGTAAATGCTCTTAACCCACTTTGTACATCTTTTATGCTACCACCAAGGTTCCTATTAAGTAAGAATAAACCAAAACGTCTGTAGAGGGGTGCGTCTGACTTTCCACCCTTAACATATCTCGAACCTACTACCATATCGGCTTCTCCCTTTAAGATTGGTTCAACCAGATTGGGTATATAGACCGGATTATGTTGACCATCTGCATCGAGAGTTATAACGACGTTTGCATTCAGTTTAAGAGCGAAAGTGAACATGTCACGGAGTGCTGCTCCCTTCCCCTCATTTCGTTCATGACGGATAACATATGCGCCAAGGGCCTCAGCGATCTCGGCGGTGTAATCAACAGAACCATCATCACATACAATCACTAAATCAACATATTTTTGTGCTTGAAGAATTATTTTTCCAATACTCATTTCCTCATCTAAAGCAGGAATACACGCGAAAATGACTGGCTTTTTATTCGATTTATATAAAGGGTACTCATTGACTTGATTAATGTTATTTATATATTGATCATTATTTTTATCCATTACAAATACCCTCCCGTTTAATTTTCCACTGAGAAGGTTGATAATAATCCAAAAAAATTAGATAGTTTATGAATTGAAGATTACTTACTAGTCTATTAGAATCTTTATAACCAAAAGCGAATCCTTGTTGTTGAATGGTTTTAGCTCTTTCTCTCCCATAGCGTTCTACTTGTTTTATGAAATGACTTTTAGATGCTTCTCTAAGTTTCACTATGATTTGTAGTATTTGCGTGTTGAGAAGTGTGCTCTTTACATTTTCTATAATTTTTGCTGCTAATGAAAAGATTCCTCGTTCAATGGTATCCAGATGGCTATACCAAAGCTTCTTACGAAGAGCTTTGTGTTTGACGCCAGCGAGGAAACTTTTCGTGAACATAGGGGGAGAAAGCCACCATCAAATAAGAATATACTCTGTAAGGTATCTCTATTCTCGTCTGTTATATATTATTCGTTAATGTAGTTCTAACCATTAATTAGTACTATTATTATTAACTTATACGTTAAAAAAAATTTTACCACATTTTCATGAGTTATTGGCATTAATTCTAACAATGAATTAAATGATTGTATATTAAAGCAATTAAAATGGTGCCGGGAATGGGAATTGAACCCATGGTCTCTATCCGGCTAAGGCACTGGTGCCTATAACCTCTGGATCATGAGTCCAGCGCATTAGCCAAGCTATGCTACCCCGGCCCTTCTGTCCCATACACGCTTCCCTAATTTAAATCATGATGCCCGGGGCTCACTTCTCCGCGAGCCTTGGCTCACTGAGGGCTACGGGTTTTCCCGCCCTATAGTAGACCCTCGGGGTGAGGGGGTTCATCCCCACCATGAGGCTGTACGTCATTATGCCCGCTAGTTCCGAGACTTTGTGTGCATCGTTCTCGCCTTCGCGGCCGATCGCCTCAACGACGCCGCCAACTCCGATGTCTGCCCCGTCCAGATCGACGAGGAAGTGGTTTACTGAGACGGTTCCGAGGACTGCCTTGATCCTACCCTCGACTCTCACGAGCCCCTTCTTCGTGAGGCCCCTCGGGTAGCCATCCGAGTAGCCTATGTGGACCGTGCCGATCTTCATCCTCTTCGGCGCCGTGAACCTCCGGCTATACGTCAGCGACTCCCCCGCATCGACCCACTTCACCTGCTCGACCCTCGCCTTGAATGAGAACGCCTGCTTGAGGCTTAGGCCGCTGTCCCTGTCCTCGGGGTCTGGGTAGAAACCATAAAGCATCAGGCCGGGGCGCACGGCGTCCAGGAATGTGAAGGGCCTGTGGAAGACGGCATTCCCACTCGCCATGCTCCTCTCACCATACTTGATCCCCAGACGGTCTAGCTCCCCACTGACGCCAGTCATCCGGTCGACTTGGACCCTGTCGAGCTCCGCGTCCTCGGACATCGTCGAGAATAGCCCGGTTATCTCGATGTTTGGCAGCGTGGAGATGTACTTGATGAGTTCGACGGCTTCGCTCCATCGGACACCGACCCTGCCTAGGCCCGTGTCCATCTTGATCCAGACACACGCCTTCATGCCTAGTTTGCCCGCTGCTTTGTTCAGTCGTTCGGCGGTTGCCCTCTGATAGACGGTCTGTGTGATGCCCCGCTTCACCACCTCCTCGTAGTGCTCCTCAGAGAAGAGTGGGTCCATGCATACGACTCCACAGTCGAGGCCGGCGTCCCTGATCTGCTCCGCCTCCCAGAGCTTGGCGACGAGGAACCGCTTGACGCCCCGGGTCATCATGTGTGCGACCACCGGCACGAGCCCGTGCCCGTAGGCGTTCGTCTTGACGCAGGGGATGACCTCCACGCCGACCCTCTTCCTGACCTGTTCGAGGTTGTGGGTTATGGCGTCGAGGTCGATCTCCAGCCACGAGGGGTACCCCTCGATTCGCTTCTCTATCTCCTTCGGGGATGGTTGTCTAGCGAAGTAGGCTTCAGCCAATTGACATCTGCGGAATAGTGTGCACTTCCCCGTTTAACGGATTCGGGGTATATGAGGGAGAAGCGGATGCAGAGAAGAGGTATAACGAAAATGTGGGTAATTTTAGAAGAGCAGTTTTCCGTCCTCGACGTACTTCTTCCCGTCGATGAACAGTGTCGGCCTGAAGGAGATCACGTCAATGTGAAGCTTCGCGATTATCCCCGTCTCACCCTCCTGCAGAATGCGGCCGCCCGAGTCGCCGAAGGCCGTGTGGATGGTTCCCTCTGACTGCTTGATCTCGTGGTAGGGGGGTATCGTCATCGGCAGGTTGGGTGGACCCAGCGACGTTAGCCCCTTACGGGTGTAAGGGTTCATCCCCACCGCCAGCTCGGCCAGCCTGTAGACGTTCGGGTCGTCGATGGTGGCCAGTGCCTTCATGAAGGATTCCCCCATCTCCCCCTCGGCCTTCACGAGGACGCCGTCCTCGATGGTGAGTTTGGCTACCTGACCCGGGGTGACCTCGCTTAGGGTGCCTATCCAGTCGACGACCTGTACGCCGTTGGCGTCGTTGAAGTCGCCGACCGACATGCATTCGTTCTGGGTCCAGCTCGCCTTACCCGAGTAGGGTCCCCAGCCCTCGAATCGCCTAAGTCGTCCCCGTCAGTTCCTCGCCCCCGGTTATGAGCCTGAACGCCTTCCCCTTGTGCTCATTGAGCATCCTGGCCCAGCGCTGCGCTTTCTCGGCGAGGGCGACGGAGTCGATGTCCCTTATGTGCCAGTTCGCCTCCTTGGCGGATGACTGCCACCCGAAGAGGAATTGGGCACCCGCTTGGCGGGCGTCCCTTATCTCCTGGAGAAACGCCGGGTCCCAGTCGGCGAACCAGAAGATGAAGTCGCTCGCCTTCAAGGCCTCGGCGACCGTCCTCGGTAGCTTCACGGCCCTCCCCAGCGACCAGAGCCCTATCGCCTCCTTCGGCGTGTTGACCACGAGCACGTGGGGGATTGCCTCCATCGCCCTACACATCGTCACGAGGGCGCTGTACCTCGTCGTCTCGGTGTCCGGGCTCACGCAGATGAGGACCTCGTCACCGGGCTTCACCTTCTTAAACTCGAGGCTCCACTTCGCTAGCTCGCTGAATAACGTCTCCCTCAACAATGCATTCGGTCTCCAGTTGATGCCGGGTATCTATTGGATTTGTTTATCCTAAATCATTTTGCAGGCCCCAGGGATATGCTGTGCAGAACTGGGGAAAAACAAGAGCATGATTGAGACTTTATGCGACCCTCTCTCGAACCATGTTAACGCGGTCAGGTTCCTAGTGGAGAGAGGTCTTCTCCACAGTCACTGGTTAGAAGAGGAACGCGGGGGGGAGGGTGAGCTTGTAGATGGGGATCTTGGTCATCGCCTTGATCCGCTCAAGCTCAATCTCCTCATCCGGCGTGACGAGTGTCACGGCGTTCCCCGCTTTCCCTGCGCGTGCGGTCCTGCCGACGCGGTGGAAGTACATGTTGGGGTCCAGCGGGATGTCGTAGTTGATTATCCACGGTACGTCCTCGATGTCGAGGCCCCTCGCCGCGAGCTCGGTGGCGATCATTATGCTGAACTTGCCCTGCTTGAAGCCGTCGAGCACCTGCTGGCGCCTCGCCTGGGTGAAGTTGCCATGTATAGCCTCGGCGCTGTACCCGGCCCTGCTGAGCATCGCGTGAAGATCATCGACGCCGATCTTCATCCTGCAGAAGATTATGCAGCGGTCTATCTTGTAGAAGTCGATGATGCGCTTGAGCGTCTCCTCCTTCTCGTGCTCGTTGACGAGGATGTAGTGCTGCTTGATGTCGGTTACGCCTATCTCGTCGCGGCTGACGTTGACGAACTCGGCGTCTCGCATGTAGCGGCTGCTTATGTTCATCGTCCTGTCATCGATGGTGGCGCTCCAGAGGCTGACCTGCTTCTCCTTCGGCGTCCGCTTGAGGATGTATTCGATGTCTTCGACGAAGCCCATGTCGAGCATGTTGTCGGCCTCGTCGAGGACGAGTATCTTTACGTCCCGGAGGTTGAGGGTGCCGCGGTTGAGGTGGTCGATGAGGCGGCCGGGGGTACCTACGACGATGGCGGGGCCCCTCTTGAGTTCTATGAACTGCTTGTCGATTGATACGCCGCCGTAGACGGCAGTCGCGTGGACCTGGGTGTACTTGGCGAAGTCGTTGATGTCCTCGGTGATCTGCTGGGCGAGCTCACGGGTCGGCGCGAGGACGAGGCCCTGAACTACGTTTTTGGAGGGGTCGAGTACCTGGATCATTGGGACCCCGAAGGCAGCCGTCTTCCCGGTGCCCGTCTTGGCCTGCCCTATGACGTCCCTGCCCTCGAGCATAGGAGGGATCGCCTTCTCCTGGATGGGGAACATCTCGTCGAAGCCGATCTCTTTGAGCCCCTTCTTGAGCTCCTTGCTTATGGGCAGTTTACTGAACTTCATGGCGGGTCCCTGCTCGTTTCGCCTTTGTGAAGTGTGGGGGGAATATAAATAGTCCGAACGGCGCCCCACGGCGGATCACTGCCAGGGTTCCTTGGTCTCCTTATTCTCCTTGGTGAGCCCCTTCGAGTAGAGGTACTCTTAGGCGGATAGGACGTCCTGAGCCCCCTGGCCGACGGCTATGGCGATCTACTTCTGCAAGTGCCCGTGAAACGGTATTAAGAGGCAGAGTGGAATAGAACAGTATAATGTCGGCGCCTCCAACATCAGGTCCCCCCATACTGCTCCTAATCGGGGCCATCGTAGCCCTTGCGTGCCTGTTCGTGGCACTCAGGTACCTGAGCCGTAAGCGCCTCATCGACGACACACCAACCTCGAAGGCGCAGGGTGTCTTCATCGGCCTAGTCGAATTGAAGGGGACGGCGGAGAGCGAGGCGCCACTGACCAGTTACCTCGCTGGTGAGAGATGTGTCCATTACGAGTGGGAGATCGAGGAGCAGTGGTCGAGGCAGGTAACCGAGACCTACCAGGACGCGAATGGGAAGACGCAGACATGGACTAGAACGGAGAGCGGCTGGACAAATGTTGGCCACGATGGTGAGCAACCACCATTCTACCTCAAGGACGACACAGGGGTCATACGAGTAGTCCCCATGGATGCCGACATCGAGGGAGTCAGCAGCATTGACGAGGTCTTCGGCCGGGGTGATCCTATCTACTACGGGAAGGGACCACCCAACGCGGTGGCGAACTCGGATCACAGGCGCCGATTCAGGGAGACCGTGATCCCCCTCCACTCAGCCATTTATGTGATGGGGCAGGCACGCGAACGTCAAGACACCGTGGCGCCCGAGATCGCACACGACGATAATGCGCCCCTTTTCGTGATCTCGACGAACACCGAGAAGCAGATCAGTGGGGGCTACGATCTTTGGTTCGCTCTCCTGTTAGTAGTCGGACTGGTGGCCGCTGTTTTAGGCTCTGTGGCGTCGAGCTCCATGCCGGGGGGCTTGAATTGGCTAACACCTGCCTCCATCTACCTCGTCATCGCCGCCTTCGGATGGCTTTGGGTCGTGTTCAACAGCCTCGTCTCCCTTCGCAACAACGTGGATCACGCGGGGTCATTGATCGACGTCCAGTTGAAGAGGAGGAGCGACCTGATCCCCAACTTGGTCAGCATCGTTGAAGGTTTCCACGTGCACGAGGAGGATACTCAGGTCCTCGTTGCGGAGCTGCGCGCCCAAGAATCGGCGGAGGCTCTGAAAGGTCTCGCCACGATGTTGAGCGCAACGGTCGAGCGCTATCCCGACCTAGTGGCCGGTGAGACGTTCCTTCACCTCCAGCGATCACTCGTAGAGACGGAGCAGCGCATCGCCCTCGCTCGGGACTACTTCAACGAGATGGCGTTCTTCTATAACACGCGCTTAGTCATCATGCCTGATAGCATAGTGGGGAAGATGACTGGTCTGCGCCCCCGACCTCTGTTGAAAGCGGAGAACTTCGAACGCGCCCCCGTTGAAGTAAAACTTGTCAACTGACAAGTGCCTAGAGAAATCGAAGTCAGCTTAAATTTTCGCGAATAAACATACAGAGTAATGTTCAGCCAGGCGACGGCGCAGATACGCGAGTCTCTCTACGGGATTTGGGCGAGGACGCGCGACGGCGACACGATGCACCACAGCACAGGCACAGGGTTCATGATCACCCCCGGCGTCATAGTGACGAACGCGCACGTTATCCACCGCCGAGCCGATGAGGGAGGGCAGATGCACGCCGAGCTGCTCACAATCAGGTCGCCGGACGTCGGGATGAACTGCGAGGTCGCGAGACTAATCGCCGAGGACAGGGAGAGGGACATCGCGTGCCTGCGAATCGAGAAGTCTAGATCGTCCCGCTGCGTGACCTTAGAAGGCGGGTACGTGCAGAGCGGGACAAACATCGGCTCACTCGGCTTCCCACTCTCCACCATACAACACAACGATAGCGGGGATGTCTACAACCTGATCGAGAGGTTCCAGGGTGCCTATGTCTCCGCCCTATTCACTGACCGCCTCCTGGATAGGCAGCTCAAGTGGTACGAGGTGGATAGGGAGATGTACGAGGGGTCGAGCGGCTGCCCCGGTTACCTCGTGAACGGGGGAGTGATCGCCGTCAACTGCAAGGTACGGCGCGAGGAGAACGAGGACGAGACCATCCCCCTCGAGAAGAGAAACAGGCTCGAGATATCGCTCTGGGTGCCCTCGGTCGATGTGATCGAGTTCGCGCGCGCCCACGGCGTTTTGAGGTAAACAAGAAGCCCTTTTAGCCGGCGCGCCCGGGTTCATCCTTGACTGAAAATGCCGAAGGTCGCCGTTGTCAAGGGTGAGAGAGGACTCGAGCCGGTCTACCGTGCACTCGACCTGATCGACTACAGGGATGCCCTGAAGGGCTGGAAGAGGGCGCTGATAAAGGTCAACTTCATTACGACGAAGAACTGGGAGACCGGCGCAACGACCGACCCGATGGTCGTCGAGGCCATCATAAACAAGCTCAGGGAGGCGGACATCGAGGCCATCGTCGTCGAGTCTGACGCTACGACGACGAACGCTGACAAGGCCTGCGTCGCCAGCGGCATGAAGGCCCTGTGCGACAGGGTGGGGGTCCGATTCATAAACCTCCGCCACGAGGAGGAGAAGGTCGAGCTAAAGGTGCCCAACCCGATGACCCTGGAGACCATCAAGGTGCCGAAGATCGTCACGGAGTCGGCCATCATCAGCGCCGCCAAGCTGAAGACCCACATGGAGACCGGCGTCACCCTCGGCATGAAGAACATGTTCGGCCTCCTCCCTGACAAGTTCAAGGGGAAGTACCACATGAGGGGGATGGACAAGGTCATCATAGACATCAACACGGTTCTCAGGCCGACGCTGACGGTGATCGACGGCTTCGTCGGCATGGAGGGAAAGGGGCCGGTGCACGGTAACCCGGTCAAGATGGACACCATCATCGCGGGGACCGACGTCGTGGCCACCGATGCCACGGCGACGAGGGTGATGGGGATCGACCCGCAGACCATCGAGCACATCAAGTGGGGGCACGAGAGGGGGCTCGGCGAGATGTACGACGTAGAGGTCGTCGGCGACGGCGTCGACACCGTGAAGCGCATCTTCGCGAGACTATAGGCTAATATTCGATATTATCCCCACAATACCGGCTCCCGCCCAAGTATTATATCGGGTAAAAGCCACTTCAGACTCGACTGAACATGGACACGACTCTTCTGGAGAAATTATCGAACGCATATGGTCCTCCCGGGGCCGAGGACGAGGCGAGGGAGATCCTACGGGCGGAGCTTGAGGGCTACGCGGATGAGACTCATGTAGATAAGCTGGGCAACATAATGTTCTGGCACAGGGGGAAGAAGGGGAAGCCCCTGATCATGCTCGCCGCCCACATGGACGAGGTCGGTTTCCTCGTCAGACACATCGAAGACCAGGGCTATCTAAGGCTCCACTCGTGGGGGGTCGTACCGAACCTCCTCCCAGGGCAGAGGCTCCTGTTCCGCGGGAAGAAGGGGGACCTCAAGGGTATCATCGGCACGAAGCCGCCGCACATCATGAGCGAGGAGGAGAGGAAGAAACCCGTAGTGCTCGACGACCTCTTCGTCGACATCGGCACATGCACGCGGGAGGAGGCGGAGAAGAGGGGTGCCTTCGTCGGCATGACGGGAGTCTTCGACGTCGAGTTCATAGACCTCGGTGAGGGCTACGTCAGGGGGAAGGCACTAGACGACCGCGCGGGCTGCTTCGTCATGGCCGAGGTCTTCAAGAGCCTGAAGGGTTCGCCGTACAACGTGGTCGCCGTGGGCACCGTACAGGAGGAGGTGGGGCTGCGCGGCTCCAAGACCGCCGCCTACCAGGTTGACCCCGACTACGGCCTAGCCCTCGAGGGAACCTTCGCGGTCGACATGCCCGGCATGGCACCACATATGATCCCCGCCGCCCTCAAGAAGGGGCCGGTGGTGACGATTGCAGACGCGAGCGTCATCGCGCACCCGAAGGTATTCAACACAATAGTCGAGGCTGCGGAGGGGAAGGTCCCCTACCAGTTCAAGAAGATCCTGAGTGGGGGCACCGACGCTGGCAGCATCCACCTCACGAAGGGGGGCATACCGAGCGGCACCATCGCCGTCCCCTGCAGGTACATACACGGCCCAGCGGCGATCGCCTCGACCGAGGACATCGAGAACACGATAAGGCTCGTCAAGGCATTCGTCGAGAGAATCTCGAAGAAATAGCACCCCCCCTTTCATTGACTGCTTCTATGCTGGTCAAACCCCATTCAGGGAAATCACCAAGGGTTATAGGCTAAGCTTCCTCAAGGAAAATCGGTGTTTAACGGTTGAAGGCGCTCATCCGACTGTACAGCCCGCCATACAGACAGGCCATCGAGGCACTCGAAAAAATCGCCGTCGAGAGCCCACACATATGCTTGATGAACCCGCTGCTGCTGCACGCCGACCCCTACACTCAGGCGGTCGACTGGGTGTACAACTACTTCAAGGGGCGCGGGAAGGTCAGCTACGAGCGCTGTGGGAACATCCTAGCGGAGGAGAAGGAACTCGAGGGCTATGACTTCGTATTCATGTGGATGGTTGAACCCACTCGGGGATACGTGGACGAACTGATCAAAAAGATCGATGATGCTCTCCTGCCCCTCGGGACGATGTATACGCTAACCACAAAGAAAGGATAATCCCCCGGGGGAGGCGTCTACTTCCGACGCCTGCTGTAGAGGTAGACGATGTTTCCTACAGCGATCACTCCGAGAAACAGGAGAGCCAGCAGGGAATACACCTGATCCGATGTTAACTGGATCACGAGAGCGAGGAGAATTATCAGGAACAGCGACAGGTAGAGGACCCGCCTCTCGTTCTCACTGATGCTAAGGGACAATAACTCACCTGATTCGGTGTTTCGGAATCTTTCTTTATACGCCTAACCATTCCAACGATCGTACTCTAGACACCCCTTAAATCGGGCGTGAGAATCATTCTAGAAGAACTGACATGCCCGGCATAGAGGCGGAGGGGCTGATAAAACGCTTCGGCTCGCTGACCGCTGTGGATAATCTGAGCTTCGAGGTCGATACGGGGGAGATATTTGGCCTCCTCGGACCTAACGGGTCTGGGAAGACGACGACGGTGAGGCTTCTATCCTGCCTCATCGCCCCAAGCGGCGGATCGGCGAAGGTGGCGGGATTCGACATCGTGAAGGAGCCGCTCAGGGTCAGGGGGGCAGTCGGGGTGTTGACCGAGAACCCGGGCATATACGACCGGCTGACCGCCCTCGAGAACATGGAGTTCTTCGCCGAGGCATACGGCATCAGCGACAAGACCGAGAGGGCTTCAAGGATCAGGGAACTACTTGAGTTCTTCGACCTCTGGGACAGGAGAGGGGACAAGGCGGGGACGTTCTCAACGGGGATGAGAAAGAAGCTCGCCATCGCCAAGGCAGTCGTCCACCGCCCCGAGGTCCTCTTCCTCGACGAGCCCTCTTCGGGGCTGGACCCGAAGGCGGCGAAGGACATCCGCGACCTCATGGAGGATATGAGCCGCCGGGAGAAGCACACGATAGTCCTCTGTACCCACAACCTCGAGGAGGCGGAGAGGCTCTGCAGCCGCGTCATGATCATAAGGAGGGGTGCCACACTCGCAACGGGGAGCATCGAGGACCTCCGCAGGAAGTTGCACGGCGCACCCGAACTCGAGGTACGCCTTGAGGAGACGAATGCGAAGCTGCTGAAGGCGGCAACCAAATTGAAGGGAGTAAACGCGGTCAATGAACGGAGCGACCACTCGCTCCTCTTCGATCTCGATGACCCGGAGGCGGGCACCCCCGACGTGGTTGAGGGGCTAATCAAGGCGGGTGGGCGCGTCAAGTCGGTTAACGTGCTGCGCCCAACGCTTGAGGACGCCTATCTAGAGCTGACAAAGGAGGAGCAGGCATGAGGGTAGATAGGGTTCTCCTCGTCTTCAGGAAGGATTGGCTTGAGGTCCGGCGCAACTGGCAGATCATGGCGCCCATCCTCATCGTCCCCCTGATATTCTGCTTGGTATTGCCTTCGATGATATTGCTGATACCTGAGTCATCATCGAGTAACGGCTTGGATAGACTGATAACAATCTTGCCGGAGGGCGTCCGATCAGAGGTTGTTGGATTCAACGATAACCAGACCTTAGCCTACTTGATGCTTACATTCATCTTCATGCCCTTCTTCCTCCTGATCCCCGCCATGGCATCGAGCGTCATATCGAGCGACAGCTTCGCCGGGGAGAAGGAGAGGAAGACGATAGAGGGTCTCCTCGCAACCCCGTTGACCGACGGGGAGCTCATGGTGGGAAAGATGCTCGTAGCCTTCGTACCGTCGATGATCGTGACGCTTGTGTCCTTCGTCGTCTACACGGCGCTAGTAGACTTCATAGGATTCCCCCTCTTCGGCCGCTTCGTCCTACCGACGATAAACTGGATACTCGTGATCTTCCTTCTCGCTCCAGCGGTCTCCGTCGCGGGGATCGCCGTCACCGTGATAGTCTCGGCGCGGGTCAAGGGCTTCAGGGAGGCACAGCAGCTCAGCGTCCTCATAATCGTGCCCATAATGGGGCTAGTAGTCGGGCAGGCGTTCGGGATACTCCTCCTCGTCCCAGCCGTGATAATCATCCTGTTCGTCGTCTTCGTGATCATCGACGTGATCATATTGAAGATCGGGTTGGGAATGTTCGAGCGGGAGGAGATACTGTCGAGGATCCGCTAGGGTGAAACGATTAACTGGCCTAAGCCATAATAATAAACTCGACGGAAGCTAACCCATGAAGAAGCTCGAGCTGACAAAGGAACCGGTCGCCAAGGCGGAGATGCTCATACGCAGGCCAGTAGGCGAAGTGTTCGAGGCATTCATCGACCCTGAGGTAACTACCAACTTCTGGTTCACAAAGGGCAGCGGGAGGCTGGAAGCCGGCAAAAAGGTCACGTGGAAGTGGGAGATGTACAACGTCTCCACCGAGGTCGACGTGAAGGAGATCGAGGTGAACAAGTGGATATTGGTCGAGTGGGTGGGCTACGGAGGCCCGACCCGGGTCGAGTGGATCTTCACCCCCCTCAGCAAAGATACAACCTTCGTCAAGGTCACCGAGAGCGGCTTTCACGGGGACGGCGACACTCTTGTGGCTTCGGCTCTCAACTCAACGGGGGGCTTTACGTGGACCCTAGCCGGGTTGAAGGCGTGGCTCGAACACGGGATCAGGCTGAACCTCGTAGCAGATCATAATCCTAAGGGTAAACCCGATTAAATTCAAAAATTGGTAAAGGATTTAGGTGGTGGGGTTGGGTAGTTAGTTTTCTGGTTTAAGTTTCGGGTGTTGTGTTAATTTTGTTATTTTTGGATATGTGTTTTATGTTTTTTGTTGTTTTGGTGTAGTTGGAGGGATATGTCGAGAGGGTGTCGGGTAAATTAACGGTTTTTATCACTACCGGTGTTTTGTGTGGTTTTGGGCTCTAGTTGTTGGAGCTTCTCAGTGAAGTGGAGCAATTTCTTTAGCAGGGTAACAACTTGGAGTACTCTCGGTGCTTGTATGATTTTTATTTTCAGTTAACCTGTTTGGGTTGTATTGGGGTTCGATCTAATTTTCGTGGACGAATCTGGAGAAGCATCACCGCCACGGCGACGGCGATTCCCGCGGCGACGACAGTAGGCTGGAACCCAGGGACGCCCGTGTTCTTAGGCGTCGGGACAATGGGCTCCCCCAACACAAGCTCGACCCACTGGTTATCCTCACCCATCGCCCAGATGTCATTATAGTAGGTGGATGTGGCCGAAGGTATGAAGTCGGCTCCACCGAACATTAACGTCCTCTTGGTCTGCGAATCGTAGGCCATGGATGGTTGAGATCTCGCCGAGGGGCTCACGGTGGATGAGACCTGCGTCCACTTCGCCTCCCTGCAGTTGTACACCCAGGTGTCTCCGAGGTCGTTGTACCACCCCTGGCTTCCGCCGAATAGCATTATCCTGTTACTCACGGGATCGTAGGCGAGGTCGTGCCAGTACCTTGCAGGGGGTTTGTTCTGGGTCGCGAGCTTCTCCCACTCATCGGCACCGTAATCGTATGCCCATACCTCGTTCTCATATCCTAGGCTATCGTACGGGGGAGTAGTCTGCACCATGTGTCCACCGAAGAGCAGCGTCTTCCTAGTGTAGGTGTCGTATACCATGACGCCTCCGTACCTCGCTTGTGGGTGGGTCTCGGGGCTCATCTCGGTCCACGTGTTCGAGGACACGTCGTAGACCCATGTATCGTCACATTTAGCCTCGTCCCGCCCGTAACCTCCGAAGAGCACCACCTTCTTAGCGCCTGCATCATACGCCATGCTGACATCGCTCCTCATCGTAGGGCCTCCCGAAGGGTAGGCGTTTTTCCAGGTCTTGGATGCGATGTCGTAGAGGTACGTGTCGCCTATTCTACCCGAGGCGCTGAAGCCTCCAAAAAGGACTATCTTCCTTAAGTCGCTGTCATAGGCCATGCCCGAGTTGAACCTCCCCCCCGGGCTACCCGTCGTCGTCACTTTTGTCCAAGTCGCGTTTTCAACGTTGAAGCTCCACGTGTCCCCGTAGAAGGTATAGGTGTCCGAGTAGTAGGAGCCGCCAAAGAGAATCACCTTCTGGCCAACTGGATCATAGATCATCTTCTGCCCGAGCATCTTCGGAGGAGGCTCCACCGCCGATGCCTGAACGCTGGAACACGATAGGAGGATTATAAAGAGTAGCGCGATTCGCTTCATGAGTGTCTACCGAGTTAATGATCGCCCTGTGTAACATTCATAACAGTTCTCAAGCATCAATACTGGGGATCAAGTGTCTTTTTCGAAAGTGCCCCACCTGCTGAGCGACTCCTTCGGCTTCGGGATAGACTTCTCCCAATAGTAGTTAAAGAGGCCTAGACACCACCCGTGGAAGCCGGGGTCCGCCGAGGAGAAACTGTAGTAGTCCATCTTCCCCTTCGAGTTCGGGAAGCCAAGCGCCGCGACCTCCTTCTCCGACATGGCTAGGAACACATCCGGGCCCCCGACGGACCTGACCTTGAATTGTCCATTCAGCTCCGCTTTTGTCATCACGGGCCCGAGCCTGAAGCCCTTCGGCACAATGACGTCCTCCGGCGAGAGTAGCCTGTAGTCTATCCCCCGGCTTAGCGCCTCGTCGATCACCGGTAGCCACGATGTCAGGTATCTGTCGGTGATGCGGTACACGTATTCCTCCGCCTCCTTGATCATCCTCTCGACGTGGTCGAAGACGAGTATCGCGTCTTCAAGGTACGCGGACACGGCGAGGTCCCCGAGGCGGTGTATGAAGGACGACGGCAGCCTGTCGAGGCGGTGGTCGTTGAGATAGTGCCTATTAGCGGTTGTGAATCTTAGGCCGGAGAACTGTGACATGATGAGCCTTCCGTATGGGGTTATGTAGTGCAGCCCGTTGGGGTCCCGCTCCGCGATACCCGACGCCGTCAGCCGCGTGACATGCCTGCTCATCTCCTGTGTGCTTATGCCCGTCTTCTTAGAGAGGGCGGTCAGTTTCATGGGCTTCGATGCGAGAACCTCTATTATTCTGAGCCTGTCCTCGTTTGATGCCTCGAAGAGTAGCTCGCAGAAGGCGCTGTGGTCTGGGGTCAAAATGAGTCCTTGGCCTCAAGTATCGCTCAGTATGTGTATAGATTTTCCGTTTGTTGAGTCAAGTTGTGTGGAGTTGTAGAGCCTGTAATAGGAAGTACGAGTATTAATAGGAGCTCAGGAACTCTGTGACCTCGTCGACGGGGCACGCGCGAGCCTGCCATGAATAATTTGGTTATTATTCATAATCTTGCCACGCGCGCCTACGCACAACACTACAGGAGAGGCCTAAAAAATTAAGCAATATAGTAGGTTATTTACTTAAAACAACCCCAAAAACAGCTTATTTAGAAGGCTGGATTTGGTGGGGTCGGGAGGATTTGAACCCCCGGCATTTGGGTTTCTGCTCCAAAAACTCGTCATCCCCTCACGGGTCAGTTAAGTCCTTCATGGATTTCTGGAGCCCAACGTCATACCTGTCTAGACCACGACCCCCGTGCAAATCGCATACCGGGTTTCACCTAATAAGCGTTACCGGGACCACACAACCCTCAAACGCCGAAGCACCGGATACCTACCCGTGGCCCTCCTCTGGAAAAAGCACTACATACCGATGATACTCTCGGGGGCCAAGACCGCAACGAGGAGGAGGTCCAGACCGATGGTGAAGGAGGGCGGAGCCTACTACATCAGGACGGGCTTCTTCGAACACCTGCAGGAGAGGATACTGGTTGACCGCCTCTACACGCAGAGACTCGGCGACATGACCGAGGGAGACGCCGCTAAGGAGGGAACTGAATCGCTCGACGACTTCATCAAGGAGGGGGAAACACTCTCCGGCTCGTGGAACCCCGAGGCAGTCGTCTGGGTCGCCGAGTTCCACCTAGACAAGGACCATGTTCCTACTGTCGTTGGTTGACGAGCCACCACACCAACGCTAGGATGAGCAGGAAGAAGGCGAGCTCCAACAGCGAGAAGAATCGACTCCTCCGTATGCCCTTCTTTTCAGCGATGACGAGGCAATCATGCTTCTCCGGGGGCAGGTGCTCCTCGCAGAAGGTCAACCCGCAGTGGGGGCAGCGATCCGGTGAGTATACCCGCCTACCGCAGCGATAACACACGTCCAACCGAGTCAACGCTCCCCCGTCACAATTCTAGTGTGGCGGCCTCTACCTGAAAAGAGAGGGAAGTATCATGATTTACTGCTTTCGCCTCACCTGTAAAAGCCGACAAACAAGTGGCTGCAATATAGAGAAAAACCTGTGTTTAACACTGGTTAGCATAGTAAATATCGCCGTGGATGCCCACCAAAAGGTTTAAAATCGACACCAGTAGCCATTGGTTTGGGTTACCGGCCATAGGGCGTGGGAACCACCCGAACCCATTCCGAACTCGGAAGTTAAACCACGCTCCGTTCGCGGTGGTAGTGTTGTCTTCGGCGACGCGAAGCCGGGGAAGCTGGTGGCCCACCTTCTTCCTCAAAAATAAATAATGTTTTAATGGATTACGCCGAGGCGGTGCAGCTCATCGCCGAGGACATCTCTCGTCCTCTTGAGGCTGGTCTGCCTCTCGACGAACTGGTCGCTCGTTATGACGCCCTTCCTGAACTCCGCGTCGAGGCCGACGAGTTGGGAGTCGATGCTTGTTAGGCGTGCCTTGAGCATGTCGGTGTAGTTGGCCTGCGTCGGGGCGGCCTCTTCGCTCGGCGCGACGTCCGTGGCGAGTACGCCGTCCTGTATCCTGAGGATTCGGCTCGCCGCCCGGGCCACGCGTGGGTCGTGTGTGACCATTATGATGGTCTTCCCCATCTCCTTGTTGACTTTGGCGAGGTAGTTCACGACGATCATGGCGTTCTCGGTGTCGAGTTCGCCCGTCGGCTCGTCGGCGAGGACGAGCGGTGGGTCGTTAGCGAGGGCCGCCGCGAGTGCTATGCGCTGCTGCTCACCCCCGCTGAGTTCCCCGGGTTTGTGGTCCATTCTCTCCTTCAATCCGACGACGTCGATCAGCTCCTCGACCCTCTTGCGGCGGGCGTCCTTCTTCACGCCGAGCGCCGCCATCGGGAGCTCGATGTTCTCCGCCGCCGTGAGCGTCGGAATGAGGTTCATGTTCTGGAAGACGTGGCCGACTGTCTTCCTCCTGAACTCGACGAGCTGTGAGGCGTTAAGCTGGGTGAGGTCGGAGCCCATGACGGCGATGTAGCCGGCGGTGGCCCTGTCAAGGCCGCCGAGGATGTTCAGCAGAGTGCTCTTGCCCGAGCCGGATGGGCCGATGAGGGCAACCATCTCCCCTACGGCGACTGTCACGCTTAAGCCCCTGAGGGCCTGTACCTCCAGATCACCCGTCTTGTATACCTTGATCAGGTTCTTCGCTTCAACAGCATATTTTTCGCTCATCATGCCTCACCCTTTACGCTTGGCTTCTCGGTTATCCTCCGGACAACCAGTATTATCGGGGCCAACGTGGCCGCCACGATCACGAGGTACAGCAGGAGCAGCTGCAGCTGGGACGTGAGCGGGAACACTACCTTCCACGCCGTGTAGGTTAAGATGTATTTGTTGAACAGCTGCATCTGGCCCATCAGGTTCACCACCCCGCTTCCTATCCCGAGTATCGTCGCCAGCGTGGCTAGGCCGACATTTTCGATCGCCAGGCTGACCACCAGCTGGCGTGCGCTGTATCCCTTGATGGACATGAGGTTCAGCTCCGTCGATCTGCTTCGTAGAAGTGTATAGACTATTAGCGCCATGCCTACGGAGGCGACCGCCGCGGCGAATATGACGCCGAGCTGGTTCACCTGCTGGGACCCGCCTAGTAAGGGTGATGCCTGGGCCTTCTGGACGACTTCGCTCGTTATGTCGACCCTCTGGACGTTCAACCCGAGTGCCTGTATCTGCGTCTTTATGGCCCCCGTGTCCGCCCCCGGGGCCAGTTTCACGAGTATTCTGACGCCCGTTATCCAAGTGGGGTTCCAGTTGTAGGTGAAGTTCAGCGGGACGTATACCATTGGGGCCTGGGGGATCCAGTTTGAACCGAGGTCCCTGCCAAATAGGCCGACTATTTTCAAGGAGTATACGTGGCGCTGGACGGCTAAGTTGAGGTACCCGGTTCCGTCTGTGCTTATGCCGAAGAAGTTGGCCCCGCCCTTGTCGAGGAGGGCATTCGCGCCCGTGAGGACGCCGATTGAACTCCTGAAGACGCTGTCCTTCGAGGCGAGCTTAGCGTATGCGCTTCTGTCCAGGAATAGCTCGTCGGTGTAGGCTGTCGTGTTCCACCGAGCCGCATCAATGGCCCTTACCTGTATGCTCCCCGCGCTTGTCTCGGCGGTGAAGGTTATCTCAACGGCGGCGGACTTTACGCCATCGATTGCACGAACCTGATCCGCGAGTTTGGATATGTCATTCGCGCTGTAGGCGAGGACAACCGCGTCCGCGCCCTGCTGTGCCTGCAGGTATCGCTGAGTGTAGTCGTTCGTCATGGCGACGTTGCCCAGCACCACGAAACTGTAGCTGATGACGAGGGCCGCCATGAAGGTGTAGGCACCAGCCCGCTTCAGGCTCCTCCTGCTGCTCAGGCTCGTGAACCTAGCCGCGTCTCCCGTGAGCTTTGCCGCGATGTTGCCGAGTACACTCTGGAACTGGGGGGCGTACATGAGGAACAGCTTGGTGAAGCCCCAGAACAGCAATATGGTCCAGATGTAGCCGAGGATGGAGTCCATCCCGTACCACACGGAGTAAAGCAGGAAGCTGATGAAGTCCCCAGAAGCCGGGCTGAAGGCCTCTATATCGACGTTGAGTAGCAGCATCGCCAGCTTGTATAGGCCGAGGAGCAGGGCCATCGTGGGTACGGCCCAGTAGCCGAGGCCCTCCTCCTCCTCCCTGTACTCTCTCAGCGCCTCGACTATCTCCATGTTTGTCGCTTTCCTCACGGGGCTGTAGGCTGCGAGGGTGGAGAGGGCGAGGCTGAAGACGACCGTGGCCGCGAACGTGATCGGGGAAACGTATCTGAAGAGCATGTCGAAGCCCGCTCTACTCACGACGAAGGGCATGATCACGGCGCCTATCACGACACCGAGCACACCGGCAACGACGCCGACCAGACACGCCTCGGTGAGAAGTGAGATGAAGACCTGACGATGGCTCATGCCACGCGTCAACAGGAGACCGATCTCCTTACGCCGGAGACCCAGCGCGACGTCGGATACCGTCATCCCAAGATACCAGGCGGTGAAGAACACGGGGATGGTGACCACGATCGTGTTCAGCTTGGTCTTGGCCGCGGTGGCTTCGATGCCTTGCAACGCCAAGTCGAGGTAGTTTATTGGGATGTAGCTGTATACGCCGCCCATTCCATTGACCTGTTCGTCAAGGTTCTTGACACGCATATCGGACCCTGATATGTCCCACTGGTTGAGCAGGGAGGTCCTATCGAATCTCACGGCGGCGACGCTGTGGATGATCGTCGGCGACCGCCCGACGCTGTACAATCCGTCGAGTATCTGTCGGTACGTGTTCTCGGTGACTACGACGACGTTGTACTGAGGTCTTCCCCCGAAGGAATCGTATCCGCCGAGGGCGATGCTGACCCACTTGTTATAGTAAGATACCCCATCCTCGTTGCTAACGAACATGGACCAAGTCTGATCATCCATGGTGATGGGTGAGCCGACCTCGATCGGAATGTAGATCCTCTTGAAGTTGGCTATGCCGCTCCTCGGCGTGTATGTGAGGAGGCCGAGATCGACGATCTCACCGGCGGTGAATAGCGTGGCGTTCATCGAGCCGACGTCGATGTATAACTTTCCATCCTCCAAACCATCAGCAGCACTGATCCCCTTGGCTATCTCCCCGGAGGCGGGGAGTGCTATGATGGTAACGGAAACGGTCCCGTTGATCTTTGTGGAGTTCAGCTCGATACTCTGCCTGATGAAGTGGTCGACGCCGTCTACGCCCTTGAGGGTCTTGAAGTAACCATCTATGTTGTAGATGTTCACAGCCGTGGTGTTCTTCTCGTAGATGTTCGTGGTGATTATGTCGAACTTCGTGTTCGTCAGCATGTTGTCGAGGGCTGAGCCACCGACGGCGTCCGCGCCCTGGAGGATACCCGAAAAGAGCGTTGCCGCTAGGACGACGCTCAGGAATAAGGCTAAGGATAGGCCCCTACCCCGGGTTATCCTCTTGGACGCGTAGCTGAACATCTCTCAAGGCTGGGATGTTGGGGAGGCTAAAAGACTTTTGCAAAATCTATACATATTTATCGTCGATGAAAAACGCAGTTTTTCGTCGCAAATCGGCTTAGACTAAGGTTTATAACCTTATGTTAGTCTTCAACAGCACTGATTGGAATGGTACTCCTCTTCGCACAGGTCTTACAGGCCCAACAAACGGACCTGAACGTTATTCTTCAGACACTATACAGCTTCGCCTTCATCGTCTACCTCTTCTACGCGCAGAAGATTCAGACGCTCCAGATGCTCAGGCAGATCGAGGTCACCCTAAGGAAGGTTAAGCACCTCAAGGATGAGGCGCGTAATCAGACGTTAAAGACTCTCATCGAGATCGGCAAGCCCACGGGGGACATCGCACCACGTGTTGACCGGTTCATAGACTTCTTCAGCATCGGCCTGGAGAGTATGGACCCCACCGGTATCGTGGATAAGATGGATCACTTCCTAAAGACGAACAAGCACATCTACGAGGCTGAGGTGAAGGTGCTCGCGCCAAGCGCGACGCCTACTGAGAGGAACAATCTAGAGAACCTCATAGAGGTCAGCCAGGCCCTCAACATCTACTACAAGATCATCCGCCACTTCTACCTCCTCGGGAAGAAGACGATGAACATCTACGTCATCATGCAGGTCCACATGATCCTGCCCCAGCTCATCCAGATGGTTGAGGCCTACAGCTCAGGCATACAGGCCTTCCAGGAGGGCATGCCCATCGGCGACGGTGTCGGCCCCATAGTGGCTGCGAAGCTGATGCACGGCTACCCGCAGACGGATGTCGCGGAGGAGATTGTGGCCGCCGAGGTGCCCTACGAGGGGAGGACGCTCATCGTCTTCAAGGCGAAGGGCCCCGGAGGCAGCGTCGGCAACCCCGACGAGGGACTCATAAACATCCTCAAGGCGCGCAAGGGGAAGGTCAAGATAATCATCACCATAGACGCCGCGGGCAAGCTCGAGGGCGAACCCGTCGGCCAGGTCTCGGAGGGGATAGGCGCCGCGATAGGCGGCAGCGGCAAGGAGAAGTTCAAGATGGAGGAGATCACGAACAAGTACAAGATCCCGATGCACGCCATCGCGATCAAGCAGGGGATGGAGCACGTCGTCGCCCCACTCGTAGAGCCCCTCTTCGACGCGACTGACAAGGCGGTCGAGTCGGTGAAGCGTATAGTCATGGACTACACGGAGCCCGGAGACGTGGTCGTGGTTGCCGGAATCGGCAACACGATAGGGGTTGGTCAGTGATGACCGACACCAAGGGTAGCACGGCGCCGGCGGCGGGCATGACGGCCAGCTGGATCGCCTACGCGGCGATCCTGATAGTTGGCTTCCTCAGCCTGCTCAGCCTCTACATGGGCTTCATCAACTACGTGGATAGCCCCGACATCGCCATAGTCTTCATCTTCCTCGGCGCGGCGGGCTTCGCAGCCATCGGGTACCTGCTATTCAGGGGCAAACCCGCGGGCGCCGCCAAGCAGGAGCCGCTCGAGATCAAGAAGGTGGAGGTCTACACCACCCTCGAGTGCCCCAAGTGCCAGCAGAAGCGTGTACGCGACTTCAAGCGCGGCGACTATGTCTTCAAGGACGACGAGCCATGCACCCGCTGCGACGGCATGATGATGATCACGAAGATCGCCCGGAAGAAGGAAGAAGAGAAGAAGAAGGACGACCTTAACGGGTTGTGACCAGGCAGCCGTCCTTCTGGACTATGACCGTGTGCTCCGCCTGTGCGACGGGGCCACCCGACTTTTCTATCAGCTGCGGGTAGCTCATTATGCAGCGGCTGCTCAGTAGGTCGGAGAATGCCTTCTGCCCCTCGGGGCCGGGGAACCTTGTGAGTATCCACCTGCTGCAGAAGGGGAGGGTCCTGTACTGCTGCTGTATGTGGGCGAGCATCTGCTTGGGTGCGCCTTCGAGGTTTCTCTTCTTCTCGAAGCGGTAGATGTGGCTGGGTGCTCCGTCCCTGACCTCGCCGACGGCGTTGCTTAGGACAGTGAACGGCTCGATGGCGTAGACCTCCCCCTCGTCGAGGCGTTGGAGATCGTAGCCGGCCACGTTCGGTATGCTCCGCCCCGCGTGTACGATGTAGCGGCTGAGCTTGTGGCCGGTGAGGTTCCGGATGGGCTTGAAGCCGCGGTTCTTTATCGTGTGCTCTATGGTTGCGCCTACGTCGGATGCCCTGACGCCGGCCTTGACGGTCTTTATGGCTATCGCGAGGGCTTCCTCCGCCGCCTTGACCATGGGGGTGAGGGCGGGGTCGAGGCAGATGGTGACGGCGGTGTCGGCGATGTAGCCGTCGACGTGTGCCCCGATGTCGACCTTGACTAGTTGCCCCTGCTGTATGGTGGTCTGGTCGCCGATCGGTGGCGCGTAGTGCGCCGCGACCTGGTTTATGTCGACGTTGCAGGGGAAGGCGGGTTCGCCGCCGAGCTGTCTCGTGAGTGACTCGACGCGTTCACAGAGGTCTATGGCCTTTACGCCGGGTTTTACCTCGCCGCGTATCTGCTCACGGACCTTGGCGGCGATCTTGCCCGCCTTGATGTACTGTTCCTCGACCTCCAATGAGGGTCGGCTACTTGTTTGGGGGCGGTGGGGAAAAAGGGTTGCCCTGCGTCACTTGATGACGAGGACGGGCTTCGTGCAGGACTCGACGACGCGCCTGCTCGTTGAGCCGAGTATCCAGCCGCTGATGCCTCCGATGCCTCGGCTGCCCATGACTATGAGGTCGGACTGTGTCTTCTCCGCCTGCTCGACGATGGTGCTGCTCGGGCGGCCTTCGAGGAGGATGGCCTCGGCTGCGAGCTTCGGGTAGTGTTCCTTCAGGTCCTTCATCGCGTCGTCTTGGCTCTTCTTGTAGCTGGCGTTCATCTTGTCCTGGTATTCGGCCCAGTCCTGTGAGGGGGATACGGGGACGCTGCCGAAGCCCTCGTCGGGGAAGATGGGAATGGTCACCTTGGGGACGACTGTGAGTACGACGAGGTTGCCCTTGCACGAGTTGGCCATGTCGGCCGCGTAGTCTATCGCCCGCTTTGACTGTTCGGAGCCGTCGAATGCGACGAGTATCTTCTTGAACAACATTGTCTTCGGTAGATGCTTCGAATCTGGGTTTATAAATGAGGTAACTCTAGGATTGGTGCCCAGGTGTCTGGAGGAGCTTTAGTGGGCCGTACTTCTTCTCGATGAGGCGCCACTCGTCCTCGTTGTAGAACCTGCAGAGGCCCTTGCCGTATGCCTTTGCGACCTCGACGCAGAATCTTGTCGCCTCCTCGATGTCCTCCGGGTGGCTGGCGCCCGTTGCGCAGCCGGGGACGGTTGACTCGGTGGTTATTGCGACGCCGACGACGGGTTTGTCGGTGGCTGTGCATGGCTGCATTATGCTGTTTATGTGGTCGATGCCGTTGCCGTAGGGGGTTATGTCCTGCGTGGTGAGTGGGCAGACCCGTGGGAGCCTCCCGGTGACTATCTCCATGATTGTGAGGAGGTCGTCGCTGACCTTGAGTATCCAGCCCTGCTTCGCCGTGGGGGTGATGGCGAAGCCCCTCCACTTGGCTATCCTGTTGCCCTTCGTGGTGTCGATGCTCAGGACGGCGTCCATGTCGGGTGTGACCTCCTCCCTGCCGATGTCGGCGAAGGCGACGGGTGAGCCCATGAAGGGGACGGGCTTGTGGGGAATAGTGGGGGCGTCGGGGCAGATGTGTGTCCCTATCACGACGTCTCCGGGGAGCGCGTCGCCCTTTGCCCTCATGTCAGCCAGTTTCAGCGCGGTGGCGACCGCGGTTATCGCCCCATCGGCGTCGGAGACGAGCCCAATCATCTCGGGTCTTGCGCCGACGCCGCCGAGGCGGCCGAGCACACCGATGGTCGGCGCGTCTCCCTTGGCGGTCTTGCCCCGGGTCCCCGGGATCCTCACCCTGATGAAGTCGGTCTTCCCCTTCTCGCCGTGCAGGGTCTTCACGGTGACGTCTTCGAGCCCCCTCGACTTGAGGAGGGCGGCGACGTCCTTCCCCGACACTGTGGCGGAGTCGAGGAGCTCCATGGCCTCGATGACTTGTTTGAGCATGGTTGGTATTGGGGGGTTCTGGGGTTTAAGACGGTGTTGGCGTGTGTCTGAGCCGGACCACGGATATCCCTGCGGTGAGAAGCAGGACGCCCGATACGAGTAGGAGTGAGGATAGTGGCCCGAAGGTGGTGTACGTGTAGCCGAAAGCGGGGTTGGCGACGATGCCGCCGATGTTCTCGGCTTCCGCGTAGAGCCCCATTATGACGCCTGTCTTCCCCCGGCTCTGTAGGCTCATGAGGTGCATCATCATGCTTGTGTCCGCCCCCGCTTGGAGGGCTCCCTGCAGGGCACCGATGGCGAACAGCAGTGGTACCCAGCTCGCCACGAGCATGCCGAAGTAGCTGAGGGCGAGAACGCTACAGGTTGCGACCATAATCTTCCAGCTGCCTATGCGGTCGATGAGGTCGCCGAGGAATGCCTGCGAGACCGCGGTTGTTAGGCTAACAATCGTCATGTATGCGCCTATCTCGGTCTCGGTGGCGTGCAGGCTCGCGCTCTCGTTCAGCAGGATGGGGAGGAAGCCGCTCCGGAAGGGGAAGTTGAAGAAGTAGAGGCCTCTGATGAGGTAGATGCTGACGAGGCCGCCGTTCAGGACGTCGGCTATGCGGGTCTTCGGTCGCTCCTTCTTCTCGGATTCGGGGAGTCTGCCCATGAGTGTGACGGCGGCGAGGGAGATGACTCCGACGCCGGCTGCGGCGTAGAATGGGACGGCGTAGCTGATGGCCTCGGAGACGTAGCCGCCGATGAAGGGGGCGATGACGGAGCTGCCGCTTACGATCGCCATGTATCTGCCGTATGTGTGCCCGCGGCCCGTGGCGGGGAGCAGCTCGGAGAGGAGCGCACGCGTGGGGACGCTGGAGGCTGAGGAGAAGCTGGAGAGGGCGAAGGCTAGGATGAGGAAGTGGCTGAACTCGGTGGCGAATGGGTAGAGGAGGTAGATGACGGAGGTTGATACGATGGCGAAGGCTATCATGACGCGCCTGTTGACTCTGTCCGATATGACGCCGGAGAGGGGCTCGAAGATGAGCCACCCGAGCATCCCCGCGACGCCGAGGACGCCTATCTCTATGATGGAGACGCCGTGCCTCCGGATCAGGAGCGCCAAGATAGGTGCTACTATCCCCATCCGGAAGGAGCCGGCCATCTGGACGACCATGAGCAGGTTGAGGAGCCGGCCCCGGTTCGCGTCCATGCAGCAGAACGCCGTAGGTGACCTTATGAACGTAGCCCCCAAGGGTGCGCGAAGCCGCGTCGCCGAATATTGATGAGAAAACCCATCAGTATACCGATACTCGAAACCTAGAGGATTGACAGCTTCTCCGGTTTGAATAGGCCGTAGTGCGCCGAGGCTATCCTCCCGTCCCCGTCGATGAGGAACTGGGCGGGGCTCTGGGTCTCGATGCCCTCGTAGGGTCCGTGCCGCTTGCCGAGTCGGAGGGCCCTCCTCCCCTTGAAGAGTATCTCGACCGCGGCTACTGGGCCGAGGCCGCCGACGCCGTAGAGGTCGTAGAGCGGGTACCTATCTCCGCTCTTCTCCGCGGCGATGACCGGGAAGTCGGCGCTCCTCCCCTCGATGTACGCCCGGGCCGACTCGGGGAGGGACTGGTTCAGGTAGACCACCCTCAGCTCCGGTCGGGTCTTCCTGAACTCTAGCAATTCATCGAACTCCAGCTGGCAGACGGGGCACCCAAAGTATCTGCTGAATAGGAGAAGCACGTTCGTGCCGTGGTAGTCGCCCAGCGAGACCCGTCCCATGTTCACGGATTCGCATGAGAAGTCGGGCGCAGGGTCACCTCGCCTCAGCCTGACCATGGGAGAGCGGTCGCCAACCGACTAGATAATCGATTCGCCTCGCTGGGCTCAGTCCGGCCCCATCCCCGCGATCAGCTTCGCCAGGGCCTCCTTTCCGCCACTCTCGACGCCGCTGCCGTGGCCGACGAGGACCCTGTCGAAGTCTAGGTCGGCTAGGCTTCGGACGCTCGCCTCGGCGAGGTCGCGGTCCTTTGAGAACATTGGGTTGGGGCCTTTCAGTTCGGCGCCTCCGCCGTTGAGGGCGTCCCCCGTTATCAGGGTGCCGCCGCCGAGGAGGGCTATGCTACCGAGGGTGTGCCCGGGGAGGTAGACAACGGTGAAGCCGCCCACGGTCTGGCCGTCGATCAGCCTGAGGTCAACCTCTAGGCCGGTTGCCTTCTCGACATCGTCCGCCTCGGCGTCGTGGGCGGCGATCAGGAAGGGTTGGCGTGATGCTTTGAGGGCTTTGAGTCCGCCTATGTGGTCGCGGTGGGCGTGGGTTATGATGCAGAGGTCTACGTCTGAGAGCCTGTGGTCGAGGGTTTCCAGTTTCTTGATGATGGTTCTGGCTGAGCCGTCGTTTAGGCCGGTGTCGATTAGGGTGAGGTCGTCCCCCTCGGCTATGAATGAGTTTACCATCGGGAAGAGCCCGGCGATGCGGTGCTCGATGACGTGTATCTTCTCTTCGGCCACGGTTGAGTGAGGGGTTCTTGTGTTTAAAAGGTGGGCTATTCGTCCCTGACGATGAGGGCGAAGCGTGGGTAGTCGTATCGGCGGACCTTTATGCCGTTGGCGACTCCGGGCTTGTAGGCGCCCGCCTTGCCCGCCTTTATCGCCTCGATGGCGTGTAGGACGTCCTCGACCACCTTCTTCTCCACCATCGACTCGTTGTGCGCCGGCATGGCGTAGTCGTAGTCGGCCTTGACCATCTTGCGGAAGCTGCTGATGAACTCGTCCATGTCGGAGTCGGGGGAGTAGATGTAGATGGGGGCGGGGTAGAATATGTCCCCTGTGAAGAGCAGGCGCTCGTGTCGCTCTAGGAGGCAGACGCTGTCGGGGGTGTGGCCCGGGGTGTGTATGACTTCGAGCTGCTTTCCGCCGAGGTCGATCATGTCGCCCTCCTTCATCCATTTGGTGACGTTGAAGGGGTCGGTGTGCCACGTGACTGGGTCGACGCTCCGGGGGAGTGGCTTCCAGACCATGCCCTCGCTGATGTAGTTGCCGACGTCGATGCCCTCGTGTGGCCTGCCCTTAGTCCTCGCCCGCGCCCATGGGTGGTCGTAGAGGGCGATCTCCTCGAAGGAGGAGTTGCCGCCCGTGTGGTCGAGGTGGGCGTGGGTGTTGACGACCATGACGGGTAGGTCGGTGAGTTCCTCGACTACTCCCTTGATGTCTCCGATGCCGTTGCCTGTGTCGATGAGGGCGGCGGTTTCCTCTCCTATGACTAGGTAGCTTATGACCTCCTCGAACTGACCGTCCTCGTAGAGGGCGTATGTCTCGGGGGTGGTCTCGTAGACGCTGAACCAGGGGTGGCTGGTCTCGACCTTGTCGAATCTGCTCCAGCTGGGGCGCGGGAGGGACTCGTACCACTTCTTCGGCACGATGAGGCCCGCGTCGGTGTTCTTGGAGTATGCCATGGCGCGATACGGGGCGCACCGCGAATATTACCCTATCGGGCTAGGGGGCGCGGGCGACTATGCTGAAGCGGCCGAAGTCGTACTTCCTTATCGGGATGCCCATGTCCCTTCCCTCGACGTATTTCCCCTTGCCCGCCGCCACGTCCTCCACCGCCTTCAACACCTCCCTGAGCAGCTCCTTCTCGACGTACGGCTCGTTGTGGCTCGGCATCAGCCTATCAAACTCGTCATAGTGGGTGAGCATCTTCCGGTAGCTCTCGATGAATGTGGGTATGTCGCCGCCGTTTAGGTAGGTGTAGATGCCGCCGGTGTAGAACATGTCGCCGGTGAATAGGAGGCGGTGGTCCCGGTCGAGGAAGCAGCAGGAGTCGGGTGTGTGCCCCGGGGTGTGTATGACTTCGAGCATCCTGCCGCCGAGGTCTATCTCCTCCCCGTCCCTGAAGAAGTGGGCCACCTTGAAGGGCGGGACGACGTATTTCTCCTTCTTGAAGCCCTCGGGTAGTGGCTTCCACACCATCCCCTTGGCGACGAGGTGTGCCATCTCGCTGTTCGGCAGCCCCTTCTGCGCCTCGACGCTCCACGGGTGGTCGAGCATCCATATCTCCTTGAAGCGGTGGTCGTCGGCGATGTGGTCGTTGTGGGAGTGGGTGTTTACGACGAAGACGGGGAGATCGGTGATCTCGTCGACGACCTTGCTGATGTCGCCTATGCCGCAGCCGGTGTCGATGAGGGCGGCGCGCGCCCCGCCGATGACGAGGGTGCTTATCGCCTCCTCGTACTGCCCCGGCTCATAGATCACGAACGTGTCCCTGCCGACGAGGTAGACCTCGAACCACTCGTCGGTGATGGGGATGCGTTTCAGGTTCTTGTAGGCTGGGCGGGGGAGCTTGCTCCACCACTTGTCCGCGACTAGGACGTTCCGGTCCTCTGGGGGTGACGACATGGGGAGAAATGGAAGGGTGCGGGGTTATAGCCGTTAGCCCTTGATCTGCTTCTCGAAGGTGATGATGGCGAAGTTGTCGTACTGGTGGCGCCTTATCTTCTCGCCGCCGTCGACACCCTCCGTGTACTTCTTCTCCTTACCGGCACGGATCAGCTTCGCCTTCTCAAGCACCGTGACGAGCACGTCCTTCGGGACCATCGGCTCGTTGTGGCTAGGCATCAAGTAGTCGAACTCGGGCATGAGCTTGACCATCCCCTCGTAGCTCTTTATGAACTGGTCGAGGTCGCCGCCGGGGAGGTAGGTGTAGACGCCGCCGGTGTAGAAGATGTCGCCCGTCCAGAGCCAGCGGTTCTTCCTGTCGAGGAGCGCCGCGTGGTCGTTGCTGTGGCCCGGCGTGTAGATGACCTCAAGCTTCCTGCCTCCGAGGTCGATCACGTCGCCGTCCTTCATCCAGTGCGTCACCTTGTAGGGGGGCACGACCCACTTCTTGGCGTCGAAGCCCTTGGGCAGCGGCTTCCAAGTCATACCGGGGCCGACCATGGGCGCCGTCTTGCTGTTCGGGTAACCCGTCTTCTCCACCTCGTGCGCCATGGGGCCGTCGTAGCACCAGACCTCCTTGAACATGTAGTTCTGGGCCACGTGGTCGACGTGCGTGTGGGTGTTCACAACCCAGAAGGGCATCTTCGTCAGCTCCTCCGCGAGCTTCTTTATGTCCCCGATGCCGTCACCCGTGTCGATGAGTATCGCCTTCTTGTCACCCTCGACGAGGTAGCTCAGCGTCTCCTCGAACTGGTACGGCTCATAGATGGCGTATGTCTTCTCGTTCAGCTTGTAGACCTCGAACCACGGCTGGCTCGTCTTAACCCTCTCAAGCTTCGAGTAGACCTTGCGTGGGAGGCTCTCCCACCAATTCTTCGGGACTATGACGTTCTCTTCCTTAGCAACCTTCGCGGACATATCGGGGTGTACTCCACGGACGCGGGATATTACGTTATCGCGCCCCGCCGGGGATAGTCTATTATTCATCCAGCCGACACGCTTGTTGAAGAAAGCTTTGGAGACTGACGTCCTCATCGTCGGCGCCGGCGTCCTCGGGTTGAGCTCCGCCTACTACATGAAGAAACGCGACCCCTCCCGTAAGGTAGTCGTCGTCGAGAAGCTAAGCGGCCCAGGCCAGGGCAACACCGCCAAGAGCGAAGGGGGATACCGAAACCTCTTCGCAAGCGAAACAAACCACCTCCTCGCAGACTCGACCATAGACTGGTTCCACCACCTCAAGGAGGACCTCGAATACGACATAGGGCTGCACGAGCTCGGCTACCTCTGGCTCCTCCCAGAGGACGAGTACAGGCAGCGCCGGGAGCCATTCGACGTCGCCAAGAAGAGGGGGGCACGCGTCCTCGAGTACAGCAGCGAGGAGCTAAAGACCCTGATGCCCGACCTCATCACCGAGTTCGACGACAGCGAGGACTCGGAGATGATGGGGCTCGAGGACGTTGAGATGGGCGTCTTCGGCCCCAAGTGTGGGAGCGTCGACGTCGACAGACTCGTCAAGGCGTACGAGGCCGAGTTCCTCAAGATCGGCGGCGAGATACACTACAACACGGAAGCGATGAAACTCCTCCACGACCCCGTTGAGCCCCTCGGGATACCCGGTGAGCCGTTTGTCTGGCAGGAGAGCCGGATTGCGGGGGCGGAGACCTCGAAGGGGAAGATACTCGCGGAGACGACGGTCGTCGCCTGCGGCGTCTGGGCTGGGAAGGTCCTCGACCCGATTGGGTTTGATTGCCTGATGAGGCCAAAGAAGAGGCAGATATTCGCCTTCAAGGACCCCAAGCTGGGCAGGCTGCTGAACACGAAGGACTTCAACGAGGACAACAAGCTCCCAGTCACCATCCTCCCAACGGCGGGGATACTGCTGAAGGGGGAGGTCTCTGAGGAGAGCATCTGGCTCGCATGCGCCGACAACCTCGGCCGCAAGTTCGAACTGGAGGACGACCCCAAGCCGGAGGACGACTACTACAGCAACAACATCTACCACGCCCTCGTCCAGTACCTGCCGTGCTTCGAGGATGTGCGTCCCGCGAACAGCTGGGCGGGCCAGTACGACATAAATGGCTTCGACCAGACACCCGTCGTCGAGGCGGGGCCGGGGATCATCTACGTCGGTGCCTCGAGCGGCAGCGGCATAATGAAGAGCGACGCCCTCGGCCGCATCGTCGACGCCGTTAATGAGGAGAAGGAGTACGCGACCCTCTACGGTGGCCGCGGCTTCAAGGTGAGCGACCTTAGCATCGCCAAGAGGCGGGTCGAGCGGGAGACCCTCGTGGTCTAGTCGACCCTGCCCTGGGCCCCTTTTATTGCGCCTTCGATCAGGGTGTAGACTGATTTTAGCCCCTTCTTCTCGGTGTCGCGTGCCGCTGGGTAGCTGGCGACGCCGAATGCTGCGGTCTTGGGGTACTCGAACATGACCTCAATGGCTTCGCCGAGCTCCTTGGCGGTCGGGCCGTTGGCTACTGGGAGCCCCGCGCCGGGGATGTCGGCGGGGTCGAGGACGTCCATGTCGACGTGCACGTATATCTTGTCGCAGAGGACGGAGAGGCGCTCCATCTCCATGTCGACGGCCGGGCTGTCGCCCTTGAGGTCCTCAACGGTTATCTGCGCGATGTCGTGGCGGTCTATGGCGTCCTGCTCGTAGGGGTCGGTGTCGCGTACGCCGACCATGGTGACGTACTTTGGGGGGAGGGCGGGGTCGAGGCCGCAGGTGCGGCGGAGCCTGTCGTAGCAGAGTCCGCAGCTCACGGCGACGGGCATGCCGCCGAGCATCCCGCTGTATGTTGTCTCGGGGGTGTTGAAGTCGCCGTGTGCGTCTATCCAGACGAGGCCGACTTTGATGGGCTTCCACCCGCCGCTGTGCTGGACGCCCGCGAGCATGCCCATGAGGCCGTTGCAGTTGTGGAGGAGGCCGAGGGGGAGCATCCCCGCCTTGAGCTGCGCGGAGACGGCGTCGGCGAGGTGCTTGCTTGCGAGGCCCATGCGGTGCATCTCGCCGTACTGCTTCTCCTCGTCGGTGGTGAGCTTCGTGTTGAAGACCTCGGCGACGGTGCATCCTTTCTTCTTTAGGAGCTCGGGGAGGCCGCCCTGCTCGATGGAGTCGACCTGTATCCCGTTCTCCTTGAAGCCGTACTGGCCGTTGTAGGGGAACTTGTCGATCGCTACCCGTAGGTTCTCGACCATGTGTATCGGGATAGAAGGGGCTGGGCTGTGCTTAAAACAACGCTGCCTACTTCATGTAGGCTCGCTTGATGGCGATGTCTTCCTTTGGCCAGTCGCCGTGTGGGCCGCGTGTGGCGGTCTTGGCGGCGGCGATGGCGTCGACGGTCTCCATTCCGGCGGTGACGTGGCCGAAGACGGCGTAGCCCTGGTTGCCGGGGGACGCGTTTAGGAAGGCGTTGTCGATGAGGTTTATGAAGAACTGGCTTGTGGCGGAGTCGGGGTCGTTTGTGCGCGCCATGGCGATTGTGCCCTTGGTGTTTTTGAGGCCGTTCTTGGACTCGAGGCGTATGGGCTGGTGGGTCTTCTTCTGCGTGGCGTCGGGGGTGAAGCCGCCGCCCTGTATCATGAATCCGGGCATGACGCGGTGGAAGATTGTGCCGTCGAAGAAGCCCTCCTTCACGTATTTGGTGAAGTTGTCGACGGTTGCGGGGGCCTTGGCCCTGTTTAGCTCGATCTCTATGTTGCCCTTTGTGGTTTCGAGTACCACTGTCTCAGACATGGCTGGATGTGTTGGGGGGTTATAATAAATAGGTTAGTATTTGCGTCCGCCGCCGAAGCCGCCGCCCCTTGAGGGGCCGCTGTACTCGACCTGCTTGGCGCTCAGGTTGTTTTCGAGGTTTACGTCCTCCCAGGGTGCCTCTTCTAGGACCTCGAAGCTGCCGTATCTGCCGATGTTCATCCTCATGCTTCCCTTGAAGGTGTTCATGTAGGCGTTTGTGACGCTGAGTATCTGGTCTTCCAGGACCTTTTCTACGGCTTCGTCCCAGAGGGTGAGGTAGATGGCGCCGGTGTCGTCGGCGACTAGTGCCTCGCATACCTTGTGGCTTGTCTCGTCTGTGCGTGTGGTTACTTCGCGGATGTCTGTCTTGCTGATGACTTTGACGACGACGTTGATCTGGCGGCTGTACTGGTTGAGGTCGCCGATCTTCATCGGTCCCGTTTCTTCTTCTTCGTTATTGAAGGATGACATGTGTATCCCTTTCTGTTGCCTGATGTGGTGCGCGCGCTGTAAAAGGGTATCGAGAATGGGGGCGGGGTGGTCCCCGGTTTAAATCGGCGTTCAATCATCTAGGCTGTGTTCGTGTTGGTTGCCGAGCTTGAGGCGGGTCGATTCTATCGGGTGAGGCCCCTCTGGGTGGGTATGGGTGTGCAACTCGCCGTGGAGTCGATTCTGGCGGGTGGGACGGCGGCGAGGATGTTCGTGGATGACGCCGCTGTGCCGCGGGCGGCGTTGACTTGGGCGGGGCACAGGGTCTACCTCGTGGGGGATGTGGGTGGTGCGGGCTTCGGTGAGGCGCTGAGAGGGTACGCCTCCACGCATGGGCAGTTCGTCGCCTACTGCGGCCCGGAGGCGTTCGACGGCGCCGAGAAGCTTCTATCGGGTTATCGGGTGAGGGAGAGGGGGAGGCTCTACTACGAGGGGGACCCGTCGGGGCGTGCGTGTGTGGTTGAGCCGCCTGAGGGGTACGTGGTGGAGCGCATCACGGGGGAGCTACTGGGCAGGGGCCTGGGGCACACCGACTGGGTGAGGGGGGAGATGTGCTCGGAGAGGGAGTCGGTTGAGGAGTTCCTCGGTAAGGGCTTCGGGTTCGCCGCCGTCCACGGCGGGAGCTTCGCCTGCTGGTGCATGAGCGAGTACAACTTGGGGGACAGGTGTGAGGTGGGGATCGAGACCGTGGCGGAGCACCGGAGGCGGGGGCTGGCGGTGCTTGTGGCGGGGGCGATGTTCCGGCACGCGGCTGGTGTTGGGGTCCGGCGGGTCGGTTGGCACTGCTGGGCGGATAACGCGGGCTCGGTGGCGACCGCCGAGAGGCTCGGGTTGAGGCGCGTCGCCGAGTACGCCGTCCTCACCGTGGACGCTCGGCGAGGCTAACCCTTTAACATCCTCAGCCCCGTACACTTCACTATGAACGTCGAGAAGATCAGGGAAGACCTCTTCCCCGTGACGAAGACGACCACCTTCCTAGATATCGCGAACCACAGTCCGCCCTGTGTGCCGGTGCAGGAGGCGATCAGGGGGTACCTGTTGGATTGGGACAGGCTGGACCGTAGGGGGGATGCGCGTACGGAGGAGGCGGTGGCAGCCTGGGCGAAGCTGGTTGGGGCGACGCCGGATGAGGCGTGCAGCCAGCCCAACACGTCCCAGGGGCTGGCGACGGTCGCCGAGGCGCTCCGCTTCGAGGAGGGGGATAACGTCGTGGTCAACGATCTTGAGAACCCGGCGAATCTCTACCCGTGGATTGTGCAGAAGAAGAGGGGAGTGGAGGTGCGCGTCGTCAGGGGGCGCGGGGGGGCGGTCAGGCTCGACGACTTGGAGAAGGCGGTGGATGATAAGACGAAGGCGGTGTCCGTGAGCCACGTGGAGTGGTTGACGGGGGCGCGCCACGACATCAAGGCCTTCGCCGAGTTGGCGCACGAGCACGGAGCCTACCTAGTCGTCGACGGGATTCAGGCCGCCGGCGCATTGAAGGTGGACGTGAAGAGGGCGGGGGTCGACTTCTACGCGTGCGGTGGCTACAAGTGGCTCGTCGGCTGCAGCGGCGCCGGCTTCCTCTACGTCAGGAAGGACCTGATAACGGAGATCGAGCCGGTGCAGTTCGGGTACCGCAGCGTGGAGGAGCACGACATCGAGAGGCCGCGGCTGAAGGACAGCGCGAAGAAGTACGAGTTGGGGGAGCCGAGTTACCTGAGCACGGTTGGGACGAAGGCGGCGATAGATATGCTTCTGGGGCTTGGCACGGGGGCGATCGAGGCGCGTGTGCTGAAGCTGAGCCAGCGCTTCTACGACGGGCTTGAGCACCTCGGGGTGGCGATCGTGTCGCCGAAGGAGAGGGAGATGAGGTCAGGCGTCGTCAGCTTCTCGACGAAGGACTCGGAGGCGACGTTCAAGCACCTGAGGGCGGATGGCTTCTACCTGAGCCTGCGCCCCGCGGGGATAAGGGTCGCCGTCGACTTCTACAACACGGAGGAGGAGGTGGACAGGCTCCTCTCCGTCCTCGCCCGGGAATAATGGCTATAACTCGCCCCGTGGTTTCTGAGTCTCTGAGGGTTTCGCCGTGTGGGTGTCTGGGGTCAAGGGTTCGCCGCTTTTCGTGGCCATCGGCGGGTTCAGGGTCGTGGTTAGTGATCCGAAGGCGCTCGTTAGGGCGGTGGGCGAGGCGGTTGCTCCTCATGCGGCGCAGATCGTGGACGCGGGGGGGGTGGCGGGCAGGGATCACCTCTTCATGGCGGCGGTGAACGCGGCGAGGTCGACTGAGACGGGGATGGCGGTCTCGAAGAGCATAACGGTTGAGGCCATACTCTACGCGTCGGCGCAGGACCAGATCACGAAGGCGCTCGCCCTGCTGGGCGTCACCGCGAAGAGCAGGACTATCGCCCTGATGGTTTTCGCGCCGAGCCGGGGGGAGGCGGAGAGGGCCTACGGGGAGGCGGCGAAGCTGCTCGGCGAAGAGGATGATGCCGTGCTTGAGATCGATGATGCCAAGGTGGCTTCTCTCAGGAAGACGTACGGCATAGGGGACGTGGAGCTTGAGGCCGCTGGTGGTCCCGCTTCCCTAGGCGGGCTTGTTGTCGAGCGCGGCGCGCTTCTTAGCCTCCGTCGCTAGGCGGACGCGTTCCTTCTGGACGTTCAGCATGCTGGCGGGGCGGACGACGGAGACGCCGGTGTTCTTGCCCGCTGTCTCGATGAGTATGACCCAGTCGGGGTTGTCGAGGTTGACCTTGCGCTCTATCTTGTCGGCGACGGCGTCTATGATCTCGTGGCTGCCGAGGCGTGTGCGGCGCTTCTCGACGGTGATGCGGTAGGTTTCCTCGGGGCCGATGGCGGCGGCTAGCTCTGTTGTGTTTTTGACTATCTCTTCGAGGGTTGTGGGGACGAGGCGCTGTATGGGTATGACGCGGAAGAGGGCCTGTATTGAGTCTGGTTTCTTTATGAATTCCTCCCTCATCTTGGCGACGGCCTCGGCGGGCTCCAGGGGGGTCTTGGCGATGATTATCCCCCAGATGCCCATCCTCTCGACGACGGGGGCCTCATCCCCCACTGCCCGCAGGAGCATCCAAAGCTCGCTGCCCGCCCTGCCCTCGTTGATCCTCTCCGTTGTCGCCAGAATGTTGAACTGTCTCGCCAAAGACCACACCGCTGGGTGGGTTACCCCACGCCACCCTGAAAAGCGTATCCCCCAACTTACGCAGTCATAGATAACCGAAAAAATAACTTACGTAGTTAGGGAAAGTACAGTTATCCTTTCGCCCTCTCCTCGGGGGGTTTGATGTCCTTGAAGAGGAGGTACATCGTGGCTGCTGAGGCGAACTGGAAGAAGCCCGCCCCGTAGAATGGGAAGGACAGGTTCACGAACTCGTAGAGGTACCCGGTTATCGCGGGGGCGCCCGCCGACGTGAACCTGCTCACGACCTGGACGACGCCGTAGGTCGAGGCCCTGACCTTGCTCCGGGTGACGCCCATTATGTAGCTCTGCCTCAGTGGGACGTCGATGTCGCTGAAGATGCTCATGAACAGGCGGCTGGCGGCGACGATGGCGAAGCTCGGCATGAAGGGGGTGAGGAAGTTGATCACGAAGATGGGCACCCTGCTGATCGCCGTCGCCTTTATGGTGCCGAAGCGCTTCGCCATCCTGAGCCCGAGGGCGAAGCTGAGCGTCGCTATGAAGCGACCCAACCCGGTGATCAGCCCGATCTCGGCGGGGCCGACGCCGAAGCGGAGGTAGTACCAGTAGCTGAGGAGGTTGTTGAAGGCGCCGCCTATCTGGTCGAGGGCGACCACCCCGCTCCACTTCATGAGGAGCCTCCTCTCACCGATGTCCTGCTCCGATAGCGGCGCGGACTCAGCCGCATGAGGCTCCGGCTTCACCTCCTTGAGGAGGCTGAATAGGATCAAGCAGACTACGCCGACGGCTGTGAAGACGACGAATATCTGCTGATAGGCAAGTATCTCGGGGAAGCCGAGTCTCTGCAGCGCCTCGGGCAGGGCGCCCGCGAAGCTGCCGAGTATGCTGGCGGCCGTCGCAAGGGTGGCGTTGATGCTGTAGGTCATCGTCCTATCCGCGTCGCTGACCTTGTCGCCGAGCAGGGCGACCTCCGCCGGCGTGTACGTGATGGTCCCGCCGACCGTGAACAGCACCGCCGCCACGAGCAGGATCGTGATGTCCGTCGTGACCAAGAATACGGCGCCCCCCACGACGAGGCTCGCCGCGATGAAGAGGAGGATCGGCTTCCTCCCAACCCTGTCGGCGACGACCCCCTCGACGAGGCTCCGTATCGCCGAGAAGAGGCTGATCCCCATGAAGGTGAGACCGATGAGGACGGCGGAGACGCCGATCTTGCTCAGATAGATGGAGAAGCTAACGGCGAGGAGGGCGGAGCTGAAGCTCCGAAACGAGTTCGAGAAAATGAGTATCTTCGCGTCTCTCGGCACCGAGCCGAGGAATGAAAGCCGGTTCAACTATGGCATACTCATCTGGTCAGGATAAAACAGTTTAGAAGTGCAGCCAAAGACCACACCGCTGGGTGGGTTACCCCACGCCACCCTGAAAAGCGTATCCCCCGCGGGCATGCTCAAACTTAGGCCACCACAGTGAACAGAAAAAAAACATTTTTACTCTTTTTCTGAATAAATTCCTAATTAGGGTACAGGGATTCACATTTTCAGAATTAAAGAGATTCGACTTCGACTGATGCGCCTCTTTTGCGATTGCAATCTACACATAGCACCCGGAGATTACTCTCTTCAGTAGATCCGCCTTTACTAAATGGTATTATGTGATCGATTTGAATTTCATCTTCTTTTACTATCTTTCCACAAATCTGACAGATTTGATTATCTCTGCGAACAACTCTTAGGAACATACTTCTCGAAACGGTTCTTGTTATTTTTCTTAATCGTCCAGTTTCGGTTAGGGGTTCGTTTGAATAGAATACGGGACAATCATGACCGAAAATGTTGCAGGACCGTTCATTTAAAGACCCAAACTCTTGAAAAACTCGATTAATATCGGGGAATGCGCCTTTATCTTCTTTATCACAGAGTACCCACCCTTTTCCCTTTACCAATTTTGAATACCATCCAAGTTCTATTGCCTTCTGTATCTCTTCCTCATGTAAAGGGAATTGTTCTACTAATGGTCCATAGGGACAATATTTCAATTCCCAACAGGGTTTACATACGTGTTCAATTCTACGCTTCCAATCATCTTCAAATTTTTTCTTATCACTTTTCTTCTTTGAAGCCGAGTTCGCCATGAAAAATTCTATGTCTTATATACATAATACATTTTCGAACATTTTAAAAAAAATAAGCGTACTAAGACAGGAAAAAAATTTCGGTCTCCCACACATACGTCTCAGGTTACCTTTTTCGGGGTTGGGAACCACTCGCCTAGACGCGACTTGGCTTCCCTGAGCAGCTCATCGTTGAAAGCCCCAAACATGCCATTCGCAGATGAGATATAGGCAGCCTTCTCCGGCGCGTACCCCGCCACATGGTTGAGCATGGCGTCTAGCTGGGCGACGCTCCTACTCACGCCGACGTCCCGGGGGAACGAATCACCTCCATGGGGCGTCTCGAACACCCCCACGAGTTCGAAGAGTGCCCCGTAGACCTTGTTTATGTCGAGTATGCTCCCTGGCAACCTGCTATCCTTCGGGCCGTGCCACCACGCCCTCACGGGATCAGGTATCAGGCCAAACAGGTTCTTCATAGTGAAGCTCTGGTAGTCTTTGCGCTTGCTCAGGCTGACGAGTGGGGCGTCGCGGTGCCTGAACAGCTTCTCCGGGACGAAGCCGTAGAGCTTCGCGGTGAAGGCGGGCGGATAACGGGACTCGACCGCCTCCCTTACCATCCCCGGGTCTGCTACCCTCCCCGCCCATATCTCGTCCGTCGCGTTCACGTACTCCACGCCGCACTCCGCGAAGAGGTCGAGGAACCCATGCTTCCCCAGGTAGAGCCGCTCCTCCTTCACCGCCTGCCCCCAGTGCGGCCCATCCCTGAACCAGCCCCAGTCCGGGTTCCTGAGTAGCCACCTCCACCCCTCGCCGTCGAGGAGCCAGTCCCAGTCCCTCTCCACGCCGTCCACGGTGAACGGGAGCCCCTTCGGCTCCAGCATCCTCTTCCTCCAGAGCAGGTGCCCCTCCGTCACGATCACCCTCCCCTTCGCCGCCTCTATCACGCACCTGAGGGCATCAACGTCCTTCGTGGAACCCTCCTCAAGCCCCACCCAGTCCGCCTTAACGATCAGCGTCTCAGAATCCGGCAGATGATCTTTCAAGAACCGCGTGAAGTCAGCGGGGGTCTTCACCCTCTTGAACGCAGAGTCGCCGAGACGAAGCGCAGAAGCCATGAAAAGACTAGGGTATTCACTTTATTTATCCATTTACGCGCGCTAAAAGATAACCTCCAGACCAGCGAAAAAAACCCGGATAACTACGCCGATTCGTTACGCCCTGAATTTTATAATTTTCTTGTAAATTTCAACTATGCGCGTGGGCATAACTTAACACGTTAAATTAGGCTACTCTATATACCGGCACACCCCTAAGATTTCGGTGAAGGTTATGGCTCTGTATGATAGTACGACTGTGATAATCGTCATCGTTGAATGGATATTCTTCGTCGTGGTACTGAGAGGAATCTATCAACTGGCAGTTAAACAGTAGTCCCGAGACGAAGATTTTAGAACATTTTCGCACTCAGGCAGCAGAAAGACCCCCGCTTTATAGGGCAGCCCAATAAGCCGATTTTTTTATAACTACACTCAATTAAAGGAAGAGCCGCCGTCGAAGTACCGGGGTATCCACCTCAATTATTCTACTACCCCCGCTCAGGACAGCCCACACCTACTAAATGACGCTGGAACCCAAAAAGGGGAGGGGGGGTACCCCCAATCTCTGATTTTCTCACGCCATTCCCAGAAAGAGGCCAGAAAACGGCCCCGTTACCGATCAAAACTGTACAAAAATGTACATAAACCGACCCAAAAATGCTCGAAAAATGCACTGAAAACGACGCTTTTTACCGCCATCACTATGTTTACCCCATCGAAAAAGGGGGTACCCAAAATACCCGCAGAAACGACGCCACCACCCAAAAGGAGCTAGAAAACGGCTCAGATCACATACCGATCTACGCAAAAGGAGCACCTATTCCCTACCAAAAGCGCCGAGACTACGGCGCAAATCAGCTTTAAATCCAGCCCTCAACTGAAAATACGCGTGTACTATAAACGCCCCTCATTCTGGATCGCACTATCAATAATCGCAGCCACCGCACTAGCCATACTCGCAGTCTATCTAGGAATCACTAGGATACCCTTCTCCATCATCGACATACTCGGAATCCGGAACTCACCCATCCACTGGCTAGGCTGGGCGGGCTCACTCATAATACTCGCAACCACCACCGCGTACTCGCTCAGAAAGAGGAGCCACAAACCCTCCAGCACCCTACTCAAAGCCCACGCATTCGGCAACCTACTCGGCTTCACACTCATCTCCATCCACTTCATACACGAGGTCACGAGACCAGCCGCAAACTACCCCCAACTCGGAACGGGAATAATCCTATACTCAGCCATGCTCATCCTCGTCGCCACGGGAATCACCACATACTTCGCGGTCAAACCCAAATGGGGTAGATACTACCGCTACCTCCACCCCGCCGTAGCCCTGACACTCCTCATGGCGATAATAGTCCACATAATACACGGAATCTAAACCGCAGACACGAAAACAGGGCACTAGAAAAAATATTTTTCCCTTATCACGGGTAGCACGCCATAGGGCGCAGCCCACCCACGCCGAGCATCCGCCGCCCGTCGCCGCCTAATCACCCCTAAAACGGCCAGAAAACCGAAAACCGGCCAAATTCACCGGAATCGTGACGACGACGAACACCCCCCCTCCCCCACCCACGCACACGCCAGCACCCCACACCTAAACCATATATCCACCAAACACCCCACCCCATGAGACCAAACATGAAAGTCGGCTCAGAATGCGGCTACTGCATCCTACACCGCGGACACAAGATCATACAACGCAGCACACAAGACGAAAAACGACGCGCCAAAGCCATGACCGCCCTACTACAGATGCTCGGAGAACGCTACAACCCAGAAGCCGTACCCAGCTACATCGGCGCCGAGCGATGCCGAGTACTCAAAACCATCACCGGATGCCAGGACCCATACGCCGACCTCAAAACCAAATCCAACACCCTCGCGCTAGAGATACTCCCACGAATGACCCAATACGTCGACAAACACCCCCCAACCAAACGCCTATACGCAGCACTAAAAGTCGCATGCATCGGCAACGTCATCGAATTCGACGTCCCCGGACACAGCGCCGACATAAACGAAGCCCTCAAGGGACTCGAAGAAAGCTTCCACATCGACGACTCCGACAAACTCCGCAACCTCATCAAGAAAGGCACCAAGGTACTCCTCCTCACCGACAACGCCGGCGAGATCGCCTTCGACACACTCATCGTCCGCGAACTACGCCGCCTAGGAGCCATCGTCACCGTCGCAGTCAAAGCCGGACCAAGCCTAAACGACGCCCTCATGGAGGACGCCGAAGCAGTCGGAATGACCAAAGAAGCAAACCAAGTCATCACAACCGGCGCAGACGCCATAGGCGTCAACCTCGACGAAACCAGCGAAGAATTCAACGCACACTTCTACGGCTCAGACGCCATAATCGCCAAGGGGATGGCCAACTGGGAGACACTCACAGAGGTCCCCGCCCCATGCCCACTCATGTACCTATTCAGAACCAAATGCGAACCAGTAGCACGCGCCGTCGCAGCCCCCACAAACGTAAACATCGCGAAACTAGTGCCGAAGGGCTGGAAGCTCTAGCCGCGCAACGCAGCCATGATCTGCTCGCCGGTCACCGGACCCTTACGCAGGAGCCATATCTCCTCCCCCGACAGGTCCACGACCGTCGAGGATTCCCCGCCCGGCGACGCCCCACCATCCAGTATGATGTCCACCTTGTTCCCGAAGATCCGCTTCGCCTCCTCCGCCGACTCGGCGGGCTCCTCCCCCGAGATGTTCGCGCTCGTGCTCACGATCACGCCCCCCGCCGCCTTCGCCAGCTTCTGAGCCACCGGGTAAGGCGACACGCGCACGCCGAGCGTCTTCGCCCCACGCTGGACCCACATGCTATACTTCACCTTCGACGGAAGCACGAGCGTCAACGGACCCGGCCAGAACTTGGCCGCGAGCTTCTCCGCCTCGGGCGACATCTCCACAACCTTACGAGCCGCCTCGATGTCCGCGCAGATCAGCGGGAGCGGCTTGTCCGCCCTCCCCTTCAGCTCGCATATCCTCTGCGCAGCATCAGGATCGGAGGGGGCGCACCCGATGCCGTAGACGGTCTCCGTCGGATACACGACGACCCCGCCCTGCACCATCAGGTACGCCGCCGCCTTTATCGCCTCATCAGTCGCCTCGAGGAACTTCATACCTGATACCCAACGGGGCGACCCGATTTAAGGGATGTGCGCCCTACGAGACGCCCGCGCCGATGTTCAGGATGACCGCGGGCTTATCCCCCGTGTTGAAGAAGCCGTGGGGGACATTCGCGGGAAGGTAGATGACGTCACCCGGCTCAGCCGGCGCCCTCTCCTCCCCCACCTGGATCTCACCCGAGCCACTCACCACGATGTAGATCTGCTCCTCCTTCACGTGATTATGCATCAGGTTCGTCTCCCCCGGCGGGACGGTGAGCCGAGCGACCCCCTTGAACGCCTTCAGAATCTCCGCCTTCGGCGTGAACCGCCACACGATCTGGTAGAGAACCTTCTCACCGTGTATCTCGTTAAGCGCCTTCTTCGGGACGCCGTTCAGGTTGACCTTCTCGATCATAGCGCCTGAAAACGGCGCAAGCCACTAGATAAAGGGTACCAGCCGGGGGAATCAGATTATGAGCAGCTTGACGTACTCGTTCTCCTCGTTCCTCTGAAGCTGCGCCGAAAGCTCCCTAACCCGGGCCGCGTCCCCCTCCAACAGGAACAGCTCCATACACTTCCCCTCCCGGAACCTGTTATGAAGCTGCATGTGGATGATGTCCTGGTACTGCCCCTTGATCTGCGTGACGTGGTGCTCCGCCTCGTGACTGTGAATCGCCAAAAGCAGCCCACTCACCACCCCCTCAAGCCTCTGCTTCTCCCGCCCATCCGTCAAGAACAGCCGAATAGCCGCCCTCATCACCTCGCTGCGCCCCGAGTACCCCAGATCCTCCTGAAGCTCATCCAGATCCTCAAGCAACTGATCATTCAACGAGAGACTAACGACGGGCATCACAATCAGTTAATAACAAAGGGGCTCCTAGGTAATATATTTTATTAACAAATTGCTAGAAGTTTATTAACTTCCCCCCTCATCCCTACCCCGATACCGCCATGGACAGACGCCTCGCCGCAGCACTCATCCTCGCAGCCATAGCATCGGCTGGGATGGGCGCAGCATACATGGCGAGGACACAGCCACAGAGCAGCGGCAAACTAGCCGTAGTCGCATCATTCTACCCCCTCGCCTACATGGCTGAGACCATAGGCGGCGACAACGTCGAGATCACAACACTCATACAACCCGGCATCGAGCCACACAGCTGGCAACCCTCAGCCGGCGACCTCGTAGCCTGCAGCGACGCAGACATAATCATCTACAACGGCGCGGGACTCGACAACTGGCTACAGGACGACATACTCCCCTCCATAGACGCCGCCGGTAAAATCATCGTAGACACGACCCAGAACGTCACCCTCTGGAGAAACGTGAACCAGCCCGAGATGCAGGAGCACGGCGCATACGACCCACACACGTGGGTCAGCCCACACGAGGCGCACCAGCAGGCGGAAGCCATCTACAACGCGTTGATCCAAAAGGATCCCAGCCACGTCGACTACTACACAGCCAGATGGACGACACTATCAACCAAACTCAACACACTCGACGCATCATACGCCACCCAGCTAAGCAACAAGACGAAGACCACCATCTTCGTCACACACGACGCATTCGGATACATCGCCCGCCGCTACGGATTCCAGCAAGAAAGCATCGTCGGCATCTCAGCCGACGCCCAGCCAAGCACCGAGACACTCGTACAGATAATCAACCAGATGCAGCAGACGGACACCTACACGTTCTACATAGAGCCCGGCTACACCGACATTTACGTACAGACGGTGAAGACCGAACTACAGGCGCGCACGGGCAAGACCATCCAGATACTGGAACTATACCACATGAACGGACCACAGGACGGACTCGACTACCTCGCCCAGATGGGGAAAAACCTAGAAAGCCTACGGGAGGGACTGGGATCATGATGGAGAAGCAGCCGGTCATCGAGGTCGAGGGGGTTACAATAAGCCGCTCCGGCGAACGAGTCATCGAGGACGCCACGTTCAAGGTGCTCCGAGGCGACTTCGTCGGAGTAGTCGGACCAAACGGCGGAGGCAAGACCACACTACTCAAGGCCACCCTCGGGCTCCTCCCCCGAGACGCCGGCACCATCAAACTCTTCGGAACCCCCGTCGAACACTTCCGCGACTGGCGCAGAGTCGCCTACGTCGGGCAGGACTCCACCAACTTCGACCAGAGCTTCCCCCTGAGCGTCCGCGAACTCGTCAGCCTCGGGAGGATAAACAGGGAGAACATCGGACACCGACTCGGCGCCGAGGACTGGAAACACGTCGACGAGATGCTCAAACTCATGGGAATAGCCGACCTCTCCGAGAAGCGCATAGGCCAACTAAGCGGCGGCCAGAAGCAGCGCGTCTTCGTCGCCAAGGCGATGACCCGCGACCCAGATGTGCTCCTCCTCGACGAACCCGTCGCCGGCGTCGACCCCGAGACACAGGAACGATTCTACATGAAGCTCAGCAACCTCAACGCCCAGAAGGGCACGACCATCATCAACGTCAGCCACGACCTCAGCGCCGTCTTCTGCAGGATGAGCAGGGTCATCTGCGTGAACAGGGAGGTAAACGTCGCCGACATCGGGGACGAGGCGGGCTTCACCACCGCCCTGAAGAAGGCGTATGGCGAACACTTCCACTTCGTCTTCCACGAACACATGTGCGAGGGATTATTCGAAGATGACAGACCCGATTAGCCTCCTCGGGTACAGGTTCTTCCAGTACGCGCTGCTGGGGGGATCGGTCGCGGCGCTCGTCTGCGCCCTCATCGGCGTATTCGTCATCCTCCGAAAAGAGTCGATGATCGGGGACGGCGTCGCCCACATCAGCTTCGGCGGCATCGCCCTCGGTCTCTTCCTAGGCGTCAACCCACTCATCACCGCCCTCATCGTCGCCGTCCTCGGCGTCCTAGCCATCGGCTACATGCGCCGCCACGGGCTCGCCCAGAGCGACTCCGCCATAGCAGTCATGCTCGCCATCGGATTCAGCACCGGCCTCATACTCATCAGCCTAGCCGGCGGCTTCAACGTCGACCTCTTCAGCTACCTATTCGGCTCCATCCTCACAATAAGCACGACTGACCTCCTCATAGTAACTGGGCTCGGCTTGGTGAGCCTCGCCATCGTCGGCGTCTTCTACAAGGAGCTACTCAGCATCACATTCGACGAGGAGTCTTCACGCCTCATGGGGGTCCCTGTAGGGCTTCTCTCCAACGTCCTCAACGTACTCGTCGCGGTCACAATCGTCCTGAGCATCAAGGTCGTGGGGATGATACTCGTCGCCGCGCTTCTCGTGATACCCGGGCTCACAGCCCTCCAGCTCGGGATGAACTTCAGGGACACGGTGATCGCCGCGATCCTGTTCGGGATCGTCAGTGTGGTTGTCGGCGTCTTCACATCCGCCCTCTTCAACGTCGCCACGAGCGGAGTCATCGTATTCACACTCGTCGCCTTCTTCCTCGCCACCGCCGCGTGGCGCAGGTTGACCTGATCAAGATTTATCAACCGCCCTTCCAAACGACGGATCGGTGAGAATTTGCCACTCTACGAGAAGCCACACGTCGACCACGACAAGCACCTATGCAGCCTCGTCGCCGAGGGAATGGAGTTACTCGATTACAAGGAGCTTGTGAGGAACCCGAAGTACATCTGCAGGGTCTGCGGAAGGGCGGCCGCGAGCGAGAAGAACCTCTGCGACCCCGTCCCGCTATAACCTCAGGGTTAACGTTTAATGCCTCGCGGCGCAGATGCCTCCCCGTATGTCCGCCGAGGGCGTCCGCAGGGGATACACACTCCTGACACTCTACATAATAGAGGTGATCAAGGACCTCGGGACGCAGCCGAGCCTCGACAAGCTGATGGAGGCGGCGGAGAAGCAGGGCGCCCTGATCGCGAAGGAGATGAGGAAGCTGATCCCAGCGGGGCTCACGCCACTAGAGACGGGCGCAGAAGTTTACCTCCGCTTCATGAAGGACGCGGGCGCGGAGGTCAGCGTCCACAAGAGGGAGGAGAGGAGCGTCACATTCGTCGTGAGGCGGTGCCCATTCCACGAGGCCTTCCTAGAGGTCGGCGTCGACTGCGGCATCTTCCTCAAGGGGCTATGCAGTAGCCTCACCCTCCCCGCCATACAGGCGACCCTCAACGAGTTTGACCCACACCTCAGGGTGGAGAACGTCGTTGCCCGCCAGTCAGCCGAGGAAGTCTGCCTCGAACGCGTCTACCTATCCGAGTAGCCGTTTTATCCAACCTCGCGCCCACCATACCCATGGTCAACGTCGTAGATACGGACGTTCTCGTACTCGGCTCCGGAGGCGCGGGGCTCAGAGCAGCAATCGAGGTCAACACCCGCAAGCTGAGGGCGGTCGTGGTCTCGAAGGCGCCCGCGGGGATGAACAACTGCACCGTCGTCGCGGGTGGCGGATTCCGCGCAGCCTTCGAGGGGATGAGCCCCGAGGAGCACATGAAGGACACGATCGAGGTCGGGAAGGGGCTCAACGACAGGCGCCTCGTCGAGGTCTTCACAAAGGAGGGACCCGAGCGAATCCTAGAGATGCGTGACTACGGCGTCGAGGTCCGCGTCCACAAGACGGGCGCCGCCGTCGGCTCGATACCCAACCTCATGGGACTCGGGATGACGAAGCCCATGGTCGAGTACGCCAAGTCGAAGGGCGTCGAGTTCATCGACAACGTCGCCGTCACGAGGCTCCTCAAGAGGGGTGACCGCGTCGTCGGCGCGGTCGGCTACGACGTGAAGGAGGAGAAACCCGTGATCTTCTCGTCGAAGGCTGTTGTCCTCGCCTCGGGTGGGGCGGGCGCCATATACAAGAGGACCGACTGCCCCGTCCGCACCACCGGCGACGGCTACAGCCTGGGACTCCACGCGGGGGCAACCCTCAGGGATATGGAGTTCGTCCAGTTCTTCCCCCTCGCCCTCGCAGAGCCCGGGCAGCCACCATACCTCTTGGGCGGTCCACTCACCGAGGAGGGCAAGATAATGAACAGCCTCGGCGAGGACATCCCCCAGAAATATGGCCTGAAGGCACGCCCACTTGTCCTCAAGAGCAGGGACCTCCTCAGCAGAGCCCTCATGACCGAGATCACGCAGGGCGGCGGCGTCGACGGCGCCGTACTCATAGACGCCCGCGAAGTCTTCAAGAAGATGAGCGACAAACAGATCGCCGCCTCGGGCACCCAGCGGCTACTTGAGAAACTCAGGGCGTCGGAGAAGCCGTTCAGGGTCGCCCCGGTCTGCCACTTCTGCATGGGTGGACTCGTCATAGACGAACACGGAGACACCGGCGTACCGGGGCTCTACGCGGCGGGGGAGGTCGTCGGCGGAGTACACGGCGCGAACCGGCACGGCGGGAACGCCCTGACGGACATCCTCGTCTTCGGCGAGAGAGCGGGCGCCACAGCGGCGGAACACGCCTCCAAGACGAAAAAGGAGAAGGTGACGGACCTAGCCGACCCCGAACTCAAACGCTTCGACTCGATACTATCCAGAGAACGGGGCTACAACCCCCATGATGTGATGACCCGGCTAAAGGAGACGATGTGGGCGAAGGCAGGCATCATCAGGGACAGCGCCAGCCTCGCCGAGGCCTTCGAGGCCGTCTTCGACCTCAAGCTGATGGCTGAGAGGATCGTCGCCCGGAAGGGGCGGGACATGCTCGTCGCCCTCGAGGCACCAATGGCGCTGGAGTCGGCGGAGATGATCATCCGAGCCGCCATGGAGAGGAAGGAGAGCCGCGGCGCCCACTACAGAACCGACTACCCGAGGGAGGACCCGAACTGGCTCAAACCCATCTACATCAACCTCTCCGACACGGGCGCCCTCAAGTTCAAATCGTGAACACCCATGAACCCCCTGACCGAGGAGATCATCGGCGAGACGCGCCGCCACTACGATGCGGCGAAGGCGGAAGCATCGAAGCGCTACTTCAGGGAACCCATCCAGAGCTGGGGGCTCTCCATGCCACAATGCAAGGAGATCGCCGCCAACTTCTACCCACGGGTCAAGGGGAACCTCCCCCTAACTATCGAGGTCGTCGGGGAGCTACACAGACACGGCGTCTTCGAGGTCGCCGTCGTCGGCGACTACATACTCACAAAGATGAAGGGTCGCCTCACCCCGGGGCACTTCGATACATTCGACGGGTGGGTGGACACGCTCAACAACTGGGCGAACACCGACAGCCTGTGCACGGGCATCATAGCCGAGACCATCCGCAAGGACCCCCGGCTCGTGGAGAGGCTCCTCGACTGGACGAAGTCGGAGAACCGGTGGAGGCGCCGAGCCTCTGCTGTGTCACTCGTCCCCATCGCGAGAAAGGGAGACATGCTAGACGACGCCTTCCGCATAGCGGACAAGCTGATGGAGGACAAGGACGACATGGTCCAGAAGAGCGTCGGGTGGCTACTCAAGGAAGCCTCCAAGAAGCACCCCGAGGAGGTCAGAGATTACCTACTAAAGTGGAGGCCGAAGACCTCCGCCCTCGTTCTCCGCTACGCCTCAGAGAAGCTACCAAACGACAGGCGGGTCCTGAAGAGGGGCTAGGGGTCCTTCTGAGCCCACTCTATCTCTATCTCGATCTCGCGCCCATCCTCGATGTAGGCGTATAAAAACTTGTAGACAAGATGCTCGGGGAACCTGATCGTCTCGGGCTTCATCTCGGGGAGGTGCTCGGATGCCTCAACTTGCCCCTTCTTGAGGGATTCGCCGAACCTCACCAGGAGACCCCCTAGTTCCTCGCGGGTCATCTCGGCGCTGCCCTTCCGTATGGCGCGGTGGCGCTCGCCATACTCCTCGATGTACTCCATCATCGTGCCCCACCTATCCATACCGCGTCTAAGGGCACCCTCACCGACAGGGGTGATTATGTAGTAGTGCCTATCCGGGGCGTCCTCCCTGTGCTCCACCCGGCCCGTTATCAGTCCCTCATCCAGCAGCTTCTCGATGGCAGGGTAGACGGTCCCCGCCTTTGGCTTCCAGAAGCCCGAGAACATCTCGTCGAGGCGCTGGATGACGTTGTAGCCGTAGTTGGGGCCCTCGCTGAGGATGAGTAGTATCCACATTTGTACTGGGCTCACCCCCTGTTCCCGCGGTAGAATAGGCTGCATCTATGTAACCGATCTACGTATATAGATAATCTATATAATATGCCTTGTCGTACACGGAGACCCACACATGAAGAGTGAGTACAATCCGAGCAACTGGGAGCTTACTAAGAGGCTCCTAGGCTACATAAAGCCCTACATGGGGACCTATATCCTCATCAACCTCACCGCCTTCGGGAGGGAGGGCGTCTACAGCCTCCTCGCGCCCCTCGTCGTCATGCTCATAATCGACTTCGCCCTCGTGCCAGTCCCCGGTGCCCAGAATTGGTTCATCGACCTCATCAAGTCGTGGACGGGCGTCGCTGACAGGGGCGGTCTGCTCGTAATCCTCGTCGGCTGCATACTGGTCCTCGCCGTGTTCAGGTTCGGCTTCTTCGTCATCCACCGGTACTTCCGCGGCGTCATGAGCCAGAACATACTCCGCGACATGCGCCGCCAACTCTACGAGGCGCTCATCAACAAGTCGTTCAGCTACCTCGGCCAGGTCAGGACTGGACAGATAATAAGCAGGGTCACCAGCGACATGAACGCCATCGACCTCTTCTACTCGGAGACCGTCAGGGAGCTCTTCAGGATGACCCTCCAACTCGGCATCGCCGCCGCCATCCTGCTCAGCATCAACAACCAGCTAGCCCTGATAACGCTCCTGCCCCTCCCCTTCATCTTCGTCACCATGAGGCTCTATCTCAGCAGAGTCAGGGGACGGATGCTCGCAGCCAAGAACCAGTTCGACTCCCTCAACAGCGTCCTCATCGAGGGAATCACCGCTCAGAAGCTCATCAAGGGCTTCGGGCAGGAGGAGTCCTTCGCCGAGAGGTTCAGCAAGGAGAACCAATCCTACGTCGAGAAGAGCCTCAGAACAGCGAAGCTCCAGTCACTCTACACCCCATCGAACACGGTGATAGCCGCGACTGGTGTAGCACTCGTACTCGTCTTCGGAGGCATAAGGGTCCTAGAAGGGACCCTGACCCTGGGCGGACTTGTCCTCTTCGGCACATACTTCACCCAGATCGTCGGACCAGTCAGGATGTACGCCCGACTCATGGACTTCTACCAGGACGGCGTCGTGAGCGCCAAACGCGTCTTCGAGATCCTAGACGTCGGAAGGGACGTCCCCGAGCCCGAACATCCCGTCGAGCTACCCCGCCTGAAGGGAGAGATCGAGTTCAAAGACGTCTCATTCAGCTACGGCGGAACCTCCGAGGTCCTGCATGACATCAACCTCAAGGTCTCCCCGGGGGAAAAGGTGGCAATCATAGGCTTCGTCGGCAGCGGCAAGAGCGCCCTGACGGAGCTTGTCCCCAGATTCTACGACGTAACAGCCGGGCAGGTGTCCGTAGACGGCCACGATGTCCGCGAGGCCTCGCTGAAGTCCCTCAGGGGGCAGATCGGCATCGTCCTGCAGGACATCTACATCTTCTCCGAGACTATCAAGGAGAACCTCAGATTCGGTAATCCAGATGCTACCGACGAGCAGGTCGTCGACGCTGCGAAGGCAGCGCAGATACATGACTACATTGCCTCGATGCCGAAGGGATACGACACCCCCGTCGGCGAGAGGGGGCTCACACTTAGCGGCGGGCAGAGACAGAGGATCGCCATAGCGAGGGTCCTGCTCACAAACCCGAGCATACTCATCCTCGACGACTCTACGAGCAACGTCGACGCCGAGACCGAGGTACTGATCAGAAAGGCTATTGACGCCCTTCTGGAGGGTCGCACCGCCCTGATCATCACCCAGCGCGCCTCCACATGCGAGGGCGCTGACAAGGTCGTCGTCATCGACCAGGGCCAGATAATCGCCGTCGGGAAACACAAGAAACTGCTGAAGGAGAGCGAAAAGTACAGGATGCTGATAGAGTCACAGACACTCACCCTCGAAAAGGAGGCTGACGACTGATGGCGGAGTTCGCAGGCAGATACGAGGTCGGCTCCCTAGAGTCCACGGAGCGGAAGTACAGCGACTGGGATCTCATAAAGAGGATAATCAAGGACTACATGCTCCGCCACAGGTCGCTCGTCGCCGCGATGGCACTGATAATCGTGGCGAAGACCGCCCTCGTCCTCTCGGGGCCCTACATCTACAAGGTCACGCTCGACACCTTCATCAGCAACACGCCCGAGCCCAACGAGGTGTGGCTCGCCGACATAATCAGGGGAATCGCCACCGTACTCGGGGGCGGCACCGCCACACAGTGGCTGGACATAGTCGCCGCAGGCCTCATCTACGTCGCCGTAGGCGTCGCCCTCTGGGGGGTCATGAGCCTCCAGGAATACTACCTGAACAAGCTGGGACTCAACATCATCGCAGACATCAGGACCGACTTCTTCCTCCACCTCGAGAAGCTCAGCCAAAACTTCTTCGAGTACGGTAACACGGGGAAGCTCGTCTCACGGGTGACGAACGACGCGGAGGCGCTCCGCAAGCTCGTCTCCTCGGGCATAATCGGGGTGGTCGCGGATCTCATCACGGCTATCGCCATCCTGGGGACGATGTTCCTGCTCAACTGGCAGCTCGCCATCGTCGCCGTCGTCATGGCGCCCATCATAGCCATAGTTACGACGACACTAAACAGGTTCGTGAGGAACAACTGGAGGGTCGCGAGGCAGAACATCGCATCCATGACCGGGAAGGTGCAGGACCTCATGGTCGGCGCAAAGGTGACGAAGGCGATGGCGCAGGAGGAGAAGAGCCTCAGCGACTTCAACAAGGTCAACGTCGCCAACGCGAAGGCGCAGATCAAGGCAGAGGTCACCGCCAACATCTACGAGGCAACCGTCGGCTTCTTCTCAGCCCTGATCAGCACACTGATCTGGTTCTTCGGAGGCCAGCAGGTCCTAGGCGCCTACCTAGCCATAGGCGACCTCGTCGCCTTCACACAGTACACCACGAGCTACCTCGAACCCATCCAGAACATCAGCACCTTCTACGGCGAGATACAGAGCGCCCTCGCGGGGGCGGAGCGCATCTTCGTCGTCCTCGACATCGACCCCGAGGTGAAGGAGGCTCCGGACGCCGTCGACTTCCCCGAGGGGGAGGGCATCGTCGAGTTGAAGGACGTCCGCTTCAGCTACGTCAAGGACCAGCCCGTCCTCAAGGGAATAAACATCAAGACGCGCCCCGGGGAGCGCCTCGCCATCTTCGGCCCCACAGGCTCAGGAAAATCTAGCATCATAAACCTCGTCGGCCGCTTCTACGACCCCGACTCGGGAGCCGTCACAATCGACGGCGTGGACCTGAGGAAGGTGAAGCTCAAGGCGCTCCGCCGAAAGGTCGGCATCGTCCTCCAGGAGCCCTACCTCTTCCAGGGGACGCTGAGGTACAACCTCAAGTTCGGCCGCCCCGACGCCGAGGAGGAGGAGATGATCAGGGTCGCGAAGCTCGTTGGCATCCACGACCCCATCATGCGCCTCCCTAAGGGCTACGACGAGGAGGTCAGGGAACGCGGTAGCAACCTCAGCTACGGGCAACGCCAGCTAGTCTGCCTCGCAAGGGCACTGATCTCCGACCCAAAGATACTCATCCTCGACGAGGCGACGAGCAGCGTCGACCCCTACACCGAGCAGCTCATCCAGAACGCACTCAAGGCCGAGATGGAGCACCGCACCATCCTCATAGTCACCCACCGCGTCAGCACCGTCAGAGACGCCGACCGCATAATCGTACTACACAACGGCGAGGTCCAGACAGAAGGCACACACAACCAGCTGGTAAAGAAGAACGAGCTATATCGGCGCCTATGCGAGATGCAGCTGGTCAAAGTCTAAACGAGAAATACTATCAGTAAAAGATTTCCCGAGACAAAAATAGACAAAAAAACACAGAAAAAGACGAAAAAAGACAGTCGAAAAACCCTATTTGTACCTCAATCTGAAAAAGAAGCCTGAACACGGCTCCGATGGAAAACAGAAGGGCTACTAGAGGGGATGCTGGCTACTTCGTCACGAAGGTGAGCACGTCCTCGTCCTGCAGTTTGTGGTTGAGGCCAACCTTCTGCCCGCCGAACCTGACGCTCTTCCCCCAGACCTGCGCGTACTTGAAGTCCACGCGCAGCGCCTTGTGGAGCATATCGCAGACGTCCCCAACGGTATATCCGACGCGAGCTATCAGCGGCGCCTTGTAGTCGGTCTCCCCACCCTTCGGCCGCATGTATATCCGGATGAACTCCAGCCTCTGGTAGAGCTGCTCCCTGAACTCGTCGATGTTCACCCCCGTCTCCGCCGCGATGGGGAGGACGTAGTAGTCAAGATTCTCCCGAACCTTCCTGAGGCTCTCGGGGTCGATCATGTCTATCTTATTGAGGACCGCGAATGTGGGTACGTAGACCCTGTTTCCGAGTATGACGTCGATGAGCTGCTCGTCGTTTATGTCCTCACGGATCATGACTCGGGCGTTGTGAACACCGTAGACGGCGAGTATGTCCTTCACGGTCTCTTTCCGAATCTTCGTCAACGGCACCTGCGCGATGACTGAGAGCCCGCCGGTCGGGGTCTTCTCGACCACGATATTTGGTGGCTTCTGCTCCGGTCTGATGCCGATCTCGCGCAACTCCTTCAATAGGATTGGTTTGACGCCGGGCTGGAAGACGTCGAGGGTGATGAGGATGAGGTCAGCCGACCTAGCCACACTGAGAACCCTCTTACCGAGACCCTTCCCCTGCGCAGCGCCGGCGATGATACCGGGCAGATCGAGGACCTGTATCTTCGCCCCCCGGTACTCCATGAGACCCGGAACTACCGTGAGTGTCGTGAAGTCGTATGCGCCCACCTTCGACTTCGCGTTCGTTATCTGGTTGAGGATGGTGGATTTTCCGACGCTGGGCAGACCGATGAGGACGACGGTGGCGTCACCCGTCTTCTTCACGGCGTAGCCGTCGTCGTTTCCCCGCCCGCTGGCTTTTAGCGCCTGCTCTTCCTGCTCCCTCATCAGTTTGGCTTTGCGAGCCTTGAGTATCCCGACGTGCCTCTCGGTCGCCTTGTTGATCTGGGTACGGGCGATCTCTTCCTCTATCTGCTTGATCTTCTCGGGGATACCCATTAGGAACCCAGCACATGGGCGCCACTCAAAAAGGTTTCCAGAAGATTCAGCAAACTTTCAGCGATCAGCCGGTTGGAGGCTTCACGGGGCTCTTCTTACCCGTCATTTCATCCACATTTATCTCGACAAGGACCAGCTGCGGGTTCTTCGCAAGATCCTCAGCGGTGAGCATCTTCCCCTTCCCCGGCGAATACTTATCGCTCAGCCTCTTCAGAACCGTGAGCCGCCGCCCCGCGTCGGAGATAATGCTCGCCTTCCCCCTGACTATGACGCTCCTATACTTCCACGTGAAGTCACAGGGCTTCTCACCCTTCACGATCTCCCCCGAGTCCACCTCGAAGCAGACCCGAGGGTTCTTCGAGATGTTCCGCATCTTCGCGCCGTCCTTGTGGCTGTGGAAGAAGACCTTCCCGTCGAAGTAGACGTAGTTGACGGGGACGACGTATGGCTGATCATCGACCGATGTGGCGAGTCTCCCGACGTCGTTCTCCTTTAAGATCTCCTCGATGACCACCTTTTCGGTGATCTCTTTCTCCTTTCTTCGCATTCCAGACATGGCTCTGGAGGGGGATAAGGCGCCTTTAACGATATCGGGAAGGTTAAATCCGGCTCAGAGGCTATGTGATCGACCGCTGATGGCAAATTTCAAGGCGATGACCTGGAGACTCATGTACGTCGGCGCGATAATCTGCGCCGTCATCTGCGTCGCGATTGTCTACAAGATCACCGTTACACAAGACACCTCGGACGAGTGGATCATCTGGACATGCGTCATAATCGGCTTCTGCCTCTTCGGCTTCGGATTCGTCTACGAGGGCAAGAATAAAGACCGGAGCACAGAAACGGACGCCCTCCCGAAGGCCGTGGAGCAAAAATCTTCTTAAACAAAGCCCCACCGACACTCAAATGGATAGACTTGAGTGAAGAAAAGATACTCACAATCGAGCTTGAGAGGCTTCAAGACTACTCCTTCAAGGTAGACTTCGGTCGCGAGGGAATTGAGGCGATCATCACAGACGAGGGTGAGCCCCTCGGCAAGGGCGCGGGTCCGAACCCGTCGATGCTCCTCGCCGTCGCCATGGGTAACTGCCTTAGCTCAAGCCTGCTATTCTGCCTCCAAAAGGCGAGGGCTCAGGTAAAGGGGATGAAGACTAAAGTCGACGCCAAGATGACCCGAAACGAGAGGGGGCGATGGAGGATCACCGAGGTCGCCGTTGAGCTCACACCCGAGGTCGACAAGGAGTACGTCAACCAGATGGAGAGATGCATCGCACTCTTCGACGACTTCTGCATAGTCTCAAAGAGCGTGGAGAAGGGTATACCCCTGAAGGTCAAGGTTAACTGGGCTAGTTCGTGACCCAGGTGTGTCCACACGAGACACACTTGAACCTCTCGACGTACCTGTCGCTGTTCACACCCGCATGCTCACCCAGGGCGACCCTGACCTGATGATATGCCTCACTGTGGCCACACAGCGGGCAGATCTGGTTTACCTTTACCGACTCATCATCGGTCTTGACCACGTATACGGGCTCCGCTTTTGGCTCCTCCTCACGCGCTACCTCGACGACCCCTGGATTGAGTTCAAAGCCACATTTTTGGCACTTGTACCCCTTGGGCGTGTTCTCCATGAAGGAGCCGCATTTTTCGCAAAACCTCAATGTATAACGCCTAGAACAGGTTGAATGTTGAAACTCGCATTTAGGATTACTAATCGTGAATATTAAAGGGTTGGGGGACACCCGGGAGGAATGTTAACGGATCAAGACCTCTAAATCTTTATAATAAGGGGTGCAACCGCTCAGCCATGGGCATCTGCTACCACTGCGGAAAGGAACTCGACGAGCAGACGAGGTGCAAGTCATGCAACCTCACCTTCTGCAGCGAACACCTACCCCCGGAAGCCCATAACTGCATCGCACTATCGAAAGACTTCAAGGTGAAGAAGGGGCAGGAAAAGACACAGAAACAAGCCTCCGAAAACGTTGACATCGTCGAGGGAGAGGAACCAGTTACAGGCGTCCGACCAAGAAGCATAAAATATCTCCCAGTGGAAGACGAGGAGACTCAAGTCAAGGAAGTAAAACGCCGAAGGGAGCCAACAGGCGGGGTCAACCGTGTCAGGATACTCTTCTTCCTCGGCATCATAGCTGTGGGCATGTGGAGCATCAACGTCCTCGTCAGCATGTCGATGAACTCTGGGAACCAAATCTCCCCCATAACCTTCCCAACGGACGCTGAAACCCTGACGCTAAGGGAAAGCGTCCTAACAAGGATGAATCAGGAGAGAAGCAGGAGAGGACTCGCCAGCCTCAGCCTCGACACAAACCTCGTAGCCCAGAGGTACTCAGAGACACTCGCTACAACAGACTCGTTTAAATATAATCCAGACCTCGCCTCGGGGATTAAGGAGAATATTATCAGAAGAGACATCTCAAGCCCCTTCAGCGCTCAGGGCACACTGGACCAGATCGTCGACGCCATGATGAATGATGACGCCGCAAACAACTGGGTGAACAGGGACGCGATTCTGAACAAGGACTACTCGAAGGTTAGCCTCGGCGTAGCCTGGAACAACAACTACTTCTACCTCGTCCAAGACTTCAGCAAGTAAAGTCTAGTCGAGTATTTCATTCACCGTCCCGGCCACCATCTCGGCGATGGCGGGGGAGGATGTGAGTCCCGGCGACTCTATTCCTATGAGGTTGATGAAGCCGGGGTATCCACACTTCTCCTCGTGCTCTATGATGAAGTCTCTTGCCTTCTCTCCGGGTCCCTGAAGCTTGGCGCGTATCCCCGCCATATCGGGGCGGAGGTCATCCTTCTTGACGCTTGGCAGATAGGTGACTATGTCGCTCCAGAACGGCTCAACGGGGGACTCGACCTTGTAGTCGAGCTTGTCGACATAGTAGGCGTTTGGTCCGAACTTCAGTCGCCCTGTGAGGTCGGGTACGGAGTGTATCCCCAGACCAAGCGTGTCTTTGAGTGGTGGGGGGTAGACGAGCATCGTCGCCGGGGGCTTGCCGCTCATGCTGTAGTAGTCGCCTTTGCACCAGTGGAGCCGGTACTTCGCCTCGTCTACGTCGATGCCCACCATCTCGGCGACCCGGTCACAGAATAGACCCGCCGCGTTGACGACGACGCTGGCCTCGATGCTGAAGGGTTCCCCGCCGCTAACCGTATCGATGATGTACCCCCCGTCTACCCTTTTTATGCCCTTGACCTCGGTGTCGAGGACTAGTGGGTCGGAGCCGTTTTGCCTCCTCGCCTTACGGAGGTAGCAGTCCATCAGGCCGTGGGCGTCCATGATGCCCGTGCTCGGGCTGAGGACCGCCATGTCGCCCTTGACTAAGGGCTCAAGCTCCCGGATCTTGTCTTTGTCGATAAGTTCGAGGTCGTCGACGCCGTTCGCCTTCCCCTGCTTCATGAGGCCCTCAAGCTGCTTGATCTCCGCTTCGCCGTTGCCGACGATGATCTTGCCGAGCCTCTTATGGGGGACTTTGTTCTCGGCGCAGATCTTGTAGATCATTGGGTTGGCTTTGACGCAGACCTTGGCCTTCAGGGTCCCTGTGGCGTAGTAGATGCCGGCGTGTATTACCTCGCTGTTTCTGCTGCTCGCCCCTTGACCTATGGCGGATTCCTTCTCAAGTATGAAGAGGTCTCTGTCTCGGCGGGCAATCTCCGACGCGATGGCGAGACCAACCGCGCCGGCACCTATCACAACAGCGTCGACTTTGTCCAAGGTCGGTATCCTTTGTATCCTGCGCTGCCTTCTTAAAACTAATCGGTTCGGGGATCAGGACCTATTCATCGCCTTAGCCAGCAAGTAGGCGTCAAAGGCGGAGATGATGGAGACGATGACCCCGAGAATCATGAGTTCATCAAACGTGAGGATCCCGTCGAGGACTACGCTGATCAGTAGAACTAGGCCTAGGTAGCAGAGTCCCCTGCCTACCCTACCGATGTATATCTGACCGGATCCGGTTATCAAGAGGGAGAGGAAAGCCGCTATCAGGGGGTTCTTACGAGAAGGCGTATGAGCTCGTTCTACGCCATCTATCTGGGGCTGGGGTTTGCCGCAGCTCGGACAGATGGAGTATTTTTTGTCGATCTGAACCCCGCAATAGGGACAGTATTTTGTCTTCTCCTCGGACATTCGGTTAGAAAGCGTGAGTCTTACAGAGATACGGCTTTTGGTGCCTTACCGGTTAAAAATGGAACATTAGAGAGAGACAGGGCTACTTTTCGTCTGAATCTGCCTCGACTTCCTCGTCCACGTCTTCAAGGTCTTCCGTGTCGACGTCGTCTTCCTCGGCGCAGAACTCGCATAGTTTCTCTATTGGTGAGCCACAGTCCTCGCAGAACTTGGCACCGCAGGATTTGCATTTAATGAGCTTGTCGGACTCTTCACCGCAGATTTCGCACTCTGGCAATTCTTTCACCTTTTTCGAGGGCTTGTCCTCGAGCACCTGAAACCGATCGATAGCCTAGAGAAAGGGTGTTCCTAAATTTATATGTGTAATTTTGTACGGTATATTTAGGAGTATTTTACAATATATTGTTAAGTAGTTAATATATGTGCATTATTTTGAAAGTATTTAAAACATTACCAAATTTATGTTAAAATCGATGGGGGTGTGATGGTTAAAAATAGCTGATCTGTTAAAGAAAGTGTGCCGCTATTTCGTCTCCTTGTACCATTCCTCGGGCGCGCCGTCTATCGATGGGTCGTAGTTGGACGGGAGCAGTTCATCGATGCCGAGGATCTCGGTGACGAAGACCTCGACGACTCCCTTTACTATCGTGCCCTCGGTGAGGTGGCCTCCGACGGTGGGGACGTCCCAGGCGCCGCCGATGCAGTAGTGGATGGCGGGGAATGGCTCGGATTTCCCGTCGACGATGCGTGTGTGGATCATGCCGCTCATGCTGATGAGCATGCTGAGGTTCTCGAAGCTGGCGGCGGTCTCGTTGTGCCACTTGGAGAGGTCCCTGTTGTCGGGTGTCCACATGTACATCTTGGCGGGGGCGAAGCCTCCCATGAAGGCGGCGTGTATCTTCCCGAACCGGATCTTCTTGTCCTTGGCGAACTGCTGGAGTGCCTTGAAGACGTCGGTGCCCGTCGTCATCCTGACGATGAACTCGCGCCCTCTCTGAGCCTCGACGCAGTGATAGTCGGTGGGTTTGGTTGCTTCGCGTTCCCATGGATCTTTCTTTCTTGGAGCCATAAACACCGATCACTACCTCGTTGATGGGTGGTTAAAACTTTGGACGGTGTGGCGTCGCGTCTACTGTGTGGTGTTTGGCTCGATGAGTATCTGGCCTAGGGAGAGGGTCCAGCCGGGTTGGAGCTGGCTGCCCCTGAACTCCAGTTCGGTCTCCTGGCCGAGGCTGAGGTTGAGGGTCAGTTTGTACCACCCGTCGCTGATCGCCTGCAGCTCCTCTGGCTTGACCCATTTGCCTACTAGGGTCTGTCTCCCGTTCCTCGTTGCGATGTCTGCGTAGAAGATTGGGGATTCGGTGGTCTGCGTCAGCTTTGTTGGTTTGATGTGGTAGGTTACTGTGTAGTTGCCTGCGGGGAGGTTTAGGTATGGTCCGAACCACGCGACTTCGAGGGGCAGTTGACCGTTGGCTGTCGAGGTGATGAGTCGGTCTGCGGTTACCCTGCTTGTCGCCACGTTGAGGTCCTGGGAGTTTACGGATCTCGTTGATTCGCGGGGGGTGGGGTCTGGTAGCATTTCGACGTGCACGTCGTCGAACAGGATCGTCGTTAGGTCGCTGGCCTCGAACCTGAATTCGACCGCTGCCTTCGCCTGTTTGAGGACGAGGATGATGGTGATCTTTGTCCAGTTGCCCGGTGTGACCTCGTAGCCGTAGATGTCTCTCTTGGTTACGACGTTGCCTGAGTCATAGACGTCGAAGGTACCGAGGTATCCCTCGTAGTTTGAAGGAGGCTTTATGCTGAATGTGAGTCGGTAGGCGCCTTCATTCATGAATTCGTATGGTCCGTATACGAGGTGGCCTTCCCGGCTGCCCGACGTGGATTCAGCCACGTTCCCTGTTTCTGATGTTGGGTCGTGGATGATTGTACCCTTGCCTACGTATAGGCCGCTGTTTACGGTGTATATTCGGGGGTAGGAGTCAGCCAAGTTCACTCCGGCGACGTCTTCCCTTGTTATGAGGACGGCGCTGTCCTCATAGGATGCGATCTTGTGGCCGGAGCCTTTGCTTAGCGCGTTCTCGAAGACGTATGAGGTGGAGGCGTCGTAGGTTCTGAGGTCGAGTAGTATGTAGTCGGATTTTGAAACAAGTTCATCTATGTAGTTTTTTAGGTATCTTTCCTGGTCTCCGTTTGGTGGAAGCGCGGGCAGGACGTACGCGTTTATGCGGTCGCTGAAGTGGGGGAAGATGTGGTTCTGCGTGAGTATGGACGCGGATTTTGGTACCTCATCTATCAGGTGGTGTAGTTTGTTGACTCTATCGGTTACATCGGTTGAGGGGGGGTACCATAAGACCGTGGTTTTCGAGTTTAGGATGTTGGAGACTGGGCTCAATGGACTGATGAGGACTGCGAAGAGTACCGTGATCGTCAGCATTTTCCGGGCTAATCGGTATTTTTCACCCTCAAAATGGTGAGCGTAGACGAGGATGAGTGCGATGAAGATGGGCACTATGAGATAGAGGGAGTAGTGGGAGCCAATCATGTAGTAGGCTTGGTAGTTGGAGAGGAGAAATGGGGAGAGGAGAAGAAGTGTGGGGATAATGGATCTTGTGGTAAGTGGGAGGAACAGGAGAGGGCCGAAGAGAAATACTATGTATAGTAATTTTAGCACTGGGTCGTAGGATAGAGCCTGAATTACGTCGGCTAGATGTGTTAAGATGTATAGGGGGAGCAGTACCGTGTTTCCGCTGTATTGAATCACGTTGAAGACGCTGGACGCGAGGTATTGTTGCTTGAATAAGGGATTGATCACGTAGCCGGACATGAGCCACTTTGCTATGAAATAGTAGACTGTTCCGAATAGTGTCGTTAGTATTGTGATGTGTACCTTGTTGGGTTTGAATTGTTTAAATTGGTTGAGTAAATCTCTTGGTTGGTCATATATTTGGAGGCAGAGGAGGGAGACTATTACTATCACGAAGGATAATTCGAAGATCATTAAGGTTAGGAGAAATGTGAGGGGGTACAGTTCCCATCGCTCTTTCATGAAGAGGTAGAGGGTTGTGAATAGGAGGAGTGGGAGGAATACTTGTTGTTGAAAATCAAACCAGTTTGCCCCCTGAAGCCCGGGGTATAGGAGATAAACGAGGGATATGTAGAGGCTGAGTTTCTTGTCTTTGAGGAGTATGTTTGAGAGAAAAAATAGGGGGATGGCTGCTGAGGCGAGGAGGAGTGCCTTGATTCCGAGTAGGGTGGTGACTCCGGGGAACAGGTAGTAGATTGGGAGTAGGAGAACTAGTATTGGGCTGAAGTGGATGACGAAGTAGGACCCGGAGCCGTTGAAGTATAGATCCGGGGTGTAGTAGAAGGGTTTTCCTTCGAAGACGGTGTCGTGGAGAAGCTGATTGAATACCCCTAGGTCCCACGCATAGCTTGAGAATGTGTAGTGTTTGAGGTATGTGAAGTAGCTGAAGACGGCGGTGTAGGTTAGTACGCTTAGGATGAGGATTGTTTCGATTTTATGTTCGTTGATGAGTGCATAGAGGGTCTCCCTGAGGGGCTTCATTCATCTTTGTTTGGTCTAATAAAATTTCAAGACTAAGTAACTGATGATTTGAGAGAGCGCGTACAAACAGGCGACGCGTTAACTGATTTTTAGTAGTTCCTGTAGGATGCCGAGTTGTGTCGGGTTGGCTTTGACGATGTCGCTTGTGCTGAGGATGCCGAGGACTTTATCCTTGTCCATTATGACTAGTTGTTTGATCTTTTTCTTCGCCATGAGTTTGGCGGCGTCTTCGATGGATGTGTCGGGTTCGATGGTTATGAGGGGGCTGCTCATGATGTCTTTGGCCCTGACCGTGCTGGCGTCGAGGCGTGGCTCGACGATTCTGCTGAGTATGTTTTTGCTCGTGATGATGCCTACTGGGCGGTTGTTGTTTGTGACGATGACGCTGCCTACGTCGAATTTGTTCATCTTGACGACGGCGTCGTGTGCGCTGTCGTCTGTGCGGACGGTTTTGACGTTTTTCGCCATGATGTCTCGTACTAGGATTATTCCGCTCATAGAATCACCGAGAAGGGCTGGGTTGATCTTGGTTCGGTGGGATTTGAAGTTTTATTATGTTTGGAGCGTTTGGAAACGGGGGAGGATCTTGTCGGCATCCTGTCGCTGACGGATGTGGCGATGCTGTATCCCGCGATGTACGCGACGATGAAGCGGCTTCAGGAGAGTCAGGCTCTTCCGGTTGAGGAGGGTGTGGGCTTCTACATCTGTTGAGTGTTTCGTCGTGCGTGCACGTGGGGGGGAGGGGGGTATATTCGTCGTCGTCACGATTCCGGTGAATTTGGGTGGTTTTGGTGTTTGGGGTGTTTTTCTGGGTCTGTTGGCGGCGACGGGCGGCGGATGCTCGTCGCGTGTGGCGCGGATTATGGCGTGCTACCTATGATAACGAAAAAAAAATATTTTGTAGGGAATGGATGCTCCTTTTGCTTAGATCGGCGTGTCATCCGAGCCATTTTCTAGCTCCTTTTGGGTGATGGCGTCGTTTCTGCCGGTATTTGGGGTACCCCCCTTTTTTCGATGGGGTAAGTACATTTGATGTGTCTTTTCGCACCCATAGTCGTCGTTTAAGCCAGTTTGATGGTGCGAAAAGCGTCGTTTTGAGTGTACTTTTCGTGCATTTTTGGGTCGGTTTGTGTACGTTTTTGTACATTTTCGATCGGTAACGGGGCGTTTTTAGGGCTTCTTTCGGGGAATGGCGTGAGAAAAATAGGAATTGGGGGTACCCCCCTCCCCCCCTTCTTGTGTGTTTATTCGTTTGCGGCGTTGGATTCGCTGATCTGCATGGAGGCGCATGGGTATATGGCGACCTTTGCCTTTGAGCCGTGTGTCTCCTCCATGAGTGCGAGGGCTTCCTTCCACGTCTTGACCCACTTTGAGCCTTCGCCGTAGTAGTGTTCGTCGGCCTTCATGAGGCCGCTCGGGGAGACGCATATGACGCGCCCCATCTTCCAAGGCTTCTTGGTGTAGACGTCTGGTTTCCAGCCCTGGCCGCCGTAGTCTGTGCCGAAGCGGCCGTTGTAGAAGTGGACGCGGCACCCCTCGGGGGTGTAGAGTAGGTAGACGAGGTCTCCGCCCTTGCGGACGGATTCGAGGGCTATGTGGTAAGATTTGTAGCCCTCGTTGGCCATGGGGTAGGTGTTGCCTATGCTTATGTCGGCGTCGGGCACGACCTTGGTGACGTAGTGGGCGCGTGCGCGTCTTACGCCCTCGCGGTGTGCCTCGATCATGTCGCCTGAGACGAGGTCGCAGGGGTCTGAGTCCTCGTTGAGGATGGCGTGGACGACGAAGTTGAGGCCGGCCTTGAGGGAGGCTTCCTCTGAGTCGAGGCGGCGCTCGTTGCTGCTTACCTTACCGGGGTCTGTTCCCTTCTTTATGGCGTGGTTGGGGCTGATGGATTCTACTGCGGCGACGCCGGGTAGGATCATCTTGCTGCCTCCTCCGAATCCGTAGCCGAAGTGGGGCATGATGCTGCTTATGGTGACCTTGAGGTCGCAGCTCATGACCTCCTTGTTTATGAGGATGGGGGTTCCGCGGCTGGTTTTTCCGAGGTCTACGAAGCTCTCGTAGGGGTTGTGGTTGAAGACTAGATATTTTTCACAGATGTCCTCGCCGAGTTTCTTCTGGAAGTCGAAGAGCATCCGCCCCGTGTGGGCGCCCGACGCCATCATGAATACTATCTTGTCGTCGGCTATGCCGCCTCTGTGCAGTTCGCTTAGGACTGAGGGGAGGAGCTGCGTCGTCTTGGTTGGGCGCGTCATGTCGTCGAAGATGATTACGCATTTTTGTTTGCCCTTCGCGATTTCACTCAGGGGCTTAGTGCCGAAGGGGTGTTGGATCTTCTCCTCGATTTCGCGAGGCTTGAGGGCCTTGGCGTCGTGCCCCTTCATCTTCTGGACGTGGACGTCCCACGAGTCGGGGAAGGTTAGGGTCTCGGGTTTCCAGCCATACCACTCCCAAGCAGGTACGCTGATAGACTTCATGGATAAGACCTGCCTTCCCGTCTCTTAAAGACGTAATCTCCGCTTCGAAAGCGTAAGTGACCGCTACAGATATCAGCTTAGAATAAATAGAGTATTCATGGGGATGATGTTTGGAGTATCAAAGGGACCTGAGGAGGGAGTTCCCGAAAGTCTTCGACAGGGCTTACGAGCAGATGCGTAAGTTCCGCCACGTTAGAGACATTATGACGCCGAAGGTCATCACCATCACCGAGGACAAGACCATGGCCGACGCCGCCAAGGTGATGGGTGAGAAACATATTGGTAGCCTCATCGTTGTCGCAGATTCTAAGCCGAAGGGCATAGTCACGGAGAGGGACCTGCTCAGCGGCGTATTGGCCCTCGGTAGGGACCCTGCGAAGACCAACGTCGGCTCGGCGATGTCTTGGCCCCTCGTCACGATCCCGCCTGACGCCCCGATCAAGGAGGCCGCCAAGATCATGATGAGGAGAAAGGGGAGGCTCGCCGTGATGGAGAAGGAGAAGCTCATCGGCGTCGTCTCCGCTTCGGATTTCATCAGGAGCCTTCCCGACGTGCCCGAGACCGTCGTCAAGGTGGAGGACTACATGACTACGGAGGTCGTCGTCGTTGACGAGGGTAAGTCGGTCGCCGAGATCGTCGTCACGATGGGGAAGGCGAGGATAGGAAGCGTACTCGTCACAGCCGAAGGAGTGCTGAAGGGCATCTTCACCGAGCGTGACCTCCTGACGACGTTCCTGAGGAAGGGCAAGTCCCTCGACGCCCCAGTTAAGGGATACGCGTCCACGCCGCTGATCGTGGCCCCGGGTTGGATAAGCGTCTACGAGGCGGCGTACATCATGGCGGATAGGCACATCAGGCGACTGCCACTGGTTGAGGAAGAAGAACTCATCGGGATAATCACGGCGCGCGACCTCGTCGAAGCCTACGCCATGTAGCCTCCGACTCCATTTCTACATACGTGGTTGCATATTCGCGTAACAAAACCCATATAGAGACATCGGGGTTGTGTTGATCAATGTCCCACGATCAGCTTCCGGATGGGATCGTGATCCTCGACTTCGGCGGCCAGTACTGCCACCTGATCGCCCGCCGCGTCAGGGAGATGAAGGTCTACTCAGAGATCCTCCCAAGCGACGCCTCACTCGACGAGGTTTTAGACCTAAAGAAAACGATGAGGCTCAAGGGCATCATACTCTCGGGGAGCCCAAGCAGCGTCAACGCCCAGAACTCGCTCAGGCTGGACGAGGGAATCCTCGGCCTCGGCGTCCCGGTGCTCGGCCTCTGTTACGGCCACCAGTTACTGGCTCAGATAAACAAGGGGGATGTCCGGAAGGGGGCGGTCAAGGAGTATGGTTCGAGAACCGCCTACATTGACAGGGCTGAGGGCATCCTGAAGGGGATGGAGAGGGAGGAACCCGTCTGGATGAGCCACGGGGACACCGTATTCAGCCTCCCCAGCTGCTTCAACGTCCTCGCCCACACCGACTCCGCCCCAGTCGCAGCCTTCAGCTACCCCGAGAAGGGCGTCTACGGCCTCCAGTGGCACCCAGAGGTCAAACACACGACACACGGAGACCGCATGCTCCACAACTTCGTATTCGACATCTGCAAATGCAAACCCAACTGGCACCCCGCCGACGCGGTAGAAGAAGGAACAGAGACCGTAAAGACGCAGGTAGGAGGAGGAAAAGCGATCATCGCCCTCAGTGGCGGGGTTGACTCCAGCGTCGCGGCCGCGATTGTCAGCAAGGCGCTTGGAGATAAGATCATGGCAGTCCACGTCGACCACGGCTTCATGCGAATGAACGAGTCGGAGCAGGTCAAGGAGGCCATGGATCGCATAGGCGTAAACGTGAAGGTCGTCGACGCCAAGGAGAGGTTTCTGAAGAGACTTCAAGGCGTCACCGACCCCGAGAGGAAGAGGAAGATCATCGGCGAGGAGTTCATCAGGGTCTTCGAGGAGGAGGCCCGCCGCTTCGGCGCCGAGTACCTCGTTCAGGGCACAATCTACCCCGACAGGATCGAGTCCGGGATAACCCGCCACGCCGACACCATCAAGACCCACCACAACGTGGGCGGACTCCCACTGCACATGGAGTTCAAGGGAGTCGTCGAGCCACTGAAGGACCTCTACAAGGACGAGGTCCGCGCCCTCGGCGCGAAGATGGGGCTACCCAAGGAACTCGTCTGGCGCCAGCCATTCCCCGGCCCGGGGCTCGCAGTCAGAATAGTCGGCGAAGTGACCGAGGAAAAACTCGACGTACTCAGGAAGGCGGACGCGATAGTCACCGAGGAGGTGGAGAAGTCTGAGATAGCGGGCATCCCCTGGCAATACTTCGCCGTCCTGACCGACACCAAGAGCACAGGAGTCAAGGGAGACGAACGCGCCTACGGCTGGACGGTCGCCATCCGCATAGTCGAGAGCGTCGACGCCATGACCGCCAACTTCACGAGGGCGCCATGGGAACTCCTCGAGCGCATGAGCAACAAGATCACCAACAGCATCCCGCAGGTCACGAGGGTGGTCTACGACGTGACGAACAAGCCCCCGAGCACGATAGAGTGGGAGTAAATTGACCGGATTCAGCTACCCGCCCGGGGGACCACCCGCCGACCTGCTCGTAGAGGGCAGCGGGAGAACACTCGGGGAGGCGGTGGCAAACGTCGCCCTCGGGATGCTCAACAGGATCACGCCCCTAGAGGGAATCACGGAGAGGGAGACCTACAGGGCCGACGTCGAGGGCACCGACCTGCAGAGCCTCATATTCAACCTGCTCGACGAGCTACTATTCCTAAACGACTCGGAGGGCCTTACCGCGAAGAACCTCACCGTTGAGATCGATGAGGGGGAACTCAAGGCAAGCGCAGTTGGGCGAGGTGAACGCTTCAGCGCCGCCACACACGAGGTAGGCATCGCGGTGAAGGCGGTGACCTACCACATGATGAAGGTGGAGAAGACTGCTGAAGGCTACAGTGTCCGCGTGGTCTTCGACACCTAACCTCGCCTACGGGATTATGGGTTTTTATATAGATGAAAAGACTGTTAAAAACAGGTGTTCTGAATGGAATTCGAAATAGTATCAATCCTGATCAGCCTAGTTGCACAGATCATCATCATGGTTCCCGCCCTCTGGATCGTGGGGCGGATGCTCACAAGCGCCCAAAACGCGAAGTTCACCGACGCCATCATGATCGTCGTACTCGGTAGCATCGCGAGCACCGTCGTCGGCCTCTTCCTACCGGGCATCGTCGGCTCGCTCGTGCAGGTCATCGTCTACCTCTACCTGATCAAGAAGTACTACGAGTGCAGCTGGGGCAAAGCCGCTGCCGTCGCCGTCGTCACGGTGCTCGTCTTCGTGATAATCGCCGCAGTGCTCGGGGTAGTCCTCGGCGTCAGCCTCGGCGGCCTCTACTAAGAATCCACGCCTCTGGGCGTGGAAACGCCCTTTTTTAAAAATCGATGGGTTAGTTTAGAGACTTTAGGATTTTTAGCGCATCGTCCACGTGTGCCTTCATGTCGATCTGGGAGCTGAAGACGTGACGGATGACGCCGTCTTTGTCGATGACGAATGTGACCCTCCCCGGGAGCAGGTGGCCGGCGACTCCGTACAACTTCTTTATATCCCCCTTTTCGTCGCTGAGTAGGCTGAAGGGGAGCAAATAGGCGTCCCTGAACTTCCTGTGCGACTCCGGGCTGTCGGCACTCACACCGACTACCTCGGCGCCCGCCTCGGTGAAGTCCTCGTAGGCGTCCCTGAAGTGGCACGCCTCCTTCGTGCAGCCTGAGGTGAAGTCCTTCGGGTAGAAGTAGAGGACGACGACTCTCCCCTTTAACGAGAAGAGTGTAACCGGCTTCCCATCCTGATCTGGGAGGGTGAAGTCGGGGGCGGCCTCCCCAACCTTCACGTTTACCAATATGATCGAGTCTGAAAAGTGAATGGTGGGAGATAAACGAGATTATAGTATCTTCGTGGGCTCGATCTGTCTTGGGACCTTGCACACCAGGAACCTCAGGGTCCCGCTGCCCCGGTTATACCAGCAGTGAGGGATCCCCTTCGGGCTCTCTATGAGTGTGTCGGGGCCGACCTCCCTCTGCTCCTCACCTACTTCCACGACCCCCCTGCCCTCGAGGACGTAGAAGAACACGTCGGTTGGAGTGATATGCCGCTTCAGCTGCTCACCCGGCCTCAGCGTCAGGTGCGTCACGGTCGCATGCTCCGTGTTGTAGAGGGACCTGGACTCGACGCCGTGGGGGTTCTGCCCGGTCTGAGCCGACTTGACCTCGACTACCTTCACTGGCTTCACCCGAGGATGGCCTTTAGGTCGGCGTCGGGGGTAGTGATGGGCATTATGTTGTAGTTGTCGACCAGCACCTTCAACACGTTGGGCGTGAGGAAGGCGGGTAGGCTTGGGCCGAGGCGGATGTTCTTGATGCCGAGGCTGAGCAGCGTCAGCAGTATGGCGACCGCCTTCTGCTCGTACCAGCTCAGGATCATGCTGAGTGGTAGCTCGTTGACGCCGACGCCGAATGCCTTGCTCAGGGCCACGGCGATCTGTATGGCTGAGTATGCGTCGTTGCACTGGCCGATGTCGAGAAGCCTGGGTATCCCCTCGATGTCGCCCAGGTCCTTGTCGAAGAACCTGTACTTGCCGCATGCGAGTGTGAGGACCACGCAGTCCTTGGGCACCTTCTCGACGAACTCGGTGTAGTAGTTGCGCCCGGGCTTCGCCCCGTCGCAGCCCGCGACCAGGAAGAAGTGCCTGATCTTCTTCTCCTTGATCAGCTCGATGACCTTGGGGGCGACGTTCATCACGGCGTCGTGGCCGAAGCCAACCATGACCGAGCCCGCCTCCTTGTCCTCCTGGAAGCCGGGCATCTCAAGCGCCTTCTTTATGACGGGTGTGAAGTCCTTGTCGGCGACGTGTGCGGCGCCGGGCCAGCCGACGAGCCCAGTCGTGTAGATGTTACCGATGTAGCTCGGGGCGGGGCGCTGTATGCAGTTTGTCGTCATCAGTATGGAGCCGGGGAAGGTGTAGAACTCCCTGATCTGGTTCTGCCACGCGGTGCCGTAGTGGCCGTAGAAGTGGCTGTACTTCTTCAGCATCGGGTAGCCGTGGGTCGGCAGCATCTCGCCGTGGGTGTAGACGTTGATGCCCTTGCCCTCCGTCTGCTTGAGGAGCAGTTCGAGGTCCTTCAGGTCGTGTCCCGAGACGAGGATCGCCTTGCCCTTCCTGTGGCCGAGGGGGACAACCGTCGGCACGGGGTTCCCGTAGGCGCCCGTGTTGGCGGCGTCGAGTAGCTCCATGGCGCGGAGGTTCGTCTTCCCAGCCTCCATGACGAGGCCGAGGTAGTCGTTGAGACCCAGAGCGGGGTTCGCGGCTGCCGCGAAGCCCCTCTCGATGAAGGCGTAGACGCCCTCGTCCTCCTTGCCGAGTATCGCGGCGTGGTCCGCGTAGGCGCTTATCCCCTTGAGCCCGTAGATTAGCGTCCAGCGTAGGCTGTGGACATCGCTCCCGGCGTCTGGCTCGGACTTGATCCCTACCTTCTCACCCGCCTTCACAAGCTCGACGAGGTCGTCGGAGGGGACAAAGCTAGCCATGTCCTCGGGCAGCTTCGCCTTGACGAGTTGATTCAGTTTATCCCTGTAGGTGACAGCCTTCTGGATCATCCCGACGATCCTGTCGGGGTCGAAGTTGACGTTTGTAAGCGTCGCGAATGTTGCCTCGCAGACGAAGCGGTCGATCCTCCGGTCGTAGATGCCCCTCTTCCGGCCCTCGACCGCGACGATCGACAGCCCCTTCAGGGCGTAGATCAGCAGGTCTTGGAGGGTCGCGACCTCCGGGTTCTTGCCGCAGACACCCATCTGGGTGCATCCCTTGCCCTGAGCCGTCTGTTCGCACTGGTAGCAGAACATCGGGAACTCTGGTCCTTTTTCTACCTCAACTTTTGCATCGTGCATTTCATTTTCACCTTTACTTCGACTCTGAGCAGGCGCCGTGGAAGGGGCAGTGGTTCTCGGCGTGGTTCTCAACCACCTTGAATATTCCCTCGACGGTCTCCTTGTTTACGGAGTATATCTTCTCCTTGCCATTTCGTTCGGAACTGATCAAGTTACACCTTTCCAATGTTCTCAGGTTGTGGCTGACCATGCTGTGCTCCTGGCCGATGGCGTCGGCGAGGTCGGTCACGTTCATCGGCGTGGTCCTGAGTTTTTCGAGGATGGCGAGGCGCGTTGGGTTGGCTAGGGTGGAGAAGAAGCCGTAGCATATGTCGGTTAGTCCTCTTTTCAAACCCGCTCACATCTGAAGATTTCTTCATGTGAAGAAGACTTCATATATATTTAAGGGTTATGAACCTGCTTTGCCTAATGGCTTAAAAAAAAGTTAACCTTTATATCTCCGGACAAACTGGCATTAACGTCCACGAGTGAATAAGTATTGACACTAACCATCGACACCGCGGGACACGGACTTGCCATGGTGCTCAAAGACTACCAAGAGGAGGCACTCCACTACATCTGGGAGAAGAAGGGGGAGGGTGCCAGCTCACGGGACGTCTGGAGCATGGTTAACAAGACCTTAAAGACTAGGAGCATCAGCAGGGCTTCAATCATCAACTTCCTCAACGCTATGGTTGACGAGGGAGTTCTCAACTACACGGAGATAACGGGTAAGGGCGGACACCGCCGCATCTACTCGACGAAGCTCAACGAGGCCCAGTTCAAACAGTACATCGCTGAGGTAGTCCTCAGGAACCTGATGCGCGACTTTCCAGTAGAGACGAAAGAAGCAATAAAAAAGGTCAAGTAGACTCCCCTTTCTTTTCATTTTTTCCAGCCCAGAGGGTAGTGGGCTCCCTGCCCACATGTTATAAATTGTGAACGGGTATTTTCTACGACTTATCATGGTGAAGCTGACGAAGGAGAAGAGGACGGCCTTCGAGCACATCGAGGGGAACTCGGAGAAGATCAGCGAGATTCATCAGCTGATCTGGAGGTACGCGGAGACTGCTCTTCGCGAGTACAAGAGCTACGACGCCTTGGTGAAGTGGCATAGGGAGGAGGGCTTCGAGGTTGAGGATGGTATAGCGGGGATGCCCACCGCCTATGTCGCAACTTGGGGGAAGGGCAAACCAGTCATCTCAACCTACACCGAGTACGACGCCGTGCCCGAGACGGCGCAGGAACCCGTGACTCACAGGGAGGCGGAGAATCCCTGGCAGGCGGGGCACACCGATCCCCATAGCGCACTGGGCGTAGCGGCCGCCGCTGGAGCCCACGCCGTGAAGCACGCCATGGAGAAGCACGGCCTCAAGGGCACCATCAAGATATTCGGCGCCCCCGGCGAGAAGATATGCATCTCCAAGCCCTACGAGGCGGCGAGGGGCTACTACGACGGCCTCGACGCCACCGTCGCGTGGCACCCGAGGGGATCGACATCCGTCATGTACGAGACCCAGTGGGGGAGCTACTGGTGCGTCGCATTCGTCTTCGACTGTGATCAGCCCGAGACGTGGATGAGCTACGCCCCCGACCTGCCCGTGCAGACACGCGCCCCCGGGGCACTGGACGCCGTCTGCCTCATGTACACGACGACGAAGTACACGAAGGAGTCGATGCTCCCCCGGACCGGGCTGTGGACCATCAACGAGGCGATCCTCGTCGCCGGTCAGGCCACGGCGGACAACCTGCCGCCGAGAGTCGGCGTCATCACGTACGCCTTCAGAAGCCCCAGCCTCGTACAGCAGGAACAGATCTATAAGGTTCTGCTGAACAACGCCGAGTCGGTGGCGAAGATTACAGGGTGCAAGCTCGGGATAAAGTGGGTGGCGAAGACGAGGACGGGTCTCTTCAACAAGGAACTCGCCGACCTCGCCTACGAGAACCTCGAACTCATCGGCGCCCCCAAGTTCACAGAGGACGACAAGGAGAAGGCGCGGGAGATCGTTCGGAAGCTCGGGCACAAGCCGCCGCAGGAGCCGTACAACGAGAAGCTCACGCCGCCCGACGAGTGGGAGAAGGCGTGGAGGAAGCCGATCCCCAACTACCAGACGCACCACGGGAGCGACGACTACGTCGAGTTCACCTGGCACTGCCCCACGGTCTGGATACAGGTCTACGTCCCCAGCGTCAGCGTCCCCGGCGTCAGGCTCCCCGCATGGACCCGGTACTCCCTCTGCGGCATGAAGGGCGTCATCGATAAGAGCATCTACACCGCCGGGAAGGCGATCAGCGGCACCATGATGGATCTTGTCACGGACCCCGAGAGGCTCAAGGCGTGCAAGGACGAGTGGAAGGAGAGGACGAGCAAGTACATGGAGAGGCCGCTCCTCCCGCCGGACATGGAGCCGCCCGTGGATCTGCCCTGGCCGGAGTACGTCACGACCCCGAGGGGCAGGGAGTGGCACATCCCACCCTTCAAGGTCTGACGTGGCTGTTCTATTCTTTCGTACAGTCGTTCTAAACTATGGGTATAATAGCCCCACACACCCTCTCTTTTTCGGTAATATCAATGGAGAAAACACAGCAGGTTGTATCCGTACTAGCGGTATGTGCCAGCATCCTCCTCGCGGGGATGATAATCACATACAAGCCCGGCATGGTCGCCGAGTTCACCGAGTTCAGGTTCCCCACAGGCGTCGCGGCGGGGCCAACATACTCGACCGTCGCCGCCCTCGACACCACCGCCACCCCCAAGACCATGAGCATCACAGGCACAGGCGTCGTCAACGTGAAGACCGACCAGGCAACGGTAATCCTCGGCGTCTACACTGAGGGCAAGTCAGCCGGCGCCGCCATCGAGGAAAACGCTGCCCTCATGACCGCCGTCATCAGCTCCCTAAAGCAGCTCGGCTTCACAGACGACGACATGAAGACCACCAGCTACGGTGTGACCCCCACATACAACTGGGAGATCCAGTCCGTAGTCGGCTACCAGGTCACCAACCTGATCCAGGTCAAGATCAATGACCTCGCCAAGGTTGGCCCCACGATCGACGCAGCCTCCGCGGCCGGCGCCAACAGGGTGGACTCCATCAGCTTCGGCATATCCGACGCGACGGCCCAGACGATGAAGCTCCAGGCATACACCGCTGCCATCAACGACGCCAAGGCGAAGAGCGACGTGATAACCAGCGGGCTCGGTGTTAGCGTCAAGGGCGTCCAGAGCATCTCGGAGAGCTACTACTACCCGTACACCGAGTACCGGAGCTACGACGCCGCCGTATCCAGCTCAGGCAAGGCATCGACGCCTGTGCTATCGGGCAACCTCAGCGTCACCGTGACACTGAACATCGTCTACCTCATCGAGTAAAACCATTTTTTCACCTTTTTTTAGAATACTATAGAGCCTACTCTACCACGATCCCGGAACTTGTGGTAGAAGCTCTGGGGAGTGTTGCTTGGTCGCACCCTATACCCCGAGGCCGATCAGTAACCCTGCCATGACCGCGACGAGGGCGAGTATGATCAGCGAGATGAGCAGGTTCCTGCGCATGATGATGCTCTCTACCTCCTTGCCCGCCGCGATGGTGTTGACCGAGCTCGCAATCTTGCTCGGCGTCACGGCGCTGGCGACGCCGCCCGCCACACCGTGGCTCGCGAAGAGCGTCATGAAGCCCTTCTCCCCAAGGTTGAGGTTGGTAGCGGCCGCCCGCTGGATCTTGTAGAACAGGATGCTGCTGGTCGTCTCGGAGCCCGCCGCGATGGCGCCTATGTAGCCGAGGGACGAGGCGGCGTATATGTAGGCGGCGCCGAAGACCATCGTGAAGGTGTCGCCGAGTACCTTGTTGATCGTGCTCCCCGCCATGACCCAGGCGAGGCAGAAGAAGATGATGCTGATGGCCACGTTGATGGGCATCCTCTTTAACCACACCTTCTTCGTCCGCGAGAGCTCCTCCGCCTTGGGCCTGAGGGTGAAGTAGCTTATGCCGGTGGCTATGAAGATCCACGTGTAGATCTGGCTGAGCACGTCGAGGTCGACCTTCTGGGAGCCAACGTGTATGACCTCTAGTTGTCCGGGGAGGGCGCTGAGGTAGGCTCCGACCTGCGGAATGCTGACGAAGGCGGCGAGGGCGAGCAGTATGATCAGCGGGCTGAAGCATCGGAGCTCCTCCCTACCGAGTGGTGGAGACTTCTCCTTCTTCACGCCCCTGATGTGCTCGTAGAGGTGGAGGGAGAGCATAGTAAGCGCCCCGGCGAGGACGCCGATGATCCTGATCGGTATGACCTCATACGCGTAGTAGAAGTCGATGTATGAGAAGGCGAGGCAGGCGAGCGAGATGGTGAGCCCGGACAGTATGGCGGGGACGAGCCCCTTACGGATAGACTTCATCCCCCCCAGCAGCCAGAGGATAGCCAGGCTGAACGCCGTCGAAACGACTGGGAGATAGAGGCTGATCTTGTAGGCGAAGTCGATCTGGCTAAACCCATAGGACTGCGCCGGGAGGGTTATGGGGAGGCCGAGGATGGCGAAGCTCGTGGTCGGGTCGTACCCGAGCACGGCGACCGCGACGCTTTGCAGCGGGGTGAAGCCCATCGACAGGAGGAGGGGTGGGAAGAGTGTCGGGGTCGTCACCCCGAGGCAGGTGAGGAAGCTGCCGAAGCCGAGCCCGATGTAGAGTGCCTGCATCTCGTCCCCGACCACCTGCCTCTTGATGACGTTGGCAACGACCTTCAGGGCACCAGTCTCATCCATCAGGTAGACCATGAGCATCGTCGCGGCGCTGGTAAGAGCCAAACCGAAGCTCTTCAAAACGCCTACGGCCGTGTTCTCGAAGGCCGCCTGTACGGTCGTGTCGAACTGGAGGAGGACGAGGACTGTGGTGAGGGCGTACCCGATCACCGCCATCTTCAATCCTCCTTGTCGTAGGAAGGCGATGCCGATGAGTATCACTAGAATGGGGTAAGCGGCGAGGGGGAAACGCCAGATCGTTCCCTGACCCAACGCCGCTAGTGCGTAGAAGACTACGCCGAGGCCAGCCAATGCTGCGAAGGCGACGCGCTGATCCTTGAAGTCCATGTCGTTGCACCGGAATAGAGTCGAATCGCCTATCTTCGATTTAAAATGTGCTAAGAAAATGCGGTACACCACGATGATCTATTATGGATCGTCCATTAAGTTGAACACATGTCCAGCATCGCTTCGGTTACTCCAACGATCTGTTCGCTATTCGGGGTTAAGCCGCCGAGGGATTCGGGGGCGAAGCCCGTCGACTCGGTTCTCGAAGAGGCAGCGAAAAAGCTCAAGGGTGGAAAGGTCGAGAAGGCCCTGATATACGCGCCCGACGCCATCGGGGAGGGGCTCTATCGCGACTACGAGAAGCTGTTCTCGGGCGTCAAGAAGATGGCGCCCCTAGAGGTAGAGATGAAGTCGGTCATACCCACGTGGACCCCCGTGTGCTTCAGCAGCATGTTCACAGGCGCCCAGCCCGAGGTCCACGGCATAACGAAGTACGAGAAACCCGTCCTAAGCTGCGACACACTCTTCGACGCACTAGTGAGAGGGAAGAAGAGGGCCGCCATAGTGGCGGTCAAGGGGAGCAGCATCGACCTCGTCTTCAGAAACAGGAAGATAGACTACTACACGGAGGAGTACGACCCACAGGTCGAGGCGCGGGTCCTCGACATCCTGAAGGCGAAGGACTACGACCTCATCTTAGCCTACCACCAGGAGTACGATGACCTGATGCACGCCTCGACCCCTCGGGACCCGAAGGCCCTGTTAGCGTTCAGGAGGCACCTAAAGAGCTTCGAGACCCTCGCCGCGGCGTTCAACGAGAGGTACGCCTCGGAGAACAGGGTGGTCGCCTTCACCCCGGACCACGGCACACACATAGACCCCGCGACGGGCAAGGGCACACACGGCACCGACAGCCCCGAGGACATGGACGTCCACCACTTCTGGGGCATCAACAGGGGAAACTAAGCCTTTTACACCACCAATCACCGGGAGCATTGAACAACATGTACAAGGTCGTATTCACGGTCGTCGACGTCAAGCCGCCCAAGAGCATCGACGGCGCGCCCCCACACGTCAAGGGGCCCTGCAAGATCTACAAGGTCGGTGACAAGATCACGATAACGAGCAACCCGGGCAGGCTCGTCCTCGAGGAGACCGACAGCGTCTGCCTCGCCGCCTTCAGCGCCATACTCCCCCTCACCTCGGCCATGGAGAGAAACGTCACGGAGCCATGGGACTACATCGACAAGATCAAGTACTTCAGCTGCCCCGACTCGGAGCGCCCGGTCACCTTCAAGGTCGAGCGGGTACCCGTGAAGCAGGGCGAGATGCCCCTGAGGAAGAGCTAGGCGCCCTTCAACCTGCTAAGGTACTCCCCGATTATCTCGGGCTGCCGGCGGACGCGGTCAAGGTTCTCGACCACTATGGCTTCGTAGGCTTCTCCTGCCTCGGGGAGTGCCTCGGATAGTTTGTGGTGGTATAGTTCGCCCTTCTCCTTCGCCTTCTGGCAGGTGGGGCCGCAGGGGAAGAAGTAGCTGGTGAGGTAGACGTGTGGGTCCGGGCTGGCGTCTAGTTCCTTGAGCTGGGCCGCGGCCCTCGCCTCGGCGTTGATGCCCTGCTCGCGGTCCATGGCGTACCTGTCGACGCAGCAGTCAGGGTAGCCGAGGAGGCGACCCATCCTGCGTATCCAGGCGCCGTTGAACTCCTCGGGGTAGGCGAACTGGAGCTGCCCCCTCGATGGATCCGGCTTCCTCACGGCCTCCACCCGGAGCTTACCCCTCTCCTGCATCAGCCTCTGCAGCTCCTTCAGGGTCTCCCTCTCCCTGTAGACGTAGAACTCGTGGAGTGTGGGGCGCACCTCAACCTGATCCACCCTGAGCCCCAGCCTCTTCGCCCAAGCGGCGAGGCACTTGTACTCGGCTGAGCCCTCGACGAGCTCATCGAAGGCGGAGGCCATCCCCCTCCGGATCTCACCGATCTCCTTGATCTTCGCCTTCTGATCCTGCATCAACCGGAGCTTCTCCAGCCGGGGCTTGAATCGCTTATCTATCTCCTCGCCCATCGAGGGGCCGCTGGGGAGCTCGGCGGGGATAGTCGTCTGGCTGCAGGGGCGGAGCCCGAGGCTCACGAGCATGAGGTTCTCGACGGCGACCCTCCTCGGCACCCGGGGCTCGTCGAGGAGGTCGCGGAACTCGGAGGGGTTCAACGGTGAGTACTCGGCCTTCAGGATGTACTGACCGCGCTCCGCGAGCATGCTGAACCTGAAGAGCACCGTGTTGCCGAAGTAGGCGCCCAGCGCGAGCATGATGAAGTATCTGCCCGCGATGGTCACCGGCTTCACAGCCCCGGTGTGCTCATAGGTCAACAGGAAGTACATCGTAGAGCAGATGCAGCCCACGGCCACGAAGGCGAAGCTGAACCAGTCACCCGTCGGGGATCCCGGGAACCAGGCCCATAGGGCTGTCCCGGCCTTCGGCGCGGTGATTGTGCTTATCACCTGCGAGACGATGCTCGGCAGCGGGTTGCTCGCGATGCCAAGGCCCAGCGATGAGCCTACCAGTATCGCGATCGGGTACCTGCTCACCCATCTCTGCTTCGGGATCAGCAGGAAGTACATGCAGAATCCCAGTATGATGGGTATTATGTAGATGAGGTTCCCCTTGATCAGCGGCGTCACGGCGGAGTTCATCAGGCTCTGTAGGTTGACGACTATGCCGATGGCTAGCGCCGTCGCGACGAATGTGTGCTCAGCGAACCTGTAGACTGGGTTCTCCTTATACAGCGGGTAGCTGTAGATGGCCAGCATCAGGAACAGGGCGACCCATATGCCTAGTATGGCCAGTGGATCCGTTGGGTATGCTGCTACGTTTGCTATCATTTCTTTTGCCCCCTTGTCGCGAACATACCGACGTTAGCCAGTATAATCGCGAGTACTAGCAGGATGTGGCTGACGCTGATGGAGTCCATGGTGATCGTCGCGTCGCCCTTGCGGCCCACTAGGGCCTCGAGTTCCGCGGCTCCCCTGGATCCAGCGACTAGGCCGAACTCGTCTCCGGAGAGGAAGAAGACCATGTCACCGGACTTGTTCATGGCGATGCCCATCTCGGCTACGAGCGGTGGCGCGCCACTCTTCTCGTAGTTAACTGGGCCGTTCTTCCATTGGCGAATGTAGTAGATCTGAGCGTCACCCGTATCACTGGACATTACGAACTTTATCTTGGTCGCGTCGTTGATGTCCTTCATCAAGGGTAGATCGTTGATCGCTACGCCTCTAACGTCCTTGGTGTAGACGGACCTGATGTCGTCCCTGAGAAGGGCGACGTTCGTCTCCTGACTTGGGCAGTAGCCGAAGTAGGCGTAGTCGGTTCCTTCGACCCAGTTGCTGAAGACTTCGGGCAGAGTTGCCTTGATCTTATTCCATGTGAGGTCGCAGTCGTTGTAGCCGATGCTCCACACGATGAGTTTTCCGCCCTGGTTGTGGACCTGTTTGACGGATGCGACCATCGCGGGTAGGCAGTCACCCCAAGCGCTTACGCCCGAGTTGATGCTCAGCACCACGACTTCGCCGGCCTCGATTGTTTTGAGTCCATTAAAGTATGCCTGAGTCGATGGAGTAACAGTGATGGGTAGGCCCAGAGGCGTGAGGAAAGGCACAGTCAAGGAGATGAAGAGTATCCAGTAGAACACTCTTCTATCGACCTGCTGAAGCTTATCCCAGATAGTACGTCCACTCATGTTTAGGACGCCTCCGAGTAGAAGCCCCTCTCCTTACCGATCAGGGCCCTGAAGCCGTATGCAAGTAGTCCGAGCGCACCCACGACGGTAAAGGCCCTCATGCCGGGGATCTGCCCGACGTTGTTGAACCAGTTACCGATGAGTGGGAATCCTCCCCAGATTACCTCGCCGATTGGCGCGTTGGCCAACAGGACGAAGATTCCGCCGATGAGCAGGATCGCTGCGTCGACGTTTCTCGCCCTAAAGGCGCGGTAGGCAGCTGAGAAGACGTAGAAGCCTGTGATGGCGTAGAGCGTAGCACCTAGACTTGTGTATACGTTGGCGAAGACCCAAGTGTAGGGGTATAACTCCACCCCGGTGGCCAGCTTGTACAAGCCGAGTAGCATCAGGAAGGCGAAGAAGACTATGAACCACGCGCTGTAGATCGCCATGTTCGTCTTGCGGCTGACCTGTCTGAAGTGTACCTGAAGCAGGTTGATGGCGCCCAGACCGATGGCCATGAGCTGAATGATCAGGGCCCAGGTCTGCAGCGTACTGGATAGGTTGCCTGAACCGGAGATGCCGGGGATGTTTTTCCCGAAGAAGTAGTCCAGCATCATGACTAAGGCAACAACGCCAGTTACGATGAATACTAGTTCACGCTTGTATACTTGTGACATTTTTCATTACACCTTTAACAGACCGATCAGCGAAGTGTTGCCCACCAGAGCAAGTATGATGCCTACGCCGAGGAAGATTAACACGAGGAACTTCAGAATGTCCTCGCCTCTCAGGCTACCGATTACATCGGAGTTACCCGAGATCTCGGCAGATGCGGCGTAGAGTTCCTCCATGATGAGCATGTAGTCACACGCCGCTATCATGAAGGGTAGCTGGTGCGTGTTGGCGGTACCTCCGATCTGCATCGCCCCAATCGCGTTACCGGCTTCAGCTATGCAAACCGATTCATAGTAGAATCCTCCAAAGAGGAGGGATGAGGCGGGCTTCTCCCTCTGTATCCAACCGAGGGAGGCCGTGAGGTAGGGGGACTGCTCATTCTGGAAGTTGATCGCCGTGGTTGCGTCAAACTCGTCCGGCTTGCCCTCTGCCATGTAGGCTGTCCGCATCGTCTCCTCGACGAGAGGCAACGAGTCGGCGATTGGTGTGAAGTAAGTGATCTTGACTCCGCTCTTCGCGCACAAGCGAGTGGCATAGCCGAGGATACTGATCCCGGCGAGTGTTTGGGGTCCGTTACCCTGGTTGTTCAGTGTCAACTGACCCAGCCCCGTCGAGTAGTAGACGGGCTTCCCCATCTCGGCCGCCCTCCCGATTGCCTCGGGGATGGCGGCGACGGCGGGGAAGGTACGGACCTTGATCTTCATACCACCTTTAGCTAAACGCATGTATGCATAGAAGAGAGCGAAGGAGGCTATGAGCAATAACAGCGCGACGAACTTTGTATCGAGAACTATCCATACTCCCATTCGCTTTTTTCACCATTCTTTTCAATTCACCGAAAAAGGGCTGGCACGCACCCCACACGGGGCCATCCCCATCGATCGATGAGTTGAACTGTAACTCACAATCTCAGGGGAACGTGTTCCCTTTTCCCGGCTAGATAGAGCAGTAATATAGATCAATATTTAATACTTCCCAAGAAAAAGGCATATTATCTATATAAAATGTGGAGTTAGGAGGAATTTTCTTATTCGCTTGTGATCATAAATAGTAATTACGTTTCAGCGTCTACTTTGCCTTAATTTATCTCATAATTTTTACACATTGAAACTTCCTTTTCCTGATCAGTTTGCCATCATCTTTTCTTGTCATGTTTGGGACTGCGTGGTTTTTTATCAGGGGGCAGATTATTGATGATCGATGATTATGAGGGCTGTTCCTTCTCCCGAAGAGTATCTGGGTTTTCGGGTTGGGGCTGATCGGCGGCTCGCCGACTGGCCCGAGATAGTTGGTTACTTCGGCAAGGTCGCGGCCGCGTCTGATCGGGTGAGGTTGGAGGAGCTCGGCAAGTCTACTGAGGGGAATCCGTTTATCCTCGCCACGGTGTCGTCGTCGGGGAACCTGCGGAGGCTCGATGAGCTTCGGGGCATACAGATGAGGCTCTCAGACCCTGAGGGGGTCGAGCCGGGGGAGGCTGAGAGGCTCGTTGCTCAGGGTAAGACCGTGGTGCTCATCACCTGCAGCATCCATTCGACGGAGGTGGGTGGGAGCCAGATGAGCATGGAGTTGCTTCACAGGCTCGCGACTGGCGATGACGCTGCCGTTAGGGAGATCCTTGAGAACACGATACTTCTCCTCGTGCCTTCGCTGAACCCGGATGGGAACAGGCTCGTTTGCGACTGGTACAAGCGGTACCTCGGCACAAAGTACGAGGGGACAAGTCCCCCCATGGTCTACCACAAGTACGCCGGCCACGACAACAACCGCGACTGGTTCATGTTCACCCTCCAGGAGACGAGGTTGACCGTGGAGAAGGTCCATAATGTCTGGCACCCGCAGATTGTCTACGACATCCACCAGATGGGGCAGAAGGGCCCGAGGCTATACGTGCCGCCTTACATCGATCCCATCGATCCGAATGTGGACCCGGTGCTCGTGAGCGGGACGAGCTTCATGGGGCTGACGATGGCTGACGCCCTCACGACGGCGGGGAAAGCGGGGGTGAACACACACTGGGAGTTTGACGGGTGGACCCCAGCCAGGGCCTACCAGCATTACCACGGGGGGATCCGCATCCTCAGCGAGGCGGCGAGCGCCGACGTAGCCAGCCCCGTCGAGATAGAGGCGAAGGAACTCGAAGGGGAGAGGGGATTCAAGCCGCTGGAGGCTAGGTGGAACCACGTGATGCCCTGGGGGGGCGGGAAGTGGAGCCTCAGAGACATCGTCGACTACGAGTTCATCGCGGCAATTGCGCTGCTCGGGAACGCGGCGAAGCACCGGGAACGCTGGCTCAGGGGAAGCCTAGAGATCGGGAGGAGGGCGCTCAACCCCGCGGGGGGACCCTACGCCTTCGTCATCCCGAAGAAGCAGCCAGACATGGGCGCCGCGCATGAACTGCTCGACGTACTAAGGGTGGGAGATGTACGCCTCTACGAGGCGAAGGAGGGCTTCACCGCCGGCGGCGTCGAGTACCCTGAGGGGAGCATCGTCGTACCCGTCGCTCAGCCCTACGGAAGATTCGCCAAGACGATGCTCGAGAGGCAGATTTACCCAGACCTCAGGAAGAGCCCCAACGATCCGCCCGAGGTCCCCTACGATGTTACTGCTCAGACTCTCGGCCTACAGATGGGTGTCAACGTCGTACAGGTGAAGGATAAATTTGAGAGCAAGCTGAGGCCGCTAAAGCTGAAGAAGCCCATCGGCGCCATACACGGCTCAGGTAAGCCGTGGTACCTGTTCTCCGCCGAGACTCTCGCCTCTACGAAAGCCGCGAATATGTTCCTAGGGGAGGGCTTCAAACTATTTAGGGCGGAGGGCTGGACGGATGTCGATGAGGAGGAGCTGAAGCCGGGCGCGTTCATCATCGAGGCGGGCAAGGGCACTGAAAAGACGATGAAGGAGGCGACCAACCTCGGAGTAGACTTTTACGGCGTGGACGAGCTTCCGGATGTGGCCTTCGAGGTAGTGAGACCCCGCATAGGCGTCTACAAGGCGTGGCTCCCAAACGCCGACGAGGGCTGGCTCAGGATGGTTCTAGAGGAGTATGGCTTCGAGTTCCAGTCATTGACCCCGCAGGACATCAGTCAGGGGGGGCTCGCGGGGAGGGTGGATGTCCGGATCTTGCCCGATATGGGCAGAGACCAGATCGTGGACGGGATGAAGGCCGTGAAGGGCGCCGACCCGACGAGGTACGAGGAGATGTACAGGATGGGCCTCGGCGTGGAGGGGACGAGGGCGGTTCTCGATTTCCTCGGGGAGGGCGGAAGCGTCATCGCGCTCAACAAGGCGTCCACGTACGCCATCAAGGACCTGATGGTCGCCGCCGAGAACCCGCTGGAGGGACTGAAGGAGCATGAGTTCTACATCCCCGGAAGCATACTCAGGGTGACGCTGGACGAGACGCACCCCGTCGCCTACGGGTATCCGCGGGAGGCAGCCGTCTACTTCATCTCGGGTCCCGCCTTCAAGGTGAAGGAGGGGTACGAGGTTGCGAAGTACCCGGAGGCGAACCCGTTGCTTAGCGGGTGGATTCTCGGGGAGAAGCAGCTCCGGGGCCTCTCGGCGGTAGCCGACTTCGCGGTGGGCAGGGGGAGAGTCATCCTCTTCGGGTTCCCGCCCCACTTCAGGAACCAGGCGCGTGGCACCTTCAGGATGCTATTCAACGCCATATACTACTGCGCGAGCGGGGCTTAACCTACTTCTTCAGCTCCCTCACGGTGAAGGCGTCCCGGAGTTTCTCACCGACGCCGTGGTATGTGCCCGCCCCGGCGGTGAAGATTATTGGCTTCACCTTCGCGATGTCGATCATCCCCTTGGCGTTGAGGACATCGTCCTCAGCCTTGACGTCCATTATCTCGCCGACGAACTGGGTGTGAAGACCAAGCTCAACGACCTCCTTTACGCGGCACTCGATGACAACGGGGAACTCGTCGACGTAGGGGGCGTCGACAACCGACCCCTTGACGGGCGTCAGCTTCGCGGCGGCGAACTTGTCGACGTCACGGCCGGAGGCAACTCCTATCCAGTCTGCCTCCCTGACGTGTTTCTCGGAGGGTATGCTGACCGTGTATGCTCTCCGCGCCATGATGTTCCCGTGGCTGTACGTCGCCTTTCGGAGGCTCACGTAGATGGAGGGTGGGCGGGAGTTGCATATCCCGCCCCAGGCGGCCGTCATGAGGTTTGGCTTACCCGCAGCATCGTATGTGCCCACGACCCAGACGGGGGAGGGCAGGGCGTATGTTCCGATCCCTAGAGACTTCTTCATGGCTCAAACTTGGTTCAGGGAGGATAACTGCTTTTGCCGAAGCGGCATAGGTAGAAATCCGATTATCACGAATGAGATGAAAAAAGAGAGTCGGGGAGTTTTACTCCTCGATGATCTCGACGTTTGCCCTGGGGACGGTCGCGATGCGGCCGTCGGGGAGCTTGACGGTCAGTACGCGGACCATGCTCTCGGATTCCATGGCCTTTAGCTCGACGGGCAGGGTGTCCACGACGCCTATGGCGCCGAAGTAGGGCTGGCGGATGATCCTGACGGGTGTGCCGGGGACCATGCCCATGGCGAATGCGTCGCCCTTCTCGTCCAGCTTCTCCTCGTGGGGGATGATTATCTCCGGCCTCAGTACGCCCGCCCTGATCTGGGTGGCGCCGTTGACGCAGGCGAGGTAGCCCTCAAAGCTCTTGAGGAGCTTAAAGGTCGTGGCGCTCATGTTCATCTTGCCGAATCCCTCGGTGATGATGAGTGTGAAGCCGACCTCTTCCTGGCCCGTGATGGCGACGCCTATCTCCTGGCCCGTGAAGGTCGTGAGGTCCTGGTGGCGTACGCCGCCGACTACCAGGGCTGAGGCGCCGACCTCGGCCGCCCTCTTCATGGCGTCCAGTGTGACGAGTGAGCCGCCGATGAGGACCTTTCCCTTGCAGTCTGCTCCGATCTTCTCGGGCGTGACGACCTCCTCGTTGTTGGCCGTCACGACCTTGATCTCGCCGTGGACCTCCCCGCCGATGCCGAAGATTCCCTGTATGAAGGCGCCGTGGGTCTGGACGACCGCGCCCTCGCGGGGGATCACGTTGACTATCGTCCCAGGAAGGTAGGCGTCGACCTCGATGGGTATGGGCTGTCCCCTGACGATCACCTGACCGGTGACCTCGGAGACCGACTCGATCGTACCATCCCTGGGGCTGGTGACGCTCTTCTTCATCAAGCCGAAGAGGGCGCTGTAGAAGGCGATGTTCTCACCCACCTTCACCTTGTCGCCGGCCTTCTTCAGCATGAAACGGGTCATGTCCTCAGCCTCGACGCCGAGGGCCATCGCGACCTTGACTATCTCGGGCTCGCCGCTGATCTCGGTCCTTGCGACCTTTGTGTCGTAGTTGACCTTGTCACCGACCTTGTGGAGGACCTCCCCGGGTATGGGGAGTCGGCGGAGCTTCTCGATGACGAGTGCGCGCTTGACCTTGAGACCAGGCGTGTAGGCGTGTGCCTCCCCGCTCTCCTTGTCGTCCTTCTTCTCCTGCTTCGGGGCTTCGTGCTTCTTGGTCGTCATTTTACTTCACCAGCTCCTTGAGGGGGTCCTCGGGGTACAGCTTGAGCGTTGAGAACCACTTGTATAGCAGGTCCCTCCTCTGCGCGTCATCCTCTGGTAGGTAGAGTGGGCGACCACGGGCGTCAAGCAGTACGCCTGCGATGCCGCCTATGACCGTCGCCTCCTTCGGCTTACCCAGCCCCTCACCCACGTTGAACACCTTGGCGGGGTGGATGACCACCTTCGCCTCCTTGCCCTCCTCCAGTGGGACGAGCTTGATGTTGCCGAACTTCATATCCTCCTTAAGGGTAGTGCCGTCGGGCATCGTGAACTCCACCGTCATGCATGGGTCACCGAGCTTGGCCGTGCCGGCCGCAGCAACGCTGGTCCCTATCCTGAGCAGGCAATCCTTGTCGAAGATGCTCCAAGCCGCGTCGCGGGCCACGGTGCTGGTCACGCCCAGGTGGGGCATCATGAAGACGCTGTCCTGGAACATCCTCGTGACTCCCTCGGGGAGCCACGCGTCGCTGAGTATGTACATCGGCTGGACGCGGCGTGGGGCGTGGCTGAGAAGCCCACCCGTGCCGGCGATGACGTCGATGTTCATCATCTGGACGTAGCTGTCCTCGATGGCCTGCTCGAACATGTCGCTGATTGTGCGCTGCGTCTGTACCCCCTTGAGGCGCGTCGCGATTGTGCGGTGGTGCTGCAGGCCGAGCCTCAGCGCCTCGCGCGCGACGGCGTGCTCAACCATGAGGTCCTCGAGCGTCTGGGGGATGGTTGTTGGCCTGATCATCTTGTTCATCAGGCGGCTCGCGACCTCCTCCTCATCGATCTTGAAGGGGATCCACCTCATGATGTTGGGGATGCCCGCCTCCTTCATGACGTTGGTCACGCTGTAGCTCATGCCCAAGTTGGCGGAGACGCTTCGGACGAAGCGGCCATCGACGACGCTGTAGACGTTCGTCGTGGCCCCGCCGAGGCCGACGCCGAGGACGTTCACCTTGAAGGTGTCGGCGATGAGCTGCATTGCCATGCCCTCGCCGGCTGGGGTGGGCATGATGGGGATGTCGGTCCATTTCATGAGATTGTTATATCCGGGGGCGTGGCTCATGACGTGCTCCATGAATAGCTCGTGGACGGCGCGGCGGGCGGGCTCGGTGTTCTCGACCTCGAGCGTCGGCCTGATGTTATCGACTATGTTGAGGGCGAACTCGCCCTTGAACAGGGCCTCGATCTCTTTCCTTATTGACTTGTTCCCGGCGTAGACGATGGGGAGATTGTAGCTGGCTCCTAGGCGCGCCTTTGGCTCCGCTGCCTTGATCAGCTCAGCGATCTCCATGACGTGCTGTCCTGCGCCGCCGTCGGTTCCTCCGGCGAGGAGGATCATGTCGGGGCGGAGGTTCCTGATGCGCTGTATCTTTACGTAGGGTGGCCTACCGTCGTCGCGTGCGATGACGTCCATGACTATGGCGCCTGCGCCGAGTGCAGCCCTGTTGGCGGACTCGGCGGTCATGTTCTTGATTAGTCCGGCGACCATCATCTGGAGGCCGCCTCCCGCGCTACTAGTGGTGCAGTATAGGTCTACGCCCTGTTTCCCGTCGTAGGGGATGATCAATCCCTTACCGTCGGGGCTCAGAAGCTTGTGCCCCGTGAGTTCCTCGATCTCACGGACCGCGTTCTGTACGCCGAGGGTCACGTCCTCGTATGGGGCTTCGACCGTTGTTGGTGCCTCGCCGGCGACGTAGAAGCGCCAGACGCCGTCCTTCTTCTGGAAGAATCGGGCCTTCGTCGTGGTGCTTCCAACGTCTGTCGCGAGAATGTACTGCATATCCTCGATGGGTTTCTTGAGGGTAGGCATCGCGATTCTGAGATGTCTAAAGACCTCCACCATTAAAGGTTTCTGAAAGGGGTGAAGGCTGTTTATTAATCGGGGCTAAAATGGGAGGTATTTTCGCCATCCCTTTTTCTCTGTTTGGGGCTGCTCCCCACTCGAGGCGGCGGCCTCGGCTGCCTGGGACTTCTCCTGGGCGGCCTTCTTCCGAGCCTCCTTTTCCTCCCTCTTCTTGTCGTCACTTTCCTGGGTGAGCTGCTCGAGCCTCTTGAGGAGCCTCTCGATGTTCTCCCTCTTCTCGAAGACGAGGAAGAACTTCTCGCTCGTGACGCCCCACTTGTCGCTTATGATTGGGACGAAGGGGGTGATGAAGAAGCGGCCCATCTCGCCTCCTACCCAGACGAGGGGCTTGCTGCTCTCGAGGAGTAGTATGGCTGCGGTCTCCATCTCCTGCTCGTGGATCTTCTGGGCGACCTTTTCTATGTAATCGACCTCGAGTTCGGGGGTTATTTCTACGTCGTAGTACAAGCCCTGCGCCACGTGTTAAGCGGGGGGAAGGTGATTTAAGGTTAAGGCTCGACGTTTGGCGGCGACATGGCGGCCTTCTTCTTCATCTTTAGCTGCTCCCGGAGGGCGTAGTAGGCGCCGCCTATGCTTCCGATGAGGTAGCAGACGAGTACGAGTGCAAGGATGCCCAGATCGAGGCCCTGTAACGTGGGCACCATGAAGAACCCCAGGACGATTGAGAGGACCGCGGTCTTCGCCCCCGTCAATAGGTGGTTCTTCGTCGTCCTCATGCATACGAGGTAGGTGGATACGCCCGCGGCTACGAACCAGAGGGGGATGAGCAGGTACTGGAAGAGTAGCTCCCACGCGGCGAGGTAGATTGCTATCATCGCCAAACCGTTTGTCAGGATGGCTCCGGCGAAGTAGTCGAATAGCTTTGGAGACCTCTCGGTGGTCGTCAACGGGACTCAGAACCAGATGCGGTGTAGGGGATAAGAACTTGACGCCCAGCCGCCGCGGGGGGTTAAATATTGGAGGAGCGCCCTTGAAGGGTGAAGCGTCTTGAAAAGTGAGCGCGACTTCAGGAACTACCTCGCGGGCGCCGCACTCGCCTTCGGCATAGTGCTCCTCTCATCCCAGATACTCCAACTCCTCTTCGGCGGCAACAGCGTGGACGCGGGGAGCGAGCTATACGGCCTCATCGTGAACATCTACCTCTCCGCACACCTTGTAGGTGGTTTCGCTGGGGGGTACCTCGTCGCGAGGGTCAAAAACTCGGACTTCATACAGGTGGGCACAGTCACGGCGATCCTGGCGTACATCTTCGAATTCATCTACAACATAGTCGTTGAGTCTGCGACGACCGACATATACGCCGCTGTCAGCCTCCTGATCGGGGGCATCATCGGCGCCATGTTCTTCAGGGCGAGGACGGAGAGGGGGAGAATCACATCGGCTAAGAAGCCCGAGGAACCCAAAACCGCGCCCGAGGCTCCGAAACAAGGGTAAAAACCAATTTGTCCCATTTGGGACAATGGTTGCCGTATTTAGTGTGGATATGTCATAATGTATAAATGGTTGCCCTATACTCATTCGGGCATCGAAAAGGGGAATCGCATGGCAAAAAAGAAGATCGTGCTCGCCTACAGCGGCGGCCTGGACACATCGGTTATGGTCAAGTGGCTTCAGGAGCAGTACAAGAGCGACGTCGTGACACTCACCATCGACGTTGGGCAGGGTGACAACCTGAAGAAGATCGAGGAGAAGGCGAAGACCCTCGGTGCGGTAAACACGTACACGATGGACTGCAAGAAGGAGTTCGCCACCGAGTACGTGGCCCCGGCCATCAAGGCAAACGCCCTCTACATGGACAGCTACCCGATCAGCAGCAGCCTCAGCAGGCCCCTCATCGCCAAGAAGATGGTGGAGGTCGCTGAGATGGAGGACGCGTACGCCGTCGCCCACGGCTGCACCGGCAAGGGCAACGACCAGCTCCGGTTCGACATCACCATAAAGGCGCTGAGCCCCAAGACGAAGATCATCGCGCCCGTCCGCGAGTGGAAGTTCGACCGCCACGGCGAGATCCTCTACGCCAAGGAGCACAACATCCCCGTCCCGGTGACCGTCGAATCGCCCTACAGCGTCGACCAGAACATCTGGGGCCGCAGCATCGAGGGAGGCGTACTAGAGTACCCCGATAAGATGGTCCCTAAGGAGGTCTGGGATTGGACGAAGGAGATCAAGGACACCCCCGACGAGGCCGAGTTCGTCACAATCGGCTTCGAGAAGGGCGTACCCGTCAGCATCGACGCCGTCGAGATGGACCTTGTCAGCATCGCTCAGAAGCTGAACGAGAAGGGTGGCATTCACGGCATCGGGCGCATCGAGCACATGGAGGACCGCACCGTCGGCCTCAAGAGCAGGGAGACATACGAGTGCCCAGCAGCCGAGATCATCCTCACAGCCCACAAGGATCTGGAGAAGATGGTGCTCACCATCCACCAGATGCTGATGAAGAGGGAGATCGACCACAAGTGGACCGTCCTCGCCTACCAGGGTCTCTGGGTGGATCCTCTCAAGCAGGACCTCGAGGCGTTCATCAACAGCTCACAGGAGAAGGTGACTGGCTGGGTGACGATGAAGCTCCACAAGGGGACCGCGAAGCCGGTGAAGCGGAACAGCGAGTTCAGCCTCTACGACTATAACCTGACGAGCTTCGACATCAACACGAAGTACGATCAGGGTGATGCGCTGGGCTTCATCGCCCTCTGGGGCCTGCCCAGCGTGACGGCGTGGAACCTCAAGCACACGATGGATAACAGTGAGCTTGAGAAGCAGGAGCAGAAGGTAATCACGCCGGCGAAGTCGAAGAAGACCGAGTCGAATCTCTAGGCGTTTCTTTGGGGGTATTACCCCCATTTTCTCTTAATAATTGGTTTCTAGGCCAGCTCGCGTTTTATACTGGCTAAGTACATGTCTGTGATCTTCTCGATCATCAGCACCCCCGCCTCCTTCGTGGCTGGTCTGGGGTCCCCCATGACGCCTGTGGGCGTAACGGCTCGGAATCCCTTCCTCTGGTACTTGCTCGTGAAGGGGCCGATGTAGCCGGGTTTGGCGTCCTGCATCCTGACTAGGTCGGGGCGGTAGGCGAGGATTATGCTCGTCTCGCCTGCGCATGCGTGGCCTCCGACGGCTTCGCGTGGGATGCCGGACTCGACGGCGGCTTCCTGCATCTTGCCGATGAGTCCCATGAGGTCGCCCATGGCGATGAGGTTGGCCTTGAGCTTCGGGGCAATCTCCTGCGTAACCGTGGCGACGGGGGCGAAGTTGCCGCCGTGGCTGGGGAGGAGGATGATGTTCTCGAAGCCGTGGTGGTCGAGGCTGAAGCAGATGTCCCTTATCATGCTCATGAGGGTGGCTGGGCTGACGTCGAGGCTGCCCGGGAAGGCCATGTGGTGGACGCTGCACCCGGGTCGTATCACCGGCGCCACGAGAGTCTTCCCCAGCTTCTCGGCGAGCCGCTTCGCCAGGGCCTCACCCAGGAGGGAGTCGGTGGCGAGTGGGAGGTGGTGACCGTGCTGCTCGATCGAGCCGACGGGGACGAGCACGGTCTTGTACCCGTCCTTGAGCGCCTTCTCGACGAGTGGCCAGGTGAGTTCCTCAAGCATGATCGTGGTCATGGTCATGGCATGGTCCCTTCCCGCCGCATCCGCAGTCGTCTCCGTGCTCCTCGTGGCAATCAGGGTCTCCGCAGCCACAGTCGTCGCCGTGGTCGCCCTCGCACTCGGGGTCGCCGCAGCCGCAGGCGTCCCGGTAGGCGGGAGGTACGGGGAGCTTCTTCCAGGTGTTTATGAAGTCGGTGAGGAACTGGGTCGCCTCCGCCGCCATGGCGTCACCCTCCTCGACTGTCGCGGTACGCGGATCGTTGATGCTGTACTGCCCCGTCTTTGTGATGTCCTGCGTATCGGGGCCGATGCTCGCGTTGAATATCTGGCTGACTATCTCGTAGTCCGGGCGGTCGGGGTTGAGGAACTCTAGCAGGTAGTCGGGGATGACCGTGGGGTTCTCCCAGCCCTCTAGGCGCCACATCTCGACGAGTTCGGGGAAGTAGTGTAGGGCGTAGCTGGTCTCGCGTGCGCAGCTGTGGACCTCAAGGTACCTCTGCATCCTATCCCTGATCTTCTTGGAGAGTTCGGTGTTGTTGGGGCCGTGGGGGGTGGCGACCATGACGCGGTACTCGCGCTTGGCGATCTGGGCGGCGAGGTTCATTATGTTCTCGTTGCCGCCGTGGTAGTTGATTAGGACGAAGCGCTTGACGCCGTGGTAGGAGAGGCTCCTCATGGTGTCTAGGAGAATGTTGAGCAGCGTCTCGTGGCTGTAGGTGACGGTGCCGGGGAACTCCATGTGGTGGGGCGAGTAGCCGGCCCACGTGGGGTGGAGGCAGACGCTGTTCGTCTTCTCCGCCACATCGTGTATGAATTTGGCGACGCCTATGCTGTCGCACCCCAGCGGGAGGTGGACGGCGTGCTGCTCGATGGCGCCGATGCCGATGATGACGACGGGCGCGGGGTCGTTGGCAAGCCAATCCTCGAAGGATGGGCGCGTCAGCTCCCACAGCCAGAACCTTGATAGAACACCGTTTTCGCTCATGGTACTCAGGGAATTTGGGATCGCCATGAGCCTTAACTGTTACTGGGCGTCCCAAAAACGCTATATAGTGTTTACGAGAAATTTCACCATATGGCTGAGCTTTACCTAGACCCCAACATAATCGTCATCGCGGTCGTCATTATCGTGGCCATGATAGGCTTCTTCGACTTCCTCCCCTACCAAAGGAAGACCATCCCCGTGAATCCCGAGCCACTAAACTGACACGTGAACCGACCGCGCCTAGAAGAGCATCAGCTTTAGCAGGAAGAGGATGTAGATGAGGGGCGTGACCCTCTCCATTATCAGCAGGAACTTGTCGCGGTTGGGCATTCTGTAGAAGTAGAACGCCACCCCGACGAAGAAGACGATTGCCGATAAGGTAAGGGCAAAGTTCCCGAGGAGGTCAACTATGTACGCAAGTATCCCCATGTGGAGCGCCACCAACCCGTAGAAGAGGGTATTCGCCCTCTCGGAGCCGATGCGTACCGCCGTCGTGTCAACGAACGTCGCCGAGTCCTCCTCTATGTCATCGATCTGGTTTCTCAGCTCGAGTATGAGGGAGAGGTTGTAGACGCTGAAGAGCAGAGGCAGGGTGAAGGCGTTGAAGCCACCCGTCACCACGACGCCGTAGAACACTATCAGCGATCCGAAGAAGAGGCCATGTGAGGCCATGTCGATCAGTGGCACCGACTTTAACCTGAGCGGGGGCGTCGAGTATGCGCCGCTTAGGATGAGCATAACCGCGTAGATTGTGAATGAGGCGGGGCCGAAGAAGAACCACGTGAAGGCGAGGCCCGTCGCGGCCAGTAACCCGGAGAACACTTTGCCTCCGCCAACGCTGATCCTGCCCGCGGCGATCGGGTTGAGCGAAATCTTCGCGCCCAGCTTGTCCCCCTCGTAGTCGAAGCAGTTGTTCACGGAGAACGAGAAGCCGAGGTAAAGGGCAATCGAGACGAGGTATAGTGCGAACCTTAGGTAGCCTGAGAAGCCCTGGGGGACGGTCTCGATCCCCTGAAGGTAGCCGAGTATGGCCATGCCGATGTAGCCCCCCCAGTCCTGCATCCTCACGTTATCGAGGTAAGACCGCGCGTCGGTCAGCAGGCGAAAGTCGGGAAGGTCCATGGAGTGAGCCACCGAAGGGTTATGCATCAAGACAGTTGGGGAACTGATAGACGTTTTGGTCGAGGAGCCACGATGTCGCATATGCGTCGTTTTCGCCCCGCGTCGTCGCCACCGTTACACTTATCGGCGGATGGCGTAACCTCTCTTGATGGTTAATGATCCCGGGCACCCTCGGTAAGGTCCTGGATAAGCCGAGCCACGACAACCTCGAAAAACTCGGCAACCAGAATGTAATAGATCAGCTCGACGGCTTCGTCAAGCTGTGCAAGCCGGCGAAGGTCATAGTCTTCGGCGAGTCCGCCACGGATGTGTCCTACGTCCGTGAACTCGCGCGGGAGAAGGGGGAGGAGAGGCCGCTCAAGATGGAGGGGCACACGATCCACTTCGACGGCTACTACGACCTCGCACGCGACACCGGGAGCACCAAGGTACTCACCCCGCCCGGGATGACGCTTAGCAAGAAGATTAACACCATCAACCGGGAGGAGGGGCTGAAGGAGATACTCGGCCTCATGGACGGCTGCATGCGGGGCAAGGAGATGCTTGTAAAGTTCTACAGCCTCGGCCCGACGAACAGCAGGTTCAGCCTATGCGCCATGCAGGTAACCGACTCCCCATACGTCGCCCACAGCGAGGACCTCCTCTACAGGCAGGGCTACGAGCAGTTCAGGAGGCTCAACGGGGGCAAGGACTTCTTCACCTTCCTACACTCCGCGGGGGAACTCGACGAGAGGAACGTCACCAAGAACTACGGTAGCCGCCGCATCTACATCGACGTCACCGACGGGAAGGTCTACTCGGTCAACAACCAGTACGCGGGCAACAGCGTCGGGCTGAAGAAGCTGGCGCTGCGCCTCGCCATCTACAAGGCGAACCACGAGGACTGGCTGTCCGAACATATGCTCCTCATGGGCGTCCACCCTCCGGGGAAGAGTAGGGTGACCTACTTCGCCGGCGCCTACCCGAGCGCCTGCGGCAAGACGAGCACCGCCATGATCCCCGGGCAGAGCATCGTCGGCGACGACATCGCCTACCTCAAGGAGGATAAGGAGGGCTTCTGCCGCGGAGTCAACATAGAGCAGGGCATCTTCGGCATCATACAGGACGTCAACCCCGTCGACGACCCCCTCATCTACAAGAGCCTAACTACCCCCCGTGAGCTGATATTCAGCAACATACTGATCACTGACGGCGTGCCCTACTGGCTCGGGATGGGCCGGAACGACATCCCCGAGAAGGGCACAAACTTCAGCGGTGACTGGTTCAAGGGGAAGAAGGACAAGGACGGCAACGATATCCCCTACGCCCACGGCAACGCCCGCTACACGATGAGGCTCAGCGAGCTTGAGAACGTCGACCCAAAGTACAACGATCCCGACGGCGTCGTCGTGGAGGGCATCTTCTACGGCGGGCGCGACTCGGACACGAACGTGCCCATCTCGGAGGCGCTGAGCTGGGAGCACGGCGTCTACATCGGAGCCACCCTAGAGTCGGAGACGACCACCGCCATCATCGGAAAGACGGGCGTGCGCAGGCAGGACCCCATGGCGAACATGGACTTCGTCGTCGTCCCACTCTCCACCTACCTCACGAACCACATCAAGTTCGGCAAGAAGCTAAAACACAAGCCACGCGTCTACGCCACCAACTACTTCCTACGCCACGAGGGCAAATACACCAACACAAAGGTCGACAAGAAGATCTGGGTCCTCTGGGCGGAGGGACGCGTCAAGGGCGACTACGAGGCCATAAAGACCCCCATCGGCCTCATCCCCCACTACAAGGACCTCAAACAGCTCTTCAAGACCGTCTTCAAGAAGGACTACACCGAGGAGGAGTACATCCAGCAGTTCAGCATACGCGTCTCTTCAACCAACAGAAGAGGGACCTGCAGGAGCTGAAGATGCGCACCGGGAAGGATGCGCTTCCTCCCATCGCATTTCTTTAAAATGTAAGAGAATTGGGAGCCCATAAAATCCGGTTTAAGATGGGCCTTCATCTAAAATGGCTTAGATGCGCTGAAAACGAGGGACGAGATTAATCGATATTCTCCTTCAATAAATAGGGGACTTCGATTATCGTCTGCCGGATCCACCAATTTGTCTGATTATGCAACGCCGCTTGCCACCATTTATTTGTCACAAAAGTGGAGAGCACAATTGAAGTTGGTTCCCAGCTTTTCATCGCGTCGCTTTCGTCTAGGAACTTTACCAGAGGCTCGGTCACGGATCTATAGGGGAGGGTATGATGTACAGGGGTATATTCGGCCACAGAAGTTTCCACTCCTCAGCGAGCGCCTCGCTGCTGCCCTTTGTGAGTTCCACGTGGATACATATGACATCCTTCGCCACCCTACTGGCTAAGGCGACGGCGTTGACTGTACCCTTTTAAGGTATTATTTAAAAATTTTTGATTTATGACGTGAAAAATGATCACCATTAGGAGTTTGATTTATTTCTAATAATTGGTACCTTTAAAAGGAGGGGATATCTGACATCTAGCATTTCCTGCATACATTTTACGGGATCATTAAGTTTCGTTTTTACATCTGCTATAATTCGCTTCAATTCATCAATGGTTATTGATTTTACTTCAAATTCCGGCGTGTACAATGGCCCATATTTTCGTACTTGTTCATTTCCATGTTCATCTTTAACTGTAAAAGTTCGTTCAGGACCAATATCGTAAAGCTGCTCCGCAATACTCTGTTTTCTCGGAAGTTTCGTTAAGAATTCGTATGCACTAGGATATTTATCAGTTTTAATGTGCAGAAGTAACTGCTCTTTAAGTTTGGTTGGTATATTAATCATAATTAAAATTAGATACGCGTATAATTCAGGGGTTTGAGTAGAAATTTCGATGCACCATCGATCTCTATATGATGATATCTTTCCGTCGGTAAATTCTAAACATTCTCTTAATATATATTCAATTTGTTTCTTAATTTCAATTTCTTTTTTCATTTCTATTATTTCATCCTTTAATGAATTTAACTTTATATTTTCTATTATTTTATTGTTTAAATTATAAGTATTTTTCGATGATGTATTTTCGGTTATGATGTTTTGATGTTTAGTTACGCCAATATTTTTGAATAATTCGTTCAGTTTTTCGACTCTTTTCGCTATCATAGGCGTATATACATCATCATTTAAGACGGACTCTTCGGTATTCTTGGCGAAGCCTTTCCCTCTGCCTAATCCTTTAAAACTCACTATTTTGAGGTCGAGATCGAGGTTATCAGGGTTTAGCGTGGATAGAGGTGCATTTTTTCCGCATAAGGGGCAGACGAGGTGACTCATGATTTTTAGGATAGGCTAGCCTAAGTATTATGAGTTGTGCTGGTACCACTTGTCGTTTTCTACGGTAGTTCTTGATTATTCTATAGACAGTTTTTCGCCCTGTATACAGGCAAAAAATGAGGCTATTGTAATACACTTATCAAGAATAGATTAAAGTTCTGTTACATCGTTGGCATAGTGTATACACCCTTTTCCCACGCGTGTTGTGTATTACAGTGACCTGTAAACCGGAGAAACGCTTACAAGTGTAATACAGTGAATAGAAAAATCAAGGGGGTATTTCACATACCTAAGTCAGAGGTTGTAACGGCGAGAATCTCCTCGGAGCTGAAGAAGAAAATCGATTCTTTGAACGTCAACGTTACTGAAGTGATTAGAGGCAGTCTCAAGAAGGCCGTTGAAGATGCTGAAGAGTTAAATTTTCAACACGAGTTGATTGAAAAGGGTTTGCCAAATTTGACCGGGGAGCTTCGGAGGTTAACCCCAAAACAACGTTTTGAGGCATATAGAGATAACAGACTTTCACCGGAGTCTAGACTGTGGATGGATGCTGTGCGAAAAGCTGGAATAAATTTTTGGGAGAGAAGTAATTTACCTGAATACCGCGTGGAGTGAGGGTTATTACTTTTTTCTTCACACGTGTATCAGTTTGTCTAGTTCATAGAATAATTGCTTTAACAGTTTACTGAGGGTGGATTATCTTCTCCATACTCTGACCCCCTTCTCGTGGAGGATCCGAGCCACCCCCTCTGCCGTGCTGGCTACATTCGAGGACCGGCTTGTCTCCTTAACCGCATCGAGGACCGCACCGTAGCTCACGTCTTCTCCGCGTAGGTTGAGGAGCATCTTCTCCGCGACATCCAAGGAACGCTGGTATAGCGGATTTTCGAGTCGCCGATGAAGAGCGCAAACGGCCTCGATCTTCAAAGTCTCCGCGTCCGGGATAACGTAGACGACGACGCGGCGACCACCCCGAACACCGGCGGGCCGAAGAAGCTTCACAGCCGGCTTTAAGACTCCGAAGCTGGTCAGATCCTCCAGGTGTCTGACCGCAGAGCCTAGGCTGATCCCCAGTGTGACGCGTGCAATCAATAGAGTCACGGCCCCCGTCTCTAGTACGTGGAATGCGACGCGTCTCAACCCAGGGCTGCCCAGTATCCGCGATACGTTTCTCCAAGTCTCGTCGTTAAATGTGAAGTCTGAATGTATTGAGGAAAGTTGCTGGGCGGCCCTTTTTGAGTTGTATTCGCCGCGTAGTGAATGTAACCAGATTGCTCGTAGTAGATAGTAGGAGGAGTTAGATTTGGAAACGGGATACAACCCCCTCGACGGTTGACTTTCAAGGAGACTAGTTTGAGTCACCGTGGGTCAGTCTCCATTGTCCTGATTTGTGTGACAGGGGCTTGCCTCACAAATCAGGTGATATAGGCGAATGGATCGGTAAGGATGCCAGAACAAGGCTGGCCTTTCTCTGTTTGAGAGGCATTGAAAGCGAATTGTGTGACAAGCCCCTGCCTCACAAATC
>JAPKYO010000052.1 GCA_026394265.1 Candidatus Bathyarchaeota archaeon
AAAGGTTCGGCGTTATCTTCTTCGTGTCGTAGGGGGACTTGGACATCGGCTTTACTCCGAGATATAGATGCCCTTGCGTTGCTCTGCCTCCTTAGAATCGATGTCCATGTACCAATGGATGTTCTCCTTGCTTGTGGAGGCGCTCATTGTATTGCCCTTGTTATCCATGGCGAGGCAGTTCATGCCGCCCTTCTCGCCCAGCTCGTTTATGTCCTTCATGCCGCGTGCGCATGCCTCGCGTACGGTCAAGCCGTTCTCCATGTAGCTTACGAGTGTCCGGGCTAGGCTGAGCCTGATGGCGAGTTCGCCGCGCCCCGTACAGGCTGCGGCGCCGAAGCGATTATCGCAGTAGTTCCCCGCTCCTATGATGGGGCTGTCGCCGAGGCGCCCCGGGAACTTGAAGGCGGTGCCGCTCGTGCTCACGCCGCTGCAGATGTTTCCCTTGCCGTCGATGGCCATGATGTTGACGGTGCCGTGCTGCTTGTCGGTGAGCTTGTCGTACCAGCCGCGGAGGCCGAAGTCGACGTCGTAGTTGACGTACCAGGGCTTTTCCCCCTCCTTGGGGAGGTCGGAGTACTTGGTCAGGAAGCTCTGGTACTTCTCCTTCGCGTCCTTGGTGAGGAGGTTCTGCTTCTTGAAGCCCATCGCCTTGGCGAATAGCTCGGCGCCGCTGCCGACAAGCATTACGTGTGGGGTCTTCTCCATAACCATCCTGGCGATACTTATGACGTGCAGGTAGCCCTTGACTGCGCCGACGGCGCCGGTCCGCAGAGTCTTGCCGTCCATTATGCTCGCGTCGAGCTCGACCTTCCCGAGGAGGTTCGGGATGCCCGCGTAGCCGACGCTGTCGTCCTTGGGGTTGGCCTCGACGAGCTTTGTGGAGGCCTCGACGGCGTCTATTGCGGAGCCGCCCTTGCGGAGTATCGCGGCCCCGGCGTAGAGGAACTCACCCGCGTTCCTCGTACCGATTATGAAGGGTTTGACTTTTGCCATGTGTAAGGTGGGTGCCCATGGTGTATAAAAAACAGATTGGGGTCGCTTAGAGGGAGGTTTTTCGTAAAAATTACGACGAGAAAGCCTGTTCTCGGCTTTGCTTAGTGCTTTCCGTTGCCGAGGTTCAACTTTTCCATGACCAGGTCGACGAAGCGGAAGTATAGGGGGTCTCTGAGGTACCCGGAGCGGGGGCGGGGGATGTCAATCTTAACGTCGCCTATGACCTTACCGGGGCGCGTCGACATGACGATTACCCTGTCGGCCATGTAGACGGCCTCCTCGACGTTGTGGCTCACCATTATCAGGCTGTTCGGCGGCTCACCCGGCTTTCTCCAAATGGCTAGGACGAGGTCCCTGAGAGTCTTAGCAGTTAGTTCGTCGAGGCTGCTGAAGGGCTCGTCCATGAGGAGTATCTCGGGTTTGAGGGCGAGGGCCCTTGCTATGCCGACGCGTTGCTTCATGCCGCCGGAGAGGTCGTGTGGGTAGGTGTTCTCGAATCCATCGAGGTGGACCATCTTCAGGTACGCCTTCGCAGACTCTGATCGCTCCTTCTTGGGGACGCCCATCACCTCAAGGGGTACCTCGACGTTCTCCTGCGCCGTCTTCCATGGGAGGAGGCCGAAGAGCTGGAAAACCATCGATATCTTCGGGTTTGGCTGCGTGATGGGTTTACCCTCGAATATGACTTCACCCGATGTGGCGTGTTCTAGCCCGGCGATTATTCGGAGCATCGTGGATTTGCCGCAGCCGGAGGGACCGACGATGCAGACAAACTCGTCGTCGTTTACAGTGAAGTTGACGCCGTCTAGGGCGATGGTCTCGTTTTTGTCTTCTTTGAAGATTTTTCTTACGTCTCTGACCTCAAGCGCGGGCATGTCAGCCCACCTCCACCTTATACTTCTCGAAGCGTTTGATGAGGCGCCGCCAGATCAACGCCTCCATCGATAACACGATGACGGAGATGATAACTAGAATGAACACGAGGACGATGGTGTTGCCGAACTCGTAGCCGGCTATGTCGAGCATTGAGCCTAAGCCGGGGACTGAGACCGCGGGTACGCCCGCCTCGGTTGACTGCAGATACTCGGAGAAGATTATGGTGTTCCAACCCGTGCCCCAGGAGAGTATGCTTCCCGTCACGATCGCGGGGAGTATCGAGGGGATAACTATGTGGGTCACTCTCTTCAGTCCCTTGAATCCGAAGATGGCGCCGACCTCATTGATCTCGGAGGGGATGTTCTTTACGGCGCTTGTGATGTTGATGAACATGTACCAGATCATGTCGAGGACGAGCATCACTATGCACGTGATCTCTAGGGCGAGTCTCTGTGATCCGACGAGGCTTGTTAGGCCTAGGTAGATGACTGGGAAGAGTGCGAGGATCGGGACGCCCTGCCCGATGTCGTAGATGGGGTATACGATTGCTGCCATCCTCTTGTTCTCCGCCGCGAGGACGCCGAGCCCGATTGCCACGACTAAGGAGATCAGGTAGGCGATCGTCAGCCGGCTCATTGTGAACAGGATGAGCAGGGGTAGGGAGCCCAATCGTTCTGCTGGCGGCGAGGCGAAACCCTGCGCTATCACGCTCAGAGTCGGGATATTTTCGACCTGAGTCGCGATCAGGTAGACTAACAGACCGCCCAAGAAGGCGGTTAGTAGTATCTTCTCGACCCGGGAATACTCCCTTAGCCTCTGATAAAAGGCGGAGAAGGACTTGGGTATGCGTATGTTTCCGAAGTCGAAGAGGTTCGACTCCTCGGCCGCAATCAGTTTGCCCACGCCGGATAGGTCGATGCTAACTATCGGCTTGAAGGTCCCGGTGTTCGCCTTTTCCATCAGCTTGTGCCACGTGAGGCTGTTAATCACGATGACGAGAGTTGTGACGAATATGAGTAACATTACGGCGAGGTTCATGTCCTTGTAGAAGTATGCAGCTTGGGCGAGCAGGTACCCCACGCCACCTGAGGGCGGGGAGACGACGCTGCCCTTGTACTGGATGTACTCTGCGGCTATCATGAAGAACCAGCCGTCGCTCCACGCGAGGTTCGCGCCGGCGACCACCGCGGGAGCTATGGCGGGGAGGACGATGTGCCTCGTGTACCTCCAGCCGCTTATGCCGAAGCTCCTCGAAGCATCGACCACGTTCGATGGTATACTGCTGATCGCGCCGAGGACGCCGAAGAAGATGGCCCAAGCCATCGATGTGAAGAGTAGTAGAATGACGGATAACTCGATCCCGAAGGTGCCCCAGGCGAATAGGAACCCGATTACTAGCGGGAAGTAGCCGAGTATAGGGATTGATTGTAGGAGGTCGACGATGGGGGTGATGATCCTTCCCGCGGTCTTGTTAGTGGCGGCCCAGATGCCGAACGAGACCCCCCAGACGACCGATATGATGAGGGTTATGAATATCCGGGCGACGGTGCTGAGGGTGAAGAGTGGCAGGTTCTTCATCTCGGGGTACGGGGAGAGGGTACCAATCACGATGGCCATTGCAGTCAGAAGGGCAAAGCCCCCCGCTACTTTGAGCAGGTACCTTCTCACGGGTTACACGCCCTATTAAACACCTAAAACGGATTGGCGTTGAGCCCGGGATTTAAAGATAGCTTAGAAATATCAAATCCGGTGTTTCACCCACCACCCCGCTCCCACCGGCTTCCTAGAAGACTTAAAAAACGCGCCAATGTGATATGAGGTGAATCGCAATGAGCATCGGCGTGTGGGCGGAAAAGTACAGGCCAAAGACCCTCGAAGAGATGGTCGACAGGGATGAGATCGTCTCAAGGTTCAAGAGCTTCGTCAAGGACAAGAATCTGCCACACCTACTGCTCGTCGGACCCGCCGGCGTCGGCAAGACGACGAGCATACTCTGCCTGGCACACGACCTCTACGGAGCCGGCTACACGAACTCCGTGCTGGAGCTTAACGCGAGTGACGAGCGCGGCATCGACGTGATCAGGGAGAAGGTGAAGAACTTCGCCCGAACCGCCGCCATCGCGAGCGAGGTCTCGTTCAAGATACTCATCCTAGACGAGGCGGACAGCCTCACCACGGCCGCCCAGCACGCGCTCCGCCGCACGATGGAGGTCTACACACGCACCTGCCGCTTCTGCCTCATAGGCAACTACTCGGAGAACATTATTGACCCAATCCAGAGCAGGTGCAGCGTCTTCAGGTTCGGCCCACTCGCGGAGCAGGACGTGAAGAGCTACATCACAATGATCTCCCAGAAGGAGGGGGTCAAGCTCATCCCCGAGGGACTCGACGCCGTCTACGAAGCGAGCCAAGGCGACATGCGCAAGGCAACCAACCTCCTGCAAGCCGCCGCTGCGACGCAGGGCGAGGTCGACGACATCGCCATCTACAGCGTCCTCGGCAAGGTCAGCCCACAGCGCGTCCGCGAGATGATCAACCTAGGCATGAAGGGCGAGTTCCTCGAGGCACGCGAGATACTACGCAGCCTCCTCATAGACGAGGGGCTAGGCGCCGAGGACATCCTCAGGATGGTCTACTCCGAGCTCATGCGTATGCAGATGCCCGAGAAGTGGAAAGTCCGCATCAGCGACACCGTCGGCGAGGTCGACTTCCGCCTCACACAGGGCGCGCGCCCCGAGATACAGCTCAGCACACTCATAGCGAAGCTCGCACTGGCCAGTGAAGAAAGTTGAGCACCGATAGGCTACCCTGGGCGGTCAGGTTCAGGCCACGCACCGTCGCGGACATAGCCGACAACAGGGAGGCGGTAAACGAGCTCAAGCTCTGGCTACGCGGCTGGGAGAAGGGCGTCCCGAAGGAGCGCGCCGTCTTCCTGCACGGCCCACCCGGCACCGGGAAGACGAGCAGCGTACACGTCCTCGCCGAGGAGCTGGGCTTCGACCTCCTGGAGATCAACGCCAGCGACTACCGCACGCGGACCCGCATGGAGGAGCTGATCGGCCGCGCCACGACGCAGAACGTCACCATCTTCGGCAAAAGGCGCCTCATCCTCTTCGACGAGATGGAGGGGGTGAGCGGCCACGAGGACCTGGGCGGCATCTCAGCCATCTCGGACATCATAAAGACGACGCGCGTCCCCATAATCCTCATCGCCACCGCGATAGCTGAGGACAACGAGGAGAAGTTCCGTCCCCTGCGGGACAAGGCGATCGCCATCGAGTACAAACCCGTACCCACGATGGACGTCTACGCCAAGCTGGAGAAGATCGCGAAAGAGCTGAAGCTCAACGCGCCGCCGGATGCCTTGGAGGCGCTCGCCGTCCACAGCATCGGTGACCTGCGCTCCGCGATAAACGACATGGAGTCCATAGCCCGCGGCAAGGGCGCGATAACTGTGGAGGAAGTCGACGCCCTCGGCGTCAGGGATAGGCAGGACTACACCCCCGCCATCGTCCACAACATCTTCGCCGCCAAGACCCTGTGGGAGGCACGGAAGTCGATAAGCCAGGCGTACGTCGACCATGAGGAACTCTTCGACTGGATATACGAGAACCTGCCACTCATCCTCGACGACAAGCGCGACCTCGCCGAGGGGCTTGAGGCACTAAGCCGCGCCGACATCTTCGCCAAGAGGGCGAGGAGCAGCAGCTACAGGCTGCAGAAGTACATGTTCAACGCCATGACGGGGGGCGTCGCCTTCAGCCGCGGGCACAGCGAGGGCCTCGGCCTGCGCAGGCAGGTGATGACCGCGGTGGCGAAGCTCGGTTACCCGCAGAGCGCCTTCGCCTTCCAGGAGACGGCTCAGGGGATGCTGGTGAAGCCGGTGAAGTACATGGGGGACGACTGGAGGCGGGTGAACGAGGCCCTTCGTGGGCTCGGAGCGACGTGGGTCCGCGGCGGCAACGGCTGGTCCATCCCCTACCTGCGCCCGCCCCAGCTCAAGTGGAGGTACATACGCACATACCACAGCCGCCGGAAGCTGCAGGCTGTCGCGGCGAAGGTCGCGCTCAAGTGCCACATCTCAAGCAAGGAGGCAGTCTCAGAGGTCATCCCGCTCCTCCGCCTCATGTACAGGAACAAGGAGGGGGCGGATGCCACGACGGCTTGGCTGGAACTTGAGGAGGACGAGGTCGACTGGCTGAAGGGCTAGCACGGTAATTATGTTAAAATGGCTGATTTAGAGCTACTTTCGCATCTTCGGAAAGTACCAACACGCACACGCTCACTCAGTCTAACTCTGACCCCCACTGGACTTATATGTAGTGAAATATAACAATCGCTTACTTCAATGAGTTATTTTCCAGTGCCTTTCATGAAGTCGATCCTGCGCGCACGCATTAATGAAGGCGTTGGGCTCTTCTGAGCCATTTGCTCCGTAAATTTTTCCTAACGGTTTAAAATGTGATCCTTCAAAAATTAAGCTTTTATCGGGGTATCTTCGATCTTTGGAGGCGCGTGTCGAAGCCTATCCCCCTTCAATTCCTTCTTATGGGTTTTTCTATTATGATCCTTCTTCTTCGTCATTCTTCTCGTGACCATAGTTTCAATTCACTCTTTCATGATACCTATGCGTGCGTGGCTATTATAGGTTCGGGAGAAAGGCCGGCGTCATTATTTTCACTAGATAAATAGGTGGGCTAGAAGACGTCTGAGGAGGCTATGTGCCAGCCGTCGACGTTCGTCAACTCGACCCCGTCCCTGTAGAGTTTCTCGCCCAACACCTCCAGCCCGGAGATGTTCTGCATGATCAGGGTGTAGAAGTGGTCGGGCTCGAAGCCCAGCCGCTGTGACGCGGCGTACATCGGGGAAACCGTAGTCTCTGTCAGGTAGACCTCGTTTATGGGCTCCCCGGCATCAAGAACGTGTTTGATGAGCGCCGAGGCGACTTTGGGCCTGTGCATGATCGGGGTGTAGTCTTCGAGGAAGAGGGTGTTTGAGTCTCCCTCGTGTTCGAGGCTCACGGCGGCGTACCCCGTCTCGTCGCCGTCGCGGATGCGGTAGAAGCTGCTTCGCCTTATGGGGTGGCTGTATCTCCACCGGAGGTACTCGGGCGTCCTGTGGATGTGGAGCTTATGCGTCGAGGCGGCCCAGGTCTCGTAGATCCCGTGTACCTCTTCGAGGCTGCAGGGCTTGACCTCGACGCCGTCCTCTCCCTTGATGTTTACTTTGGCGAGGTCGGTCGCCTTGGCGCAGAGGGCTTGGACGTCGCCCGTGAGGGTTGAGCCGACCTTACGCGCCGCGCCGGCTGAGCCCGAGAAGTTGAAGCCCATAAGCATCTCCGGGCCCCTCCCCGCGAGTTCACCGATCATGAACCTGATCGTCTGCTGGAAGAGGCCCATACGCCTGTGCTCGGGCTCGACGAAGCCGTCGCATCCCTGTACGACGGGGAAGCTCTGGCGCCCCCGCCTGACCCTGAGGGGGAGGAAGCTGTTGAAGGCGACGGGGACGCCGCGGTGCTCGACGACGGCAATTGAGACGAAGCCGAGGCTGAAGGGGGTGTCCCTCATCTTCCACCTGAACCTGGCCTCATCGTACTCGTCGTAGAGGTTCTCGTTGAGCCCATGGATGTAGGTGTCGAGGTCGCTCTCCTGGAACCACCTGACACTGTATTGCCCTGACAACGAGTAATACCCCGGCTGGGAGCCGGATAAAACCTACCACGGGGGAAGGTGTTAAGCGCCGCTGTGGGGATTCTCAGACGATTGGCATGAAACTCGGATCACTACCACGGGCGAGGCTCGCAAACCTCCCGACGCCTATTCAGGAGCTGCCCATCCTATCCAAGAGGCTGGGTGGCCCGCGCATCTGGGTGAAGAGGGACGACCTGACGGGGCTCGCCTTCGGGGGGAACAAGGCGAGGAAGCTGGAGTACCTGATGGGGGACGCCGTGGCGAAGAAGGCGGACATCATAGTCACCGGCGCCGGGTTCCACTCGAACTGGTGCACGCAGACCGCCGCGGCGGCTAGGAAGCTTGGGCTCGACATCGTGCTCGTCAAGAATGGGCCGCGGGACGGCTGGGAGCCGAAGGAGTGGGACGGCAACCACCTCCTGCACGAGCTGATGGGGGCCGAGATCAAGGTCGTGCGCCCCGAGAAGTTCAAGGGGGCGCTCGACGCCGAGATGGAGGCGCAGAGGAAGAAGGGAAAGAACCCCTACTTCATCCCCGTCGGCGGCTCAGTCCCACTCGGCGCCGCGGGTTACGTCAACGCCATGCTGGAGACCTTCAACCAGTCCTCGGACCTCGGCGTGGACTTCGACTACCTCGTCCACGGTACGGGCTCGGGCGGGACGCAGGCGGGCCTCGTCATGGGTGCGAGGGCACTCAACACGGGGACCAAGATCATAGGCGCCGCGGTCGGCTGGACCTCCAAGGAGGAGCAGCAGACGGGTGTCAACAAGATCATCGAGGACAGCCACGACGTCCTCGGCCTCGACGTCGAGATACCGCTCAGCGACATCATAGTCTACAACGAGTACGTTGGCGGTGGCTACGGTTTCATCAGCCCGGAGAAGGCGGAGGCGGTCAAGGTGCTCGCGGAGACGGAGGGGCTATTCATCGACCCCGTCTACACGGCGACGGCGATGGCGTGCCTCATAGACCTCTGCAGGAAGCGGAAGTTCAAGAAGCGCGACAACGTACTCTTCTTGCACACCGGCGGGGCGGTCGCCCTCTTCCCGTACAGGGCGCCCCTCAAGGCGTACTCCAAGGGGCAGCCGTTCCCGTGGACGACCCCCGACTGGAGCCCCCAAGCCACCTAAACCCTTTTTCCCTAGCCTCTTCTTTATCAACCGAAAATGGCCGACACTCCTCAACTCGACCTCACACTCCCCTACATAACACCCGACGAGCCGGGCATCGGCGGAGTAATCAGAGCCAGACCAGAACTCTTCTCAGTCGTCGAGGTCCCCGCATACGATCCCCTCGGCTACGGCGACCACATCTACCTCAACATCACCAAGCGTGGGAGGACGACGCGGGACACGCAGATCGACATCGCGAGCCTGCTCGGGCTGCGCAAGGAGGACGTCGGTCACGCGGGGCTGAAGGACAAGCACGCCGTCTCCACGCAGACATTCAGCATCCTCATGCCGGGGGAGGAGGAGAGGGAGGTCGCGAAGCTCGTAGAGTCGAGCCTCGGCGTCGAGGTGAACTGGGCGAAGAGGCACCCCAAGAAGCTGAGGTCCGGCCACCTCAAGGGAAACACGTTCAACATCACAATCACCGACCTGGAGGTTGACCCCGAAACAGCCCTGAGGAGGGCGGAGTGCATCCAGAAGACCGTCGCCAGGCTGGGCATACCGAACTACTTCGGCACACAGAGGATCGGCAAGGATGGGGACAACGTCATCGACGGCTATGACCTGATCACTGGCAGGTTCAGGGAGCGCAATAGGTGGCTGCGCAGGTTCCTCGTCTCGAGCTTCCTAAGCCACCTCTGCAACAGATACCTCGCGGGGAGGGTGGAGTCCGGGAACTTCACACGCATCCTCAGGGGCGACCTCGCCAAGAAGCACGACACGGGTGGCGTCTTCACCGTCGAGGACGAGGCCGTTGAGCAGCCGCGCTTCGACGCGGGGGAGATCAGCTTCACCGCCCCAATCTACGGGTACAAGATGAGGGAGGCGAAGTATGAGGCGAAGGAGATGGAGGACGCCGTCTTCTCCGGGGCGGGGGTCACACTCGATCAGCTTCGAAAGCTGGGCGCAGACGGGACCAGGCGCCTCGGCAGGCTGCTCCCGGACATCTCCGTCGCTCCACACGACGAGGGCGTAACACTCTCATTCACGTTGCCCGCGGGCGGCTACGCCACGATCATCCTCCGCGAATTCATGAAGAACGACGACGCCACAGTTGAGCCAGAGGCGGAGGAACCCGACGAGGATGAGGAGCAGTAAGCCTACCTGGGCCTGACCTCGACGATCTTCAGGAGTTCCTCGATTATCTCCGCGTCCATCTTCACGCGGTACTCCCGGAGCCGCCCGCCATGTGCTAATAAAGGGTTGATGGAGGGGTAAGACCAGCATTAACGTCTAGGCTTTCCACCACTTGAATTCGAGGTACTCGACGCCTTCCTTGCCGGGGAGGGCGGCGATGAAGGTCTTCCTGACGGTTGATGCTAGGCGCCCCGCCTTGACTATCTCGGCGGCGGACATCTGGTCCTCGCGGGACATTACCTGTATGATGTAGGGGGCGTGGTCGATCCCCGGGCCCTGCTCGTAGACGGCGAAGTCGCAGCCGTACTTTATGCCGGGTGTCACGACGAAGTCCTTCTCCCTGAGGTCCCGGTACACCTGATACAGGGCGTCGAATCCGCCCAGTTTTTCCCTCGCCAGCTTCCTCAGGCTCGGGGCCGACATCTTCCGCCCCTTCGACCTGACCGTGATGAGCTTCTTTTCGAGGAGGTAGACGCCCTCGATGAGGTCTAGTATCAGGGGCTCGTCGAAGTCCTCCTTCGGCTTGGGGTTCCCGAGTGGTTTGCCGTAGAAGTCGGTGTTGAAGAGGCGTCTGCCGTCGTCTATTGACCAGACGACGAGGCGACCATCGGCGAGGGCTTCCACCTCGACGGGCGCATCTGCCAACACCTATGCCCCCTAGAGGGCTAATATGCGAACTAGGTCGCTGGCTTCGTGGACCTTGTCGCCGAGACGCTCAAGCTCCCGGGCGACGTCGCGGATGATCAGGATGGAGGCGATGTTGCCATCGCCGGTGACGATGTCGAGGTCGACCTTGATGTAGAGGAGGTCGAGCTTCTTCTCTATCGAGTCGATGTCCTTTGCGAAGCTTGTCGCCTTCTCGCTGTTGAATCCTAGGCTCATTATGCTGTCCCTGAGCTTGGTCAGGGCGTCGAAGCCGAGGTCGGACATGCTGCCCATCCCCTCGGCCTGCGTCTTGCTGAGCTTCCAGTCGCGTGCCTTGACCTCGGTGAGCCTCATGGTGATGACCTCGATCGAGTCCATCATGCCGGAGAAGCTGCTGGAGAGGCGTAGGAAGTCGTCGCGGCTCACCAGGATGCCTCCGATCTCGCTAAGCTCCTTTACCGTCGAGGCCTTGACCTTGTATGAGTCGTCGATTATCTTCTGTATGTCTGTGAGGGGGTTGGCGGTCCCAACGGGTTTCCCCTTCGTCATGTAGTCGAATAGGATGAGGGATTTTCGGTACGCTTCGACTACGAGGCGCGCGTTGTCTTGACAGAGCATCAGTAGATTGCGAAGTGTTCTGTCCTCGCTCTCAATTGGAAAGACCATGAAGAGGCACCCTTGGGTTGTCCAATGGGTTAATGGCAGTTGCTGTTTAAAATGATGATGCCTGATAGTTTGCGGGAACACTTATAGTAAATATTTTTGCAGAGAAGTATTTACCAAGCTTTGTAGAAAATAAGAGTTGGGTGGCTACTTTTTCTTCTTGTCCTTGTCGCTGAGCCACCACTCTAGGTAGTCGTCGTGGCGTTTACGCGTCTTCTCGTCTTCGGTCAGCGGGCGCTCGAACTTCTTGTCCATCGCGTCGCTGAGCTGAGCCTCGTTGAACGTTACGCCACAACTCTCGCAACTGTAGTGCTTGAGTTTCCGGTCCCAGTTTAGATGTCCTCCACAGTCTGGGCAGTAAGGTGACATTTTCCGGTCCCTCTCATCTCAGTGCGTCCACGCCGGGCGCATTTCGGTCCACTATTTAGTGGGCTACGTCTTAAACCCTTCTCAGCCCCCGGTGGAGGTTTTATAGGAGGGCCGGGTTGAGACTCACCCATGCGGGTCAGAGTTAGGCTCCTCGGGTCACTTAGGCCGGCTAAGAGGCATGGAGAGGTAGAAGTCACGCTACCCGAAGACTCGAACCTGACCACACTCATCGACTACATCTCGGAGGAGTACCCAGAGGTCGCGGGCTCGCTCCGAGGCCCCTCGGGAAACCTTATAATTGTAAACGGAGTCGAGGCGGGGAACCTCGAAGGCTTGGCAACGCTACTCCGTGAGGGCTCCGAGGTGGTGCTTGTCCCCGTCACCCACGGAGGTTAACGCCGTGCCTGCTCCGACCTGCTCGAAATGCCACGAACGCCCCTCAATCTACTACCGCCCCTATAGCGGGGAGAGACTCTGCCCCACGTGCTTCAAGGCGAGCCTCAAGGAGAGGGTTCAGGGCGCGATAAACAGGTTTGAAATGCTCGACCACTGGAGCCGCGTCGCCGTGGGCGTAAGCGGTGGGAAGGACAGCCTGACCCTACTACACATACTCAAGGGAATAGAGGAGGGGACACACGGCTCCGAGCTGATCGCAATCACCGTCGACGAGGGCATCAGGGGCTACAGGGACGAGGCCCTCGGCATCGTGGAGCGCGCCTGCAAGTCGATGGGAGTCGAGTGGCGCCTCGTCAGCTTCCGCGACCTCTTCGGCTCAACGATGGACGAGATCGCGGCGCGCGAGAGGAGCCTAGGCGCCTGCAGCTTCTGCGGCGTACTAAGGCGGCGTGCCCTGAACGAGGCGGCGAAGCAGGTCGGCGCCGACAGGCTCGCCACGGGCCACACCCTCGACGACATGGCGCAGTCCGCCCTACTCAACCTACTCCGCGGAGACATCGGCAAGATGGCGAGCCTCGACCCCGGCGGCTACACGAGCCCCGGCTTCGTCAGGCGCATAAAGCCACTCTGCGAGGTCCCAGAGAGGGAGACGACACTCTACGCCTACATGCAGGGCTTCGAGCTGCAGAGCACCCCCTGCCCCTACGCGGGGGAGGCGATGAGGGGGGACGCACGCGCCTTCCTCGGCGACATGGAGGCCAGACGCCCGGGCACACTCTTCACCACATACAACACCGCCCTCAAACTCATCCCCCACACAACAACCACGGACACCATGAAGACCTGCATGATATGCGGCGAACCATCCGTCGGCGACACCTGCCGCGTCTGCCAACTCATGGAAAAAAAGTAGGGGAAATATCTTCACTCCTTGAGGAGAGCCAAGAACTCCTCGCGTGTGAGCCCCGCCTGACGAATTATCGAGAGAAGAGTGCCGCGGGCCAGTTCACTGTGATCGGGGACGATGTACGCCTTCTTCGCCACTTTCTTCAACCTGATGTGGCTGCCCCTCCTACCGACGACGCCGAAACCGGCGCGAGCCAGAGCCTTAACTACCCTGCGCCCCGACGCCACGGGCAGACCCAGCGCCGCCGACCTCCACGAAGGTCACGAGCGGCGCGAAGCCGGTTCGGGCAGCCGGGCGTCCTCATCCTCCAAGTAGAGGCTTATCGCCTCGCGGAGGGCTGAGAGCGCCTCCTCCACCGACGCGTCCTGACTGGCGATGTCCAGTTCCGGGCAAAGGGCGACGTAGACTGGTCCCTCCTTCGTCACGACGGCGGAGAACTTCACGGCGACACCGATCAAACCTCGACACCCGCCCGTTAAAACCCTTCATAACACCCAGCCACGCCGAGCGGAACACCCCGCCGTCACCCAGAGCCAACAAACACCCATAACACCTCAAAGGGGGGGAGGGGGGGTCACCTGAATAAACCAGAAAACAGCTCCTCCCAACCAACGGAGCCATAAAACTGCCCAGATCAGGATCATAAATGTACAAAAATGTACATAAAGTGACGCAAAAATGCGCGAAAACGTCACTAAAACGACGCATTTCTGAAGCTCAAACGAGTAAAAACGTGGCTATTACGTCCAAAAAGACACATCGATTCGCCGTGTCTCGCCCAGCAAGTGGTGACTATCCCAGCGTAAAGGGAGGGCGACAGATAAACCTGAAAGAGCCCATAAAAATGCCCGGATGGTACACCGATCTCAGCAAAAGGAGCACATATTCGCCACTAAGGTTGTAAAATATTTTTCTCTTATCGTGTGTAGCACGCCACAAACCCGCCTAGGCGCAGACGCTAAGAACAGGCTCAAGCACATATACACCCAACAGGTGAAGCCCGTGACGAGCATACACATCAAGAACGCCTTCGTCGCCACCATGGACAAGCAGAGACACGTCTACCAACACGGCGAGGTCCTCATAGAGGACGACCACGTCACCGAAGTAGGCAAAAAGGTAAAACCACCCCGCAGCCCCGAGTACACCCTCGACGCCGCAAACAAGGTCATCCTCCCCGGATTCGTAAACGCCCACACCCACCTACAACAATACTTCCGAGGCGTCTACGAACTCATGGGAGACTTCTTCGAAACCAACCTCCCCCTCGAAGGCTACCGCAGGGAAGAACAGATGACCACACTCGGAGCAGCATCCACCGCCGAACTCATCTACGGCGGATGCACCACAAGCATGCTCATCTACACCTACCCAGACGGCTGGGCCCGAGCAGTCTCCGAAGCCGGAAACCGCTGCATAATCGCCGGAGACATCGAACACGTCGACCTCGAAAAACTCCGAGGCGGAGTATTCGAGTACCTCCCCGACAAACGCGACAAAGCCATCAAGCGCGCCACCGACCTCTACACAGACTGGCACGGAAAAGCCGAGGGAAGAATAACCACCATCATGTGCCCCAAGGCCCCCGACATGGCGGAACCAGAAGTCTACCACAAATGCAAGGACTTCGCCGACAAACACGACCTACGAATGACCACCCACCTCAGCCAGAGCATGCGCGAGTACCGCCAAGTCATGAAACTCTACGGCAAAACCCCGCCCCAGCACCTATACGACCTCGGCATCATGAACGACAAACTCAGCGGCGCCCACCTCACATACGCCACCGAGAAGGACATGCAACTCGTCCAGAAGACGGGTATGAGCATACTCCATTGCCACGCCGTCGAGAACCCACTAAACACGTGGATCGACCGCGGCATCCCCGTCGGCTTCGGAACAGACGACTACTTCCACAACATGAACGACCTGCTACGCGAGATCAGACAGGGACAGATGACACGCGCCAGACTCGTCGGAGGCGCGGATGGGATGATCAACGACAGCCGCAGGACCGCGCGCCCGAGCTTCTACGAGCTACTCGAACTCGCCACACGTGGCGGAGCAGAAGCCCTAGGAATCGCCGACAAGGTCGGGAGCATCGAGCCCGGTAAGAAAGCCGACGTAATCACCATAAACATGCTCAACCCCTACCTCACCCCAACGAGGGAGCCACTCACCAGCGTCCTCCTCTACGCCAACCCAGGCGACATCGACAACGTCATCTGCGACGGAAAATGGCTCAAGAAAGACGGCGAGATGCAGACCATCAACCTCAAGAAGGCACTAACCACAGCCCAGAAGACCTGCGACGCCATCATCGACAAGTTCTTCGAGGAGCACCCGGACCAGAAAAAGATCTGGAACAACAGGCTTCCCTACTAAGAAACCTCGCCGCGACGACGGCGAGCATCATTCTACCCTACGATTCCGCCTTCTCGGGCTCCTTCACGATGAGGTAGGTCATCACCAAGGCCATTGTGAGTGTGACCACCTGTATGAACCAGGGGAACTGCGGATTATACTCGTAGATGTAGCCGCCTATGAGGTTCCCGATGGTCATCGGTATGAATAACAGGAATCCGCTCGCGTACCCGCCGCCAGATACACCGAAGCTCACACCCTGACCCACACCCGCCATGATCCTACCACGCATAATACGCGGAATCGAATCCGCTAGGAACACAGAGGAAGCGATCCAGAGGAATGAACTCGACACCATCATCAGCACCCAGACGAGCATCGCTTGCCAGAAGCTGGTCACGAAGGTAAAAGCCGCCATACCGGGGACAGCCAACACGAAGGAGATCATCATACACTTCTTCGGACCGATCTTATCCACGAGACCCCCGACGATCAGGCTCGTAATAGTATTAGCCACACCACCGATGAGCAGGATGACGCCCCAGCCATACGCGTCTATGCCGACGAACTCCTGAGCGTACAGTATCCAGTAGGGAGTAACGAGGCTCCCAACGAATGAGAGCAGTATGGCGACTATCGCGTACCCCCTCATGTGGGAGAATACCCACCGCAGCGACGTGAAGACGTTCCGGTATCCTTCAAACAGTACCTTCGCGGGGTTCCTACCTATCCCCTCCTTCTCGGCGACAGTCTCCTTCAGATACCTCATCCGGATGAATGCGACGACCGCGCCGATGCCGAATGCCATGGTATAACCGACACGCATAGCCGGCTGCAGCGTCATCAAGGCGATCAGATAACCCCCGAGATAGGGAGTGATTATCCTAACCGCGTTCGGAACCGCCACGGTGACCGAGTATATCCTCCCACGCGCACCGACGGGGATCGAGTCAGCCATTATCGCGTTCAGAGCCGGCATATAGAACAGGACAACCTGCTGGTACGCGTAGGCGATGGCGAGCATCTCCCAGCTATTCGCGAACGCGAAAATCACGAAACTGGAGGTATAGAGCAGCGTGGCGACTCCCACGAGCCTAGCCCTCCCCGCCTTATCCGCGATGTAGCCACCAATCGGGTAGAGAGCCGCAGCCGCGAGCGAACCAACGGCGTTCACCCAACCGACCGTAGCGGCTGTACCGCCGAGCGCGATGATGTAAAGAGAAAGATACGGGAGGCAGAGCGAGTCGGACATGCTCCAGAGCACACGACTAACAGTCAGGACGAGCACGTTGCCCTTCATAATCTGCCTTAAACCCAGTTGGCTCCCCACCAGAAAAGCACCTCAGGAATTCTAATTACACCCGCTCAGACCCAATTTAAGGGTTCGCATGCAGATAAAACTGGGAAAGAAGATCAGTGGTTATATACGATCTTGCCGCCGACGATCGTGGTCGACACCTTTAGGTCCTTGATCTCGTCCGGCGGCATCGTTAGGATGTCCCTCTCGAGCACGATCATGTCCGCGAGTTTACCCGCCTCGATGCTCCCCTTGAGGTCCTCCTCCTTGGACAGATACGCCCCATTTATCGTGTAGACCCTGATCGCGTCCATGACGCTGATCGCCTCCTCGGGACCCACAACCTGCCCGCTGCTGCTCTTCCTCGTCACCGCAGTGTAGATCTGTACGAATGGGCTGTAGAACGTGACGGGGCAATCGCTGTTCCCCCCCGCGATTATGCCCATCTCCTTCATCGTCTTGTGCGGGTGGAGCCACCTGACCCTCTCGGGGCCGAAGTTCTCCGCGTACTGGTCACCGAGCCCGTACATGTAGCCGATGCTGCTCGAGGGGACCACGCCAAGCTTCTTGATCCTCTTCAGCTGCTTCGGCGTGCAGCAGCTGTTGTGCTCGAGGCGGTGGCGCATATCCTTCACCGGCTTCGCCTTCTGCGCCTTCTCGATGGAGTCGAGGGCGATGTCCACGCCCCTGTCCCCGATGCTGTGTATGCTCACCCGGAGCCCAACCTCGTGGGCGCGCATCACGATCCTCTCCATGTCCTCGGCGGGGGTGGTCATGAGCCCTAGCCCCTTCGGGCCCCTATGCTGAGGCGTGTAGACGCCGCTGGTACCCCCAGCGCCTGAACCGTCTCCCATGATCTTGAGTGACATTACGCGAAGCCACTCGTCACCGAAGCCGCTCTCCAAACCCAGAGACGCCATCGAGTCGAGCATATTTTCCTCCCCCGCGCGCCATGGCTTGATGCTCACCATCAGGCTCACCCTGACACGCTTGACACCCTCAGCGAGAAGCTGCTGATACCCCCTTATCCCCAACATCTGGGCACTTGCATCCTGCGTGGATGTGATCCCCCACTCGGAGAACTGCTCCCAGAGCTGCCTGAGCCCCTCCTTCACCTGCTCCACTGTATACTCGGGTATCTTATCGGAGACGAGCTTCGTCGCGGTCTCGTAGAGAAGACCCGTTAACTCCCCCTTCGCGTCGCGGTCGATCTGCCCCCCAGCTGGGTCGGGCGTCGACTTCGTGATGCCGGCGAGTTCCAACGCCTTCGAGTTGACTATAGACTGGTGACCCGTGTCAGACACTATGCAGACGGGGTTCTTCGGGGCGACCTCGTCGAGCTCCCGGCGTGTGATCTGGCGCTTTTCGGCCAGCTTCGAGTCGTTGTAGCCGCTCCCGCGGATCCACTCACCCGGCTTCACATTCTTGCTCTTCTTCGCGACGGCGGCTTGGATGTCCTTTATCCCCTTGATGCCCTTCCCCCGGCAATCAATCTCCAAGAAATTCATCGCCGCGTTATGCGGATGCGTGTGGGAGTCGATTATCCCGGGGAGAACCGTCTTCCCCTTGAGATCAATGATCCTTGCACCTTCCCCGGCGAGCTTCTTCATCTCGACGCTGGAGCCGGTCGCTACTATCCGATCACCCTTCACCGCGACTGCCTCGACGACCAAGTCAGCCGGATCAACCGTGACGATCTTCCCGTTAAGGAGCAGCAGATCAGCCCCAAATACATCCCTCAAACCGGAGTTCATGGCACATAGATGCCATCTAAGGGATAAAAGACCACCCACCTCCTCGTAAGGTTATATAATCAGCGTTTACAGGATCAACCTTGATCAACATGGCGAAAGATCCAATCTGCGGCATGATGGTGGATGAGAAGACGGCGAAGTGGACGAGCGACTTCAACGGCAAGAAGTACTACTTCTGCAACGAGAAGTGCAAACTCACATTCGACAAGAGCCCGAAACGCTTCGCGAAGTAAAAACCGGGTAGCCCCAAACCGTTTTTTTATCTCAGCTACGGCTTGGCGATCTCCTCGACCGCCGAGATGAATTTCTCGACCTCACCCTTCGTGTTATACAGGTAAGACGACGCACGCACGTTGCCCTCGTTGAGGTTGAAAAGCTCCTTCATCAGTGGAAGCGCGCAGTGGTGCCCGGAGCGCACAGCGATCGCGTATTCACTATCCAGAGTCAACGCGACGTCGACGGGGTTAAGGTCCCTCACGTTGAATGTGACGAGTCCCACCCTCTTCTTCGGGTCTTTGGGACCATAGATAGTGACCCCCTCGATCTCGGATAGTCCCTCAACCAGCTTCTCGGCGATCACATGATCCCACCGCGTCACGTTCTCCATACCGACGCGGTTGAGGTACCTGCACGCCTCGCCGAGCCCGATCACCTGAGCGATCGCCGGCGTACCCGCCTCAAACCTGAGGGGAGGCACCGTAAGGGTGTAGCTATCAATGCTCACATCCGCGATCGTCCCTCCGCCTATGCAAAGCGGCTCGGTAGTATAGAGGTCCTCATCACCCACATAGAGCCCGCCGACGCCCGTCGGCCCTAGCATCTTGTGCCCCGAGAAGGCGAGGAAGTCGATGCCATCCCTCTTCACGTCGGTCTTCATATGAGGAACACTCTGAGCGCCGTCGACGAGGAACTTCGCCCCGTGCTCGTGGGCTATCTTGGCGATCTCCTTCACGGGAACGATTACGCCGAGGACGTTGCTGACGCCGGTTACGGCGACGATGCGAGTCTTGTCATCTATGGCCTTCTCGAAGTCACCCAAGTCGAATATGCCCTCGGGGGTCGACCTGACAACCTCAACCTTGCACCCGTATCTGTTGCCAACCCTCAACCACGTGATGAAGTTCGAGTGGTGCTCGATGACCGTGGTCACGATCTTGTCGCTCTTCTTCCAGTCGAGGCTGTTTGCTACGAGGTTGATGCCTTCGGTCGTGTTCCGGAGCATGGCGATGTTCTCCGGACCGGAGGCGTTTATGAACCGCGCCACTTCCTCGTGTGCGCCCTCGAATTCTAGGCTCGCCCGCTGGCTCCAGCGGTGGACGCCGCGTTCAACGTTTGCGCGGTACCCCCTGTAGAACTCCATCTCCTTCAGCACAACCTGCTCCGGGGTGAGGCTGCTGGCTGCGCTGTCGAGGTAAATTACGCCCTGCTTGAGGATGGGGAAATCCCCGCGGATCGCGTCGACGTCGAGCAAATCGGGTCTGGGAATAGAGGGATGGGATCCGTTTAAAATGTTTCAGCGGCTAGGGGACGGTCACGCTCTTGGCCAGGTTCCTCGGCATATCCGGGTCAAAGCCTTTGAGGACAGCGATCTCGTAGGCTAGCAGCTGCAATGGGACGATGTATGGTATCGGGGAGAGAAGGTCGGGTATGCTCTTCGGCATCTCGATGCACTCGTCCGAAAGCCCCTTGATGCTCTCGTCGCCCTCCTCGCAGATGGATATGATCTTCGCCCCCCTCGCCTTCATCTCCATTATGCTACCAATGATCTCGGCGTGGGTCTCACCACGCGGACAGACGAAGACGCAGGCGGTGTCCTTCTCAACGATGCTTATCGGCCCATGCTTGCTCTCCCCGGCGGGATACGCCAGCGAGGGAATGTAAGTAATCTCGAGGAGCTTGAGCCGCCCCTCCATCGCCGTCGCGGAGCTGATGCCACGCCCTAGGAAGAGGAAGAGCCTCGAATCCTTCTCGCGTACAGCTATCTCCTTCACCTTATCGATCGTATTCGCCAAGACGTTCTCGACAAGATCAGGGATCTTGTGCAAGTTTTCATCGAACTCATCGAGTTCGTCCTGTGACAACTTCCCCCTGAGCTTTGCTAACCGCATGGCCAGCTGTGCAAGCACTAGAACCTGACTCGTGAACGTCTTCGTGGCGGCTACGCCTATCTCGGGGCCAGACTGCTGGATGATGTAAGCCCTCGAGACCCGCGTTAGGGTTGAACCGACGGTGTTCGTCAACCCGAGCACCGTGGCGGCTCTCATCCGGGCGTGATCCACCGCCTTCAACGTATCATAGGTCTCACCAGATTGGCTAACTGCGAGAATGATCGAATCTATACCTACAGTTGAGCCGTAACGCTCCACGAACTCAGACGAGACAACGGGATATGTCGTGAGGCGGGCAATCTGTGAGAAGATGTACGAACCCGCAATACAGGAGTGCTGAGACGTCCCAGCGCTAACCAAGAAAACCTCCTTACCTCTGTCCAAGAACATCGTGAGAAGATCAACATACTTCTCCTGAAGCCTGAGGCCGGTTCTCAGGCTCGTGGGTTGCTCGAATATCTCCTTGAGCATGTAGTGGGGATAGTCCAGCTTCTGAGCCATCTCAAGGGTCCAGGTGATCTCCTCGGGGAGCCGCTCAACAGGGGAGCCATCCGCGACCTTTACGATCTTGTACCCATCGACGTCGATCGTGGCCAACTCCCCGTTTCTCAGGTAGACGACCTGATTCGTGTACGGACGGATGGCGGGTGCATCGGAAGCGCAGAATGTTCCCTCTTTGGATACTCCGAGGACGAGTGGGCTCTCCTGCCTTGCGCAGACTATCTTATCCGGCTCGATGCTCGAAAGTACTACCACGGCGTATGAGCCCTTCAGCCTCCTCAGCGACCTCAACGTCGCCTCGGTCAACCCGATGTCGTTCTTCATCTCCTCATCGATCAGGTGTGGAATTACCTCGGTGTCTGTCTTCGAGACGAAGCTGTGGCCCTTGTCGATGAGTTCCTGTTTTAGTTCCATGAAGTTCTCGATTACGCCGTTGTGGATGACCGCGATCTTGCCCTTCGAGTCGGTGTGTGGGTGCGCGTTAATCATGTTCGGCGCACCGTGCGTAGCCCAACGGGTATGCCCGATGCCCACACTACCCTTCATCTCGGATATCCGCAGACGATCTGCGACCTCCTTTATCTTGCCAGCATCCTTCCGAACCTGCAGAACGCCGTTGTCGATGACAGCAACGCCGGTCGAGTCGTAGCCCCTGTACTCGAGCCTGCTCAAGCCATCGAGGATCATCGGGGCCGCCTGACCATTACGTAGAACTGACCCGAAAATTCCGCACATTAGGTATTAAGGGAAGACAGCTGCTTTTATGTTGTTATGCTAAAATATACCCAGATTAGGGCCAATTTCCAATAATTCACTATGAAAATGAAAAGCCTCTCAAAACCTTTTAGTAAAAACGAGGGGGCTCTCAATACTAGGCGTAATTTGGATAAGTTCTCGGTCGTGATGCCGGTCCACAACGAACAGGATAATCTAGTGTATAGTTTGCCGGCGCTTTTCGCGGTCGAGCCGGATGAAATAATCATCATCTTAGACAGGTGCAGCGACAGGAGTAGAGAGGTAATCGACGCCGCTTCGGTGAAGCTGGACTATAAGGGCGACATCAAGCTAATCGAGGTGGCGGAGGATTTCCCAGATTGGCGGTACAGGGTAGCCCGGTTATTCAGGATCGGTTTTGCGAAGGCACGTAACGATACGATTCTAACGATGGCCGCCGACATCGTCCTCGATAAGAAAATCAAGGACTACGTCCCACTCATAGAGTCAAGCGATGTCAAGCTGATCAGTTTTGGCTTGAAGTATTACCCAGTGGACATGATCTTCTTCGTAAAGAGGATAGTCACGCTAGTCTTCCCAGGAAGGGGCTTCAGCGGCGTCTTCTTGTTCTCGAAGAAGGCTTGGAGGGAGACCGAGGATCCGGAAAAGGTGAAGAGGATTGTAAAGGCGCAGGATACCTTCCTCTCCGACTCGATTAAGAAGAGGTATTCGACGAGGCACGTTTGGCTTGACGTTGTGCATCTCCGCGCCCGGCGGGACGTAAAGGATCAGTACCTCAGGGGGGTGACGGCTTACCAGGTTAGCGGGAAGTCGCTTCCATCAGTATTCATATCAAGCATCATCTATCTCCGCCCGCTGATGCTGATGGGGTACATGCACGCACGGGACAGGGCGCGGAAGCAGTAAGCCGCTATTCTCGGAGGATGATCTCGGCGGCCTTCAACCGCCCATTTTCGAAGCGGGGCTTCTCCTGCTTACCGATCTCGAGTATGAGGAATTCAATCGCTTTACTATCCGCGTGGTCGAGGAAGGGGGCGCCCACCTTCTTCGCCAGCACACGCATGTCCTCTGTGTCAGCCGTCCTTGTGAGTTCGGGGTTGAATACGATTATAACCGGCTTTCCGTACAGGACCGCCTCGAATATCGTGCCGCCACCCTGATGGGTTATAACCATCGAGGACTCGGCGACGAGCTTCTCAAACTCGTTCGAGTAGGGGATGATGGTCCAGTTGGGCCGCTTAGTCTTGTAAGGTTCGGGGTCAACCTTGCCGGTCTGGAGAACTATGTTCTTGAGGTCGAGTTCAGCGACTGCATCGAAGAGCTGTTTATGCCCCTCTGTGCCGCCGGTCACGAGGATGTATCCGAGATCCTTCGCCTTGTATCTCTCCTCAGGGAATATCGGCCCCGTCACGACTCCATCCAAGTTTTTTGCCTGTTCATCCCACTGGAGTAGGGTCTTTTTCGAGAAGTGGGTGAGTAGCTTGGCGGTTTTTGACGGCTTGGTTATGGCGACTCGACTCTCGATGTTTATGACGGGTATCGATTTTAGCCATGCGATGACTGCGGGGGGGATGCAGAAGTTGCTACCGGTGGACACGACGACGTCGTATTCCTTACGTACCTGTGGGAAGGCGTGCCAGAATGCTGTGAGGAGACGGAACGGGAAGAGGAGGTTTGAGGTCTTTGGGTACCTCCCCTTGATCAGGTCCTCGACGGGTCCGTATGGGGATAGTATCTCTCTGCTGAGTTTATCATTCTCGGGGATGAGGAAGGCGGTCTCCGCTTTCCCCTTTATCGCCTGCGCTAGGGCGAGGGCTATACTCGTGTGGCCTCCACCGCCGGCGAGGATGAGGACCTTCTTTCCCAAGTCATGCACCTAGATGAATCGGATTACGGCGAAGGCGAAGACGCAGACCACGAACTCGAGAGTGATCAGGATCGATGTCACCTGCTTCTCAGTGAATCTCCCGGACCTCATGACTAAGTGTGTTAGTGACCTTATCTTCGCCTCACGTGGCTTGAGAGTGCAGTCCTTCTGGAGTATGCCATAGTTCTCGGCCTGGAACCGGGACAAAGCCTTCAGCACGGACTCGATTATCCACGGAGTGAAGCATAATATCGCGAACTTCTCCATGTTGCCCAGTACGGTGACGCAGGCGGCGACAGCTCCGATTGTGTAGTTCAGATCGCCGGGGAAGACCTTGGCGGGGTACCAGTTATACCTGAGGAAGGAGACCAGCGCCACGGCGAACGTGAGCGCGAGAACTGCGGCGGCTAGGTGGTTGGTCAGGAGCGCGAAGGCACCGAGTGAGAGGTGGAGCACGACGCCCATCCCGGCCTCTAACCCGTTGAATCCGGCGAAGAAATTCGTAGCGTTGGAGCAGCAGAGGACCGCCAGTGGGACGAGCACGAGTGGGTATATCATCCCGAGTTGGACGCGCCCGATGAAGGGCAGAACCATCGAGGTGACACCTGCGTTGACCGCCATCAGTGGGACGGCGGCCGGGAGGGGGAGGAAGAAGTAGAACCAGGAGGGGATGCCACGCCTCTTCAGCTTCTCGAATATCCCCTTGCCTTCTTTCTTCTTCATCAGGGCGGTGAGGACGTCGAATATCCCGATTATGGTGATGATCAGTATCGTGTTGAGGCTCGCGAGGATGTTGATGAGGTCGCTCGAGTTCTTCAGGACGAAGACATCCAGCCCGATGAACAGGAAGACGCCGAGGACGAATCCGGTGATGACGCCGGGTCCGCCCATGTCGGCTATCGGGCCGCTGTCCTGCTTCATTATGTCCCTGCCTACGATCCCCGCCGCTATCATGAATTTGTTGAATATGGGTATGCTGAGGTATGAGACGGCGAAGGATAGGGCCATGGCTGCGATGAGGGGGATTGGGACATCCACCATGGCTAAGGGTATCATGGCGCGTTGATTTATCACTATCCTGTGCTGGGAACGTTTATCACGCGACGCCGGAGTGGCTCATACGTGAAGGCTCTGATTGTCGACGCCCTTGCCTCTGGTAAGGGGGAGAGGAAGGCGACGAGGGACGCCATAGGGGCTGGTCCGAGAGCCGTGGCGGGCATCCTCGAATCCAGGGGCATCGAAGCATCAATACTAGAGGCGGAGACTATCCTGACGGGGGGCTTCCCCGAGGGCTTCAACCTACTACTAACCAGTGGGATGACGGGGGACATCCCCGCGATCCGCAGGGTAGTCTCACACTGGAAGGGCGGTCCAACATTGATCGGTGGCCCCGTGACCTCCGACCCTGAGCAGGCGCTGAGGAAGACGGGCTGCGACATCGCCATCGTAGGGGAGGGGGAGGAGACTCTCTCGGAGTTACTCGATGCGGGTCTCTCGGGCGGGGAGATGCCCGACGAGGATTCACTGAGAAGGATCAGGGGGCTCGCCTTCAACGTTGATGATGACGTCGAGATGACTCAGCTTCGGAGGGTGATGCCGAGGCAGACCCTCGACGGGTTCAAACCATCGACATCCACAGTCAGGGGTTATGTTCTCTATCGCTCGGCGAGGGTCTACGTCGAGACCCTGCGTGGGTGCAGCAACTATCATAGGTCGCTGATAGGTGGGGACTGTGAGTCGTGTGGGATATGTAGAGGCGGTGGTCTAGTCGAGAGGTATGATTGCCCCCTCGGCACGCCGCCGGGGTGCGGCTACTGCTCCGTCCCAAGCCTGTATGGCCCACCGAAGAGCCGATCAGCGGGTAGAATTAAGGATGAAATCGTCGCCCTGCTAGAAGCGGGCGTGAGCAGGGTCGTTCTGAGTGCCCCCTGCTTCCTTGACTACGGGAGGGATCTCCTCGTCGAACCCGAGCCCCTCACCGATCCGAGGAGCCCCGAGCCAAACTATGATGAGATCGAGAAGCTATTGTCGTCGTTGGCGGTTATACCCCGGATGAGAGATGAGACGGCGGCCTTCATGATTGAAAACTTGAAGGCTTCGCTTGTCACCGATAGGGCAGCGAGGCTCCTCGGGAAGTATCTGGCGGGTACGCCTGTGAGCATCGGATTCGAGACAGGGTCTGAGGCGCACAGCGAGTTGATGGGCAGACCCTCGACGCCGGGGGAGACGCTGAGGGCGATCGGGAGACTCCGAAGGGCGGGATTGAAGCCTTACGTCTACTTCATCCACGGGCTACCCGGCCAGACGGATGAGACCGTTGATGCGACCGTGAAAGCCATCGAGGGGAGCATGAACGAGGGGGCTGAGCGCACCATACTCTACAGGTTCCAGTCTCTGCCGATGTCAGCGTTCAGCGAATATCCGTCAGCGCCGCCGACGATCAGGGACTCCGGGAGCAGGAGAATACACGAGGCGGCTGCGAAGGCAAACATGAAGGCGAAGGACGTCATGGTCGGCAAGATCATCCGCGTCGTCGTCGCCGAGAGATACGACAGGGACAAGAGGCAGTTGGTCGCCTACCCGCTGAAGCACGGTCCCGTCGTACTCATAGAGTCGCCTCAGCCTTGGGAGGGCAGGGTCATAGACGTCGAGGTCACCGGCGTCGCCTCCGAGAGGATCGTCAGAGGCAAGCCAGTCGCTATGTTTTAATGGGACCTGATCGAGTGCTTAATGCTGGTTGAACCTCTTGTCCGTCGACGAGCCTAAGAAGGAGCAGAAGGCGCCCGCAGAGGGACCCGTATACGAGTGCGTCCAATGCGGTAGGCGCGTAAGTTTCGAGGACTTGGAGAAGTACATTAGCTTCAGGTGCCCCTACTGCGGCTACAGGATCTTCAGGAAGGTCCGTGCGCCGATAGTGAAGAGGGTCAAGGCGAGGTAAACTCCATGAGCAAGAACCTATCACTCGAGGAGAAGCGCGCGAAACTCATAATCAAGTACAGGAACCTCGTCCCCGACGCCGAGAAGCCCGTTAGTGAAGAGGACAGACTCGTCTACAGGCTGCGCGATAAGAAGAACCAGCTTATCGTGATGCACGCCGTCCTCGGGCAGAAGACCATCGGCATCAGCTATGTCAGGGAGTTGAAGGAGACGGTCGAGAAGGAGGGCGCATCAAAGGGCATCCTCGTCGGAGACGGAAAGTACACGTACTCGGCGAGGAGCAGCGCGGAGGAACTCGGCATCGAGCTGATCCCGCCCACGCTCCCGACCTTCGACATCTTCGAGCACGCCCTCGTACCACGCCACGAGATAGTCGGCGAGGAGGAGCTGGCTGAGGTGACGAAGAAGTACCACGCAGAGCCTTTCCAGTTCCCGTGGATCAAGGTCCACGACCCCATCGCCATCATCCTCGGCGCGAAGAGGGGCGACGTCGTGAAGATCACGCAGAAGAGCGAGACGGCGGGTACCGCCATCTCGTACAGGTACGTCGTTTAATCCTTTTTCGCCGGAGATTCTCGGCTCAGTTCCTCTAGAATGACCAACGCCTCACCGAGGGGCATATTGAGCCTCTCCGAGAGTTCTTCCGGCTTGATGTCAGGTTTCTCCGATAGGATGACTTCTTGGACGTAGTTTTTGTGACTCTTATACAGGGGGAGGCTGTGTGCGGTCTCGACGAGTACTCCCCAGAGGGGGTTCTTATCGAGATCGTCGTTCACGGTGCCTTATCCTCGCCTCATCTTGTCGTACATCTTGTCGAGACTCCAGCGGAGGCTGCTCTGAATCTCACGCAGGCGGCGCTCGCCGCCGTAGTTGCGGATGGTGAGCACCTTGATCGTCTCGCCCTCGGCCTCGACGTTAAAGCTGAGAACCTGCTCGGGGGTAATCTCGCCTGTCGCGGCTCTGGCCTCGTCGGTCGTCTTCATGTTTGCGAGGACCCGGTCGAGCAGGAATGATTGGAAGGGTGGTGTTGAGGTGGTGAAGTTGAGCCCTTCTCTGGGCGTGAATATTATAGTGTCGTCGGTCAGCTGAACCTTCCCGAGGGTCGTCCCGTCCTTGGCCTGTATAGAGGAACCGTCCGTAACTGGCTCGACGGGCTTCTCCTGTGGTCGATACTCCTCCCGCTTCGGCTCGGGGGCCTTCATCGGCTGAAACGCTGAGGGCTGTTGGAATCCCTGATTGACTATCGCCTTGTCGATCTCAGCCATCGCCACCTTGAGGTCGTCTATCTCTGTCTGGAGTTGATCTACATGATCCTCTAGGTCGGCGCGTATCTTGAGTAGTTTGCGTATGTCTGATTCTGTGTTCATCGAGTTCCTCAACTTGGAGTGGGTTCTAAATCAAGTGGGGGCGTCAACGTTAAAAGGCATACTCCCTGTGGGAGCCCAGTTTTTATTCTCGGGGAGCCTTTTCCCATCGGTGGTCGGATGCTCGGGAGACGATTCGTCGAGAAGTACTATGAGTTGAGCAGGGAGAAGGACAGTTTTCTCTGCGTGGGGCTTGACCCGGCGACGAGGGCTTTCAGGGACAAGTATGTGGTTCCCCAGCCACTGATCGAGAGGCACGGCGTAGCCGGTGGTTTGGAGAAGTTCTGCGTCGACTTCATCGAGGCGGTGTCGCCCTATACACCCATCATAAAGCCCAACGCCCAGTTCCTCGTCTACGCCCTCGGCTTCGACGGGTTGAAGGCAGTAGCCGACGCGATACACGACGGCGGATGCTTGGCGTTGCTCGACTGCAAGCTCTCGGACATCGGTAGCACGATGGACGCCGGGCTACACTGGATCGGTGAACTCGGCTTCGACGCCGTGACTTTCAGCCCCTTCCCCGGCTACGAGAACGGCGTCGACTCGGTATACAGGTGGGCGGAGAATAAGGAGAAGGGAATATTCGCGCTCTGCAGGATGTCCAACCCGGGCACGCATGACTACCAGTCGAGGCTAATGGACGGTGTCCCCTTCTACCAGCGCCTCGCGAGGGACGCCACCGAACATGGGTCGAATGGGTTCGTCGTCGGCTGCACCGCGACCGAGGAGATGGGCATCGTGAGGGGCATCATCGGGGAGGAGAGGCTCATACTCTCGCCCGGCCTCGGGGCGCAGGGCGGCGACGCGGCTATGACGATCAAGCTAGGCTCAAACAGGGATGGTGAGGGACTCCTAATCTCCTCGAGCCGCTCGGTGAACTACGCCTACGAGGTCATGAAGTGGGACTGGGAGAGATTCGCCGAAGCCTCGGCGATCCAAGCGAAGAAGAGTCGGGACGAGCTAAACGAGATGAGGCTAAGGGTCAAGTAGCCCGTCTCAGGGTAGCGGAACTACCTTGTTGTAGGCGTAGCCGCCTAATGCTCTTTATCCTCACGAGAATCGACTCCCCCGAATGATAGTCCATGCGATAGTATGGCTTCTCAGCCTTCAAGGGGTTAAAGCTGAGAAGCGATACTAGCATCGTTTATTGCTTCTTGGATCGTTTTTTAAGGCATTGTGGATTTGTGACATGGATGTTTTTCCAATTATAGTTGGAAGTTTTACCCGTTTTTCATGTCCGAAGCATATACGTTTAAACCGTTGAATACTAAGTCAAGGGGAGAGTAGTCGATTTGGACAGGCTCTACGAGATCAGGTTCCATGGCCGCGGAGGCCAGGGAGCCTGGACGGCATCGCTCCTTCTCGCCCAAGCGGGGTTGATGGAGGGAAAGCAGATTCAGAGCTTCCCCGCCTTCGGTCCCGAGAGGGCGGGGGCGCCTATGACGGCTTACACTCGCATAAGCGAGAAGCCTATTCAGATACACTCCAGTGTCTACGAGCCGGATATGGTGGTCGTGCTGGATCCTACGCTTCTCGGCCCGGCTGTGGCTGAAGGCCTGAAGAAGGATAGCAAGGTCGTTGTTAACACGACCGAGACGGCTGCTGCGGTGAAGAAGAAGCTGGGTGTGAAGAACGAGGTTTGGGTGGTCGACGCGACGGGTATGGCGTTGAGGATTATGGGCGTGAACATCACCAACACGGTCCTGCTTGGGGCCGTCGTGAAGGCGTCGGGCGCAGTGAAGCTCGACTCCGTCCTCGCCGTCGTCAAGGAGAGGTTCCAGGGGAAGGTCCGGGACCAGAACCTCGAGGTCGTCGAAGCCGCCTACAAGGAGGCTGTTAAGGGTTGAGTGAGAAAAAGAGGGGCTGGAAGACGCTGCCCAAGGGCGCGGTCCCGTACAAGTCCAGCAAGGACTATCAGACCGGAGACTGGGGCGTCGCGAAGCCGATAATCGACCACACGAAGTGTACGAAGTGCACCCTCTGTCACTTCTTCTGTCCCGAGGGGGCGATTACGGTGAGGGCGGATGGGTACACTGAGGTAAACTTTGACTACTGTAAGGGCTGCGGCGTCTGCGCCAACGAGTGCCCCGTGAAGTGCATAAAGATGGAGATGAAGAAGTGATGGTTGCAAAGCAGAAGATGACGGGCCTCAACGGCGACGAGGCATCCGCGTTCGCGACCAAACAGGTCGATCCGGACGTAGTCGCCGCGTACCCTATCACGCCTCAAACGATCATCGTCGAGAAGTACAGCGAGTACGTCGCCGACGGGTTGGTCGGTTCCGAGTTCGTGGCGGTGGAGTCTGAGCACAGCGCTTTGAGCGCCTGCGTTGGCGCGTCTGCGGCTGGTGCGCGCGCCTTCACGGCGACTGCGGCGAATGGTCTCGCGTTGATGTGGGAGATCCTCTTCATCGCGGCGGGCCTCCGCCTACCTATAGTGATGGCTGTCGCGAACAGGTGCATCGGTGGTCCAATCAACATCCACAACGACCACAGCGACGCCATGGGCGCACGCGATACGGGCTGGATACAGATATTCTGCGAGAACAACCAGGAGGTCTACGACACGAGCGTCGAGGCTTGGAGGATCGCGGAGCACCCCGACGTCCAGATGCCGGTCATGGTCAACTTCGACGGCTTCACAATCAGCCACACCATGGAGAACGTCTACATCATGGAGGACGCCGACGTGAAGAAGTTCGTCGGCAAGAGGGTCTTCATGAAGACCGAGGGAACTCAGGGTGAGGTGGATTTCAAGCTCTACCCCGAACACCCGATAACCATCGGCCCACTCGACCTGCAGGACTTCTACTTCGAGCACAAGGTCCAGCAGATGGAGGCTATGAAGGGGACCCTCAAGTCGATCAAGGCTGTGGACAAGGAGTTCGAGAAGGTGACGGGCAGGAAGCTCGAGTACGTCTACCCGTACAAGATGGAGGACGCCGAGGTCGCGGTCATCGGCATGGGCTCGATGATGGGCACCGTCCGCGAGGTCGTGGACGAGCTGCGCGCCGAGGGCGTCAAGGCGGGGATGATTAAGCTCAGGCTCTTCCGCCCCTTCCCGGTCGAGGAGATTCTGAAGGCGATCGGCAAGGTCCCGGTGCTTGGCGTCATGGAGAAGGCGTACAGCATCGGCGGGCCGGGCGCGCCCCTCTACATGGAGGTGAAGACCGCGCTCTACGACCAGCCGAAGAAGCCGCTCGTCGCCGACTACATAAACGGCCTCGGGGGCAAGGACACGAGCCCCGAGATGATCCGTGACATCTTCAAGAGGATGCAGAAGATCAAGGAGAAGGGCGCCGTGGATGAGCCGGTCAGCTACATCGGTGTGAGGGAATAGACATGAGCGACATAACTCTAAAGGACATGGCTAGGAAGCCCGACGCGCTGATATGCGGCGCACGCCTGTGTGCGGGCTGCGACGAGACCATAGTCGCCAGACAGGTGCTGAAGGCGACTCGGGGCCCGACGATCGTGACGAACGCGACGGGGTGCTTCGAGGTCTCCACGACCATATTCCCCTACACCTCGTGGGAGGTTCCGTGGATTCACTGCGCCTTCGAGAACGTCGCCGCGGTCGCGAGCGGCGTCGAGGCGACGATCAAGGCGATGCACAGGAAGAAGGAGGGTCACCTCGCCAAGTACCCGCACGTGGACGTGATCAGCTTCGCGGGTGACGGCGGTACCTACGACATCGGGTTCCAGGCATTGTCTGGGGCGATCGAGCGTGGGCACGACTTCACCTACGTGCTGCTGGATAACGAGGCTTACATGAACACGGGCATCCAGAGGAGCGGCGGGACGCCGTTCGGTGCGGCTACTACGACTTCGCCCGCGGGCAAGGCGATCCACGGCAAGACGGAGACAAAGAAGCCCATCGACGAGATCATCATCGCCCACGGGACGCCCTATGTGGCGACGATCAACAGCGCATGGCCACTCGACGTCATGAAGAAGACTCGGAAGGCGATCGAGGTCGATGGTCCGACGTTCCTGCACAGCCTCGCTCCGTGCAGCAGGGGCTGGAGGTTCCCGCCCGAGAAGACGATCGAGATATCGAGACTCGCGACGCAGACCTGCGTCTTCCCTCTCTTCGAGTGCGTTCAGGAGAAGGGGAGGCCCGTCTACACGCTGTCGGCTCCCAGCCTAGCTATCGCGAAGAAGCCTGAGTCTAAAAAGCCCGTCGAGGCGTACCTCGAACAGCAGGGCAGGTTCAGGCATCTCTTCAAACCGGCTCGGGACGAGGCACTCCTGAAGCTGCTTCAGGAGTCGATCGACGTCAGGTGGCAGATTCTCTGCGAGAAGGCGGGCGTCTAGCCGCCTCACCCTTTTAATCTAGATAGGCGTTTCTGTTTCTGATGTCCGCCTTCAGCCCAGTGAGGGATACCCTCGCGAAGCGCATCGCTGGGGAGATCGTTTTGAGCAGTAACCCGGGTCAGACGATGAGGAAGTGGCGGGGGCTGCTGAACGTGAACCAGATGGAGCTGGCGGATAAGCTGGAGCTTTCGCCGTCTGTGATCAGTGACTACGAGACGGGTAGGCGTCAGTCGCCGGGGAGCGGCTTCATCAAGCGATACGTCGAGGCGCTTCTGGATATAGATCAGGGGCGGGGCGGGGACTACATCAGGCAGATGGCGAGGATCACCATCGACCCGAGCGACGTCTTCACGGACATCCGCGAGTTCATACAGCCCGTGACCGTGGAGCAGCTCTGCAGGGCGGTGGACGCCGAGATCCTGACGGTGAAGGAGAAGCTGTATAATCAGGTGCTCGGCTACACGATAATCGACAGCGTAAAGGCGATCACGACGCTGTCTGGGCTTGACTTCTACAGGATATTCGGGGCGACTAGTGAGCGCGCCCTCGTGTTCACGCAGGTGACGCAGGGGAGGAGTCCGATGATCGCGGTGAAGATCAGCCCCTTCAAGCCGAGGGTCGTTATACTGCACGGGAAGATCAGGAAGATAGACCCGCTCGCGGTCAGCCTTGCGGAGCACGAGGGGATACCGCTTGGTTACTCGCGTCTCCCCTCAGAGGAGGAGTTAGTGGACGCTCTCGTGGACTTGTATAAGCGTAAGAGTTAGTGGCGGACATAGGCAAGAAACAGGGAGAGAGTTGAGAGGGACAGTAGCAAAGGCGACATGGCGAAGGGTATTCGTCGCTCTTCTAGACATAGAGGATTATCCACAGTATCTTGTTGATGTCGACGACTCAGCGGATGTAGGGAAGAGCGACGAAGACGACGCCTAGGAGAAATAGGAATACTCCGAGGAGGGTGAAATGGTTCGCCTATTTCATCTTCGCATTTAGTAGGAAATAACGGTGTTTCTTTAGAAGTTCTAGGCGCTGGATACTGTTTCTGCGTCGGTATCCTATTAGATGGTCTTCTTCTCGCGCAGTGCCTTGATCTCCTCGTCTGTGTAGCCGGCGATTCCGCGGAGGACCTCATCGGTGTGTTCGCCGAGGAGGGGCGGTGAGATCTCGACGACGCAGGGAGTCGATGACATCTTTATAGCGGGGGCTATCTGCTTGATGGCGCCGAGTTCGGGGTGGGGGACCTCGATCTGCATCCCACGGTGGCGCACCTGCTCGTCGGCGAATATCTCGTCGATCGAGTAGACGGGGGCGACGGGGACGCCGAGTGCCTCAAGGGTCTTGATCCACTCGGCCCTAGGCTTCTCCCTGAAACGCTTCTCAAGCAGGGGGATGAGGGTACCCCTGTTCTTCACTCGGTTCTCGTTCCCCGTGTAGCGCGGGTCCTTGGGGAGGTCGGGGAGGCCGAGGCCCTCGCATAGGCCTACGAATAGGCGGTCGTTGCCACCGCCGAGGAGGATGCTCTTGCCGTCTGAGGCGACGAATGCCTGGTAGGGGACTATGCTGGGGTGGGCGCTACCCATCCGGGGTGGAGCCTTCCCGGTGGCGAAGTAGTTGCCCGCGACGTATGTCATCCACGCGACGCTGCCGTCCATCATTGATATGTCGAGGTACTGGCCCACGCCGTCGCGGGCACGCGCCTGTAGGGCGGCGAGCACGGCGATGGTGGCCCACATGCCCGCGCCTAGGTCGGTGATGGCGACGCCTATGCGCACCGGCGGCCCATACGGCTCACCCGTTATCCCCATGAGTCCGCCCATCCCCTGGATTATGAGGTCGTACCCCGGCCTCTCCGCGTATGGGCCGGTCTGGCCGAAGCTGCTTATGCTGCAGTAGATGAGGCGTGGGTTGATCTTACTAAGTGTCGCGTAGTCGGCGGCGAGGCGCGACGTGACGCCGGGGCGGAAGTTCTCTATTACGACGTCGCACTTCGCCGCGAGGCGGTGGAGCACCTCCTGCCCCTCCTTCGCCTTGAGGTCGAGGGTTACGCTCTTCTTGTTCCGGTTTGCGGACATGAAGTAGCTGCTCTGGCTGCCGATGAAGGGTGGGTAGGCGCGTGTGTCGTCGCCCGAGCCGGGCATCTCCACCTTTATCACCTCGGCTCCGAGGTCGGCGAGTGTCATGCTGCAGAATGGTCCAGCGAGTACGCGGCTTAGGTCGAGGACCCTTATCCCTCTTAGGGGCGGCGGGTTGGTCATGTGGTAGAAGTGTGCGGGTAGAAAATTTAAGGGGTTGGCGGTTTAGACGCCCCAGCGCATGGCGTTGGCGCCCCAGGCTAGGCCTCCGCCGTAGCCGCAGGTGACGACGAGGTCGCCCCTCTTGACCCTGCCCTCCTTCACCGCCTCGTCAAGTGCCACGGGCACACTCGCCCCCGCCATGTTCCCATACTTCTGGATGTGGACATACGCCTTCTCCATCGGCAGGCCGAGGACTTCCATGCTCTTCTTGATTATGTTGACGTTCGACTGGTGGGGGATGATCACGTCCACGTCCTCCAGCATGTACCCCGCCTTGGTGACTACGTCGCGGACGGACTCGGGAAACTTGACCGTGGCGAAGTCCCACACCGCCTTGCCGTCCATGAAGAAGTAGTTGAGCCCCTTGTCGAAGGTCTCGTGGGTCGTCGGCATACGGGAGCCGCCCGCAGGTATCTCGATCACCTTGTGCCCCGAGCCGTCGGCGTATAGCGTCGAGGCGAGCAGCCCCGACCCCGGCTTGCACTCCTTGAGCACAACCGCGCCCGCGCCGTCACCGAAGAAGACGCACGTCGTCCTGTCCTTCCAGTTGAGTATTCGGCTGTAGGTCTCGGCGCCCACCACGAGCACGTTCCGGTATGAGTCGGCGGCGGCCATCTTCCAGCCGATGTCGAGGCCGTAGACGAATCCGCTGCAGACGTTGTTTATGTCGAACGCGGCGGCGTTCTTTGCGCCGAGCTTGTGCTGGACTATGCAAGCGGTTGCGCTCAGCGGCACGTCGGGGCTGCTCGTGGCGAGGACTATGAGGTCGACGTCCTCCGCCTTGACCTTGGCGTCGGCGAGCGCCCTCTTGGCTGCCTCGACGGCGAGGTCACTCGTCGCCACGCCCGGGTCCGCTATGCGGCGCTCCCTGATCCCGGTCTTCGTGTATATCCACTCGTCGCTGGTCTCGACGTGCTTTAGCCAGTCCTTGTTCGTCATCACGTTGGGGGCGACGTAGCTTCCCGTGCCCGCTATGCCGATGGGCTTCATGGAACCCTGCTCTGTTGGGCTCCGGCTATAACGATTTCCAAACCGGGGACCCCAGAATTCGACGATAGTCGATTTATTCTCGTCCGTTTTACTTCTGCGCCGCTTCTCCGAGTAACTTAGCCTTGATGTAGCCCCGGTGGCACCTCTCCTCGTCCTTCTCGGCGCAGAGCAAGACGACCCTCCCGTGCTCTGCCATTAATGCTCGGAGCTTCCGCAGCCTCTCCTCCTCGTCCACGAGTGTAGGGGGCAGCTCCCGGGTGGTGTTCCCCAACTCCCTTATCCAGACGTATCGGCTACCGAGCCTCGCCTCGAGCCCCCTCTTCGTGTAGACGCCGAGGAAGGCGTGAAGCGGGTCCTCCCTCACGTCGACGACGCCGGGGTTGAGCGCCTCTATTTCGGCGAAGAACTTGTCCGGCTTCTTCCCGCCGTAGCCTATCGTGAGCAGCTCCCCCATCAAATTCACCGAGTCTACAAATTATCAATACTGGCATGGTTTATAGTCTATGATCTTTTTTCAACAACCATGGAGAACAGGGACATCAGGCTGTTTCAGATCGCGAACGTCGCCGCCGTCGGCCTCGCGTTAGTGATGAACTTTCTCATCGATTGGGTGCCGGTGAACGGCGTGAACACGGCGCAGGTCTCCGACTCGTACCCGAACCTGTTCACCCCACCGGGCTACATCTTCGCCATCTGGGTGGTAATCTACACCCTAGCGATAGTCTTCGCCGCATACCAGGCCAGACCCAGCCAGAGATCGGAGCACTACATCGCCTCCATAGGCTGGCTCTACCTCGTGAGCGCCTTGATCAACATCATCTGGCTCATCGTCTTCCACTACAGCTACGGGGCGCCGGCGCTGTACCTCGTCTCTACCCTGCTTCTCCTGCTGCTCCTCGGCGACCTGCTCCTCATCTACAGGAGGCTCGACGTCGGCGGAGTCGACGTGTCACACGGCGTGAAGCTCTGCGTCCACATCCCCATCAGCATCTACGTGGGGTGGATATCGGTGGCTAGCATAGCGGGGATTGCATCGGCGATCAACGCGGTCGCCCCGGGGATACCCGTGGAGACTCAGGCAGCCGCGACGGCGGCGATGCTTGTCGTCGTCCTCGGCCTGACCTCCTACATGCTCTGGTTTAGGAGGGACATGGTCTTCGCCCTCGTGATCGTCTGGGCGGCCTACGGGATATCCACGAAGCAGGCGGGCACGCCCATAATCTACCTCACCGCCCTGGCCGTCGCGGCGCTAACTGTGGCAGCCATCCTGCTTACCCCGTTCATCAGGAAGGTAAACTGGATAAAATACTATTTTTCCTAGGCGTTCAGAGCCACCTCGCCGCGAGGGAGACGAGGATGTAACCCGAGGCCAGCAGGGAGGACCATAGCGCCACCCACCCCGCGGGCACGGCCAGAATGACACCCAGAACGACGAATAGTATCGTCCCGATGTGTTTCCCGAGCGGGTCGGCCCCCTTTCGGGGCTTTGCTACGAGGAACTGTGTGAAGGCGAACACGATCAGGGCGACGAATATGGGGGATAGGAGTCCCTCCAGCGTGAGGAAGGATGACACCGTCGCCACGAGGAGGAAGTCGGCGAGGGCGTCCAACTTGGAGCCGAGGCGCGTCTCGGAACCCAGGCGCCGGGCAACCATGCCGTCTAGGAGATCGGTCGCGCAGGCGACGAGGAAGACGGGGAGCCTCCACTCAGATGCGCCGCCGAAGAGGAGGAGCGGGACCGCCGCGAAGCGCGCCCCGGTGAGAAGCGACGGGGGTAACATCTCCAACCTGTAGCCGCTCAGCCGCCCCCGACCGGTTTGACGCGGCTCACCCAACGCCATCACCCCTAGGGAGTCAGGGAGGCCGCAGCACCAGCCGCGATGCCCTGCGGGTCCGTCGACCCATACTGCTCCGCGTTCGGCGCCATGGAGAAGACGATGAGGGAGAGCACCTCGTCGCCGCCCATAGACCCGATCTTCGAGGTCATCCACGCATCTGCCACGGGTGTGGCGCCGGCGCCCGTCAGCACCGTCGCGACCCTTACGCCGCCGAGGCTGCCAAGCCGCGTCATGTAGGATTGGAGCGGCTTTGAGGGCTCGCCCGCGTAGATGGGGGAGCTGAGGACGAGGAGGCTGTAGCCGTTGAGGTCGGTCGGGGTCTGGGCGCTCGCCGTGGTGACGTCGACGTGCCAGCCATGTGAGGCTAGGCCAGTGGCGAAGGCCTCCGCGACACCCGACTCGAACCCGGATATACCCGGGTCGCTGACCACCAGCGCCTTCGGCCCGCTGCTCTGGGGGTTTATCGCCGTGACGGGGGAGGGGTTCTCCGCAGTCATCGCCCAGGACATGTACCCGAAGACGCCGACGAGTACCACGAAGACGCCGATGAGCACCTTGAAGACGAGCCTCATGCTTATCCTGGAGGCTACCATAGGGTCTGAGAAAAACGTTGCCCCCGCCCGCGGGGGTCTTACTCTAGGGCGGCATCGGCGGGACTGAGGGGCTTGCTCGCCACCCTGTTCCCGCGGAGTATCGAGGGTATGAGGGCGAGCGCGTTGATGCCGGCGAGCCAGAGGTACGTCGTCTTCATCGCGCCGAGGAAGAGCAGTCTGTTCGCGTCGGTCAGTCCAGCCACATGCTCGGTTATTATCTCGCTGAGCAGTCCGTAGGGGATGACCGTCGCCATCAGCAGGATGGCGAGGTTCATGCTTATCGTGAAGCCGATGCTGAACATGATGGATCTGAAGGCGGAGGCTATACCCCTGCGCTCTGGGGGGACCGACCCCATTATGGAGCTCATGTTCGGGGAGCCGAAGAGCCCCGTACCGATGCCGAAGAGGAGCGTATATGCCAAGACGTAGACGAAGGGTGTGTCGATCCCGACCGTCGAGAAGAGGTAGAGGGAGAGGCTCGTTACAACGAGCCCACTCGTCGTGAAAAAGAACGGGCCATATTTGTCCGAGAGCTTGCCACTCGCCAACCCGACGACGAGGCCGACTATCTCGAAGGGGATGAGCCTGATGCCCGCCTCGAAGGGGGAGAGGCCGAGCACTATCTGCAGGTAGAGGCTTAGCAGCAGGAGCACGGCCCCCCACGCCGCGGCGTTCAGCAGCTGCGCGACGACGCCCCCGGTGAACTCCCTTATCCCGAGGAGCCTGAGGTCGAGGATGGGGTGCTCTATCCTCCTCTCGTATCCCACGAACGCGGCGAGGCTCACGACGCAGACGAGCAGGAGGATGTAGACCGTGTTCACCTCGGCGAGGCCATACGCCTGAAACGTCATGGCGAGGAGGAAGCTCGTCAGCGTCACAGTGAACGTGAGCAAGCCTATGAGGTCGAACGGCTCGTTCTTTTCGATCTTCCCCACCTCCTTGAGCCTCTTCCAGGCCCAGAGGGTGCCGAATATGCCGACGGGGACGTTGACCCAGAACAGGGCCCTCCAGTCGAAGATGGCGAGCAGGACGCCGCTGAGCGTGAGGCCCGCCATGGCGCCGAACCTGAAGGAACTCATGTTTAGGCCGAGGCTGAACCCGAGCTCCTTGATGGGCGTCGCGTCGACGATCATCGCCACGCTATTCGTGTTCAGGATGCCCGAGCCGACCCCCTGCAGCACCCTGAAGGCTATGACCTCCGCGGGGCCAGAGGAGACGCTGATGAGGGCGGAGCCGAGGGTGAAGAGCGCGAAGCCCGCGATGTATATCTTAACCCTCCCGAACATGTCGCTGACCCGCCCGACGAGGAGGAGGACGACGGTGCTGCCGAGAGTGTAGGCCTGCGTGAGCCAGATCGCCTGCTCCGCGTCCGCGTGCAGGGCGGCGGCGACCTGGGGGAGCCCGACGATGAGTATGCGGGAGTCGATCCCCGCCATCAGAACGCCTATGGTTGTTACAGTGAGTACGGTCCACTTGTAATTCAAACAGACTGCCTTCTAGGTTCACCGAGGGAGCGTGCAAGATGAACTTAAGGTGATCTGTAAAAAAAAGCCATATTACTGGTGATGGGGCGAGTAGGCGACGAGGCTCGCGTCTACGATGTAGCTATTCCCGTGGAGGGCCATGGCGTGGGCGACCTCGTCCCTGCTCAGGTCCAGATAGCTTCTCCTGAATATCGCTCAAACACTCCTGTGGCGAGTATAAAAATTGGTAACTGGAGGGTTAACCAATTTACCGGGTAGTATAATACAACCGAGTGCACATACAAAGTCACCATGAAAGCAAGCAAGGTCAACCTGATCTACTACTCACCAACGGGCACATCGAAGAAGGTGCTCGATGGCATCGCGAAGGGCCTCGGGGTGAAAGGCGTGACGCACATCGACCTGACGCCCGCCAAGGCGGCTGCGCAGAGCCACTCGATCCCCGCTGGGGAGCTTGCGGTCATCGCCACACCAGTCTACGGTGGACGCGTACCGATCGTAGCCGCCCAGAGATTCAAGATGGTGAAGGGAAACGGCACGCCAGCGGTGCTCATCGCCGTCTACGGCAACAGGGCAATCGAGGACGCCCTCATCGAACTCAAGGACATCACAACCGAGCAGGGATTCAAGACGGTCGCAGCCGCTTCCTTCATCGGGGAGCACAGCTTCTCAAACGAGACTACACCCATAGCACCGGGGCGCCCCGACGAAGAGGACATTGAGAAGGCGAAGAAGTTCGGCAAGCAGGTAAAGGCTAAGCTTGAGGGCATGGCGAAGATCGTCGAGATCAAGGTCCCCGGCAACAAGCCGTACAAGGAGAGAAACCCATCAGGCCCACGGTTCCCAGAGACGACTGCCGAGACCTGCACACTCTGCGGTGCATGTGCCGAGGTCTGCCCAACAGGGGCGATCACGGTCGGTAATAAGGTCGAGACGGCGCAGGAGAAGTGTACCGCGTGCTCAGCCTGCGTCAAGGTCTGCCCGACGGGGGCACGCGTCTGGACGAACGAGGGGATAAAGAAGGCGGCGACCTGGCTCAACAAGGAGTACAGCAAGCGCAGGGAGCCAGAGTTCTTCCTCTAGCCACCCCATACCCTCTTGAAGAGCTTGACGAAGTTCAAGCCGAGAATCTTCTTTATCTCCTGATCCGAGTAGCCCCGCGCCACGAGGCCCATCGTGAAGTTTGGCATATTCTCCATCCAGCCGTAGCCCCAAGACTTGTCCATGGGGGTGAAGTAGTCGACGTCGATCCTCTCCGGGTGTTTCCAAATGAAGGCGGCGCGTGTTACCGAGTTGGGGAACTCGAGGTCGCTGCCGAAGCCAGTGTGATCGACGCCCACAACGTCGACCATCACGTCGAGTTGGTCGAGTAAGTCATCCGTGAGGGTGCTCTTCCCCGCCTTCTTGACGAAGAAGGGCGTGACTCCGATCACACCGCCCTTCTCGGCGCACGCCTTCATCATCTCATCAGACTTCCCACGCTGCTTCGAGTAGGCGACGAAGTCCCCCCAGAGACTCGTGGACCTGTTCGCCAATTCGGCGTAGCCTCCGGGCGTCTCGGGGGCGGATTTGCGTGGGATGATGTGGGTGAAGCTGACTGGGTCCTTCGACTGGTTGATCGCGTCCCAGCAAGTCTGGTCCCCCGTGTGGCTCAGGTCGATGAGGACGCCGAGCTTGTTCATCCTCTCCACGACCTTCTCCCCGAAGGCGCTGAGGCCAGCGTCCTTCTTCTCCCTGCACCCGGCGCCGACCTCGCATTGCCAGTTGTAGGTCAGCTGCATGGCGCGCAGCCCGTGCTCGTAGGCGACGACGAGGAAGTCGACGTTCCCCTCCAAGAACATCGAGTCCTGCGGGCCGTACATTATCCCGTGCTTCCCCTCCCTCTTCGCCCTCTCGATGTCCCCCGCCTTCCTGACGAGTAGGACGCGGTCCCCGTTCTTCTCCGCCCACTTGTTGTGCTTCATAAGCTCCGTGAGGGCCTCGGAGAAGCTCCTCTGCATGCAGACCGTGAGGTTAGAGGCGGTGAGGCCGCCCTTGATGACGTCGTTTAGCCACATGTTCTCGGCGACGTAGTCGATGACGGCGACTATGCTGGCGTCGATCACTATGCTCTCCCTGTGGAGCGCCTCGGCGTGCGCAAGCTCGTCCTTGGTCAGTGATAGGTAGCTTCTCGGAGCCATAGTTGATAGGGGCGTCCATCCGTTAAAAAAGAGGCGCCGGGATCGTGCGCGTTTCGACGATTTTCACCTCTCTTGGGCTAGAAAAAGCATCGTTTTCGGCGTCTTTTTTGTGCATTTTCAGGTCGTTTTATGTGCATTTTTGTACAGTTTCGATCCTGGATTGAGCGATATTTTTGGCTCTTTTGGTTGATGGGTCGTTTTTCCGGTTTGTTTGGATCACCCCCCCTCCCCCCTTCTCGTGAGGCGCACTGCCCTGCGCGCTAATCGCACTGCAGGCAGTGCAAATGCCATATATGGGCAGCCGGTTTCACTTTGTTCATCGTCGCGAGGGTCAAGATGAAGGTCGGCGTGTTCATCCCCGTCTACAGGGAGTCGGAGCAGCTAGAGCCGCTTCTCAAAACACTCCTAGCCGACCCGTACCCGGAGAAGGAGATAATCGTCTGCGCCGACGAGCCGACCGAGAAGACGAACGCACTCATCGCGGCGATGGGGGGCGACGTGAAGTGGAGGGTGAGCGCGGAGAGGCTGGGGAAGGTAAACGCCCTGAACAGGGCGGTCGCGGAGAATCCCTGCGACATCATACTCTTCCTCGACAGCGACATCGAGGTGCGCCAGGAGGGCTTCATCGGGCGCGTCGTCGAGGAGATGGACGACTTCGACCTCATCGAGATAAAGAAGAAGATAATCAGGGACTCCTTCGTCGCACGGATCGTAAACTACGACTACCTGAGCGCCAACTTCACAAACCTGCTCTTCGCCAAGTACCTGGGCAGGTGCCTCGGATTCAACGGCTCCGCATTCGCAATAAAGAGGGTGGCATGGGGGACACTAAACGGCTTCGGCAAGGAGATATGTGAGGACCTCGACATGGCGACACGCACCTACATAGCGGGGCTGAGGTTCGGCTACGCCGAGGCGACCGAGGTGTACAACAAGGTCTCCCCGAGCTGGCGCGTCTGGGCGAAGCAGAGGAAGAGGTGGGGCGCAGGCCAGGCACACTGGCTCACACACAACTACAGGATGCTGCTTGGGAGCATCATCGAGCACCCGAAGGTACTTTTTGCAGCTCTGCTCATCATCTTCCCCAGCCTCCCGATGTTCGCGGCCACACTCGCCTTCCCCGACACCCTCTACGTCAACGCCGTGAGCTTCGCGCTCATACTGCTTGCGGGCAAGCAGTTCCTATTCATCCCCCCGGTCGTGGCGATGCTCATGGGCGTGGCAGCCCTCAAGGTGTTCACCGCGTTGATCATAGTCATCTCGATCTTCGCGGGGGTCTTCTACTACTTCGCGAAGCGACTCGGCTACGCCTTCTCCCTCCCCGAGTTCGCCTTCTTCTTCCTCGTCTACAACCCCCTCTGGCTCACCATCTCCATAACGAGCCTGCTGAGGGAGATACTATGGAAGAACCACCTCAACCTAGACTGGAAGATATAGGATTAGCAGCCGACGGAGTTTAAACCAGTTCCCCGGGGGCTAAGCTTGAATACACCCACGGCGTAGCCTTACCCATGTCCGAGAAACTTCAGGAGTTCCTAGTCACGGGCAAGGACTGGGCGAAGGTCAAGACCACCATCCCCGGCGTCTTCATACAGAAGCTGCCCGCCTACCGCGGCCAACCCGCCCGCCTCGCAATAGAGGTCAACCCAGTAGACGCATCAGGCGCACCCACAAAGCGGAAGGGATTACTCATACGCGACGTCTCCGAGTACGAGGAGTTCAAGGAGATACTAACAAACGAGAAGATGGAGACCGTCTTCGAGATGCTGGAGAAGGTGAACCCGCCGACCCAGAAGAAGCAGAGGGGCGGCTTAGAGGACGACGTAATCGACATCTAACCCAAAACCTCTTTTCTCCACCGGGCAACACTTCCCCATGACCAATGGGGATTCTATACTCGACCTATTCTACAGGTTGGTAGATGTTCAGGCGCCCTCGGGCTTCGAGGAGCCTATGATGAAGGCATTCATCGACGAGATCAAGCCATACGTCGACGAGGTCCACGGGACGCCGCGCGGAAACGTCATCGCCGTCCAGAAGGGTAAAAACCCGAAGGCGCCGAAGGTGGCACTCGTCGCCCACCTCGACCAGATAGGCTTCATAGCCTTCAACATCGACGCCTCCGGTTTCGTCAGGTTCAGGAAGATCGGTGGCAGCGTCACACGCGCCATACAGGGGCAGCACCTGCAGATACTCACGGAGAAGGGCCCGGTCGTCGGCGTCGTCGGGATGAAGCCGGGGCACATAACCACCCCCGCTGAGGCAAACACCATCCCACAGATCGAAGAGATGTACATAGACATCGGCGCCCGGAGCAGGGAGGAGGCCGAAGCCATGGGAGTCAGGAACGGCACACCCATCACATACGCAACAACCCCCGTGAAGCTCGCCAACGGCCTAATCGCTAGCCCAAGCATCGACGACCGCGCCGGCTGCGCCGCAATAATCCAGATCGCCAAGCACTTCGCCAAGAAACGCCCCAAGGCAACCGTCTACTACATCGGATCAGTCGAGGAGGAGATCGGGCTACGAGGCGCAGAGACGTGCCTACACGACCTCGACGCAGACATGGCAATAGCAGTCGACACCTTCCCCGCCGGGTACCAGCCCGACGTAAACATGCGCGACCTATACTACGAGGTCGGGAAGGGCGCGGGCCTACACGTCGGGGAGCAGGGAGACAGGGTCAGGATACAGAGCCAGCAGGTCCACAGGTGGCTGCGGAGGACGGCGGAGGCGCACGGCATCCCCCACCAGGTGGGCATCATGAGCGGCGGCACCGACGCCATGGCGATGATGCAGACACGCGGAGGCGTACCAGCCGCCACAATAGGCATCCCCCGCCGCTACAGCCACAGCCCAGTCGAAGTCTTCGCGCCCAGCGACCTCGAAAACCTCGTAAAAATCCTCACAACAGCCATCCAAGAACTCGAACCAGACTTCACAACCACCCGCGTATAGTCACGATAAACTTAACTCCGATAGGATAAGGGCAGAATCCGCACCCGGCGTCGGCAAAAAGGTCACACCCATACTCCAGAACGGGAAGAACAACTGGATTCCAGATCCATTATCATTTAAAAAGGAGTGACACTCTAAATCTAGCATGGGCAAGGCCTCCCTGCTGCTGGTCGACGACGACGAGATGAGCAGTCAGATCCTGAGCTACATCCTCGCCGACGAAGGCTACGACGTGGATCTAGCAGCGACGGGGGGAACCGCGATCGAGAAGGTCTCGGCACACAGATACGACCTCGTCTTCCTCGACTTCGTGCTCCCCGACATGAGTGGCCACGAGGTAGCGAAGAGGATGAAGGACATAAGGCCCGGTATCAAGATACTCCTCCTCACCGGCTACACGAAGAGCGGAGACCCTGAAGAGAGCAACTACGAGAGGATTCTGTTGAAGCCGGTCTCGCCGGAGGAGATAGTGAAGACGATAGTCGAGATCCTGCGTTGAAAGGGCCAGAGCCGAGCGCGCCTCTGAGCTGGGGAAGGTGTGGTGTTCACGGTGAGGCTCACCCGTGGTTAAGACTCAATCGAATCGGGCAGAGTTCTTTAAACTCGCGTGCCAACATGATCCCTGATCGCCTTGACCGACAACGAGTTACTCAGGATGACGGGGCACAAACTCCAGGACGCTTACTTTGACAAGGCAGTGCTGCCCATCGGCTCCACGGAGTACCACGGCGAGCACCTGCCATTCGGGACGGACACACTCGTGGCGGAGAGCCTCGCGTCTGCAGTAGCAGGAAGGGTCGAGGGGATGCTGAAGCTCCCCGCGCTGCCCTACGGCATGAGCCACCACTACTCGAGCTTCCCGATGGTCCTCACACTCGACACGGAGACACTCATCAGGGTGCTTAAGCAGTTGTTCGATTCACTGAACGTCCACGGGATGAAGCGGCTGCTCGTCATCAACGGGCACGACGGCAACATCCCAGCCCTTGAGGCGGCGTCGCGGGAGTACCGGGTCGCCCACCCGGAGTTCAAGATTGCAACCCTCGAGGCGTGGTGGGTCACGGCGGGTGAACTCCTACCTAAAGGCACATTCGAGGCGTGGGGCGGCCTCGGACACGCCGGCGAGGGGGAGACGAGCATGATGCTCAGGGTCGCCCCCGATCTTGTCAACATGAGCAAGGCCAAAGGCCACATCCCCGTACTCCCGGAGCACGTTCAGGTCAAGTGGCTCTTCCACGAAGTGGCCCCCTACGGCGTCACCGGGGACCCCATAAAGGCGACATCCGAGAAAGGCATACTGATGTGGGACGCCCTCGTCAACCACCTAGTCTCCTTCATCGAGGAAATGGACAGAGACGGGTGGGAAGTGGATAAAAAGTAGACCAGTGGATAAGTCGCAGGTGTTTTATCCGGATCCAGTGTCCCCCTATACGGGATATTTGATGAAGGTACTCGTCTTAGGCACGGGTAAGATGGGCTACGGTCTCCTCAAGGACCTTACGGCCCAGAAGGAAGTCGACGAAATTGTTGCAGCCGACGCCAACATCGAGGCGGCGAAGGCGACCGCCAAGAGGATAGGCAGCGACAAGATCAAGGGAGCCGAGAAACTCGACGTCACCGACAAGAAGGCGACCGTGAAGCTCATCAAGGGCTTCGACATCGTCGCCGCAGCCATCCCGAGGACGTTCTGCGACCAGGCCATCTCCGCCACCATCGAGGCGGGTGTGAGCTGGGCAGACATCGCGGCTGACTTCAACACGGTATTCAGCATGGATGCGGCGGCGAAGAAGGCGGGGGTCACCGTAGTCCCCCACTGCGGCCTAGATGTCGGCACCGACAGGATACTCCTCGGCGTCGGCTCAAGAAAGCTCGACAAGGTCGAGAAGATCTACGTGGCCTGCGGCGGCTTCCCCCAGAAGGGGACACCCGGCTACTACAACCCAATCAACTACAAGATCAGCTGGAGCTGGCCCTTCGCCATCAGCGGCAGCGTCGGCACATGCAAGATACTGAAGAACGGGAAGACGGTCGAGGTCAAGGTCCTAAGCGACCCGGGGCCGATCGACTTCCCCGAGCCTCTCGGCCACCTCGAGGCTTTCACGAACAGCGGCCTCATGGACGTTGTGGAGCACCTCGGGTTGAAGGGGGTCAAGAGTGCTTATGGACAGACCATCAGGTGGCCTGGCCACTGCGACATGTGGAACAAGCTCAAGGACCTCCACTTCCTTGACACGGAGTCCATGAAGGTGAAGGGGGCGGAGATTAGCCCGATGGACTTCTTCGAGGCGTGGGGCAACAAGTACCTCCAGTACGACGCAGACGAGGGAGACACCATCTGCCAGCGCGTCATCGTCGAGGGCAAGAAGGGCGGAGTCCCTGCAAAGTACACGTACGAGTTCGTTGAGTTCCAGGACTTCAAGAACGGCCTCTCCGCCATGGCGAAGACCACGGCCTTCCCATGCAGCATCGTAGCACAGATGATAGCCAAGTGCCAGATGGACATGCGCGGCGTCATCCACCCCGCGAAGATCGGTTACGACGAGAAGCTCTCAGACATCTTCTTCGCCGAGATGGCGAGGCGGGACATCAAGATAACCGAGAGCTTCGAGAGCCCCTTCAACTAACACCCTTTTTCCACCTTTTAGACAACTGTCGAATGGGACATCGACTCCCATCGCCTACCTTTTATGAGGGATAGGGAAACATACTGCAAAGAGAGAGTGAATGCATGGTATCCAGCAGAATATCAGGCTTCTACAAGATGTCAGTCGACGAGAGGGTGAAGATCGTCGCCGAGCAGGTCGGCCTCACCCCGGATGAGGTCAAGGTGCTCAAGTCGGGCGGCGGCCTCGGCATAGACCAGGCGGACCACATGACCGAGAACGTCGTCGGGCTCATCGCGTACCCCTTCAGCGTCGCCGTCAACTTCATGCTAAACGGCAGGGACCAGCTCATCCCCATGGCGGGGGAGGAGCCCAGCGTCGTCGCCGCCGCCAGCAACATGGCGCGGATAATGAGGAACGGCCCCGGCATCAAGGTCACCAGCAGCCCACCAATCATGATCGGGCAGATACAGCTCACAGACATCCCAGACATGAAGAAGGCCATCGCCACCCTCACGGAGAGGAAGCAGCAGATACTCGACATGGCGAACGAGGTCGACCCCGTCCTCGTAAAGTTCGGGGGAGGCGCTAAGGATCTGGAGCTGCGCCCGCTGGAAACCGCGGCTGGGCCGATGCTCATCTGTCACCTGCTCGTCGACTGTAGGGACGCGATGGGGGCAAACGCCGTCAACACGATGGCGGAGACCCTCGCACCCATGCTCGCCGAGCTGACTGGCGGAAAGTCACTCCTACGCATCATCAGCAACCTCGCCGACAGGCGCACCTGCAAGGCCGAGACAGTGGTGAAGAAGGATGACATCGGAGGAGAGGATAAGGTGGATAGGATCGTTCAGGCGTGGGCATTCGCCGACGCCGACCCCTACAGGGCTTCGACGCACAACAAGGGCATCATGAACGGCACGATCGCCGTCGCCCTCGCCTTCGCGCAGGACCACCGCGCCCTCGAAGCAGGCGCACACGCCTACGCCGCCAAGACCGGCAGGTACCGCAGCCTCAGCAAGTGGAGCAAGAACAAGGACGGCGACCTCGTCGGCGAGCTCGAGATGCCGATGGCCGTCGGACTCGTAGGCGGCGCCACGAAGAGCCACCCCATGGGGCAGCTCGCGGTCAAGATCCTCGGCTGCACCAAGGCGCAGGAGCTGGGCGAGGCGATGACGGCCGTCGGGCTCGCGCAGAACCTCGGCGCACTCCGCGCCCTGACGCAGGAGGGCATCCAGCAGGGCCACATGAGGCTCCACGCCCGGAACCTCGTCGTCATGGCCGGCGCCACACCCGAGATCATGGACGAGGCCGTGAAGCAGCTCATCGACTCGGGCCAGATACGCTTCCCCAAGGCGCAGGAGATAGTCGCCAAGCTCAAGGGTATGAAAGTTTGACGATTCTCATCGACGACGCCGGGACCGGCGACCTCCTCTGGGGGGTCGTCATAGGCGCCTACCAGCCCGAGACAGACACGTTCCTCTACGACATCATAGACGTCTCATTCTTCAAGGAGGGGGCGTTCCAGGAGAAGAAGCACTTCGAGGAAGCGGCGAGGATCACGCTGGGCCTCGTGGAGCGCCTCGGGCTCAAGACCTTCGAGAAGATCAAGGTATGCCAGGGGGACATCCTAAACGTCGCAGCAGAGAAGCTGAAGGAGCAGTATGGGGAGGAAGCCGTGGAGAGGGTCCACGTCGAGGGGCGGGCACAGGATCTCATCGAGGGGGCCTACACGGACGAGCTCCGGAACCTCGGCTACGAGCCCATGCCGGACCGCACCGAGAGGTGGGGGAAGAGCTTCTGGCACATGTACGACTGGGTGAAGAGGGATCCAGAGGAGAGGGTCAAGTGGGCGAAGACGGGCTTCCCCAACCTGAAGAAGTTCAGGATTTTCCAGAGGCGCTGATAATCTCATATACCGGTGGGGCGCCCAGATTCATCGAAAGCCCTTGAAACCCTGGCTCCTCAACCTACTCGCCTGCCCCATCGACAAACACCACCCACTCGAAGCCTACTTCTTCAGGTGGGAGACAAAAACCGAAGACATAGACAGGGTCGCCGCCGAGGCGGGGAAGCCGAAGAAAGAGCTAGAGGACAAGTACAGGATTCTCAAGAAGCAACTCGGGGATGGCACGATCAGCCCACCCGCCATCGCCGCCATAAAGGACCTCACAGGATCAAAGGCAGCCGCCTCCCTCCACGCGAAGGCAGAGAAGCTCCTCCAGGGCAAGCCCGAGAAGAAGGAGGACATCGACACACTCTACAGCTACATGAACACCCTAGAACTAGGGGAGGGCCTCCTCTTCTGCCACGAGTGCAACCGGTGGTACCCCATCGGGAGCGCAGTCGAGGGGATACCAGAGCTGATGCCCGATGAACTGAGGGAGCCGGAGAAGGACCTTGAGTGGCTCAAGAAGTGGAAGAAGGTTACCCCCGAGGGGGTCTTGAGCGGGGGAAAACCCTTCAAACCGGAGTAGGCGGCGCCGGGGTCTCGGGAACCTGCGCCACAGGCGTCTCTGCGGCGGCAGCCTTGTAGGATTTCCAAGTCGTCCAGAGGTACCAGAGTGAGACGACGGCGAACGCGGTCACGACGAGTTCAGACGGGATGATCCCCCACTGGATGGCGTAGATCGCGGCGAAGTTTAGGAAGAAGTGGGCGCCCATCGCAACGCCGAGGTAGTAGATCTGCTTCTGCCTGAAGGACTCCAGGACGAGGACGCTCATGGCGACGTGGAAGGTGATGGCTGCCAGACGCTCCCACAGGCCGATGAAGGCGACCCACTCAGGCGTCGCCGATAACGATGCGAGTTGGGACGCCGTGAGCGTCTGTGGGTAGAAGTAGCCGTATATGGCGGTGCTGAGGACAGTGAAACCCACGAGGAGTATCGACTCGATGCCCCCGTGCCCGGCGCCGTACATGAGGCCATTCTCCAACCTGTGGTCCTTGACGGCGAACCTGAAGGCGAGCCACCTCGAACCCTCCTCGAAGACGGCCGCGGTCAGCGATGGAAGGGCTATGCTCAGGTAGAGTAGGGACGCCCCCTTGAGGTTCTGATATATCCAGAGGGAGCCGTAGGTGTTTATCGGCGACCTCACCACGTAGGCGACGAACCACAGGACGGCGCCGACGAGGAACGCGAGCCACTTCGCCCTCAGCTTCAACCATATCCAGAGGCCGAGTAGCACCGGTATGAATATCTCAAGAAGCCCCGAGACGAGCAGCGAGAGGAAGAGCGTAAAGCTAATCATGGGTAGGTAGTCGGCTAGGGGCGTTAATACCTTTACTGGAAAAGAATATGGAGGTAACAGAGGGGTCTTGTATTTTTTCTAAAAAATTGGAGTAAATTAATAATAGGATTTATTATCAAGGTAATATCCGAGATAATTTCTTCCCACCCTTCTACCATGCACGATTATCTTCATCGGTCTAACCTTGTAATATCTAGCCAGCATATCTACCGCTTTCTGAGCGCACTCTAGCTCGTAAACTAGGTTAAAGTCCTTACAGACTTTCTTAGAGGGGATTGACCTCATCGTAGGTAACCTCGAGTTAGCTCATGCAACAAGTCTTCCTCTATCGTTAGGCTAAGGAAACGACCCGGGGAACCCAATCTGCTTTCTCGTTTCGAAGGAACTTTGCTAGGAGCCCCGACTCTTCATAAATCAACGATTCTATCTCCTGATTAGAGCCATTCCTAAGCCAACGAATCTTAACCCTAGTCTTGAAGAATCTCCGAATCTCGTTAGTCATCTCATCGGTCTTGGAGTCGTTTAGATATACTCTCTTACCTCGCTTGTCGTTGAACATCTCCGACTTTACTTCAAAGTCTCTAGGTTTCAGCTTCGGGCAGTAGGAAATTACGAAGTCGTCGATTAGGTAGCGGTATGTTTTTCAATAATCAGTTTCCAGATAGCCTGGAGAGTAGAATTCTGGAAAAATTCCCCAGTTTAATTACTAGTCGCCTCGCACTCCGCGAGTACTCAGTAAGTGATCTAGGAGAACTCCAAAGTCTCCTATCAAACGAGGAGGTAATGCATTTCTCAGGATTAGATCTGACTAAGTCAAAGAAAAACTCCGAGTCAGAGGCTCTTTGGTTCAGGCAACTCCGTCTATCCGGGTCAGGCATCAGGTGGGTAATCACTCTGCAAGGCGATGGGAGATACATCGGCGACATAGGCTACCTCAATCACGTTAAGGAGCATCAGCGAGCGGAAGTGAGCTACAAGCTTTCTAGGAGGCACTGGGGGAGGGGGATAATGAGTGAGGCCATGGTAGCGGTTCTTCGTTGTGGGTTCGAAGTGATGTCGCTAAACAGGGTCGAAGCAATGGTGAATAAGGAAAACGAGGCTTCACTCCGGCTTCTGGAGAAGCATGGTTTTCAGGTGGAGGGGGTGCTCAGGGAGTATGAGAGGTTGAACTCTATACCTAGAGATATGGTCCTCTTATCACTACTAAGAAATGACTGGCTTACAAACAGTAATACATACGCGGTACGTGTGCTATGAGTTACACTGGATACAGAATGGGCGGAGTATAGGTGAGACGATGGAGCCATACAAAAACCGATGCGTGCGCTAGGTTTGTCTTAAATTAATCCTTGGCTTTTTTCATCTTTAATGTGCTAAAGCTCATCGAGACAACTATGTAGCATGAAGCTATAGTAGTCGACCAAGTTGTAAGAAATGGAACAGGGCTTGCCAAAATTAAACCCAGGGAAATGAAGAGGACGGTTCCAATATACTTACCCAACGGATCGTACCCTGCCCCTGGTCTCATTAAAATATAGCGTATGAAAGCAAGAACAATCAGTCCCAAGAACCAAATCGACATCAAGTTCCTCCAGATGAGGAAACCAGACGTCGTCACTACTAGTATAAAGTCAGCGTACGCGTCAAATAGAGCGCCGAAATTGCTCTCCGAGTGGAATCGTCGTGCCACCCAGCCATCGAAGATGTCAGTCAAGCATGCGAGAGAAAACAAGGGGAAGCCCCATCCACCGGTGATGAGCTGGATGCAAAGGACATAAGTGATGAATATACGCGTTAAAGTGATAAACGATGGGACTAGAAGAAATAATCTCTCTCGAATACTGATGACGGAAAAGGAGTGCGTATCCTTCACAGTTTTTCTCCCTCAACGAGTCTTTCTCATGCGCGCGCGTTCCCATCATTCATTTGTAGATTTCGGTAACATTGTATTCCAGAGAGGTAATCTCCATCTCAAAATAGGAGAAGTCTCCGCTACTCATCTTCCAAACAGCCACACCTTTTACAGGCAACTTAAGACCATTAAATTCCCCATAACCGGTCATAGGCGTCTCCCAGGTATCCTTAACGAATACCCCGTTTACTTCACGGTATCTCTCACCGACAAAATTTGTTAGGGCTCCTTTTTCATCGAAATACAATACCGCTGAAGCACTTGTATTGCCCTCCGTAATAGTTACTTTGGCTGAATTACCATCAACTGCTTCCCAACTTATGTTGTCATTTAAAAATGCTGTTGGAAACCACATCATCTCATTAAGATAACGGACTAGCGAACTATAATCCATTTCTTCACCTTGAACGTCGCCAATGGTATGAATACCAAGCATCTGTATGCGCATGTGACCATGTTCATCTAGGTATGAATCTCTAGCAGAGATGATATTTAGGGGACCGACCGCCATTTGCCCCATCCAGACGAATTCTGGTGGATTTACCGAAAAATATTCAATGGCTTCAATATTTTTCCAAGTATCTTCGGGAGTTTGCCGTAAAACGCCGGTTTGCTTGAGTCTTACGGTATTGATTGTTTCTTTACCAATGACCCCCGTGTACCGGAGATAACGTTGAACAGGCTCGGGCAGGTCTACCAGATCTGCCTCAGTGACAATTTTTTTGTCAGGAGTATTGTGAGAGATGGCTTCTAGAGCAATTGCATTGAAATCGTTTCGGAATTTTAAACTGCCGAGGCCAATGATAGTTACTCCTATCAATAGGATAATACCTAAAACTGCTAGAATCATCTGCCACATTTTTAATCTCCTCATTACGGCTCCTCCTGAAAACTCGTTCGTGCCCTCAATAAATCCGGATCTTGTTTTTCTTCTCTATCTTGTGGGGATATGTCACGTTTCATTTCTCTTTTGAAATATATGGCTATTAATCCGGTTGTCAAAGGAAGGAAAATTACCCAAATCACTAGAGTACCAACGAGTAGTGTCCAACTAAGATCAAAGGCAAATGCTACCATCGCAAATAACCCGTTTACAGCATTAATTTTCAAACTAACACTTATTGCCTTTCCAAGCTGGTCTCCTCTGAATAAGGGGGCGACAAACAAAAACGCTAGGCCCTGAAAACAGTAGTTGAGAGCCTCCAGTTCCCAGACCATAGAATGTAGGTTTGCGTTATTGAACAGAGCGAGGCCCTGGATCTGTCCATATATTAGCGAGAACCTCATGACTGTTAGTTGTGTAAAATAGCCAAATGAAGCTAGGACTGTGTAAACGAGGATGAAGGCCACGCCTATGCTTGATAGGATTCTCCTAGGGGCCGGTGTAGAATCGTGAATACACAGCATCATGACAACTAGCACAGGGGCAATTAAGAACCAGAGTGCATATTGAACCTGAGAGATTGGTGAATAATCAGCTACTCCGGAGGCGAGAGTGGCGATCATTGCTATCGATGATCCTACCTCTACGAGTGTTGCGGCGAAAGCTGACCAGAAGCCTATTCGGTTCGTCAACCTGTTCGCTGTTTCTTCCTTACTCAGATCAAAACCTATCAAATTAGCATCACATAGTTACATTTTATGCGCTCGTGTAAACTTCAAAGGCTTTTCTCGAAGTTCTAACAATAATCGAAGCCGATCTTCACAGGAGAGTTCGAATAATAAGTCTAGGACCTCTTTCACTTAATTCCATACGCGCGCATAAATAATATTTACCCCTTTCTCACTTAATAGTAAACATTCTATATACAATATTACTCGTGCGACGTTTGTATATTGAAGGTGTTTTTTATATTTGTTATCGAATCTTTATGATGACATATTTTGGGGTCTAACAAGACGGAGCCGATGGACCTAGTCGGTACATATAAGCAAATAGAATTCCCGAAGAGTCGTTACTTGGTTATAGATGTGGTTGAATTGGGACGTTTAAAACATCATGTTCCATGTTTCATCGAGCTGGACGTCACCAATGCGCGTGAATACTTACGCAAGATCAAAGCCAAGTCAGGTGAAGGTCTGTCCTTCACGGGATGGATCGCGAAATGCATCGGCCAAGCCGTAAGCGAACATAAACAGATGCACGCGCTGAGGCGAGGAGGCGATGCGATGGTCCTCTTCAACGACGTGGATATTCTGATCATGATTGAAAAATCATTAGACGGAGAAATGATGTCCCGGCCCTACGTATTGAGAAAGGCAAATGAAAAATCGGTGCAGCAGATTCATCGTGAAATTCGTGCGGCCCAAGCTCTTGAAGCAGACACAGGTGACATGGTTTTGGGTGAGAATCCTTGGTATGCTCGGTTCTATCCTTTGATTCCGAAATATCTTAGGCTTGCCATGGGTCGACATATAATGGCGGATCCCTTCTCGATGAAGAGGAACGTTGGAACCGTCGAGATAACCGCTATTGGGATGATGGGTAACTTTGGTGGTTGGGCAGTTCCGGTTAGTCCTCAACCCCTCCTCTTCGCCCTCGGCGGGATCGCGAAGAAGGCGGGTGTAGTGAATGATCGGATCGAAATTCGGGAATATCTGAGTCTTTCATTTGCTTTTGACCACGATGTGGTGGATGGTGCTCCAGTAGTCAGGTTCATTGCTCGCTTGAGTGAGTTGGTCGGAGATGGGTTTGGGTTATCGGAGATATTATTAGCTCTAACTTAGATTGTGTTGAAAACTTTACCCCCACATTTTTTAGGCTCAGACCGGTAATCCTCACCGGTGCAATCGGCATGACGAACATCTATCACGATAAGGACGCGGACCTCAAAGTCCTCAAGGGCGAGACGATCGCCATAATCGGCTACGGCAACCAGGGGCGGAGCCAGGCCCTCAACATGAGGGACAGCGGCCTCAAGGTGATCGTAGGGAACATCAGCGACGCCAGCCTCGAGCGCGCCAAGGCTGACGGATTCGAGGCCTACAGCATCAAGGAGGCGACCGAGAAGGCGACCATCATCTTCCTCCTCCTCCCAGACGAGGTGCAGCCCAAGGTCTACGACGCGGAGATAAAACCCGCGATGAAGAAGGGCAAGGCGCTCGTCTTCGCACACGGCTACAACCTCCACTACGGCTTCCTCAAGCCTCAGGCAGACATCGACGTCCTCCTCCTCGCCCCCCGCATGGTGGGCAAGTTCGTCAGGGAACTCTACGAGAAGGGTACAGGCGCCCCCGTCTTCTTCTGCGCCCACCAGGACGCCACGGGGAAGGCGATGAAGAGGGTCCTAGCCCTCGCAAAGGGCATCGGCGCCACACGCGTCGGAGCCATGGAGGTCAACGTCGGCGACGAGACCGAGCTCGACCACTTCAGCGAGCACTGGATCGCCCCAATGATAAGCAGGGTCCTAGTCCTCGGCTACGAGGTACTCACCGAGATGGGCTACGACAAGGACGCCGTGCTCATGGAGACTTACATGAGCGGCGAGCTAGGGGAGGTCTGCAGCAGCCTAGCCAAGGACGGCTTAGTCACCCAGCTGCCCTTCCACAGCAGGACGAGCCAGTTCGGTCAGCTACTCTACGCGGACAGGGTCATGCCCGAGGAGGCGAAGGAGCTCATCAGGGAGCTGGTGATGGAGATTAAACTCGGCACCTTCGCGAAGGAGTGGCAGCTTGAGCAGATACTCGGCTACCCCGTCTTCAACAAGCTGTTGGAGCAGGCGAGGGCCCACCCCATCAACAAGGCGGAGGCGGAGCTTAAGGAACGGGTCAAGGTCGTAATCGACTGACCCATTTTTTTAACTATTTCTAGAATACGGTTAAAGGGTTTTGGGAGGCTACGCTGTTTAGCGGCCTCTGCTCTTCGTCCTCTTCGGGCGGAGGTTCTTGCTGTGGCACTTGCGGCACTTTACCGCTGCCTTGGAGTTGGTGGCGCCGCACTGCCTGCAGACGGTCTTTACTAGGTTTGCCTCGCGGCTGAGTTCTGTCTTAAACGGGTCACGTAGAGCCATGTCGATCCACCTTTCTAACGGGCTCTGAAGCTATACGGCTCGGGGTATATTATCTTTTCCAAAAAGGGCTAGAGGGGCGAGATGCTGTAGGCGACCGTGAAGTAGCCGGCGAAGTAGAGGAAGAGGTAGATCATTATCCCCCAGCTGTCGTTCATGAAGGCGAACATTATGCCGAAGGAGGTGTAGACGAGCATCGCCATCTCCAGCCACGGCAGCTCCCTGAGCGTCGAGTAGGATTGATCCAGCTTGTCCCCCCGCTTGACGATGTTGAACTTGGGGACTCTCTGGTAGCTACCGCCTTTCCATATGAGGCCCTTGAACATCTCCACCGAGACCTTGGCTGAGATGCCGTACCCGATGAGGGCGAGTAACCCTATGTAGGGTATCTTCTTGGTCAAGCTCATCCCCTGCCCGCGTATGGCGGAGTAGTAGAGGAGGAAGCTGCTCACCGTGCAGACGCTGAGCAGGCCGACGAATATGGGGGAGGTGACGTACGGGAACTTGTTGATTGCGAGGAGGGGGACCGTGACGATGAGGCTGAGGAACATCCAGAGGCTCACCATGTAGTACGTGAGGTGGAGGGTGGCCTCGACCTTCTGGAGCAGCGTCTTCGGGCTCCTCCAGACGGAGCCGAGCAGCTTCTTAGCGCACTGCACACTCCCACGCGCCCAGCGCCCCTGCTGCGTCCTGAAGGCGGACATATTCGGCGGGATCTCGCCCTTGACCGTGAGGTCGCGCAGGTAGAGGGACTTCCACCCCTTGATCTGCATCTGGTAGCTGAGGTCCATGTCCTCGCTCAGGGTATCCCAGCTCCAGCCGCCCACGTCCCGTATGGCGTCAACTCTTAGAAGCCCCGCCGAGCCGTTGAAGTTGAGGAGAAGCCCCGAGGCGCTCCTCGCCGACTGCTCTATTATATGGTAGCCGTCGATGGCTAGGCCGAACGCCTCCGTGTATTTGCTGTAGCCGCGGTTGATGTGGTCCCATCGGGCTTGGACGAAGCCTATCTTCGGGTCGCCCTCTATTGCGGAGACGATTCGTTCGAGGAAGTCGCGCGGGGGTACGAAGTCGGCGTCGATTATGGCTATGTATTTTCCATGTGTATGCTGGAGGGCGTTCTGGAGGGCCCCCGCCTTGTAGCCCACCCGGTTATCCCGCCGGATCACACCGATGTTTACTCCTCGCTGCCTCTGCGCCTCGATCTCGGCGTCGACCATCCCACGCGTCTCGTCGGTGCTGTCGTCGAGGACCAGTATCTCCAGCTTGTCCCGTGGCCAATCCATCGCGCAGACGGATTCGATGAGCCTCTCGACGACGTTCTTCTCGTTGTAGATGGGGAGCTGAACGGTCACGGTGGCGTGGTTCTTCACGCCCTCGAAGGGTGGCGCCCTATACTTGTGGGAGAACCAGACCATGTAGAAGCAGTTGTAGCCGTAGGGGATGAGGAGGAGCGTGAACGTGAAGTAGAGCGTGACGAGTATTGACTCTATCATCACAGTCACCATATGTGTCTCCTTCCGCCGGGTCGCCTTCGGCGGTGAAACATCTTCTGCCCCACAGTGAAAAGAGTTTTGTCTAGAATGCCGTTGGGGGCTAGAAGAGTACGGACATGCAGGTCAGTGCGCCGTCGCACTTCTGTACCTCGGAGACGTTCAGGGTGACGACGTCGAAGCCCGCCTCCTCGACCATGATGTGGGCCTCGGGGTAACCCTCAGACATGAGGACCGTGTCCCCGACGGCGAGGGTGTCCGCGGCGTACTCGTCCCTGCTCGGGGGGATTATGATCTGGAATCCCTCGAGGGCCGGGTGGGTGGCGTACCTCTCCGTCGCTATCATGGTGTCTTTTCCGAGGTAGGTGACGTAGCTCTTGAGGTGCATTATGCCGGGGTCGAAGACGGTGGATACGGGGACCTCGAGCCACTCCTGCATCTGGGCGATGCCCTCGGGGTTCGTGCGCTGGCTTATTCCGCTGATGAGCCTGTCGGGGAGGTGGACGACGTCTCCGCCCTCGACGGTGGCGGGGCTCGTTGCCCTCTTCACCTTTAGGTACTGCTTGAGGACCGCCTCGACGCCTGTCTCCTCGCCGCGGCGGCTCATCTTTGCCATCCTGCAGATCAACGCTTTCCCACCGAAGACAACCGCGTTATCCTCGACGAAGACGGAGTCGGGGCGCTCATCGTCCCTCGGGACCCTGATGATCTCAAGCCCGAGTTCAGCCAGCGCCTTGCAGTAGGCGACGTGCTGCTCCCTCGCCAGCTTGAGGTCGAGGGTCGAGTGGAGGGGGTGGGTGGACAGGCAGCTCTTGTAGCTGTCGCCGATGTCTCGGACGAGGGCTCTCCTCGGCTCCATGGGTGCCATTATGTGTCTCACCGCCCCACCCCTTAAAACGGTTGACCCCCGCCAAACCTTAAACGCCCCCCAACACCCACACATAGCCGTGAACATGGATGCCAGTTGACATGTACAGGGTCCTGAAGGACCTCATGGACGCCCCGGCGGTCACGGGCTTCGAGGAACCAAGGAGAAAGAGGATAATCGAGTACTACAGCAAGTACTGCGACACGGTCACGGTCGATGTCATCGGGAACGTCGCGGGGACCCTCGGCTCGGGGGAGAGGGCTGTGATGCTCTCGGGCCACTATGACCAGATTGGCTTCCTCGTCAAGCACGTCGACGAGAAGGGGTACGCCAGCTTCGACCAGGTTGGCGGCTGGGACCCACGCGTCGCCTATGGGGTGAGGGTCAGGGTCTGGGTAGGGGACGGCCCCAAGGACTACGTCCTGGGTACGATCGGTACGAAGGCGGCCCACCTCACGGACGCGAGCGAGAGGGAGAAGGCGATCCCGCTGAAGGATATGAGGATCGACTTCGGCGCAGCGTCGGCGGAGGCCGCGGGGAAGATGGGTGTAAAGATTGGCTGCCCCGTAACGCCTGACGCGGATGTTGCCTACCTAGGCAACGAGGGTTCGGACCTAGTCATCGGTCCCGCTTTTGACGATGTCTGCGCCGTCGCCTCCTTCATCGAGGCGCTCGACATACTCGCAAAGGACCCGCCGAAGAAGGTCAAGGTCTACGCCGTCGCCACGACGCAGGAGGAGATAGGGTTCCGCGGGGCGAGTGTCTCCGCATACAACATCCAGCCCTGGGCCGCGATAGCGGCCGACGTGACGCACGCGGTCGCGCCGGGCGTCGACGCTAACAGGGTCAACGACATCCAGTTGGGCAAGGGGCCCGCGGTCGCCATCGGCGCCAACTTCACGCGCGCCCTCTGGGAGATGATGGAGAAGGAGGCGAAGAAGGGGAAGATACCCTACCAGAGGGAGAGCGTCCCCAGCCAGTCTGGCACGGATGCATGGGCCATACAGGTCACACGCGGCGGCACCATCACGGGCCTCGTCAGCCTCCCCAACCGCTACATGCACAGCCCAAACGAGGTGGTGAGCCTCAGCGACCTGACGAACGCGGGGAAGCTCATCGCGGCCACCATAAGGGCCCTCGATAAGAGCGACCTCAAGCACACCGTCGAGGTCTACAGGAAGTAGCCCAACTCTTTTCTACGCATCCACCCTCCCTCTAGGTGAGGGCAGTTTCTTGAAGACGTCCAAGTTGCTCGGTGTGGCGCTTATTGTGCTCGAAGTCGCGAGCGTGGCGCTGTTCCTCGTCTGCGGGCAGACCATATTCTCGCTCCTGGGGACGGTGACGCCGGGCGGCGGGGAGATACCCGTCTCAATCGACCAGCAGACACAGATCGCGACCCTCACATTCACGTTCACGCCCCGGAACAGCGGGCTCATCGCAGCGAACGTAAACGTGGGCTTCGGCGTGACCCTCACGGACGGCTCCTACTCGGTGAAGAACACGACCACAGTCAACCTCCCACCCGGCACACAGGAGGCCATCAGTCTCACGATCAAGGTGCCCGTCGAGAAGCTCCAAGAGTATGCGAACGCAAAGGGCACCCTCGACATCTACACGAGCATCAGGACTCTGAACGACCTCGTGAAACTTGACTATAATGCGAAGTCGGAGGGGGGTGGCTGATATGAAGGTGAGGTGGAGCGAGGTTGCGGGTGCGCTGCTTACCTTCCTAGTGCTCGTCGCCCTCCCGCTCGCGGCGATCAGGCTCCTCCCTGCGCAGACTCTCGATCAATTCTCCGCCACGGGGCTCGACGTGCAGGGGCTGGCGATCGAGACGGCGATGCTCGGCCTCGTCATCTCCGCCATAGCCCTCGCCAAGGCCATCGTGGAGAGGACATCAATCGCCTACCTCATACTCGACGTCTCCTCGAATATAGTCTCCCTCGCATTCGCCCTGCTCGTCGTCGGCGTGGGTAACATCGGGAGCTTCGGCTATAGCAGCTTCAGCCTCAAGCAGGGGAAGGTGACGACGGAGATAGTGCTCGATCTGCGTGTCTTCATCTACCTCACCCTCGGTGTCGTAGCGGTCAGTGTACTGCAGTCTATAGCGAAGTTCCGTGAGGCGCGCGCCGAGGCCAAGCAGGTTCCCCCGCCCAACTAGTGTTTTATCCCCCCGCGGGTCTATTCTCGGTGCTTTGATTCGCGTCGCAGTTAGCGGCATCCCGAGGGGATACCAGTTCCCCCGCCCCGACGGTAACTGGCTGCTTGACAGGCACCGGGAGCAGATACTCGCAGTCTCCCCCGAGTTGGAACTTGTCGAGCTGCCCGAGACGGTCGTCCACGGCATGGCCAGCGTGGAGGGCGTAGAGGTCGTCCTCGCCGAGGGGGGCAACATGACCCACTACGCTGGGGAGCTGGACAGGGCGGACTATGAGAAGTTTTTCACGCCCGGCCTCAGGTGGGTGCAGCTCTGCAGCACGGGCTTCAGCGACAACATCACACCCGAGATACTCGACGGGCGAGTCACCCTGACGAACAGCCCCGGGATACACACGGTCCCGATCGCGGAGAGCGTCCTCGCGGCGATGCTTGAACACGCCAAGAGATTCGGGCAGAGGAGAGTGGATCAGGAAAAACGTCTCTGGAGGCAAGTTTACTGCAACGACCTCGAGGGTGCGACGGTCCTACTTATCGGCCTCGGCAACCTCGGTAAGAGGATAGCGAGGCTCTGCAAGGCGTTCGACATGCGCGTCATCGGCACGAAGAGGAGGCCCGGGCCGGTGGAGAACGTCGACCACGTCTTCCCGGCGAGCGAACTGAAGAAGCACCTCCCCGGGGCGGACTACGTCGTTGTCGTCGCGCCACATACCCCGGAGACTGAGGGGCTCCTCGGCGAGGAGGAGTTCAAGGCGATGAAGGGGACTTGTTACTTCATAAACGTGGGCCGGGGGATGGTCGCCGACGAGTCGGCGATGATCAGGGCGCTGCGGGAGGGGTGGATAGCGGGGGCGTACCTCGACTGCTTCGCCGTTGAGCCGCTACCGACGGATAATCCTCTCTGGGGGCTCGGTAACGTCTTCCTCGTACCCCACGACAGCCACTCCAGCCCCAAGATAGGGGATAGACTCGTCGCCCAGTTCTGCGAGAACCTGCGCAGGTACGTGGCGGAGGAGCAGCTGCTGAACGTCTGCGACCCGCGCAGGGGCTACTAGTGTTAAATCCCCTGCGCCGCTCTTCTCCCACATGTCTCTGCTCTTCGGAAAGCTACGCGTCAGGCTGGAGGAGGCCTCGGCGCGCTACGAGGGCGTCATGGGCGTCGCCGTCAAGGACCTGACCACGGGCGAAGCTATACTGATCAACGGAGACGAGGTCTTCCCCGTGGCGAGCACCATCAAGGTGCCGATACTCGTCGAGTTCTATAGGCGCGTCGAGGCGAAGACCCTTGACCCGTCCACGCCGGTGAAGTACGTCGAGGCGCACAGGGCGGGTGGGAGCGGCGTCATAAAGACGCTCACCCCCGGCTCGGTGACGATGCCCCTCATCGACTACGCCACCCTGATGATCAACGTCAGCGACAACAGCTCCACCAACTACTTCATCGACCTCCTCGGCATGGAGAAGGTCAACGAGGTCTGCGCCGGGATGGGGCTGAGGGAGACGCGTCTCGCGAGGAAGATGATGGACCTCGAGGCATTCAAGGCGGGGAAGGACAGCTTCACGACGCCCCGAGAGATGGTCGCCATGTTCGAGGAGCTACATACCCCGGGCGTCCTAAGCCCGTTCGTCTGCGGCGAGACCCTGAAGATGCTGAAGAGGCCGAAGGAGGGGATGGTGCAGGGGGTCATCAGGAACGCTGTGCCCGACGCGGTGGATGTGGCTGATAAGTCGGGGTGGGTAGGTGGCGCGACGCTCGACGCGGGCATCGTCTACCAGCCGAGGCGCCCGTACGCGGTTGCGCTCCTCGCCAAGCACATACCCGCCTCAGACCTACACATGGTCAACGCCTTAAACGCCCTGACCGGGGCGGCGAAGCTCATCCACGCCTACTTCGACGAGGCCTCGGCCTCGACCCCACAGGGCAGGAAACTCGCCTAGAGGGGTAGTATTTATCACGTAGATCCGTCGCCATGTTTTGAAGTACCCCTTGCCGACCGCCAGCATAACCCACGGCGACGACGTGGACGGCCTAACATCCGGCGCACTGCTCATCCGATTATTCGACGCGAAGGTCATCCCTGCAAACTACGACGACCTCGAGGAGGCGCTCAAAGGCATAGGGGACGATGTGGACCATTTATTCATCACCGATTTGAACCTGAGGGAGGCGCTCCTTCCCCTCATCGTGAGCATCAGGGGGCACGCAGCGGTCACCATCATAGACCACCACCCGATGGAGAAGAGCCTCGGGGACGCCCTGAGGGGGCTCGGAGTCGAGATAGTGCACGACACACGCGACTGCGCCTCCGCCCTCGTCTACGACCACTTCAAGGACAGGCTGGAGGTCGACGCCGCCCGCATCGCCGCCTACGCCGCAGTCTCGGACATGTTCGAGGACGGCCCAGTAGCCAGCCGCCTAATGGACGGCATGGACAGGAAGTTCGTTCAGAACGAGGCGCTGATGCTTAGCGCCGCCCTCGGATGCGACCAGTCTGAGACCTTCAAGAGGAGGCTGCTGATCGAGTTGAGCAACTACGCTTACCCCCACAGGATCAAGGGCGTCGTCGAGGCATCCGTGGCCCAGCTCGAGAAGATAGTCAGGATCAAGGAGACGGTTCTGGTCAGGGCGAAGCGCATGGGGAGGCTCGGCGTCATGGAGTGCGGCGACGACTCATCCACGGGGGAGGTCGCAAACGTGGTGATGGACGCGCTACTCGTCTCCGTCGGGATGTGCTGGAAGGATCAGGGGGAGATGGTCAACATCAGCCTACGCGGCGAGAGGAGGCTGCCCGAGCACCTCGGCGACCTCGCCTCAAGGTTGTCGAAGAAGTACGGGGGCTTCGGAGGGGGGCACGCCCGCGCGAGCGGAGCCAAGGTGCCAAGGGACAAGCTCGACGCCTTCATAGCGGACCTCGCCGCCGCGCTCAACGCTGCTTGAGCCTCTGCTTCCACCGCGCCCTCTTCTTGGCGTCCTTCACGCGCTCGTCGAGGGGCTTCATCCGCGTGGGGTCGAATGGCATCCACTCGTCCTTCTCAACGTCTGGGCCGATCAACTCTGTGCTTCTACAGATCGTGAATTTGAGGCTCTGTACGCCGTTCTCGGGGGGGCCGGTCTGCAGGACCTTCATGGCGCGGGCGAGGCGTATCATGGCTATGAGTCGCAGCGGGCTGTCGAGTTCGTACTCGTCCGCCCTCTTGTACGTCACCTCCCGCTCCTGCCCCGTGTCGGAGTAGACGACCACATCCACGTTCTCATCCTTCGCCTGCACGGGGTAGAAGAAGCGGCGGAACACCCGGACCCGGGTGCGCTTCCCCTCGAAGACGACGACGAGCCCCGATTCAGCGGAGGACAATGATTGTAATTTGCGCCCCGAATTGAAAAGGTATGCAGGTCACCGCGAACAACATTTAACCCTAAATCACCCACACTTGGATCCATGAAGCTCGCCGAGGTATCCTGGGTGGAAGCCCAGAAGATATTGAAGGATGTTGACACGGTCATCCTGCCCGTGGGGAGCACTGAGCAGCATGGTCCGCACTGCCCGCTCGGGACGGATCACTACACGGCGGACGCCGTAGCGAACATCATTGGAGACAGGGTCAAGCTCCTAGTTCTACCCGTCATCCCCGTAGGCATCAGCAGCCACCACAGGCAGTTCCCCGGAACCCTCTGGGCACCTCCCAAGGTCTTCCGCGACTACGTCAAAGCGGTGATCCTCAGCACGTCGAGCCACGGCCCACGCAAGTTTCTCGTAATAAACGGCCACGGCGGCAACACCCCGAGCCTCAAGGAGGTCGCCGAGGACCTGCGCAGCGACGACGAGATATTCGTCGCCATAGCAACCGCCTATCCCAC